>ONGP01000046.1 GCA_900317405.1 uncultured Prevotella sp.
TCTATCGCTCTAACAACGACCTGCCCGACTTCCTTGACTATTCTATGAAGAACCGCACCTATCGTTACTTCACAGGTGTTCCCCAGTATGCATTCGGCTATGGACTCAGCTATACCACTTTTGCGATTGGCGATGCTAAGATCTCTGCCAAGAAGATGAAGAAGAACGGTAAGGTCAATCTCACTATCCCTGTTACCAATACCGGTAAGCGCGAGGGTACAGAGACTGTTCAGGTATACGTGAAGCGTCTCGACGATGCTGGCGCACCTATCAAGGCTCTGAAGGGATTCCAGAAGCTGAACCTGAAGGCTGGCGAGACACAGAAGGCCACCATCACACTGGATGGTGAGGCATTCGAATACTACGACGAGATGATTGACGAACTGGCAACTAAGTCAGGTCGCTATCAGATACTCTATGGAACCTCGTCGATGGACAAGGACCTGAAGTCATTCGGTTTTGTAGTGAAATAATTAACGGGTATCAGCACCCCACATCATTTTCTCACGTAGGGTGTTGAAGTAGCGATGATCTGATCGCTTAACAACCTTGATATCATAGGGGGCACGACGGAGCACAATCTTCGTGCCCTCTTTGCATTTCTCCGATCGTCCGTCGATAGCCACAAGGAAGTTGTGCGAACGGCTCTCCACATCCAGTTCGATAACTGATGAATCGGCCAGTACTATCGGTCGCACGTTAAGCGAATGCGGAGCAACGGCAGTCATCGAGAAAACCTTAGTGCCTGGCACGATGATTGGTCCGCCATTTGATAGTGAATAAGCAGTAGAACCTGTAGGCGTAGACACAACCAGTCCGTCAGCCTGATAGGTATTAAGATATGTTCCGTTCACACTGGCACGTATCGATATCATCGATGCAGTATCGCGTTTCAGTATGGCTACATCGTTCAGTGCAAAACTAAAGTCGCCAAGTGGAGCACCGTCGGCCTCAATCTGTATCAGCGCACGACTCTCCACTGCATAATCATCATTATACAGTGCTTTCAGACAGTGCTCTATATCGTCAGGATTGATGTCGGCAAGGAAACCTAGTCGGCCCATATTTACACCTAGTATGGGGATGTTCTTGTTGCCCACACGACTCGCTGCTTTAAGGAATGTGCCATCGCCACCCATCGATATCACGAAATCAGCCTCAAAGTCGTCATCCGAGAAAACCTTGGTAGCCTTCACGTCCAGACGCTGATGATCCTTCAGGAAGTAATAGTACTCCATGTCTACATACAGCTCCGCGCCATAGTTGGCAATCGTAGATAGCACCTTCTGTATGCTGGCCGATTTCTTAGCCTGATAAATATTGCCCAACAGAGCAAACCTTAGTTTACGATGTTCCATTCTTACTGCTTTTGGGTGCAAAGATATGTATTATTTTGGATAAACGCAAGAAAAACAGCAGAAAATCATTTATAAGTTATGTACGCGCGAGGGTGGGTGGTTAAAGTGTGTTAAGAATTTGAAGATTTTCGCATAAAAGCTTGGAGCGTATTGATAATTATTCTACTTTTGCAGTGTACTATTAAAGTGGTACACTATAACACGAATTCAAATACATTAAAGATTAAAGATTAAACATTAAAAAACTATATCATTATGATCGAAGTAAACAACATCAGTTTTAAGTATGCCGGAGGTAAGAATCTGGTATTCGATGATTTCAGCCTGGAGCTGAAGCAGGATAATATTTATGGTCTGTTGGGTAAGAACGGTACTGGTAAGAGCACACTGCTCTATTTGATAGCTGGCCTGCTGCGCCCAAAGAAGGGTAGCGTAAGCTTTGATGGCATAGAGACCAAGCTGCGCAAGCCTGAGACTCTGCAGGATATATTCATAGTGCCAGAGGAGTTCGACTTGCCTGCAATGTCGCTGGATGAATACGTTAAAATCAATCGCCCATTCTATCCATTGTTCAGCACTACTGTGCTTGAGGGCTGCCTGAAGGATTTTGAACTGACCACCGACCTGAAACTGAACGCCCTCTCGATGGGACAGAAGAAGAAGGTGTTTATGGCATTTGCACTGGCAACCAACACCAAGGTGCTGCTGATGGACGAGCCTACCAACGGACTGGATATCCCATCGAAGAGTCAGTTCCGCAAGGTGGTAACACAGTATATGACTGGCGACCGCACTCTGATAATCTCTACCCATCAGGTGCACGATGTAGAATCGCTGTTGGACCATATCCTGATACTGAGCCCACAGAAACTGCTTCTGAATGCAAGTGTAGCTGATATTCAGGATAAGTACACATTCGAGTATCGCACACCTGCCGAGATGGACGATGTACTCTATGCCGAGCCTTCGCTTCAGGGTAATGCCGTAATAGCTCCTCGCCATGAGGATAGTCCTGAGACCCAGGTTAATCTGGAACTGCTGTTTAATGCTGTAAACGAGGGTAGGATTTAGATAATAAGAACATAAGAGACATAGTTTTGTTATGATACAGTTCAATTTAAATAGATTCGGCAAGCTGGCCAAGTGGTCGTTAAGGAATGATCGCAGCTACTACGTCAAGTCTTTCCTGCAGTTTTTTGTTATCACGACATTGATATTTCTGGCGTTTACCACACATTTCTTAAATGTTAGTAATGGGTATGCACCATGTGCAGTGGCAGTGATAGCTACAATTGTTACTATGCCGATAATGGGGCCGTCGATGATGTTCTACAGTATGAAGAACAAGCATGACAAGCAGGCTCTGTTGATGCTGCCAGCATCCAACTTCGAGAAGTATCTGATGCGCTACTCTACCTGGTTGATACTATTGCCGATATACACTGTGGCACTTTTGGGGGCCGACTTGATACAGTATCTGGTAAATATAATGATGAACCATGAATATACCACATTTGTGATGAGTTTCATTGTAGACAAACTCTCTAATGCACATATGTCGGACGAATGGGTGCCTAAGGCAACTTGGCATGCAATAATAGTTTTGGCTTTGGCAACGCATTCTTTCTATGCACTGGGTGGAACCTTCTTCCGTTCGCACAAGTATGCTTGGGTATACACCTCTGTTGCATTTGTGGTGTTGGGTATGCTGTCGATATGGTTAACTCCAGAGAGTGGAAAAATGGAAAACAATAGCCAGCCATCTACATTGGAGTATGTGATTTGGGATAGTATCTCTGCAATATGGATGATATTTAATTTCTGGTTGTCGTACCGTTGCTTCTGTCGCACTCAGAATATTGGTAAATTTATAAACCTGTGAAGAATTGAAGGATTGTAAAATTGAAGAATAGAAGTTATGAATAGTTTTAGCATAAATAGATTCGGAAAGACCTTGCGCTATGTGCTGAGCACAAACTACCGTTCGCTGCTGATGTGGACGATAGGAGCAGCGCTGGTGGTGTTTATGTGCGAGGTTTTTTGGAAATTCAGCACTCATAACGAAAGTCCATACGACATGTTGAAAGATTTTGGAGACATGGGAATGGTACTCTTTATAGTAGCAAGTGTGGTGCTGATAAGCACGGTAGTTGCCGGTATCAACAATAAGCGCAAGCGCGAGTCGTTCATGATGTTGCCATCAACTAATGCAGAGAAATATCTCTCGCTGATAGTCTACTCTACAGTGATTTGCATTATCTGCGTGTTCCTGGCAATGGTTCTCGGCGATACGCTCCGTATGGCTTTTCTCTGGGGTAGAGATCTGATGGGTTTCGGCCCACGATATGAGGGTGAGGCTGTATCGGTATTTGTGCCTGATAACGGGTGGAACGGAAGCTATGCAAATTGTTGGGTGCGTTGGTACGATTCAGCTCTTCCTGTGTTCTTGTACAATTTCTTTCCTGATTATGGATTCTCTTCGTGGTATGCTATAATGCGATGGGCTTTCTTCTTGGCATCTTTGTTGTGGGTACACTCGCTATATACACTTGGCGGCACATTGCTTCGCAAATATGCATTTGTGGCTTCGAGTGTGGTGTTCATTCTCCTCTTGGTTGGGTTTGTTAAGTCTATGAACTATTTCGAGCTGTACACGTTCCGTTCTGAATGGATAGATGCTGCAGGCAATTATTACAAGCACATGATTAGTCCTCTGGTATATGTGTACTGCATAGCACTGCCATTACTCTCAATTGCTAACTACTGGATATCGTTCCGTATCTTCAAAGGATTTGAATTAATAACTAATAAGTGGATAAATTATGACTTTCACAAATGATAAACCGATCTACATCCAGATGTCAGACCGTCTGTGCGACGAGATTCTGTCGGGTGTATACAAAGACGACGATCGCATACCGTCAGTGCGCGAATATGCCGTGCTGCTCGAGGTGAACACTAATACCGCAGTGAAAGCCTACGAACAGTTGGCTCGCGAGGAGATCATCTACAACAAGCGTGGACTGGGCTACTTTGTTACTCCAGGAGCCAAGAAGCAAATACTGAAGGCTCGCAAGCGGGAGTTTATGAAGGAGCGACTGCCAGAGCTGTTCCGACAAATGCAACTGCTGGGTATTACGTTAAAGGATGTTAAAAACGAATATAATGCAACTTTCGGCGAGTAACGATCGTCTAACAATCAGAAACTATGGTAATAATTTGATTTATGATACATTTACAAGACATCAACAAAACCTATCAAGGTGCCCAGCCGCTCCATGTGCTTAAGGGTATCTCGCTCGACATAGCAAAAGGTGAGTTCGTAAGCATCATGGGAGCATCGGGCTCGGGTAAATCAACACTGCTGAACATACTAGGTATACTGGACAACTACGACTCAGGGACCTACGAGCTGGCTGGAGTACCCATCTGGAACCTCAGCGAGACCAAGGCTGCCGAGTATCGCAACAAGATGATAGGTTTTATTTTCCAATCGTTTAATCTCATCTCTTTCAAGACCGCCGTGGAAAACGTTGAGTTGCCATTATTCTATCAGGGGGTGTCCAGAAAGAAGCGCCACCAGATGGCGATGGAATATCTGGATAAGTTGGGTTTGGCCGACTGGGCCGAGCACTACCCCAATGAACTGTCGGGAGGACAGAAGCAACGCGTGGCAATAGCCAGAGCACTCATCACCCGTCCACAGATTATCCTGGCCGATGAGCCCACAGGAGCCCTCGACTCGAAGACATCTGTGGAGGTGATGCAGCTGCTGAAGAAGCTGAACCAGGAGGATGGCATGACCATTGTGGTGGTAACTCACGAGAGCGGTGTGGCTAACGAGACTAATAAGATAGTACATATCAAAGATGGTGTCATCGGCAATATCGAGGAAAACCTGAACCACGATGCAAGTCCATTCGGTATTAACGGCATGATGAAGTAATAGTGAGACTATGCACGATATAATAACTGAAATATGGCAGACGGCACGGCGCAATAAGCTGCGTACTACGCTCACAGGATTTGCTGTGGCGTGGGGCATCTTTATGATCATCGTATTGCTGGGTGCTGGTAACGGACTCATCAATGCCACGATGAAGATGAATGGCGACTTCCTGACCAACTCGATGGAAGTGGATGGAGGTTGGACATCGATGCCTTATAAAGGTCTGAAGGAAGGGCGCGACATACGGTTGAACGTAAAGGATCTGGAAGCCACTCAGACTGAGTTTTCTGAGAATATTGATGAGGTGGGAGCCAACTATTTCACCAGTGGCACTGCCAGCTATGGCGAAAATTACATGAATATTAGTATAGCAGGTGTGCATCCTATTCATACCAAGATCGTCAAAGAGCACATGCTATGCGGCCGATTCATCAACGATATCGACCTGAAGGAACGCCGTAAGGTGATTGTGCTCAACTCTAACCAGGCAAAGGAACTGGAGCCTAAGGACTATAAGACATTGTTGGGTAAGTTTATAAAGGTGGGCGATATCTCGTTCAAGGTTGTTGGCATCTACAAGAGTCGAGGCGAGGGTAATAGCAGAGCCTATTCTTCTTACACTGCTATCAAAAGTATCTATGGTGCCAATACGCCCAGTCTGGGCAGCATCGAGTTCACGTTCAAGGGATTGACCTCTGAGGATGCCAACGAGGCCTTTGAGAAGAACTATCGTCGCAGACTGAATGGTTTGCACCAGGTTCACCCTATGGATGATCGGGCCATCTGGATATGGAATAACTATGCTCAAAGTCTGCAGATGGAGAAAGGAATAGAAATCATCCATACTTTCCTTTGGGTCATCGGACTCTTCACGCTGCTCTCTGGTATCGTAGGTGTAAGCAATATCATGCTTATCACCGTGAAGGAGCGCACTCACGAGTTTGGTATCCGTAAAGCCATTGGCGCAAAGCCTTGGAACATACTGCGACTGATTATTATCGAGAGTGTTATTATCACTACCATCTTTGGCTACGTGGGTATGCTGTGTGGTGTGTTTGCTAATGAGTATATGGATGCCACACTGGGACACGAGGTTACCGATCTGGGTGTTGAGAAGATAACCCTGTTTGTTGACCCCACCGTGGGACTGGATGTTTGTATCGAGGCCACACTGGTGATGGTGATTGCAGGTACTATCGCAGGACTCATCCCTGCCTATAAAGCAAGTAGAATTCGCCCTATCGAGGCATTAAGAGCTGACTGATTATGAGAATAGATATTGATTCATACAGAGAAATCATCGACACGCTGACGCGAAACAAATCGCGTTCGTTCCTCACTGGTTTCGGTGTGTTCTGGGGCGTGTTTATGCTTGTTGCCCTGATGGGAGGCGGACAAGGCATGAAGGAGAAACTGTACAGCAATTTCGAAGGCTTTGCGCAGAATACCGTGATTGTTGGTGCCGATCAGACCTCTAAACCCTATAAGGGCTTCCTTAAAGGGCGTAGATGGTATATGGATTATAAGGATGTGGAACGCCTGAAACAGCAAATCCCTGAGTTGGAAGCTGTGGCTCCTATCCTGATGGGACGTGGTTCGACGGCTTATTATGGCGACCAGAAGACCACACCTAACATGCAGGGTGCCGTGCCTGAGATGGTGAAAATCATCGCACCAAAGATGTACTATGGTCGTTTTATTAACGAGATGGACATACAGGAACAGCGCAAGGTGTGTGTGATTGGTAAGAAAATCTACAAAGACCTGTTTAAGGAAGGAGGTGATCCATGTGGAAAGAAAATACGTGTGGATTCTACCTATTACGAGGTTGTGGGCGTAGATTATAGTGCAGGTGGTATTACTATTGGTGGTCGCTCTGAAGAGAGAGTCACCATCCCCATCACGATGATGAAGGCAGCCTTTAATCGTGGTAATGCTGTTGATGTCATTGCTGCTATTGGTCGTCCAGGTGTGCTGATGAGCAATATAACCCCACGCATTCGTGAGACTGTGGCCAGAGCTCACTATATCGACCCAACAGACGAACAAGGTGTGTTTGTATTTAATACCGAGCTGATGTTCCAGGTGATAAATAATCTGTTTAAGGGTGTGAACGTACTCATCTGGTTGGTTGGTCTTGGAACCTTGTTTGCTGGAGCCATTGGTGTTTCAAACATTATGATGGTGACAGTGAAGGAGCGCACCACTGAGATAGGTATACGTAGAGCAATAGGTGCCACACCAAAGATGATACTTTCGCAGATAATCTCAGAGAGCATAGTGCTGACACTGGTGGCAGGTATGAGTGGAATACTCTTTGCAGTGATGATACTGCAGATGCTTGAATTGGCCAATACTGAGGACGGTATAATAGAGACCCACTTCCAGGTGGGATTCTGGACAGCAATATTCTGTGCCGCAGTGGTAAGTACGCTGGGTCTGCTGGCAGGATTAGCCCCAGCAGCCAGAGCAATGAGTATTAAGCCTGTAGACGCTATGCGAGACGAGTAATACATTAAACATTAAGGATTAAACATTAAAAAAATAAAGCATATGAAACGCTATTCAAAACTGATTATCGCTGCTATCGTAGCGCTGATTTTCATCGGAACATTCGTGTTCCTGTGGCAGAAGAGCCAACCAAAGGAAGTGGTTTACAACGAATTCACTCCTAAACTGGACAGCATCCAGAAAACCACCATTATCACAGGTAAGATTGAGCCTCGCAACGAGGTTAACATCAAACCACAGATTTCTGGTATCATAAGCGAACTGCTGAAAGAACCAGGCGACTATGTAAATGCTGGCGACGTGATAGCCAAGGTAAAGGTAATACCTGATATGGCCCAACTGTCGAGTGCTGAGATGCGTGTTCGTTTGGCTGAAATAAACCTGAAGCAGGCTCAGACTGATTTTGAGCGTGAGCAGAACTTGTATAATCAGAAACTGGTTAGTGCCGACGAGTTTGATAAGACAAAAATGTCTCTGGCTCAGGCCAAGCACGAGAAGATTGCTGCTCAGGATGCTCTTGAGGTGGTGCGTGATGGTGTGTCGAGTTCGAATGCCAAAGCCTCTTCTACATTAATTCGTTCTACCATCAGTGGTGTTATCCTGGATATCCCAGTAAAGGTGGGTAACTCTGTTATTCTATCTAATACTTTTAATGATGGTACTACCATTGCCACTGTTGCTAATATGAATGACCTTATCTTCCGTGGCAACATAGATGAAACTGAGGTGGGACAGCTTGTTAGTGGTATGAACATGAAGATTACTATCGGTGCCCTGCAGGACCTGAAGTTTGATGCTGCCCTTGAGTATATCTCGCCAAAGGCAACCGAGAGTAATGGTACCAACCAGTTTGAGATTAAGGCAGCTGTTAAACTGACTGAGGGTGGCAAGATACGTTCTGGCTATAGTGCCAATGCAGAAATCATCCTGGCCAGGGCCGACAAGGTGCTGACCATCCCTGAGAGTGCCATCGAATTTAGTGGAGACAGTACCTTTGTATATGTTGTAAAGGGCGAGGGTAAGGATAAAAACTATAATCGTACCTACGTTGAGACTGGTCTCTCTGACGGTGTTAATATCGAGATTAAGAAGGGTATCACGGCTAAGGATAAAGTTCGTGGTCCTGAGATCGTAGCAGATGATAAAGATAAGTAAGTGATTATGAGAAAGTATATATTATCAATGGTAATAGGCTCGATGGGCTTTGGTTCTGCCAGTGCGCAGAAGGCTTGGAGCATCCGCGAGTGCTGCGACTATGCCATAGAGCATAACATCAGCATAAAGCAGCAGGTGAACCAGTGTCGCCAGCAGGAGATACAGCTGAGCAATGCCAAGAATTCTCGACTGCCTGATGTAAGTGGTAGCGTAGGACAGAACTTCTCGTTTGGTCGTGGTTTGACCTCAGAAAATACTTACACTAACACCAATACATCGTCGACTTCGTTTCAACTTGGTGCTAGTCTGCCTATCTTCACAGGTTTCGAGATACCTAACCAGATAAAGTTGAGCAAACTAAACCTTGAGGCTGCTACTGCCGACTTGGAAAAGGCTAAGAACGATATCCGTATGCAGGTGGCTCAGGCTTATGTGCAGATTCTCTATGATATGGAGATAGCTGATGTGGCTTGTCGACAGATTTCTATCGATTCTGCACAGGTGGCCCGTCTGCAGGCCTTTGTGAATAATGGCAAGGCTAGCGAGGCAGAACTCTCACAGCAGAAGGCTACACTGGCTAATAGCCGACTAACAGCTACACAGGCAGAGAACAATCTTAAGTTGGCTATTCTGAGTCTCACCCAGCTGTTGGAACTGCCCAGTCCTGATGGCTTCACCATAGTTCGTCCTACTTTGGCAGAACTGGATAATCTGGTAAAGATTGATAATCTTACCACCCCCGATCAGGTTTATGCTGAGGCTATAGGCGTAAAGCCAGAGATACTCTCACAGCAACTGAAATTGCGTGGTGCTGAGCATAGTATAAAGATTGCTCAGGCTGGACATTATCCCACACTGTCGCTGAGTGGTGGACTGGGTACTAACTATTACACCACATCAGGATTTAAGGCTGACGGATTTGGCAAACAGTTGGAGAACAACTTCAGCCAGTACATCGGACTGAACCTTAATGTGCCCATCTTCAATCGTTTCCAGACTCGCAATCGCGTTCGTACAGCTCGCATTGATCAGGAGACTCAGCAACTGCAACTCGACAACACAAAAAAGACATTATATAAGGAGATTCAGCAGGTGTATTATAACGCCCTGAATGCCCAGACCAAGACTCAGAGTTCTGCTGAGGCTGTGCAGAGTTCGAAGGATGCTTTCGAACTGATGCAGGCCAAATACGAGAACGGAAAGTCGACCATTACTGAGTTTAACGAGGCTAAGAACAACTATCTGAAATCAGAATCAGATCTAGTTCAAGCCAGATACGAGAATCTGTATCAGCATGCCTTGCTAGAGTTCTATCGAGGTAAGGAGTTGAACTTCTAAACATAAAAATAGTCCGCTTGGTATTAGCGGACTATTTTTTTCTTCCCATCGCTGATGTAGATCCCACTTTTGGAAGGCTCTCCTCCTAATCGCCTCCCCTCGATGGTATACCATTGGCAATCCTTGCACTTATGCTCTTTCTTGACATCTTGAAAGCCAGAACTCGAGTTGTTGAAGTTCTTCAGTTCGTATAGAGCTGGTAATGCTTTACCTGTGCTGTTATCGAAAAGTGAAGCATTGTACCAACCATCAGTAACTCGTTTGGTATTCCAATCCAAACCATATTCATTTGCCTCGAGGAACCACCAGAAGAGTCCTATAACGCTTTCGTGGTTGTTAAGCATTGTAACCAGGTCTTCAGTAAACTGGCGCTGGCCTTCGTAGGTTAGGGGATAATACTGCTTGTCTTTATCGCCCATCTCGTATTTATAGCCACAACCAGTCTCAACTACCATAATCTTCTTTTCTGGGAAGTTTGTTTCCAATTGGGTAAGACCATTGTCAAGCTTGTTTACAGGACCTTTAAAATATGGATAGTATGAAACACCAATAATATCGTAGTCAACCTCATTATCTTTTACACGATTATAGAATGCTACATCGAGCGTGGGATTATTAGCACACTGCTCAGTATGGATAATAATCTTGGCCTCAGAACATACTTCGCGACATGCCTTGCTGGCATTCTTGAGGGCTGTGGCTAGATGATCCCAATTGGTATCAAGATAAGCGTTCCATGCGCTGTTAGCACTAACCTTGCATTCGTCCCATAACATGCCAAAGCTTATTTCGTTTCCAATTTGGATGAAATCGGGAGTGGCACCTGCATCTACCAAAGCTTGAAGGCTCTCTTTGGTATAGGTGTAGATATATTCGTATGTAGGCGTGTTAACCTCTATCCATGAGGCAGGCGTGCCTTGCTTACCTGGATCAGCCCAGGTATCGCTGTAATGGAAGTCGAGCATGAACTTAAGGCCTGCATCTTTGATTTTCTTACCAAGATTCTTCACGAAGTTCAGATCTTGACAAACGCCCTGTCCTTTTTCTGCTTTTGTAGCATTGTTGGGATCAACAAACAAGCGTACGCGCATGGCGTTCATGTCTTGGTCTTTAAGAAATGCTAGAACATTGTCGATGTTGTTGCCATCCACATCCTTGTAGTTTGCACCATTCTCTTCGTACTTTGTAAGTAGAGATATGTCGCCACCTACGTACTTCTGAGCACGAAGGGTGTTCGTGCTGCAGAGTAGGGTTGTTGCAATTAGTAGTTTTAGTAGTTTCATTTTTCCTTGGTTATTTAATTGTTACTGTTATTTCTTATGACGGTTGGCCCGCTGCTCACGGTATTTGGCTTTCTGACGAGCAGAGCCGCTACCGTGAGCACCAGTAATATACTTTTTCTTCTTGGCTTTGGTTTTTACCTTGCCATCGTCTTTCGGCTTGTCACCTCCACGTCCGAAGTTGATGCCGTTCTCAAGAATGTTCTGAAAATCGTCCATATCAATAAATTAATGGTGGAACAGGCGTACACCAGTAAACGCCATTGCAATACCATACTTATCGCAGGTCTCGATAACATTGTCATCGCGAACTGAGCCACCAGCCTGGGCGATAAACTCTACGCCGCTCTTATGAGCACGCTCGATGTTGTCGCCAAATGGGAAGAATGCGTCAGAACCCAGGGCTACCTTAGTGTTCTTAGCTATCCACTCCTTCTTCTCCTCCATAGTGAGCACTTCGGGCTTCTCCTTGAAGAACATCTGCCATGTGCCATCGCGAAGTACATCGTCGTGATCCTCAGAGATGTATACATCGATGGTGTTATCGCGGTCGGCACGACGGATATTGTCGATGAAAGGCAGGTTCATAACCTTTGGATGCTGGCGCAACCACCAGATGTCAGCCTTGTTACCAGCCAGACGGGTACAGTGGATGCGGCTCTGCTGACCAGCGCCGATACCAATGGCCTGACCATCCTTAACGTAGCAAACAGAGTTACTCTGAGTGTACTTCAGTGTAATCAGGGCGATGATCAGATCGCGCTTAGCCTCAGGACTGAAAGTCTTGTTCTGTGTAGGCATATTCTCGAAGAGTGCGTCGTCGTCGAGTTTGATCTCGTTGCGGCCCTGCTCGAAGGTGATGCCGAATACCTGCTTGCGCTCGATTGGCTCAGGTACGTATGTAGGATCAATCTTGATAACGTTGTATGTACCCTTGCGCTTGTCCTTCAGTATCTCGATAGCCTCAGGAGTAAAGTCGGGTGCAATCACACCATCGCTCACCTCGCGCTTAAGCAGCTTGGCTGTTGTGGCGTCGCAGGTATCGCTTAGAGCTACAAAGTCGCCATAGCTCGACATACGGTCGGCACCACGTGCTCTAGCGTATGCGCACGCGATAGGACTCTCGTCGAGGTCCTTTACGTCATCCACGAAGTAAATCTTCTTCAGTGTGTCGCTCAGAGGCAGGCCTACAGCTGCTCCAGCAGGACTAACGTGCTTGAACGATGCTGCTGCTGGCAGACCTGTTGCGGCCTTCAGCTCTTTAACAAGCTGCCAGGCATTGAATGCGTCGAGGAAGTTGATGTATCCAGGACGACCGTTGATAACTTCGATGGGTAGCTCGCCCTCGGTCATGAAGATACGTGAGGGCTTCTGATTGGGATTACATCCGTACTTGAGTGCTAATTCTTTCATTTTTGCGATATTTTCTATTTCTGTGTGCAAAGGTACAAAATATTTTTGTAATTTTGCAGCAAATTTTTTAATAATATGGAAAAGAAACGTTTGGCGCTTAAAAAACTGCTTGAGGCAGTAGAGAAGGAAATCCTGAGAAAACCTGATAAGAAGACGCTCGACCGTCTCTCGCTTTTAGCTGGGTTCCAGAGTTGGGAAGAATTCCAGAATGCATTGCATGGGGAATAAAAAAAGAGGCTTGCACACTTGGGCGCAGCCTCTTTTTTCTTTTTTATTCACCAACGTTGTGGCGCTTCTCCTTGATGCGAGCAGCCTTACCAGTGAGCTTGCGCAGATAGTAAAGCTTAGCGCGGCGAACCTTACCAACCTTGTTGACCTCGATGCTCTCAATGTTCGGAGACTCGATTGGGAAGATACGCTCTACACCAATTGTACCTGACATCTTACGAACAGTGAAGCGCTTCTTGTCTCCGTGACCAGCAATCTTAATTACTACACCACGATAGAGCTGGATACGCTCCTTAGAACCCTCGATAATTTTGTAAGCGACAGTGATAGTGTCACCAGCCTTGAACTCTGGGAACTTCTTGCCGGTTGCAAATGCTTCTTCAGCAACATAACAGGCCTCTCGATACTTCCTGCCAGCGATTACGCCGAAAAGCGGGTGCAAAGGTACAACTTTTTTTTGTATCGAAGAAATATTTCATATTTTTTTTGTATTTTTGCACCATTAAAACTACAAATTATGAATAAAAGACGTGTTTTTTATGCTTCTTTGGCCACGTTGATGATGGTTTCGTGCGCACCTAAGCATTATCAACTTACTAATGTGGAGCGAACCCGCGTGATTGTGGATAGTCGTTTCGATAACAACCCAGATGAGGCTGCTGTTAAGTTCCTTGAACCCTTTAAGAGAGTAAATGATAGCATTATGGGACCAGTTGTTGGCGTGGTAGCCAGAAATATGCATGCCGACCGTCCTGAGAGTAACCTTTCTAATCTCTTGGCCGATATCTTGGTTTGGGCTGCAAAGGATTATAACGAGAAGGCAGTTCTCGGCATTTATAATATGGGCGGTATACGTGCCGACCTTACTAAGGGTAATGTTACCTATGGCGATGTGCTGGATGTGGCTCCTTTCGAGAACAAGATTTGTTTCATCACCCTAACAGGCGAACAGATGCTGACATTGTTCCGTCAGATAGCCCATAGGGGAGGTGAGGGTGTAAGTCATGGTGTAGAGCTGGTGATTACTGAGGATGGAAAGCTTATTTCGAGCAAACTTCATGGTAAGGAGATCGATCCTAAGGCAGAATATCGTATCGCTACTATCAACTATCTGATTGAGGGCAACGATGGTATGCCTGTACTCCGCGAGGGAACTAACATCCTGGCTCCCAATGAGAAGAGTAACAATACCCGATTCCTTATTATGAACTATTTCAAGGATCATCAGGCTCGTGGCGTGGTGGTTGATTCACAGGTAGAAGGTCGAATTAAAATCCAGTAAGAGTTATGCGTAGATTACACCTTATTATATTTATAGCACTTGTGGCAGTTGTTTCTGCTAGTGCAAAGACAAAGAAACAGTTGGTTGTGTTGCATACCAACGATACTCACTCGTGTATCATGCCACTAAGCGAGAATCTCGACAACAAGGACCTGGCTGGTCGTGGTGGATTCCTGCGTCGCATCAACATGATAAAGGAGGAGCGCAAGCAGAATCCTGATCTGTTGTTCTTCGACTCTGGTGATTTCTCGCAGGGCTCTGGTTTCTACACTCTATTCAAGGGTGAGGTGGAGATTGGGTTGATGAACTATATGGGCTATGATGCTGCTACTATCGGCAATCATGAGTTCGACTTCGGACTAGAGAATATGGCTCGCCTGTTCCGTATGGCCAATTTCCCAATAGTCTGCTCTAATTACGACTTTACAGGTACCCCCTGTGAGGGGCTTGTAAAGGATTACATCACCATTAAGCGCAATGGACTTAAGATAGGTGTCTATGCACTTGGTGCTCCTATGAAGGGACTTGTGTCGAATAAGAATTGTGAGGGCGTGAAATATCTCGACCCAGTAGAGACATCAAAGAAGTATATTGATATACTCCGTAAGCAGGAAAAATGTGATGTTGTAATATGTATCTCACATCTTGGTTGGCAGATATCTGATTATCCTGACCAGACGTTTATCAAGGAGATAGAAGGTTGCGACTTGGTGCTGGGTGGTCATACCCATACCTATATGCCTACTCTTGAGTATGCGCCTGATAAGACGGGAAAGATGATTCCTGACGATCAGAATGGTAAGCACGGAGTGTTTATCGGCAAACTGGTACTTACGTTCGAGAAGTAATTATTCGAAGTAGAACGATAATACTATCATTTTCGTATGCCCGCTATTAACAGCGTTGGCATACGTTTTTTTATTGTCGTCCTTCAAGTCGGCCACATGGCTTTTGTCTATTCTGTTGCCTAGTCCGTAGCAGAACTTTAGTTCTGGTATCAGCTTGAAGAATGGTAGATACAGGTCGCATCCCAGTCCCACCTCAACCATCAGGTCAGTACGTTTTAGTTGAATTATATCCTGACTCTTGCTGGTAAGGTTTATCATAGGGCTTAATCCTGCCAGCATATATGGGCGGATGTTGTTCCATCGTTGTGACGAGAATTTCAGGTCTACAGGTACTGACAGATATGTATTCTTCATGTCCTGAGTCTCAGTCATGGGTATCCCCTCAGTATTCAGGAGTCCTGTATTCTTAAACACCAGATGTTTAGATCCAAAGTGCATGGTGGGCGAGATACGCAGGTTCAGATTGCTAGACAGTCGCATATCAGCCAGTACACCTACTGATAATCCAGAATTCCAGCGGTCGGCATCGCATACAATAGGTGCTTCGCTATCAAACTCGATATCCTGCATGTTCATACCCACAGATATTCCAAAGTGCATAGGGCGCAAGTCGATGTACGGCTTGTGCTGAATCACGTATCGTCTCTGTGCCAGGCACCCTGTGGCGACACATATAGCTGCTATAATAGTTAGAATTCTAATCTTCATACCTTATTAATAACGCAAAAATAGCCATCTTATTATGTAGAATCTTATTTTGACAATGTATAAATTACTTAAAAAGATACCTAAAGTTTGGTATATTTCAAAAATATATTGTACCTTTGCATCACTCAAAGTGAGTATTTACATTATTAACAATTTAATAGTTTACGAATTATGGCATATGTAATTGGTGACGACTGCATCGCTTGCGGTACATGTCAGGGCGAGTGCCCAGTTGAGGCAATTTCTGAGGGTGAGAAGTATTCTATCAACCCTGATCTCTGCACAGAGTGTGGTACTTGTGCAAGTGTTTGTCCTTCTGAGGCTATCAGCCTTCCCTAATAATTAGGACATAAAAACAATCTAACAGGTGTTTCCTTATCGGGAACACCTGTTTTCTTTTGGAGAAAACAATGTTTTCTATATTAGAAAATGATTATAAAAAAAGAGATGCTCATAATTGAACATCTCTTTAATTGTATAATAGGGTTGAAATTACTTCAGATCGCGAATCTGCTGAGCAGGAGCATAGTCTGGGTCGATAGCCAGAATCTTGTTAGCAAACTCCTTAGCCAGAGGCTTGTTCTTAGCGAACAGGAATGCGTTTGACATCAGGTAGTGGTAGCTGTACTTAAGCATGGTGTCCTCGCCCTTAGAGCGATCTGCCTTTGCCTCGAGCAGCTCAACAACCTTCTGGTAGTCAGGCTTTGCAAGACCCTTCTCACCGTTCTTATCAAGCTTGTTGTTCATTGTTGCGCACTGATATGCTGCATAAGTGCTCTGGATTGGGAACTTCTCTGCCATAGCGCGATAAGCCTCAATAGCCTTAGCAATGTGCTTTGCCTTATTTGGCTCGTCCTCGTCAGCGTACTTAGAGTAGATCTTTGCAACACCCTCCATATCGTCAGAGTTTACATCAGGCTTACAAGCAAGGTACTGATCATAGTACTTGATAGCATTCTCGAACTCCTTCTCCTTAAGATATGAGTCAGATACACTCTTCAGGATAGCCCAACGCTTAATCATTGACTGATCGTTAACCAGCTCGAGAGCCTTGTCGTAGTGAGCATACATGTTTGCCTTATCCTCCAGAGCCTGATAGATCAGAGCTGTGTAGAAGTGGTCGTACTCAGATACTTTAGCACTGTCAGTCTCGTAGAAGTACTTGTGGATGTAACTCTTAGCTGCATCATAGTTCTTCAACTCGTAGTTTGCGAACATTGCAATACGGTTGAATGTTGGGTTGCGTGGCTCGAGCTTGATACCAGCCTCTGCAGCGCGAACTGCGTCGGCAAAGTGACCAGTGAAGTAGCTGCAACGTACAAACTCGTTAAGACCTAGCTTGTCGAGCTTGTTGATATCAGCCTTTGAGTAGTTCTCATAAGCCTGCTTCTCATCGTTAGCCAGCATGAAGATGTGACCCTTGAATGCGTCGATGTCCTCATCAGGGCACTGAGCCTTCATCTCTTCCAGCTTCTTTGCTGCCTGACTTGGGCTGATCTTACGATATACCATAGCCCACTTCTTGTAACCTGCAGGATTCTTTGGATCGAATGTGATAGCCTGGTTGTAATAGCTTGCGGCCTTACCACCATCGGTACCATATGATGCCTCGATATCACCAAGCAGCAGATATGCAGGTGCAAACTGATACTTTGGCTTGCCTGCCTCGTTGGCATAGTTGGCGAACTGACGTGCACCAGCTGTATCCTTCTGAGCATAGAAGGCTTGGGCAATCTTCAAGAGTGCCTCTGGGTTCTTCTTGTTCTTCTTGTAGGCTGTGTTTGCTAACTTGGCAACGTTTGGATCCTTTGCCTTAATACCATCAAGAGCTGCGTTAAGCTCTACTTCCTGTGCATTTACGGCGGCGCTGAAACCTGTCAGCAACGCACCCATTACTAGATATTTAATTGCTTTCATAATTCTTTGTTATTAAGTTACACTTCTGTTTTCTGTTCTCTCTCTTATGACGTTTTAAAACTTTATAGGTTTAAATTATTCACTTTTTATAATCACATCTCTCACGTTCATATTGGCTGTTCGTGGCAGTAGTCCTGCGCGGAGGATGATCTTTTGTCCCTTGGGCAACTGTACAAAGTGCGTAAAGCTGCTGGGTACACCATTACGTGTGTCATTTAGCAGTGCGTAGATGGTGCGGCGTAGGGGATAGTTGCCGTTATATAAATAGTATTGATAGGGTTTCCAGCTGTTGTACTTCGTTGCCGAGTCGAGCTTTGATACGCCCATCACGCTTATGTTCTTCTTGAAGGTGACGTTGGTGGTGTCACGTTTGTCGTTGAGCCAGTTTGAACCAATGATTCCAAGCGAATTTGGATGCTTCTCTACATAGTCTATTACAGCAGCACTTGTCTTTACGGCTCCGATGTTTGGTGCGCTGAACTGCTGGCCGCCAAGGATTGAGTCGACACACCAGCGAACGGTGCTTGAAAGTGGATTGTCGAATACCACATCGATTACACCAAGTTTGTTTTGTGGATAGATATCACTCCACTTTGTTATCTCTCCCTTCAGTACTCGTGCAAAGTCCTTGATGGTAATGCATGAGTCTGGGTTTGAGTTGTTCACGATGATAGCCAGTCCGTCGTAGGCTACAGGTATAGCTCTTGGCAGGAATTTCTGGCTGATAAGTGTCTGGCGCTCATTAGCAGTGAAGTCGCGTGTGGTGAATGCCAGCCATGTTTCTTGTTTCATCAGTTTCTTAACAGCATCCTGCTCGTTGATGTAAACGGGTGTGATGGAGTCGAGAGTCTGATTGGTGAAATAATATAATTCCTCGTCGATGATTGGGAAGAAACTTTCATCGGCAGTCAGTATGCTGGCTGCCTTCTGATAGGCTTGTTCCTTTTCAGGATTAGGCTTGTTCCCACATCCGAGGAACAAGCCTAATATCAGTGTTAATCCAACTAATTTATGTAATTTGTTGAATGCGTTCATTTCAGATTTTGTTGAGTATTACTGCAGGCGGAATGTTACAGGTACAGTGTACTTTACACGTACTGCGCTACCGTTCTGCTTACCAGGAATCCAGTGTGGCATTGACTTAACAACGCGCTGTGCTTCCTTGTCGAGTGATGGGTCAACGCTCTTTACAACCTTAACGTCGGTGATAGAACCATCACGCTCTACAACGAAGGTTACAACTACACGACCCTGTACACCGTTCTCCTCGGCTACTACTGGATACTTGATATTCTTAGACTTGGTCTCTTCAACCTTTGGTGGCTCGGGCTCGGCGATAGTCTCCTTAACTTTCAGCACCTCACCAGCTGCATCGTCATCACCCTCAACAGTGAAGGCACCGATAGCGGTGTTGGTCTCCTGAAGTTCTTCCTGAGACTTCATTTCCTGGTCCTCTTTTACCTCCTCGTCCTTCTTGATCTCAGGAACGGTGAAGGCTACAGAACTCTTAACTTTCTCAACCTCAATTTTCTCAACTTCTGGCTCATCATGGCGCTCCACCTTAGCCTCCTTTTTCTCGGCCAGGTTGGCCAGCTCAACGTCGGTTTCGATGGCAGCGTTACGGGCTGCGATGTAATTATCGATAGACACCTTTGCAATTACAATGGCTGCGATGATAGCAAAAGCAGCAAACATTGTGAGCAGTGCCTTCAGGTTACGTGTACCCGTCTTCTTGCGCAATTGATAAGCTCCGTATGCCTGGTTCTTACCTTCGAATACGAGGTCGACCCAGCTATTGTCAATAAGATCTATTTTTGCCATAGTCTATTCTACATTTTAGGGGTTACTTGACGCCTGCCTTCTCGATGAGAGCTTTATCGTCGTCACTCATCTTGTCGACATTGTCAATCACATACTTATCAATATTGCTAATGAGCATCTCGTCGAGCGCAGCTACCATATTTTCATATGTTGCTGAGTTCAGAGGACGGATGATGACGGTCATAGTAGGAACTTTCTCGCCTGAGGGCAGTTCACCCTTCTTCAGCTTCTTAAGTGCCTGCTGATACTGCTCGTCAGTCATCTTAGAGTTGTACTCATTCTTCTTTGCATCCAGCTCCTTCTTGGCCAGCTTAATCTTGGCTACAGGGTTGATACCCTCTTCGGTAGTGTGCTCGTTCAGCACCTTCTCGATACCGTCCTTGCCATAAGATGTTGGCTTAACGCATGAAGGATCGTCATAGTTGGGAAGTCCAGCTACATACCATACCTTATTATCAGCACCCAGATAGAGTGTGATGGTATGAGATGCTTTGGTTACCTGCTTATCTTTCTCGTTCATCTCGCTGGTGTCATCGTTAGATGGCATAGTCAGCTGCATAGCCTGAGGCTTTGCCAGTGTAGTACACAGCATGAAGAACGTGATAAGAAGCATCATCATGTCTACCATTGGCGTGAAGTTCACGCGGGTATCCATCTTTTTCTGCTTTGATAGATTCTTTTTTGCCATAATACTACTAGTCGTTTAAACGTTTAACATCGAGATTCGTAATCAGCTGGAAACGGTTCTCGTTCATATCCTGGAGCTCTGACATCAACTTCTTAATTGCTATATAAGGAGTCTTTGAGTCGCACTTGATGGCGAGCTTGATGTCGGGGTTAGCGTCGCGTGCTGCAGAAACCCACTCCTGGAACTCGCTCTTGCCTCCGTTGATACTATCAAGCGGAAGTCCGAGCTTCTGAATTGCCTCACCCATCTTCTCTGTATCGAGGTCAAGATAAGCAGCAAGCTTTGACATTGGAGCACCAACCATAGCATCCTCGCGGAAGTGCTTGATCTGGGTGGCGTTCAGCTGGACACCAAACTTGTCTGTCATGGTCTCCATCATGGCCTGCATGTTGTTCTTGTTTTCGGTACCACAGAAGACATGTCCCTCTGGTGTAACCAGAATGTTGAGCACGTCCTGCTCTGGTATCTTAACCTCCGACACAGAATTAGGCGCTGTGACTGAAACTGGTTCTGGTGTCAAGAATGTTGAAGTCAACATAAAGAAACACAGAAGCAGCGTCATCACGTCTGACATAGGCGTCATGTCAATCCAGATGTCTTTTTTCTGTATCTTAATTTTTGCCATTCTCTATATGCTTTTTATTGCGTTAATAAATGAATGGTAAAATATTAAGCCTCGTTGTGGTTAGAATCGTATGTAGCTGCGATTGTGTAACCGATCTCGTCGAGAGCGAATGTCAGCTTGTCGATCTTGTTTGAGAAGAAGTTATAAACTACGGTAGCTACCCATGATGTCAAGATACCAGAAGCTGTGTTAACCAGAGCCTCAGAAATACCTGCAGACAGAGCCATAGAGTCAGCACCACCACCAGCAGACAGAGCCTGGAATGATCCAATCATACCAAGTACGGTACCGAACAGAGCGGTCAGAGTACCCAGAGATACGATTGTTGCAACCATTGGGAGGTTCATCTGCAGAGTAGGCATCTCAAGCTGAGTAGCCTCCTCGTGAGCCTGCTGAATCTTAGCGATCTTAGCAGCCTTCTTCAGAGTGTCGTTACCCTCAACGTCCTTATAAGCGGCGATAGAAGCCTTAACTACGTTAGCTACAGAACCCTGCATCTTGTCGCAAAGCTTGTCAGCCTCTTCGAACTTCTGAGCCTTGATGAGCTCCTTAACCTGAGCTGTGAACTTGGCGAGGTTAATCTTACCTGCAGCACTCTTGATAGCGAAGAAACGCTCGATACCAAGGCAGATAACGGTGAAGAGAAGTGTAAGGATCAGACCTACAACGAAACCTCCCTTATATACAGTACCCAGCAGGTTAGCAGGATGACCGCTACGATCG
The DNA here is from genome assembly GCA_900317405.1 of uncultured Prevotella sp. Taxonomy (GTDB): domain Bacteria; phylum Bacteroidota; class Bacteroidia; order Bacteroidales; family Bacteroidaceae; genus Prevotella. The sequence goes on from ONGP01000046.1 coordinate 21,845, forward strand.
CCACCAACGAAGTTGCTGGGATCACCCATTACGAAGTACCATACACCATAACCAGCACATGCACAAATTACCAAGATAACCCATGCAGCCTTAATACCACCAAAGCCCGAATTCTTTTTGGCTGGGGCTGCAGCCTTTGTTGTTGTTGCCATAATTAAAAATAATTTTTTTAGTTATTATAAATAAATTAAAATTTGATTCACCTCGCAAAAGTAGCAAAATAAAGCGGAATACACGCTAAATTAATACATTTTAACTATGAATTTCCAAATTATTTTAGTTTTGCACACACTTCTTTGATTCGCTTCATTGCTTCTACGATGTTTTCATCGCTTGTGGCATAGCTCATTCTGAAGCATTCTGGATCGCCAAAAGCATCTCCTCCAACGGTTGCTACATGGCCCTTCTCAAGCAGATACATAGCAAAGTCGGTAGAGTTGTTGATAGTGGTCTCACCATCGCTCTTGCCAAAGAAACTGCTGCACTTGGGGAATAGATAGAATGCTCCCTCGGGCACGTTAACCTCGAGGCCAGGAATGTCCTTAGCCAACTTGACGATAAGGTTGCGACGACGCTCGAAAGCTTTGCGCATATCCTCTACGCACTGCTGGTCGGCAACGTATGCATACTCGGCAGCCTTCTGGCTTACTGAGCATGGTCCGCTAGTGTACTGACCCTGCAGCTTGTTGCATCCCTTCACAATCCACTCTGGGGCTGCGATGTAGCCAATGCGCCATCCGGTCATAGCGTATGCCTTTGATACACCATTCACGATGATGGCACGCTCCTTCATGCCAGGGAACTGGGCGATACTCTCGTGTTTGCCGATATAATTGATGTGCTCGTAGATTTCATCTGCCAGTACGAATAGGTCTTCGTGCTTCAGGATTACATCTGCCAGCGCCTTCAGTTCTGCCTTGCTGTATACGCTACCTGTAGGGTTGCTGGGCGAGCAGAGGATAATCAGTCGTGTCTTGGGAGTGATAGCTGCCTCAAGCTGCTCTGGAGTCATCTTGAAGTTCTGGTCGAATCCAGCCTCAACAAACTTGGGAACGCCACCTGCCAGCAGTGCCATCTGGGGATAGCTTACCCAATATGGGGTGGGGATGATAACCTCCTCGCCATCATTAACCAGCGCCATCACGGTGTTGCACACACTCTGCTTGGCACCGTTGCTCACCAGAATCTCGTTGACGGTATAGTCCAACTGGTTCTCGTTCTTAAGCTTGGCCACGATAGCCTTGCGCAGATCGGGATAACCAGGTACTGGTGAATAGCGTGAATAATTCTCGTCTATCGCCTTCTTGGCTGCCTCCTTTATAGCATCAGGTGTATTGAAGTCGGGCTCGCCGACACTCATGTTGATTACATCGATTCCTTGCGCCTTCATTTCGGAGCTTTTCTGAGACATTGCCAGCGTGGCTGATGGGGCCAATCGCTGCAGACGATTTGATAATTGTGCCATATTTACTCTAAATTTTGTGCAAAATTACGCATTTTATTTTTTAATACGAAATAAAAATGTCACTTTTTAACTATTTGTGCCTAAAATGTGGCAAATTGTGACTATTTCAGATGTAGGGTATGTCCCATACGGGTCTTTTTGGTCTCCAGATAACGTAGATTGTACTGGTTTGGAGTAACCTCTATGGGCACATTCTCGATGATTTCGAGTCCGTATGCCTCAAGGCCTACGCGCTTTACTGGATTGTTGGTGAGCAGGCGCATCTTGTGCACGCCTATGTGGCGAAGCATCTGTGCTCCACATCCGTAGTCGCGCTCGTCGGGCTTGAATCCCAGGTGCACGTTGGCATCCACGGTGTCAAGCCCCTGTTCTTGCAGTTTGTAGGCTGCAATCTTGTTCATCAGTCCGATGCCTCGACCTTCCTGCTGCATGTATATTACCACGCCCTTGCCTTCTTTCTCGATGGCCTGCATAGCCTTGTGCAGCTGTTCGCCGCAATCACAACGCTTGCTGCCAAGTATGTCGCCTGTCATGCACGATGAGTGGACGCGTACCAGTATCGGCTCGTCTTCTGCCCATTCGCCCTTGATAAGCGCCATATGCTCCAAACCGTTGCTCTTCTGACGGAATGGGATAAGGCGGAAGTGGCCGTAGTCTGTTGGCATGTCAACCTCTTCGCCTACCTCGATAAGTGATTCCTTCTTCAGGCGATAGGCTATCATGTCCTTTATGCTGATAATCTTCAGATTCCGCTCTTTCGCAAACTTCATCAGCTCAGGCATACGTGCCATCGAACCGTCTTCGTTCATAATCTCCATCAGTGCTCCTGCTGGATACAGACCTGCCATGCGGCAAAGGTCGATAGCGGCCTCAGTGTGTCCGCTACGGCGCAGCACACCGTTGTCCTGAGCGTAGAGTGGGTTTACGTGTCCTGGTCGGCCGAATGTCTCAGGTGTAGCTGTTGGGTCGGCCAGAGCCTTGATGGTTTCAGCGCGATCGTGAGCACTCACACCTGTGGTGCATCCCTCCAGCTTATCCACAGTCACTGTGAATGGGGTTCCCAGTACCGATGTGTTGTCCTGTACCTGATGAGGCAGGTCCAGTTCTTTGCATCGCTCGATGGTGATAGGGGCGCAAAGCACACCACGGGCATACTTCAGCATGAAGTTTACCTTCTCTGCTGTTATCTTTTCGGCAGCGATGATAAGGTCGCCTTCGTTCTCGCGGTCCTCATCGTCCACTACTATTACGAACTCTCCCTGCTCGAAGTCCTTTACGGCTTCTTCTATGCTGTTCAACTTCATCTCTTCCATCATATTACACCTTATTATATATATAGTAGTTAATCCTTATGTTTTTTTGTCTCATACTCGCGTACCAGTTCGTGTACGAATGGCATGTTGTCCAGGTCGTCGAACGATCTTGGTGCTGGTGGCGCAAAGTCGGCCACACGCTCCAGTACCCACTGGTTGGTCTCCAGAATGTTGTTCAGATCCTTGTGCAGTCTCAGGCGGAAACGGCACATTCTCAGGTAGAAGAACACACCCAAAGGCAGCACCAGTCCTGTGATGATGTTAAGCCACTTCTGGCGGAACGGACGTGTGTGGGCGTGGGTGGCCACTACGGGATAGTGGTTTAGGTAGCCCAGTATCTGTGTGTCCTTGGTGTTGGCCAAGTCCTCTATCACATCCTCCAGTGCCTGTATTATGTGCTCTACCTTCTGGTCGTCGCCAGGACGGAAGAACACGTGTATTGGGTTAGGCAGGCGTAGCAGCTTGTGCTCCTCGCCATATTCCCTGATTTCCTTGCTTATATTCAGCAGATAGTACGAGTCGAGTGCGTAGATTGGGTCTTCGATTATCACCTCCTTGCGATAGATGTGGCGATGAGTTCTCAGTCCGAGTACTCGCATGAACACCTGCTTGTACATGTCGACGTTGAATACCACAGAGTCGTTGTTGGCCTTGTAGGTAAAGAAGCAGGCGATAGGTGTCAGCACTACTGTAGATATCGTAAGTCCGTACCACACGGTCCACTGGTCGTCGCGAGCCATCTTCTGTCCTGTGCTGTCCAATATGTAGTACACTATGAATACCAGTACCGATATGATTACAGGCACACCCAGTCCGCCCTTGCGGATGATGGCGCCAAGCGGGGCTCCGATAAAGAAGAATATGATACACGTGAGTGCCAATGTGAACTTAAGTATGGCCTGAATCTGGTGCGTGCGATAGTAGCGGTGCAGACTCTTGGTATATGCCCCCTTCATCTCCAGATCGGTGGCTATCGATTGCGCATTGTTGATGGCTGTTCGCATGGCCGATTGCTTTTGTATGTCGTTCAACTTAGTGAACATAGAGTCGAGTGTGGTGTTGCCCTCGGCCAATAGCTTGGTTATCTTTATCGAGTCAGGCTGCGATACCTCGATGTGCTTGAAGAAGAATCGCGATCCCTCCTCGTAGTATGCGCGACCCACGCTGTCGTTGAACTCCTGCAGCGAGTCTTTGTCGTGCAGTATCTTGCCCAGACTTTTGGCTCGTGCGTCGCCCGATATGTCTTCCTCGTCGGCCAGACTGAAGCCACCGTCAAAGTCGAGTACTATGCGTTTGGTCACGAATGTCTCGCGGCGATAAGGCACATCGGCTGTACCAGCCAGGTCCTGCGAACGCATATTCTCGTTCCATACACCATTATACAGTGTTAGCAACAGGTGCTTCTTTTCGGCTGTGCTCTGCATCATACCGGAGTCGGCCAGGATGATGGCCTGATCCTCATAGCTGCCTGTCATACGATATATCATGATACCGTACAGCATACCTGTATCCAGATTCTTCTTCTGTACGTAGATGTTCGATCCTGGTATGCCGTCGTAGAATCTGCCTTCAGGTATCTGCACCTCAGGACTCTTCTGCTTCATGCCTAGCAGCAATCGATAGAAGTCCTGATTGGCCTGTGGACCAACCACATTCTGAAAGTAGAACGACACGCCTGCCATCAGTACTGATATCACGATGAGCGAGCGGAATGCCTGCATGAGCGATATGCCTGCAGCCTTGATGGCTGTAAGCTCAGAACTCTCGCCCAGGTTACCAAACGTGATGAGCGATGAAAGCAGTATGGCCAGTGGGAATGCCTGAGGCATAAGCATCAAGCCCATGTACCAGAAGAACTGGGCCATAATCTCGAGCGACAGACCCTTACCAATCAGTTCGTCTACGTATCGCCACAGAAACTGCATCATCAGCACAAACTGGCAGATGAAGAATGTTCCTACAAACAGCAGACCAAACTGCTTGATGATGAATATATCTAGCTTCTTAATCCGAAACATTTGCTATTTTGCAATTTTGGCTGCAAAATTACAAATAAAAATTAAGAATCACACCTATTTATATATATTTTTACCTTTTTTATAGTCCGCTTGCCCTGTGGAGTCGGTCCAGCATGCTCTCCCACAGAATCTTCAGTCCGTCCACGTCGTCGTCATCGGCAAAGTCGGTTATCAGCAGGTTCAACTGGTGTGTCAGGTCGCTCTTGGCTATTCGCATCTCGAAGTATGTATCGTCGTCCTCTTCGTCCCATTTCAGTCGAATATGGTCGTTTACAACTGATTCCAGCACATGTGCCTCTCGTATGTCTTGCTCAGTCCATGGCTCACCCCAAGTGAAGGTGAACATGCCATCTTCCTCGTTTACGTGGTCGGCAAACCATCGCTCCAATCCGTGAGCGCTACTTATCTGTTCCCATATCAGTGCTGGCGACTTAATAGCCAATGGATATTCGATGTCAATTTTCTGTTTTCCCATGTTGTTTTGGGTGTTAGTTATTGATGTTTATCAACGTTTTATGCGGCAAAATTACAAAAATTTATCGAATTACAAAACTTTTTGCCGAAAAATTTTGGTGGTTTCAAAAAAATGTGTACCTTTGCACCCGCTTAACAGCAATGATGGCGGGATAGCTCAGCTGGTTAGAGCGCATGATTCATAATCATGAGGTCCCCAGTTCAATCCTGGGTCCCGCTACTTAGAAGGCAGTCAGATTTCAAGTCTGATTGCTTTTTTTTTGTTTTTATTTTGCCGATACAGAAAAAACAATTACTTTTGCAGCCATGAAACAGATTATATCCACCATATTACTAATCGCGCTTGCGATGGGGGCTAAGGCCCAAGACGTTGTTCGTCTGCTTGAGCCGGCTTATGCCGATAGTGCTGCTGTGTATCGCCAGAGCGTGTATGTGCCTGATAAGTGGGAAAAACGTCGTGTAGTACTGTTCATCGAGCGGCCGCTTGGTGCTACCACGGTGCGTGTCAACGGCATCGATGCTGGTGGCGATACCACTATGGGTGTGCCTCATAAGTTGGATGTTACTAAGATGATAGCCGCAGGACAGCGCAACACAGTCGAGATAAGTGTGGCTGGTCACGATTCGCGCGGCATACTGGGTGCCGTCGAACTGCGCTCGCAACCACGCCGATTATATATTAAAGATGTAGCTCTGAATCCCAGACCATTTAAGGGGTATGTAAAACTCAATGTGAACTTTGACGGTACCTCGCCCGACTTTAGCTACTATATGATGGATGTGCTTGTGCAGAAGGAGAATTGCGACTCGGCCAACATGTATGTCAACAGTTGGTTTCTAGGCAATGATCATATGGAGATGGATGTGGCTGTGCCCGATGCCGACCGCTTCTGGGATGAGTTCCGTCCTAATGTGTATCGTATGGGCCTGAGTATTGCCGACGATTATCAGGAGGTGACGTTTGGCATGCGCGAGGCTGGGGTAGTGGATGGCCGACTGCATATCAATCGCCGTCCTGCCTATCTGCGCGGAGTGATGATGGACGATTACTTCCCTGCGTGGGGTCGTATGCCTGCTGATGTGACCACTTGGGAGAAGATGTTCAAGCGGCTTGAGGATCTTGGCATCAACTACGTGCGATTCCGTGGATTCTGTCCTGTTGATGCTGCTTTTCAGGCGGCCGATAAGGTGGGGATATATCTGCAACCAGAGGCCAAGTCGAAAGACGAACTTGCTCGTATCACCGATGAGTTTGGCCGCCACCCGTCGCTGGTGCTGGTGCGTTTCAACGATGCCGACTATGTTTGGAACGACCAAAAACTGACGTATGTGGTACTTAATCAGAAGGTGATATACGGTCGCGACCTGCTTACGTATAAACTTGGTGTAGAGCATCGTTTGCTCAACGATACCCTGGGCCACTATCTGCTAGGCGGCATGTGTGATCGCGATGGCGACTTCAGCGGAGTGCTGCATGCCCATTGGGGCGATGGCCAGGACGATCTTAGTGCCAAGGACTTCAACCAGTTCTGTCGCCAGATAGTACCCATGGCACGTTTCAGTAAGACAAGCTATACGCTCAGCGATACCCTGCGTGTGCCGGTGTTGGTCTACAATGCCATGTATGGTCATCTGCAGGGTGTTCGCGTCACTTACTTCCTGCATACCGATTCTGGCAAGGTGGTAGCAGGCGGACTGGTGGCCAGCGGCAAGATACCACTAGACTCACAAACAGAAATAGGCGAAGTGGTGTTCCCCCTCGACTCGCTGAAACACCCCTGTTCAGCCACACTCACCCTGGTAGTAGGCAACACGGCCGTGCGCAATCACTGGGATTTCGAAGTCGTGGACGGCGCGAAATGACAATCCTTATTGATTTCTGTTTCTGGATTATATCCTGATTTTCTTACGGAATACGGGAACTTCTTCCACAGGCTGGGCTGCCAGGCATTCCTCGATGCTCCTGCCGCCAAGTGGGTCGATGCCCTGTTCAATTTGCCGGCACAGTTCCATACGTATCTGGGCTGTCAGGCATACATCACCTTGTATCTCTTTGAGGGTGAAGGTGCCGTCGGCATGCTTTTCCAATGACTCGCCGGCATAACAGGGCACACGGCAATACCGACAATAGTCATGCTGGCCGCAGACGGGAAACGCTTGCTTCTGATCGGCCTGAAGCATCTGCAGTCGCTGTGGGCTCAGGATGGCCTCCTTGAGCGACACATCATGTACGTCGCCAAAAGTGAAGGGGATACTGCTGCACCCACTAACCACCCCATTGGGGGAGACGTTGATTATACCATTGGAAGAGCATGGGAACCCGTGCTTGCTGCCAAACTCGTAGCCGTCGGCTTTCCCATCGGCAGGCACATGAGTCTTCCCAAGCGGATCCATCAAGATGATACGCAGGGCTTCAGGGCGTGTCTGCAGATGTTCAATCAAAGAGACATCACCGTCGGCACCAGGCATCAGCGTACACGACACCTCATTCTCCGCACCCAGTTGGTGGGCTATCTCGCGCACCCCATAATAGGTTCGGGTGTTCAGACGGAACACGGGGGTCTTGAGGTTCAGGGGCACAGGCCATGCAGCCATCTCCCTCAGCACTTTCATCGACTGCTCCCACGAGCCGCGACGGCGTGTGATCTGATCGTGTACCTCAGCATCGGTGCTGTAGATCGACACGCTGAGCTGTCGGAGTCCCAGGCGGGCCACGCGGCGTATCTTCTCACTGTTGTTAAGCGCCAGGGCGTTGGTAAACAGGTTCACAGCCAGATTGCGCTCGTGCATATAGTCGAGAATGTCCCAGCAGTGGGGGTAGTTGAATGGGTCACCGCCAGTGACGGTCACCTCTGGTATTCCTAATTCTACAGCTTCATCAATGATACGCTTGTAGTCTGCCAGTGTCAGCATATCTGGTCGCAAGCGGTGTTCTTCGTACAAGTCGCTACGGGCAGCGCCTACGTTAAAGCAGTGCAGACAACGCTCGCTACAGGCGTAGGTAAGTTCAAAAGTCAGAGAAACCCGAAGATCCTCAGGTAAGGAATCCCTATAATCACCCACAGGCTCATAACCCTTTGCACCAATGCAGGGTGGATTGTCCTTTCGGTACTGCTGCCACTCTTCGTCACTGAATACATGGTCGTGAACGAGTCCTACAGGCATCAGCTGCTCACGGCAGAATGCGATGACCTGTTCCTCTGTGGCACCTGTCACATAAGCGATATGCGCTGTGTCAATAAGGCATTCCCTTTTACCTGCCAGCACCTCATTGACCAGCAGAGCCGACACGCCTTCAAAAGTGTAGCAAGTGCCGCGAGCCGTGTTGTACATCACAGCTCTCTGTACTTGGCGGTTGAAAGCGCCACAAGTGTATAGTGGGCGGATAAATGTCATGGTTAGTTTCGTTTATAATTCAGATAGATGCAGTTGATGCCGTTCATATACTTGTGGTTGATTTGCTTGCATACACGCGACAGAATGGCACGGCGCAAATTATCCTCATGGATATTCATAACTTCACTATCGGCATACCTGTAAATAGGATTTCGTAGCGGTCCTTTACTCTTAACAACGATAGTGAACATATCTGCCTTGTCGATAATACGGACATCGAAGGTTTCTTTCTTCTTGGAAGTTTGCACGTCGTGTGTCTCTATAATCTCATAGAGCAGTTCCTCCAGCGCAATATCAACAGCCAGGCCGTCTTTAACCTCACACATATCGATAAATGGGCGCACCTTAGTCAGGAATTGCTGAACATCTTCGGCAGTATAATGAACAGAGAAAGTAACGGCAGGATTTGATGGCACCGTATTCTCAAGTGTAGGCCAGGCATAAAGCTTATTCTTGCGATGCACTACATACGCCATTGCCACCATCACCAACAGTAGAAGCCAGGCGGTGACGGGCAGGATATACCAGATGAGATTAGGTGTGTAGAGGGCCATGATGACAATAACGGCGATGGTTCCCACGTTGGTCACGATCTCTATCCATCGGCAGAGTTTCTGATGCCCCTGCACAAAGTAAAGCACGCTCAGTGTCTCTGAAATGGCATTGGGCAGGAAGGCGAGGCTTATCAGACGGAACGGGGTTTGGCACTGTGCTATCAGATTGTCGTCAGCACCAAATAGCCTTGCCAGCAAATCGGGGAAGAGGAATATCACCAGGCTCACTACCACCATTACCACTATCAATATTCGGAAGATGCGCCGTGTGAGCATGCGGAAGCTGTCGTAGTCTTCTTCACCCAACAGGATGCCGCCGATATTGCTGATAGCCGTGTTCGAGCCTGATAATGCCAGCATACAAATACCGTTGACTTGAAAATAGACGGTAAAGAAATACATACCGTCGGCACCGAGTTTTCCGATAACTAGCGAGTTCAAGGTGTAGGCCATAGCCGGCGCTAACAGCGCTGATATCAGCATGGGGAGTCCGATGGAAAAGCACTCGCAATATTGCTTGATGCTACATATCTTTTCTGGGCGCCTGAGTCGGAATATCTTACTGTTCTTGCGCATATAGCCTACCAGCGAGGTAAAAGCAAGCAGGTTGCTGAGACCTGAAGCATACGAGGCACCAGCCATACCCATATCGAACACACCGCAGAGCAGCAGGTCGAATATGACATTGAGTATCTGGGAGATGATGATACGTCGGGTGATGAGGCGCGGACTGCCGTTGGTGATGACATAGGAGACGGGCACACCGCAAATGGCTGCTATAAAGATGGCGAACATGTCGGCATGAATATAGGGCTTCAGCATGGGCAACAGCCGTTCGTCGGTGGTAATCAAGCCAGCCACCACGTCGAGGAAAGGCAATACGAGCGCAATAACCAACAGTGTGGAGAAGACGACGTAGTACAGGTGGTTATTGAACACCCGGTTTACCTTGTCGTAGTTCTGGGCACCAATGCCTCGTGCGGTCAGGTAACTGGCGCCGGTACTCATCATACCGATGATGATAAACATACAGCTCGCAAAGGGCTGCCAGATACGGACAACTGACAGTGCATCGGGCGACACCAGATGAGACACCACAACGGAGTCTGTGAAACCACCCAATTGGCTCATCAGGGCCGACATGACGGTCGCCAGGAAGAACGACCCGAACATGTTCTTCAAGACATACTCATTACGCTGCATCATGATCTTTGAATCTATATACCGCCACACCTATCATCGTGAACTTATCCTTCATATAAGTGTAGGCATCCATATTTGACAGTCCTAATCCATCTTTGCTGGCATGATAGAAGTACAGTTTG
>ONGP01000066.1 GCA_900317405.1 uncultured Prevotella sp.
CCTCTTTGCCGGAGGCCGACTACGGGCAGAGGTGCAGCGCACCAAGGCAGAGCAGGAGGCGGCCAAGGTGGCTTTCCGCCAGACGGTGTTAGAGGCTGGTCGGGAGGTGAACGACATCCTGGCTACCGAGCAGTATGCACGTCGGGCCATCAGTCTCAGCGAGCAGCAGGTGGAGAAACTGTCGCATATCGCTGATGCCTCAAAGTTGCGCATGCAGTACGACGAGGACGTGAACTACCTGCAGGTGCTGCTGGCCCGCCAGTCGTTGCTCGAAGCCCGTCTGCAACTACTCGCCCACCGCTATGAAATGATAGCTGCACACATTCAGCTATATAAAGCACTGACAACTAATGAAAGATATGAAAGAGAGTATTACTTACCCATTGAACGCCATACAGTGGGAGTGCTATGAGGAATTTATGCAAGCCCCAGAGTTGACGCAGCACAACGTTACATTATGTATGCCCTTCGAACGCTCGTCGGCACAGCGTTTTCAGCGTGCCATGCAGCGGATGCTCGATGAGCAGCGTTACCTCCATATACACTTGACCCGTCAGGGTGACGACATCATGATTTGTGAGGACTGGCAGATGCCTAACAACGTGCATTACTATCGCATGAGCGATGCGGAATGGGAGGCTGCAGAACCCACGTTTACAAAACCCTTCGACATATTCAACGAGGCCTGCGTTCACCTCTCTCTGGTAGAGACCGACAGTAAGTGCTACGTTGTCATGGAAAACCATCACCTATTCTTCGACGGCATATCTCAAAGAGCACTGTGGAATGCTTTTGAAGAAGCGCTGCAGGGCAAGCCCCTCTATCAGCAGGGAGACATTGCCGCAGAAATGACACGACAGGAAATCGCCAGCTACGACAGCGATGCCTATCGTCGTGCCAGAGAATACTATTTGAAGAAGTTCGAGGGCCTGCAAGTGACTGATTTTTGTCGTGATACAGACAACCCATTGGGACCTGCCATTAGTTCGCACCCCATGGTGTCTGCCACTATCATCGATGAAGGCTGTCAACGCATAGGTCAAACGCCCACCACTGTTTTCTATGCCGCCTATGCCTTGGCATTAGCCTATATGTCGGGCGAGAGGCGTGTGGCTTTCTACACCTTTAATCATGGGCGCGGCGACCGGCGACTCACCGACCATGTCTATGGTCACTACTTAACCAGTCTGCCTATCATCATCGATACAGATCCAGGTCAGACCGTGACCGAACTACTTCACCAGGCACACAGAGAGTTATTCTGTTCCATGCGCTACCGCATCTACCCTGAATATCATCTGCTACGCGAAATTGGTCTCGACGATGGTGCGGAGATGGGGTATAATGCCAACAATATCCCAGAATATATCAATATCGACGGCAAACTGTGGAACACCCATCATATAGATCCATCGCTCACAGGCGAGCACACATCGACCTATATCACTCGTCGTGAATCGCTCTACGAGGTGTTTACCGATTGTAGCAGTGCCTTATATACTCAACAACAGATTGACACCTTGTCGGAAATAACCGGCCAGATGGCACTCCGACTTGTTGGTAACCAAGAAGAAACTATAAGTAATATTATATTCTATAAGAAATGAAACGAATTTTATTAGCGGGCTATGGCAATGTAGCCCATGCCTTTGTACAAATCATGAAAGAGCAGGAACCGAGTGGAAGTTATACATTTACTACCTGCGACTTGAAGGATGGACAAGAGATTCTCAGTTATCTGCCAGAGCATCATAACGAATTTGATCTCGTATTAAACACGTCGCAGGCCGAAACTTGTGATGTTACACAGATGTGCATCGACTACGGCCTGGACTACATTGATATGGGTGTAGATGAAGGTATGGGTGATGGTACTACGGCGGTGGACTTCCTGTTCGCTTTGGATCCGCTGCTGAAATGTCCGACCCGCAGCCGCATCATGTGTGGCTTTGGCATCAATCCAGGTATTCTCGAACACGTCTATCAGAAGTACAAGCCACAGGGGCCGCACTATGCCTTCGAGTTGGAACACGACGATGCTGTCAGCGATGAATATGAGGTATTCGGCACCTGGTCGCCCTACATGTATGCCGAGGAGAGTTGCCGTGCTGAGTTGGTCGTGATAAACAAAGATAAGATCAATTACATTACACAGCAGCTGAAGGATGATGGTGGCGCCATGCACCTTACCTATCACGGCGAGCAACGCAAGTATCTCCCCATACCTCATGAAGAACTGATGTCGATGCTGCACAGCGACGAGAATCTGCTCGGATCGGCCTATCTCTTTCAGGCCCCACGAGGAATGCAGCAATGCTTTCTGGACCATGGCACTGAAATGACGGTTGATGAGTTCCTCAAGATTCCCGTGCCTCACTGCCTCAAGGGTGATGATCATGTGGGAATGCTCTTCTGGGACACACGCGATAGGATGTACTGGGTGAAGAACGTGATGGCCAACCAGACCACCTGGAAGCGATACGGCACCAATGCTGTTTGCTGGCAGACGGCCACTGGAGCCTGGATAGCCTATCGGCTGCTCGATGTCGTCAGCACCGACCATCCTCACACCATGACGGAGCTGTCGCTGCTCATGCCAGAGAAGATTGATGCCTTGCTCCAGCAGATCGGTCTTACATTCGAGGTAGAGGAGCAGCCTTTCAGCGTCGAAGAGTTCAAAAAGAATATCATGCGCTATTTTTAATTAAATTTCATGTATTAAGAATGATCACGCTATGAAACGAATTTTATTGGCAGGTTATGGTAATATCGCCCATGCCTTTGAGAAGATCATGAATGAGCAGGAACAGAATAGCAGCTTTACGCTGACAATCTGCGACTTGAAAGATGGACAAGACATTTTCGACTTTCTGCCCCGCCACCACGACGAGTTCGATGTGGTGGTCAATACCT
>ONGP01000011.1 GCA_900317405.1 uncultured Prevotella sp.
CGCTGCTGCCGAGGGTGCTATCAAGATTGCTGAGATGGCTAACAAGGTTCGCCAGAAGCCTCTCCGCGTTATCCTGAACGGTCTTGGTAAGGACGCTGCTCAGATTATCAGCCGTATCAACGGTTTCACATACGTACAGACCAAGTTTGATTACTTCACTGGCGACCTGAACGTTGTTAAGGAGGTTCCTTATGGCAACAATCCTAACCGTCTGAAGGTTAAGTGCTATGGTGCCGACGATGTTCGTGAGGGTGTAGCTATCCTGTGGAAGGAGAATGTAGACGTATCGATTACTGGTAACTCTACCAACCCAACCCGTTTCCAGCACCCAGTAGCTGGTACTTACAAGAAGGAGCGCGTACTCGCTGGTAAGCCTTACTTCTCAGTAGCTTCTGGTGGTGGTACTGGTCGTACTCTGCACCCAGACAACATGGCAGCTGGTCCTGCTTCATACGGTATGACTGATACTCTGGGTCGTATGCACTCAGACGCTCAGTTTGCAGGTTCTTCATCAGTACCTGCACACGTAGAGATGATGGGATTCCTGGGTATGGGTAACAACCCAATGGTTGGTGCTACTGTATCTGTAGCAGTTGCTATCGATCTGGCTATCAATAAGAAGTAATCACTTTTTCTTGATATAATAATTAACCCTCGCCGTTTGGCGGGGGTTATTTCGTTTTTTATATCTCAAAGTCGAGACACGAGCGTTGCACTGTGTATGGCCTTACCTTGCCATTAGCCACAGCTACATGCTCAGGATGAACGGCATACCCCTTGAGTGCCTCCTCGCTCTCGAGTGTGCTGTCGAGCATCACATCGGCATTCGACGAAGCCAGGCGACCATCAATGTGAACCTTAACATCAACGAGTCCGGGAACCTTGCCTACCAATCCCTCGAGACCAGCCTTGATGCCAGCCTTTACTTTCTGCTTCTCTTCCTCAGAGAGTTCTGGATTAAGTGTCCAGAGAATAATGTGCTTAACCATAACCTTAAAATTATTAATTGATTATGTGGCAAAAATAAGCAAAATAATTTGTTTGGCAAAGAAAATTTAGGAAAACAAGGCAGATTTCAAGGAAATTTATTAAATTTGCGCCAAATTTAAAATAATCAATAATCATTATGGCAACAGTCGACGACAAGAAGGTAATCTTCTCGATGGTGGGGGTGAGCAAGACCATCCAACAGAATCAGAAACAAGTGCTCAAAAACATCTACCTAAGCTTCTTCTATGGTGCTAAGATTGGTATCATCGGACTGAATGGTGCAGGTAAGTCAACACTGATGAAAATTATCGCCGGTCTGGATCAGCAGTATCAGGGCAACGTGGTGTGGAGCCCTGGTTACAGCGTGGGTTATCTGCCTCAGGACCCACCACTGAATGAGGAAAAGACGGTGAAGGAGAATGTGATGGAAGGAGTGCAGCACGTGTACGACGCACTGGCTGAATACGACGAGATAAACGTGAAATTCGGACTGCCTGAATACTACGAAGATGCTGACAAGATGGACAAATTGATGCAGCGACAGGCTGAACTGCAGGATATCATCGATGCGACTGATGCGTGGAATATGGACTCGAAACTGGATCGCGCGATGGCTGCACTCAACTGTCCTCCAGGCGATTGGAGCGTGAAGAACCTATCTGGTGGTGAGCGCAGACGTGTGGCACTTTGCCGACTGCTGCTACAGAAACCTGATGTACTGCTACTCGACGAGCCTACCAACCATCTTGACGCTGAGTCTATCGACTGGTTGGAGCAGCATTTGCAGCAATACGAGGGTACGGTAATAGCCGTTACCCATGACCGTTACTTCCTGGACGATGTGGCTGAGTGGATATTGGAGTTGGATCGTGGTGAGGGTATCCCCTGGAAGGGTAACTACTCGAGCTGGCTTGAACAGAAATCACAGCGTTTGGCTCAGGAGGAGAAATCTGCATCAAAGCGAAGAAAGACTCTGGAGCGCGAGTTGGAGTGGGTACGTATGGCGCCCAAGGCCCGCCATGCCAAGGGTAAGGCTCGTTTGAACTCGTACGAGATGATGCTGAACGAGGAGCAGAAGCAGAAGGAAGAGAAGTTGGAAATCTTTATCCCTAACGGACCTCGCTTGGGTAATAAGGTGATCGAGGCTGAGCATGTGGCAAAGTCGTATCCGGAGAAGACACTGTTTACCGACCTGAACTTTAATCTGCCACCAAACGGTATCGTGGGTGTGATTGGTCCTAACGGTGCAGGTAAGACTACGCTGTTCCGTCTGATTATGGGCTTGGAACAGGCTGATGCAGGACAGTTTGCCGTGGGCGAAACCGTAAAGCTTAGTTATGTAGACCAGCAACACAAGGATATCGATCCAGCTAAATCGGTTTACGAGGTGGTGAGCGGAGGCAATGAGACAATCCGTATGGGTGGCAAGGACGTTAACGTACGTGCATACTTGTCGCGATTCAACTTTAGTGGTGCCGATCAGGAGAAGAAGTGCGGTGTTCTGTCGGGTGGTGAGCGAAATCGTCTGCATCTGGCTATTGCTCTGAAGCAAGAGGGAAATGTGCTGTTGCTCGACGAGCCTACCAACGATATCGACGTGAACACTCTGCGAGCACTCGAGGAAGGTCTTGAGGCTTTTGCGGGTTGTGCTGTTATCATCAGCCACGACCGCTGGTTCCTGGACCGTATCTGTACACATATTTTGGCCTTTGAGGGCGAGGGTAACGTGTTCTACTTCGAGGGTAACTACAGTGAGTATGAGAGCAACAAGGCTCAGCGCCTGGGCTTAGAGGAGCCAAAACGCGCACGCTATCGTAAACTGATGGAAGAATAAAACTATATAATCACATGAATCAATTTGAAGAGAAAGAAGGCATCACTGATGCCAGAGAACTGGGTATGCCCAAGTACATAATCCTGGGTGTACAACATTTGTTTGCTATGTTTGGTGCCACAGTGCTGGTGCCTGTGCTAACAGGTCTTTCTGTGTCGTCTACCTTGCTGTTTGCGGGAATCGGTACATTGGTATTCCATTGCGTAAGCAAGTTTAAGGTGCCCGCATTCCTGGGCTCGTCGTTTGCATTCCTGGGTGGCTATCTGTCGGTGAAGGCGCTGGGAGTAGAGCAGGGAATGAGCGAGACATTGGCCTTGGACTATGCTTGCATAGGTGTGCTCTTTGCCGGACTGTGTTATTTCGTGATGGCTGGACTCATCAAGTCGTTCGGTATCGAGAAGATGATGCGATTCTTCCCACCATTGGTTACTGGCCCAATGATTATCGCCATTGGTCTGGTGCTCTCGGGTAGCGCTATCCAGAATTGTACCACCAACTGGACATTGGCCATCGTGGCGCTTGCAACGGTTATTATTGCCAGCGTGTGTGGTAAGGGAATCATCAGGATTATCCCAATCCTGCTAGGTGTAGTGGTTAGTTATACGGTAGCTGTAGTGATGGGAGAGGTGGATTTCTCATCGCTGGGCGAGGCTGCCTGGATAGGTCTTCCATTCAGCAGAGAGCAGACCGTGCTGGCTGTTTTCGACAATATGGATAGCACCTTCCTGATTTCTACCATCATTGCTATCATGCCAATCGCTATTGCAACTATCATGGAGCATATCGGCGATATGTGCGCTATATCTTCTACTGTAGGTAAGGATTTCTTGAAGGAACCAGGTCTGCATCGTACACTGATGGGCGACGGACTGGCAACAGCTATAGCATCGCTCTTTGGCGCGCCTGCTAATACAACATATGGCGAGAATACCGGAGTGTTGAACCTTACCAAGGTGTTCGATCCAGCTGTGATTCGTTTGGCAGCTTGCTTCGCAATCCTGCTGTCGTTCTGTCCTAAGTTTGCTTGTCTGATTGGTTTGATGCCTGCCGCTACAATTGGTGGTGTAAGCCTGATTCTTTACGGTATGATTTCGGCCGTGGGTGTGCGCAATCTGATAGAGGATAGCGTTGATTTCAACTCTTCGCGCAACGTGTTTGTGGCTGCTCTGATTCTGGTGATAGCTATCGGCGTGAAATATGGTGCCGACGACAATGTGAACATTGGTCCTATCCACTTCTCAGGTCTGGCTCTTTCGGCCATCGTTGGTGTTACGCTCAATGCCATCCTGCCAGGTAAGTTAGGCGTGAAGATAAAGAGTGTTCACGGAAAAGAAAAGAAATAAAACGAGATTACTTGCCGATACAGAAGTTTTTAAAGATATTTCCTAAAACTTCGTTAGGGGTAATCTGACCACCTGTTATTTCGGCGAGAGTGTCAAGGGCTTGGCGGAGATCTTCACTGAGAAGGTCTCCGCTAAGTTGCATTTGGAGACCATCGATTACTCGCTGGATGCTATCGTGGGCACGAACCAATGCGTCGTAATGACGAGCATTTGTCACGATGATATCGTTCTCAGTAAGGGCTGGAATGTCGGCAGCCTCGTAGATGGCTTGCTCTAATTCATCGATACCTGTGCCAAACTTAGCGCTGATGGTGATAAATGGGAGTTTTAACGAATTGTAACTATTGTTATCAGCCTTGTCGGCTTTGTTTTTGATAACGATAAGTTTCTTATTTTCAGTACGTTGCAATACATCGTTAATTTCTTCGATTGAAGGCTCTGCGTCGATGAGCCAAAGCACGATGCGGGCCTTGTCGATAGCGGCGTAAGTGCGGGTGATACCTATCTGTTCTACCTCATCTTGTGTCTGGCGGATGCCAGCTGTATCGATAAAACGGAAGGTGATACCGTTAATGTCGATGGTATCTTCGATAGTGTCGCGAGTGGTGCCGTGAATATCACTCACGATGGCTCTATCGTCTTTGAGCAGACGATTAAGCAGGGTGGATTTACCTACGTTGGTCTTACCCACAATGGCCACAGGGATGCCTTGCTTTAATGCTTGGCCAGTTTGGAAAGAGTAGGCCAGGCGGTTGACGTGGTTGTCAATAGTTTTTGCCAGCTCAAGCAGCTCGCTGCGATCGGCAAACTCCAGATCTTCGTGATCGGAGAAGTCGAGCTCTAGTTCTAGTAGAGACGTGAGCTTGAGCAACTGTTCGCGAAGCTGTGCAAGCTTAGATGAGAAATGTCCTCTAAGCTGGCTCATCGCAATCTGGTGTGTAGCTTGATTGGTTGAAGCTATCAGGTCGGCCACAGCTTCGGCTTGACTCAGGTCCATCTTACCATTCAGGTAAGCACGCTGGGTAAATTCGCCAGGACCAGCCTGTCGACAACCATTTGCTATCAGCAGAGCCAGTACCTTGTTCAGTATATAACGCGATCCGTGACACGAAATCTCTGCAGATTCCTCGCCCGTGTAAGAGTGGGGGGCGCGGAACACACTTACCAATACCTCATCTACCACCTCGGTGCCGTCCTTAATTTTTCCATAGTGTATAGTGTAGGGCTGGGCGTTAGAGATATCTTTGGTAAATACGTGAGAAAGAATCTCAAGCGACTTTGGGCCTGAGATTCTTATAATTCCTATTGCGCCACCTGTTGCTGTGGCGAGAGCACAGATCGTTTCGTTCATTTAGATGCGGTCGAGTACTTTTTCGATAAGTGTGTCGATAGAGTTCTTATACTCTGTGTTCATTTTCTGGGCATAACGGTTGGCGATGACCATACAGCAGGTCATAGCACGATGACCAAGCAGAGAAGCCATACCTGCAAGGGCAGACGATTCCATCTCGAAGTTGCAGATCTTTAAGCCCTCATACTCAAAACTCTCAATCTTCTCGTTCTGCTTAGGATCCTCGATGTCGGCACGTAGCACACGGCCCTGTGGACCATAGAATCCACCACACGAAATGGTATAGCCAAGAACCATATCGTCCTTAGCAATGCGGTCGATAAGCTCTGCATCAGCTACTGACACGTATGGAGCACCCTTGATTGGATTCCAATTCATATGCTTCTTGAAGGCCTCTTCGAGCTTAAGGTCGCAAACCTCATTGCGGCCAGCATAGTAGTTAAGCAATCCGTCGAAACCAATGCTCTTAACGCTGGCAACAAAACATCCAGTAGGAGTGTTAGGCTGAAGTCCGCCACAGGTTCCGATACGAACCATAGTGAGTGTGCGATGCTCGGCCTTCTCTTCACGGGTGTTATAATCGATATTTGCAAGAGTGTCGAGCTCATTGGCTACGATATCGATATTGTCGCAACCTATTCCATGACTCTGACAAGTGATGCGCTTGCCCTTATACATACCTGTGATGGTGTGGAACTCGCGGCTGGAAACCTCGCACTCCTTAGAGTCGAAGTGGGCTGCAACTGTGTCTACTCGGGCTGGATCGCCTACCAGCACCACCTTATCAGCCAGCTGTTCTGGCTTAAGATGCAGATGGAAACAAGAACCATCGGCATTGATAATCAATTCTGATTCTGGAAAATTCTTCTTCATAGACTGATTGTATTATTGTTTTTTACTATTTATTTCTGCATTACGTGTAGCCTTATCCAACTGCTTAACGTTGGCATAAAGCTGGATGGCGTCTTCTTCTAGTTTCAGTATCTCGCTCTTCATCTGACGTCTCTCGTTGGCGTTGGCCTGATGATATTTCTGGCGCAACAGCTCTAAGCGCGAGTTTACGATGTCGAGTGAGTTCTGTTCCTTTAACAGCTTCTGATATAGCGACATAGCTTCCTTAGAGTGGTACTCTACAGCTGATGCTGCATCGCCTGTGCTAACCAATTGTCCAGGAACATCGATAGGTGAATACTTTGACTTTATTCTGTCGAGTGCAGCTTTCCTTTCGGCTCCATTTCCCCAGGTATCAGCGATACTGGTGATATCAGCAAAGCCACGAATCTGCTCATCGGTATATTTTGCTGCATCGTAAGTCTTGCGAGTTTCTTGAGGAATGAAAATGTAGATACATACCTTGCCCTCAGGCTGGCGACGGTCGCTTACAAAGTAACCTATGCGGTTGGCCTCGTCGATAGCGTACATATAGTCGTTGGCCTCAGAGTTGAAAGGCATGCCGATATTCTCGGGTTTCAGAAAACTACCACTACGCGAGTCGTAGCGAGTCATAAAGATGTCGTACCCACCAATACTCTCTTCGCCTTTGCCGGCAAAGTAGAATGTTACTCCATCAGTAAGCATGAAGGGGTAGGAGGCTTCGTCGATACCTTCGCTGATGCCTTCCAGACGTTGCGGACGGCTCCACTCGTTGCCCAGTTTGTCGGCAGTATAGAGTTGAAGCTGATGGCCGTCAGGCTGACTGAAGTAAACCTTGTTACCCATCTCGTTCAAGTAGAGGATACCATTCTGATTATTACGATAGAATGAACCTGTGGTCATCAGTTTGCCAGATTCAGCCGACATACGGATTGAAGCAAGGAACTGATCCTTGCTGGTTACGATACTATCTATGATAACTATCTGCTGGGTCATCTCGCGCATATTCGTGATGCGCGAATCCTCCTGTGGTTCTTCAACTACAGGAACGGGTTTTGGTCGTGTTATGCGTTTACGCTTTTGTGCTGCCATCGGCATCGACAGCAGTACGGCCATAGTGAGTATCGTAATCTTCCTTAGGTTCATATATTATTCTTCTATCAGTTTGTTGTCTGAATTAAGCGCATTCCACATGCTGTATCGTGCCTCAGGGTTCATCCGCTCGATGGCATCATAGATTTGCTTTATCTCTGCACGATGCGAGTTGGTTTCGTAAGGACATAGTTTCTGTTGTTTCTGATATCCCTGCAACTCGGCATAGGTCTTGATGTCCTTCTCCTCGATCATGCATAGCGGACGGATGATGGATAGTGGCATTTTTCGCATCTTGAGTAGTGCCGGCATCGTGTCAAAGCGCCCCTGAAATGTGAGATTCATCAGTGCTGTATGCAACAGGTCGTCTTGGTGATGGCCCAGGGCTATCTTATTGCAGCCCAGTTCTTGTGCCAGGTTGAACATCTGCTTGCGCCTGTTCCATGAGCAGAGAAAACACGGAGTTTTCTGCTTGTGTAGTCGGGCGGCATCTCCCTCGCTATTGTTGTCAACCTCAAAACTCGTTGTCATCACGTGGAGTTTTACTCCCAGATCGTCGCAGAACTTCTGCAGATAAGAGGTGTCGGTCTCGTAGTGGATGTTGACCATCCTTACGTGTAGTGCTTCTACCTCGAATCGTGGATGCTGTATGCGCGAGCGCTTGGCCAGCAACTCCAGCAAGCAGAGCGAATCCTTGCCGCCTGATAATCCCACGAGTATGCGGTCATCATCCTCTATAAGATGATAAGTAGCCATCGCCTTGACAAATCGTTCGTTCAAACGGTGCCACAGGCGACGGCTCTCTTTATCTTGATTAAGCTTCTCCACGCAGATGCTTATCCATATTCAATGCGGCACGACGACCATCGCCCATGGCGAGGATTACCGTTGCACCACCACGCACGATATCACCACCAGCAAAGATCTCCTGTCGGCTAGACTGCATCTCTTCGCTTACGGCAATAGTGTTCTTGCGGCCAAGCTCCAATCCCTCGATACTCTTTGGAACCAGTGGGTTAGGCGATACACCTACGGCCACGATAACCTGATCTACATCGAGTGTAACAGTCTTGCCCTCAACGGGTACAGGACTACGACGACCTGAAGCATCAGGCTCTCCAAGCTCCATAACCTGCAGAACAGCCTGCTTAACGGCACCTGTCTCATCGGCGATATACTCGATAGGATTGTGCAGGGTGAGGAACTTGATTCCCTCTTCCTTGGCATGCTTAACCTCCTCAAGACGAGCTGGCATCTCAACCTCACTACGGCGATAAACCAATGTAACATCGGCACCCAAACGCTTGGCTGTACGACAAGAGTCCATCGCTGTGTTACCACCACCCACTACGAGCACGCTCTTAGCAGGATTAAGTGGAGTATCTGTGGTTGGGTTAGCGGCATCCATCAGGTTTACACGAGTAAGATACTCGTTACTTGACATGATGTTGATGCTATTCTCGCCAGGGATATTCATGAAGTTAGGCAGACCAGCGCCAGAACCTACGAAGATGCCCTTAAAGCCTTGAGCCTCAAGCTGTTCTACGCTGATGGTCTTACCTACGATAACGTCGGTCTGGAAGTGAACCCCCATCTTGGCAAGGTTCTCGATTTCTACGTCGACAATCTTGTTGGGCAGACGGAACTCGGGTATACCATACTTAAGCACACCACCGATTTCGTGCAGAGCTTCGAACACGTAAACATCGTAGCCCTTCTTCACCATGTCGCCAGCAAACGAGAGTCCCGCAGGACCAGAACCTACAACAGCAATCTTGATACCGTTGGCAGGAGCAATCTCTGGCAGAGATATGTTTCCGCTCTCGCGCTCAAAGTCGGCAGCGAAACGCTCCAGATATCCGATAGCTACGGCTGGCTCATTCATCTTCAGGTGTATACACTTGCTCTCGCACTGTTTTTCCTGAGGACAAACACGTCCGCAAACAGCGGGTAGGGCAGAAGTGTTCTTTAGCACCTTAGCTGCGGCCAGGAACTGACCACGCTCTATGTTCTTGATGAACGAAGGAATATTAATGTTTACAGGGCAACCCTCAACACAAGTTGGCTTGGCGCAATCCAGACAACGCTTGGCCTCTGTCATTGCCATCTCCTTTGTCAGTCCGATGTTTACCTCCTCAGTGCGGGTGGTTGCGCGATATACAGGATCGAGCTCTGGCATGATCACACGCTCTATCTGAGTGCGCTCCTTTGGTTTCATGCTCTTTCTGAGCTCATCGCGCCAAGGTGCATTGCGGTCTGTAAGTACCTCGATGCTATCGTCAGTAGGATCGCTGTCCATCTTGATATCTGTGCCTTTGGCTTCGGTCTTCACCTCTGCGTTGAGGCTATCCAGATGCTCCTCGTAGTGAGCCAGCTCCTCCTGCTCCTCGCGCTTGAATGTACCCATACGTTTGAACATCTCGTCCCAATCTACCAATGCTCCGTCGAACTCAGGACCATCGATGCAGACAAACTTGGTCTTGCCTCCGATGGTGAGTCGGCAAGCTCCGCACATACCCGTTCCATCCACCATGATGGTGTTGAGCGATACCTCGCAAGGGATATTGTGCTTCTGAGCTGTAAGGTTTGAGAACTTCATCATGATTGGAGGGCCGATGGCGAACACCTTGTCCACGTGTGGCTCCTGTTCGATAAACTTTTCGATACCAACGGTTACCACGCCCTTTTCGCCGTAGCTTCCGTCGTCAGTCATGATGATCACCTCGTCTGAGCTCTCGCGTACCTTATCTTCCAGGATGATGAGATCCTTTGAGCGTCCGGCCATTACTGAGAGCACACGGTTGCCGGCAGCCTTCAGTGCCTGGATGATGGGCAGCATAGGTGCAACACCCAGTCCACCGCCAGCACAAACTACTGTTCCGTAGTTCTCGATTTTGGTAGGATTGCCCAGAGGGCCTACCACATCCGTCACGTAGTCGCCTACGTTCAGGGCGCAGAGCTTTTTCGACGAGAGTCCAACCATCTGGACCACCAGTGTGATGGTGCCTTTCTCGATGTCTGCGGCAGCTATGGTAAGTGGCATGCGCTCACCCTTTTTGCCTATACGCACTATCACAAAGTTGCCAGCCTTGCGGCTCTTGGCGATCAGTGGAGCTTCAATCTCAAAGAGGAAAACCTTCTCAGAGAACTGCTCCTTTCTAACGATTTTGTTCATAAGTATTTGTTCATTTGTTGATTAATCGATGATGTCGCAACCCATGTAGGGTACGAGTGCTGCAGGAATCTTGATACCATTCTCAGTCTGGTTGTTCTCCAACAGAGCGGCAACGATTCTAGGCAGGGCAAGAGCCGAACCGTTCAGTGTGTGACACAGCTCAGTCTTCTTGGTTTCGCTGTTACGATAGCGGCACTTCAGGCGGTTAGCCTGATATGTATCGAAGTTAGATACACTTGAAACCTCGAGCCAACGGCCCTGAGCCTCAGAGTAAACCTCGAAGTCGTAGCAGATGGCGCTGGTAAAGCTCTGGTCGCCACCACACAGCAACAGGATACGATATGGGAGCTCCAGCTTCTTGAGCAGCCCCTCTACGTGCTCCAGCATCTCCTTGTGGCTCTCCTTAGAGTGCTCAGGCTTGTCGATGCGTACTATCTCAATCTTTGAGAACTCGTGCAGACGGTTCAGGCCGCGAACGTCCTTACCGTATGAACCAGCCTCACGACGGAAACACTCTGTGTAAGCACAGTTCTTGATGGGCAGATCCTTCTCGTCCAGGATTACGTCGCGATAGATGTTGGTTACAGGTACCTCAGCTGTTGGAATGAGATAGAAGTCGTCTACCTCGCAATGATACATCTGTCCCTCCTTATCAGGCAGCTGACCTGTGCCATAACCCGAAGCAGCATTAACTACTGTAGGAGGCATAATCTCTGTGTAACCACTCTTGCGAGCCTCGTCGAGGAAGAAGTTGATGAGTGCGCGCTGCAGACGAGCTCCCTTACCTATATATACGGGGAAACCTGCGCCAGTAATCTTTACACCCAGATCAAAGTCGATGAGGTTGTACTTCTTAGCGAGCTCCCAGTGGGGCAGGGGATTAGCGATACCCAGCTTTGGGTTAACATCCCAGTTACCTACTGTATCATTAGCGGTGCACTCCTTCAGGTTGCTCTTTACCACGTGGTTGTCCTCGGCCACTTTACCTTCGGGCACCTCGTCGTAAGGGATATTAGGAATCTGGCAAAGCAGAGTGGTCATCTCTTCCTGAGCCTTGGCCATAGCCTCGTCCATCTCCTTTGATTTCTCCTTCAGTTGTGCTACCTGTGCCTTTACCTGCTCGGCCTCGTCCTTCTTGCCTTCCTTCATCAGTCGGCCTATCTGACCTGAGAGCTGCTTCTGCTCGTTCAGACATTTATCAAGTTCCTGCTGAGCCTCGCGACGACGCTTGTCGATAGCCAAAACATTATCGATAGCCTCTTTAGCGCCGGCGAAGTGTTTCTTCTCCAATCCGCGAATTACGCGTTCTGTTTCCTCATTGATGAGTTTCAGTGTTAACATATTAAATACGTATTTATTAGTTTATATTCTTTTCTAAGGCGCAAAGGTACAAATAATCGCGCAATTAGCCAAGAAAATAGCCGTAAAAATGCAGAAATCCCGCTACTCCTTGCGGAGTGCGGGAATCTGTTGTTTGTTTGGAATAAGTGTTTCTTTAAAAATTAACCTTAGGCCTCAGCGTTTGGAATTACTGAAACAACGCTCTTGTTGTACTTGCCTTTGTGGAAGTTTACGGTACCGTCTACGAGAGCGTAGAGAGTGTCGTCCTTACCGATGGCAACGTTGTTACCTGGGTTGTGCTTAGTACCGCGCTGGCGAACGATGATGTTACCAGCTACGCACTGCTGACCGCCGAAGATCTTAATGCCAAGTCGCTGAGCTGCGCTCTCACGACCGTTCTTAGAACTACCTACACCTTTCTTATGTGCCATAATGTTGTTCCTCCTACGTTTTTAAGCGATTACCGACTTGATTACTACTTCTGTGAACTGCTCACGATGACCGTTGCGAACGCGATAGTCCTTGCGACGCTTCATCTTGAAAACGATGACCTTGTCACCCTTTACGAGTGGGTTCACTACTTCACACACTACTTTTGCTCCATCTACGGTGGGAGCGCCTACCTTAACTGCACCGTCAGCATCTACGAGCAGTACCTTGTCAAATTCAACAGTCTTGCCTGCCTCAACATCCTTGATGTGGTGCACGAAGAGCTTCTTGCCCTGCTCGGCCTTGAACTGCTGACCCTGAATTTCTACAATTGCGTACATTTTGCTTTTATTTGTATTTAGGGTTTTTTCCGCGAGGCGGCATACGTTCGTACACACTTAACTCTGCCCCAACGGACTCTAACGGGGTGCAAAGGTACTAATTTTAGTTGAGAGTTTATATATTATAGGTGTTAGAATGCTAATATTTAGTAAAGTTTAACAGTTGAGGTAGGGACAAAAAATAAAGCGATGACTTTCGCAAGCGATCGCTCCATATCTTCAATAGGTATTAGTTTTCTAAGGTAAAAAGATTGTTTTCAGGATAACGGTGGCAGGCTTTTTTGGGAAACTCACAAATTTTTTGGCGTTTTTTTTTGATGAATTGGCGATGTGTGCCTACACAACGCATAAATTTAAATAATATTAACACAAAATGTCATGCAAACGATTGCAAATTGGTATTATTCTTTGCAAAAATAGCATCATCTATTTTTGCAGCTTTTTCAGTCTTCGTTTAGCGTCACCAGCGTCAGGATATAACTCCAGAGCCTTCTGATAATTTCTGATAGCAGCCTCTGGCATGTGTTCGCGTTCGCACTCGCGCCCCAGTATGGTGTATTCTGCGGCTAAACGCTTAAGTTGTTCGTCTTTGGCGTATAGTTCTTCTCTTAGTTTGGCAATCTCCTTTTGGTCGCGCTCTTGTATCTCGATGATAGCTCGCTTCTGGCGATTGATTATCTCCAGCTTTCGGCGTATGTAGCGCTTTATGTGTGGCTTTTCGATATCATAGCGCGAGTGGATGGCTTTGAAAAACGAGTCGAGAAAAGCTCCGAAGTCGCCTTTGTCGAATGCTCTGATAGCATCGCGATATTCGCGATCGGCCTTTCCCTCCTGCAGGGCCTTGTTTATCAGTTGCTGGTCGTTGTACTGATTTGCAAATCTCACCACCTCGGCTCTTACAAATATGTCGCTTTGGCGCAAAGGCTCCTTTAGCGATATGCCCTCGAGTGATGTGCATCGCGAAAGTGCCACATAGGTTTGACCTCCGGCAAATGCTCCGCCACCGCCAAAGTCGATGGATACCTGTTTGAATGTCAGTCCCTGACTCTTGTGCACCGTTATTGCCCAAGCCAGTCGGATGGGGAACTGGGTATAAGTGCCCAGTAGCTTCTCGTCTATCTTCTGTTCCTTCTCGTTGAAGGTGTATTTCATGTTCTCCCAGATGTCGCGCTCCACGTCGAACTCAAGTCCCGCCTCGGTGATGATGCCGATGATGCCCTCTTCTTCGTCGATATATTCGATGGTGCCAAGCGTTCCATTCACCCATCGCTTCTCTTTGTCGTTCTTTATAAAGATAATCTGGGCTCCAGGTTTCAGTTGTAGTTCCATCGGGGTGGGTAGCGAACTTTCGGGGAAGTCTCCTTGTATCTTGCCCACAAATGTTATCGGGTCGCCATCCAGGGCCGCTAGCTGTTGCTCGTTGATAAAGTCCACCGTATCGCGACGAGCGGCCAGAGTGATGGTGAGGGGAGAATTTAGAGATGAGAATTTAGAATTTAGAGATTCTGAATTTTGAGAGTTTTCAACGCGGCTATTCAGTGCCGATAGATCGGCTTGGGTTGCGGTGTTGTTGCGGATGCGATCCAGGATAGCGATGAAGCTATCATCGGTCTGACGATAAACTTTTCGTAGTTCGATAGATACTATGGGCATCATCTGCCACACCTTTGCGTTGAAGAAGTAGGGTGAGGGATAGAACGGTTGTAGCAGTTGGCGATCCTCGTCCTTAAGCACAGGTTCCAGCTGATAGATATCGCCCACCAACAGTAGTTGTTTTCCACCGAATGGTTCGGGGTTACGCGTGTACGCGCGTAATACCTTATCTATAAAGTCGATGATATCGGCACGCACCATCGATATCTCGTCGATGATTATCAACTCAACCTCGCGTATCAGTTTTCGTTGAGCGCCGGTATACTTCAGTGTCTTTTTCAGATTGCGCCAATCATACTGAGTGTCGTTGGGCAATAGGGGATGGAAGGGTAGTTTAAAGAAACTATGCAGAGTAGATCCACCAGCATTGATAGCCGCGATACCTGTCGGAGCCAGTATCACGTGCTTCTTCTTGGTGTTCTTAGAAATGTAGCGCAGGAATGTGGATTTACCTGTGCCCGCCTTTCCTGTTAGGAAAAGCGAGCGACGGGTATAGTTTATGATTTGCAGAGCGTCTTGCCACTCTTTATTGTCCAGATCCAGTTGCTGTTGTTCTTGCATCAGTCTTTCTTCTCAGTAGCTTCGCCGTTATTGTTTGGTGTTGGTGTCTGGTTTGCATCCTCGTTCTCGTGGTGTTCAGCGGCCTTCTTCAGAGGATTGCCGTCTGCGTCGAGCTCAATCATATCGTCCACTCCGCCCATACGTAGTGAGTCTACACCCAGCGAGTCAGAATCCGAAGGAAGTGCCAGATATCCACCGCAACCATACATCGACTGGTTAAGAGCGGCATCGCGTGGAGCACCGAACTTGGCGCGATATTTCTTGAATGCGGGATCCTTAAGCACGCTACCCAGGAAGTATCCGCAGATAGGCAGAGCCGTGCGGTTACCCTGACCAAGCTGACCAGTGCGGAAGTGGATACAACGATACTCTCCGCCAACCCATGCGCCACAAACCAGATTTGGTGTTGTGCCAATGAACCATGCGTCAGAGTGGTTGTTTGATGTACCTGTCTTACCACCAAAGTCGGTATCGGTGATGTCGTAGCCCACGAAACCTCTCAGTCTTGAGCTTGTTCCGCTCATACCTCCCATCAGCAACTGCTGAACCAGGAATGCACTACGATATGGTATAGCCTGCTTACCCTCCGTTGGAGCCTCGTAGATCACGTTTCCATCACGGTCCTCAATCTTGCTTACAAGTACGGGATCATGCTGAACACCATCGCTGCAAGGTGTGCAATATGCGCTTACCATCTCAAGCAGGTTCACGTCGCTCGAACCCAGAGCCAGAGCGGGTGTAGCGTCCAGCTTGCTCTTGATACCCATGGCGTGGGCGGTGTTCACGATATTGTCGATACCGCACTCCTGACCCAGGCGGACGGCTACCGAGTTGATACTCATGGCGAAAGCCTGTTTCAGGGTAATGAGCGAGTTGGTGAATCGTCCGTCGGCATTGGTTGGTGCCCATGTCACTTCCTCGCCGTGGTCCATCACTTTCATCGAGAAGAACTCGTCCTTACGTGTGTCGCAAGGGGTGATGCCCTGATTCATAGCCTCGGTATATACGAAGAGTTTGAATGTAGAACCAGGCTGACGCATAGCCGTAACCTTGTCGTACTTCCAAGTCTTGAAGTCAACGTCGCCTACCCATGCCTTTACGTGTCCGGTCTGTGGCTCGATGGCTACAAATCCGCAATGCATAAAGCGCTCCATATATCTCAGCGAGTCGAGGGTAGATATCTCCTTCTCGATATAGCCCGTCTCGCTATCATAGTCGAACAAGCGTACCTTATGAGGCAGGTTCAGATAGTAATCGATAGAATCCTGATTACCCTCGAACTTGCGGCTCAGATATTTATAATAGGGTGTCTTTTTGGCCAGATCCTCTATAAAGTTAGGTATCTCTATGTGGCGCTCGTCCTGCCATGGGTTAGTGCTTCCCCAGTGCGAGTTGAATGTCTTCTGCACCTGCTTCATCTGCTTCACCGCAGCCTCCTCAGCATACTTCTGCATGCGCGAGTCGAGTGTGGTGTAAATCTTCAGTCCCTCAGTGTAGTAAGCATATTTGTTGTTCTCACCATAGTAGTCGGCACACCAACCCTTCATCCAGTCGGCCACGGCCTCGCGGAAGTAGTTAGCCTCGCCGTCGTATGCATTCTCCACGCTATAGTCCAGCTTAATCTCCAGCTTCTTCAGCGAGTCGCACTCCTGCTGAGTCAAGTCGCCGTGCTGCTTCATCAGGTCGAGCACGATGTTACGACGCTTCAGCGAGTTCTCGGGATTGATAAGCGGGTTATAATATGTGGTAGCCTTAAGCATACCAACCAGCACGGCGGCCTGCTCGGTAGTGATGTTCTTTGGCGAACAACCGAAGTAAGTCTTACAAGCGGTCTTGATACCGAATGCGTTCGAACCGAAATCAACGGTGTTGGCATACTGGGTAAGTATCTCGTTCTTGGTGAAAAACAGCTCCAACTTGTAGGCTGTAATCCATTCCTTGCTCTTAAGGATAAGCATCTTTACTCCAGGTATGTTGCCCAGCAGTCCTGTAGAATACTCCGAACGTGTGCGGAACAGGTTCTTGGCCAACTGCTGAGTGATGGTCGATGCTCCACGAGCGTCGTGATGCAGGGCGTAGTCCTTAAGTGCAGCTGCAAATGCCTGATAATCAATACCATGATGACTATAGAAACGCTCATCCTCGGTGTCGATAAGTGCCTTCCAGAATGCTGGGTTCACATCATCGTAGCCCACGGGAGTACGGTTTTCGCTGAAGAACTTTCCTATCTGCTTGCCGTCGGCGCTATATATCATCGATGCCTCGGCAGGGCGCTTATTTTTGATGGTACTCATCGACGGGCTCTTACCGAAGAGCCACAGGAAGTTCATGTCGACTGCTCCCAGATACAGGAAGAATGCCACTATCATTGATGCAATGGCCACCAGAGTCTTGATGTACCAGGCGCGTCCCTTATACAATCCTTTATACCAAGGCCAAACGCCCTTGATTTTCTGCATGGCCATGCCCAGCATGCCCGTGTATTTGTCAGTTGTTTTGTTGCTCATAGTCTTGAGATATGTAACTTATTATACTGTTTTTATCATCCGGGTGAAACCACCTTATCTGTTCATCTTTCTTATACCAAGTTAATTGTTTGCGCGCGTACCTGCGCGTGTTACCCTTTATTCTCTCCACCGCTTCGTCCAGCGTCCATGTGCCATCTATATAGGCAAACATCTCCTTGTATCCCACGGTGTTGAGAGCGTTCATTTGTCGCATAGGGTAGAGGGCTCTTGCCTCGTCCAGCAGTCCGTCGGCCATCATCTGGTCTACTCGCTGGTTTATGCGGTTGTATAGCTCTTCTCTGTCGCGATTCAGTCCGATCTTTACTATGCTAAAAGGTCGCTGTTTTTTTTCGCGCTTGCGATACGATGTGTATGTCTTGCCCGTCATCAGGCATATTTCCAGTCCGTGTACCACTCGTCGCGGGTTCTGCTTGTCCACTATCTCGTAGTATTCGGGGTCCAGCTGTTTCAGCTCTTCCACCAGCGTCTCCAGTCCCTCGTTGGCCAGTCGGCGTTTCAGCGTCTCGCGCGTCTCATCGTCCACGGTGGGTATGTCGTCTATCCCGTCGCACACGGCGTCGATATACATCATGCTTCCACCTGCCATCAGGGCGTAGTCGCTGGTCCGGAATTCGCGCTCCAGTATCTCCATTGTCTGTTGTTCAAAGAGCGATGCACTATAGTAGTCGTTCAGCGACAGAGTGCCCACGTGGTAGTGTTTTACCTGTGCCAACTGTTCGTCTGTCGGACTTGCCGTGCCTATCTTCAGTTCCTTGTATATCTGCCTTGAGTCGGCATTTATAATGGGGATGTTGAAATGTCGGGCTATATCCAGGCACAAGGCGGTTTTTCCTACCGCCGTTGGCCCCGTGATTACGATCAGCGTCTTAGCGGATGACACCTCTCTTAGAGTTTTCGATAAACGAGCAGATGTATTCTACCTCCTTCGAGTCGGGGTACTTGGCGCGAGCCTCGGCCACACCTTCCTTCATCACACCCTTAGAGTAGATGATACGATAAGCATCGTGGATGGCCTCGATGGTCTCGTTCGAGAATCCGCGACGACGCAATCCGATAAGGTTCACGCCAGCATAGCGCACGGGCTCCTTACCAGCAATCACGTATGGAGGAATATCCTGGCTGGTACGTGTACCGCCCTGGAACATGATGTATCCGCCCACGTGCAGGAACTGGTGGAACAGGCAGCATGCTGAGATGATAGCATTGTCGTCAACGATTACCTCGCCGGCAAACTTAGTGGTGTTGCCGATGATACAACCGTTACCTATCTCGCAGTCGTGTCCGATGTGCATATTCTCCATCAGCAGATTATTGTTGCCCACGGTGGTCTTGCCCTTCGAAGCGGTACCACGACTTATGGTTACGTTCTCGCGGATAGAGTTGTTGTCGCCGATCTCGCAAGTGGTCTCCTCGCCCTGGAACTTCAGGTCCTGAGGCTTTGTTGAGATCGATGCTCCCGGAAAAATCTCGTTGTTGTTGCCCAGACGTGTACCGAAGTGCAGGGTAACGCTGTTATACAACTTGTTGTTGTCGCCTATTACTACGTTCTTGTCGATCACGCAGAATGGGCCGATGATATTGTTGTCGCCCAGTTTTGCCTCGGGGTCAACAACAGCTAGTGGATGTATCTGATTTGCCATAATTCTTATTTGTTCTTTACTATTTGAGCTGTGAAGGTAGCTTCTGATACTACGTGATCACCCACGAATACGTATCCCTTCATCGATGAAATACCGTGGCGTACAGGTGCCAGCAGTTCTACCTTGAATATCAGAGTGTCGCCAGGAACCACCTTCTGGCGGAACTTCACGTCGTCTATCTTCATGAAGTAAGTACTCCAGCGCTCGGGCTCCTCCAGTGTGTTCAGCACCAGCAGTCCGCCGCACTGGGCCATAGCCTCAATCTGCAGCACACCTGGCATTACGGGCTCCTGTGGGAAGTGTCCCTGGAAGAAAGGCTCGTTGCTGGTGATATTCTTTATACCCACGATGGTGTTTGCACCTAGCTCTACCACCTTGTCAACCAGCTGCATGGGGTAGCGGTGTGGCAGCAGTTCGCGTATGCGGTTCACGTCCATTACCGGCTCCTCGTTCGGATCGTAGATGGGCGCCTGGATTTCGTGCTTACGAATCTCCTTGCGCATCATGCGCGCAAACTTATTGTTGATGGTGTGTCCGGGACGTGTAGCGATGATGCGGCCCTTGATGGGTTTGCCTATCAGTGCCATGTCGCCGATGATGTCGAGCAGCTTGTGGCGAGTGCACTCGTTCTCCCACTGCAGTGGCTTGTGCTGTATGTAGCCCAGGTCGGTAGCATCGCGATGCTCTACGTGCAGCATGTCGGCCAGCATGTCCAGTCGCTCCTGAGTGGTCTGGCGCTCGTATATCACGATAGCGTTGTCCAGGTCGCCACCCTTGATGAGGTTAGCCTGAAGCAGAGGCTCTATGTCGCGTACAAATACGAATGTACGTGCGCTTGCAATCTCTGTGGGGTATTTCTTAGGATCGTCGAGAGTAGCAAACTGGCTGTTGATGAACTTACTCTCAAACGAGCACATAGCTGTGATGGTAAATGCATCGTCGGGCAGGATAGTGATGCACGATCCGCTCTCTTCGTCCTTAATCTCAATCTTCTTACGGATTATGTAGTAGTCCTTAGGTGCGTTCTGCTCCTCGATACCTATCTCCTGAATCTTGTTTACGTAGAGAATGGCCGAACCGTCGAGGATAGGAAACTCAGGACCGTTCACCTGTATCAGGCAGTTGTCGATTCCCAGAGCGTAGAGGGCCGAAAGTCCGTGCTCTACGGTCGAAACGCGTGCGTCGCCCTTGGCCAGTACGGTACCGCGCTGGGTATCGATTACGTTCTCGGCAATAGCGTCGATTATGGGTTGTCCTTCCAGGTCGATACGCTGGATTTTATAACCTGTGTTCTCAGGTGCGGGGTTAAATGTAACAGTCAGGTTCAAACCTGTATGCAGTCCTTTTCCGAAGAGCGAAAAACTGCCTTTCAATGTTTTCTGTTTCATATTCTTAATTATCTCTCGATTGTTACTATTTCTTTCAGAGCGTCTATTTCACGCTGCAGAGCGGCTATCTGGCGGTACATCTCGGGCAGCTTAGCGTCGATGGCGCGTGCCTTGAAGTACATCTTCGGGTTAACCGCAGGCGAACCTATCAGCTGCTCGCCGTCGCCCTTGGTGTTGCTTATCACACCGCACTGGGCACCTACAAATGTCTTGTCGGCCACCTGGATATGTCCTGCAAATCCGGCCTGACCGCCTACCATACACCATGCACCGATCTTGGTCGAACCGGCCAGTCCTACCTGAGCACTCATCACGGTGTTCTCGCCGATTTCGCAGTTGTGAGCCACCTGAATCAGGTTGTCCAGCTTCACACCCTTGCGTATGATGGTCTGTCCCATGGTGCTACGGTCCACACAGGTGTTGGCACCTATCTCCACATTGTCCTCTATCACTACGATACCTATCTGTGGAATCTTGTCGTAACCCTCGGTGTTTGGAGCAAATCCAAAACCGTCGGCACCTATCACGCTACCTGCGTGGATTGTAACATTATTTCCAAGTTTACATCCCTGATAGATGGTTACATGGGGGTAGAGCAGACATTTTTCGCCTATCTGCACACCTTCGCCTATCACTGTGTGGGCATATATCTGTGTGCCATTGCCTACCACGGCGCCATCGCCGATCACCGCAAATGGGCCCACATACACGTTCTCGCCAACCTTAGCCTTAGGCGAAATCGATGCCAGAGGGTCGATGCCCGTCTTGGCTGGTTTCATCGAGTCGTATATCTGCAGTAGCTTGGCCACGCACTCGTAGGCGTTCTTCACGCGAATCAGCGTGCAGCTCACGGGTTTCTCCAGTTCCACGTCCTCATTGATGAGTACTACGCTCGACTTGGTGTCGTAAATATAATGTGTATATTTGGGGTTCGACAGGAACGAAATTGCTCCCTCTGTGCCCTCTTCAATCTTGGCGAATGTGCGAACGGTAGCGTTCTCGTTGCCTTCAACTCTTCCCTGAATCAGGTCTGCAATTTGTTTGGCTGTAAATTCCATTTTTTGCTTTTTAATCGATTAAACTTTGCAAAGATAACTAATTTTCTTGAAATCTTTGATAACAAAGATAATATTTTCGTATTTTTTTTGAAAGTAGCTGAACATTTAGCAGTTCAGAAGCTTCTGAAATATCCTTTATTTCCCCGTTTTTGTAAAGTATTTGTATCTTATCATCGTCTACATTATACATATCCTTTTGTATCGTGTTCACGCTCATCATGTAGTGCGCGTCCTCATATGGTATGTCCATCTTTTGGGCAATGTGGCGCTTCAGTTCGTCGATACGCTCGGGCGATGGCTCGTCCTCAAGCACCTCTACCTTGAATATGTGGCGGTCCAGCATATCCGTGGCCAGTGTTGATAGTATCTTGTCGTCGTGGTGCTTCCATGCCTTCATGGCGCTCCATATGTCGCTATCGTCAAGCTCGCTATAGTTCTGCAGAGCCTCCGGATGTGATGCAAACCACTCGGCGTCGATGTCGTTCTGCAGGAAGTAGAGTAGGGCGGGCGATGCAAACACCTGCTGGCCATTGCGTATCAGCCACTTGGCTCGGTTCAGCATGTTTACCAGCACCTTTTCATAGGCCACACACGTGCGGTGCAGATACACCTGCCAGTACATCAGTCGGCGTGTAGTCAGGTAGTTTTCCAGCGAGTAGATACCCTTCTGTTCTACTACAAGCGAATCGTCTATCACGTTGAGCATCTTGATGATACGTGCGCTACCTATATTACCTTCGGTCACGCCTGTATAAAACGAGTCGCGTCGCAGATAGTCCAGACGGTCCATGTCCAGCTGACTCGAAATCAGTTGGTGCAGAAAGTTCTTGGGATACTCGCCCTTGAAGATGGATATGGCCAGATTCAGCTGTCCGTTCATATCCCGGTTTATCTGCTCCATCATCATCAGCGATATCTCCTCGTGGTCTATCCCGTGTATCAGCGTGTTCTCGAGCACGTGCGAGAACGGACCGTGACCGATGTCGTGCATCAGTATCGCAGCCTGTACCGCCTCGGCCTCCGAGTCGAAGATAAACTGCCCCTTCTGTTGCAGGTTCTGTATAGCCTCGCTCATCAGGTGGAATGCGCCCAGCGAGTGCTGGAATCGGGTGTGCCTGGCCCCAGGATACACCACAGAGGCCAACCCCAACTGATTGATGCGGTTAAGCCTCTGAAATAGCGGGTGCTCTACTATCCCGTAGAGTATGCCGCGTGGTATCTTGATAAACCCGAATACCGGGTCGTTGATGATCTTTACTTCGCTCATTTATCCAGTATTGCTGCCATCTGCTCCTGCAGTTCCTTGGCTTTCTGACCTGCCACTTCGGCAAAGTCCTTCTCGTTGCTGGCGTAGATTATGCCTCGGCTAGAGTTTACCAGCAGTCCGCAGTCGTCTATCATTCCGTATTTGCAGACCTCCTCCAGACTACCGCCCTGAGCGCCTACGCCCGGAACCAGCAGGAAGTGTGTGGGAGCCACCTTGCGGATATCCTCAAACATCTTGCCCTGGGTAGCACCTACCACATACATCATGTTCTCGTCGTTTCCCCACTCCTGACTCTTCTTCAGCACCTTCTCAAACAGTCGCTCGCCGTTCTTGTCCTCCATCAGCTGGAAGTCGTGGCTACCCTTGTTGCTGGTCAGTGCCAACAGTACTACCCACTTGCCGTCGTAACCCAGGAATGGTGTCACTGAGTCCTCGCCCATGTATGGGGCTACGGTCAGAGCGTCCACATTATACTCCTCAAAGAAAGTCTTGGCATACATCTTTGATGTATTTCCGATATCACCGCGCTTGGCGTCGGCGATGATCAGATGCTTAGGATAGTTCTCCTGCAGATATTCTATGATACCCTCGAAAGCTGCCATTCCCTCCAGACCGTAAGCCTCGTAGAATGCCAGGTTAGGCTTGTAGGCCACGCAGTAGGGAGCAGTAGCATCGATGATGCGTGTGCTAAACTCGAAGAGCATACCGAAGGTCATTTCCTCCTCCTCATACTCCTTCTTTACTATCTCCTTCAGGCCTTTGGGCATCTTGTCCAGGTCTGTGTCCAGTCCCACGCACAGAAAACTCTTCTTCTCGCGAATCTGTTCAATCAGTTCTTTTCTGGTCATATCTGATTTAATGTTTAATGTTTAATGTTTAATGCTTAATGTTTAATGTTTAATGCATTAAAGCTCATTCTCCTTCATGCGCTCGGCGTTTTCGGCCACGGTCAGCGCATCTATCATAGCCTGAATGTCGCCACCCAGGAATCCCTGCAGGTCGTGAGTGGTGTAGCCGATACGGTGATCGGTCACTCGGCCCTGTGGGAAGTTGTATGTACGGATTTTAGCGCTACGGTCGCCGGTCGAAACCAGACTCTTACGGCGGTTAGCGATGTCATCCACATACTTCTGGTGCTCCTTATCATATATAAAGGTGTACAATCGGCTCAGTGCGCGCTCCTTGTTCTTAGGCTGGTCGCGGGTCTCGGTACACTCTATGAGTATTTCCTCAGTCTCGCCCGTGTTAGGGTTCTTCCACATATAGCGCAGACGTACACCCGATTCAACCTTGTTTACGTTCTGACCACCTGCACCTGAGCTTCGGAAGGTATCCCATTTGATTTCGCCCTCGTTCACGTGCACCTCAAACTTGTCAGCCTCAGGCAGCACGGCTACTGTTGCGGCACTGGTCTGCATGCGTCCGTTACTCTCGGTCACAGGCACACGCTGCACGCGGTGAACGCCACTCTCGTACTTCAGAGTGCCATACACGTCGGCACCCGATACCGAGAAGTCCACCTCCTTAAATCCGCCTACGGCACCCTCCGACACGTATGTGATAGCCACCTGCCAGCCTTTCGACTCGCAGAAGTTCTTGTACATCTTGAATAGGTCGCCGGCAAACAGTGCAGCCTCGTCGCCACCCGTTCCGGCGCGTATCTCCATCTCCACGTTCTTAGCGTCCTCGGGGTCCTTTGGTATCAGTGCTATCTTTATCTCCTCCTCCAGCTGTGGCTGCAGTTCCTCGTTCATAGCCAGCTCCTCGCGAGCCATCTCCTTCATCTCCGGATCGCTCTCGTTGGCCAGAATATCCTTAGCCTCCTTAATGCCGTTCAGGCATGCGATATAACGCTTACGGGCGTCCATAATGTCGCCCAGATCCTTATATTCCTTAGTAAGTTTTACGAATCTCTGCTGGTCGGCTATCACGTCGGGGTCGGTAATCAGAGTCGATACCTCCTCGAAACGAGCCTCCAGTCCGTCTAATTTCTGTAGAATGCTGTTGCTTGTATCTGCCATTTCTTATATACTTTATATTTGGGCGGCAAAGTTACGAAAAATCGGGCATATTTCCAAATTTTCTGCACTTTTTTGCTAAAAACATTTTGTGGTTTCAAAATTTTATGTAAATTTGCCGCCGATTAATCAAAGATTTATTAACCAATAATTTAAAAATCAAAAGTTATGAAGAAAGCATTTATTGTGATGATGGCTTTTATGCTGGGCATGGCTGTCACATCGTGCAAACAGGGTCAGAAGGCTGCTCCTACAGCCGAGGAAGTTGCTGCCGATCCAGTAGCTACACTGAATCAGTTGGTTGAGAAGGCTCAGGCCGAAGGCGCTAACTGGAGTGTCGACGAGTGGAAGGACGCTTATCACACAGCATTCCTCGCTATGTCGCCTGCTATGAAGGGCATGTACGAGGTTATGCAGCTCATCCAGGGCGAGGGTGCCGCTACCGACACTGCTGCTATCAACAAGGCTATGTCAAAGGCTAAGGATATCGAGGCCGAGTTTGGTAAGTTGGGTGGCATCGTCGAGAAGTTCGACAGCATCGGTAAGCTTTATCCTAACGGCAAGACCGTAAGCGAGGACAAGGAGTTTGAGAAGGCCTGTCTCAAGGAGATCGGACTTCCTGAGGACTTCAACCTCTAATTCACAAGCGAAATTTATAAAAAATGTTGTATAGTATGAATTAGGGGGTACCGCAAGGGCCCCCGATTCTTTTTCCAAAATAATACCAGAAAGATTATGAAAACCAAGCGAATGATGGTAGCAGCCGCCGTTTTGGCAGCATTCAGCGCCCAGGCCAGTGCACAGGTCACCGATCCTAAGGTGTGGGCATGGGATTTCCCCATGAACATGGAGATCAACGCTGAGGCCGGACAACAGGCACTCACCTGTCAGATGCACTATTTCCAGGAGGTAAAAGAGGGTCAGGGTCTGCTCAAGAAGACCATGATATGGTACGACACCAAGATCGATGCCCCGGGCAAGGAGAAGACCGTTATCGACGAGTATGGCAAGAAGATCGAGGTGCCCAACGCACTTATCATCCCACTGGCCAAGGAGGCTAAGGTTAAGAAGGGCGACATCCTGCTCACCCACTCAAAGTATCACGAGCGTCAGCGTGCCATCGTTATCGATGTGCCCCTGCCAAACGAGCCCGTGGTATGTTTCCTCGACGACCGTTGGCCCGATAAGGTCGACTCATCATCACTGCCCGAGAAGCTTAAGGGCGAGCAGCTCAAGCCTGGTTCTTACAATGTCATCAAGGACGGCAACTTTGTTTCGGGTGCTCAGGTAGCCTATCGTCGCGATGGCGAGTGGAAGTTTGGTGTCATCATGCAGATCAGCGGCGACAAGATGCTGGTGTGTGGTTTTGCCAGCCGTCTCGACTGCGTCAGCAAGTCCGACTGCAAGCTCATACCGTTTAAGGAGAAGATCAAGAAGGGCGACCGCGTGCGCTGCATCGACCTCGACAGCTATAAGGATGGCTACACCGTAGTACAGGTCGACATGGAGCACGGCCACATCTGGACCCAAGCCGACGGCTCAACATACACCCACTGCTTCGGCCTGGCCGACGTAACCAAGGTGCTGGATAAATAACAAGAAAGAGGTTCGCGTTTGCGAACCTCTTCTGTTTTATGCGCCTACGCACGATGTGGCGCCCAGTGCCGTCAGTATCGCCGATGCAATCGATGCGATAAGCTGAATCACGAATTTTGCTGTTTCCTTCTTAGTCATAATGTTTAATCTTTAATGTTTAATGTGAAGGGCTGGGGCACTCAGGCCCCAAGCCCTGTTGTCTAGTTGACCTTTGGTCGACTTCTGTCGCGACTCGACAGAGCTCATGCGAGCATGGCTCTGTGCTCGCTGCTCCATCAGTTCTGGTCCATACCACTGTCGTCTCCGCCGGAATTTCCACCTCCGGTATTGCCGCTCTGGCTTGAATTTGAGCCCGATCCAGAGCCGTTGCTTGGCTCATCATCTACCAGCGATCCTGCGAATGCCTCGGCATTAACGAACTCCGCCTTCTTGATAAACTCTCGGCTTGAGATATTAGTCTCCGCCATCTGGTCGGGCAGGAATCGGATATGCAGGCCCTTCAGGTTCTTTTGGGGAGAGAAGTCCTCCTTCTTGGCTGCACCGCCAGCCTCATTCTCCAGGGTAGTGAAGAATATACCCAGACCGTCAATCTTCACTCGCTTCGAATTCCCTTCGAATTCTTGATGTTGTTCTGCTTAAGCAGATAAAAAATCTTTGCCATAATTGTAATGTGTTTTTGATAGTTAATTTATTGATGATGTGTGTTTCAGAATCCTTGCGCG
Source organism: uncultured Prevotella sp. (assembly GCA_900317405.1). Classification (GTDB taxonomy): domain Bacteria; phylum Bacteroidota; class Bacteroidia; order Bacteroidales; family Bacteroidaceae; genus Prevotella. The sequence continues at coordinate 27,201 of ONGP01000011.1, forward strand.
CTTGTTTCTGAATTGCTCTGCAAAGGTACGAATAATTTTTGAATTGTGCAAATATTTTGCTAATTATTTTCGTAAAAAATGCAAATATTTTTCTACTATCACTTCGCGCGTCACGAAGCGTAACTTTACAGCCTGAAAAATTACGTTTTCTGGTCAAAGAAGTGCCACTTCGTTCGCTATCCACCAAAAGTTGACACCGCACACCGCACGCCGCAACTTTTGCATACTTCACACTGCACCCACATCTTGCTTTAAATTATTATATATAATATATATATTATAATATATATATTATATATAATAATTATATTATTTACTTTTCCATCGCAACCTCACACCCCGCAACACCAAAAGTTGCGGTGTGCGGTGTGCGGTGTCGTAGCCGTTTCGTTTCACGCTCCATATGGAGCGACTTGTTATTGTTCGCAGGATTCACTCCACCTGAATTGTTTCAATCCACGCCCCCGCATGGGGGCGACTCAAAGGGCTGATAAAACATTTGTATCGGTACGAAGTTTCAATCCACGCCCCGCGTAGGGGTGACAGTCCTTGTCTCGTGCATTCTGTTGCTTTACCGTGTTTCAATCCACGCCCCAATATTGGGGCGACGTGTGACCGGTAATCATAGCAAATTTCTCATTCGCATTTCAATCCACTCCCTTATACAGGGGGGATGTTCAGAATTCGAGTTCCGAAGATACCCTGAATCTGATTTCAATCCACGCCCCTGTATAGGGACGATTATTAAATTAAATCTTATTTTCAATTGTAACACCATTAGGGAGATTTGTTGAGTCAACAAGCACTTCATAATCTTTGAAAGAGCGAGGTGCACCGTCGCATTTCTTTTCAATCTTAACAAGATCAAATAGTTTGTTTGCAGGTGCATTGCCCAATACTGAATCATGACGGAATACAATAAGTTTCTGAGCACTCATCATACCACGTGCAGCCGAGCGATCAATGTCAAACATATTTGTCAGTGCATCCCAGAACAAAGCAAGGTCTTCTTCTGAGAAACCTGTTTGATTAGCAAGATTTGCTGATATAAATCCATGACATACATATAATCCATAAGGTACAGTAGCCTTACGTCCCATAGTATGGTTCTCACCGCCTTGCTTCTCTGCCTCTTTCTCAGTTGCTACAGCCATTCTGGTAATAGAATGCTCAGTTGCTGCGATAGGGTCAATAGAACGAGCAAATGTAAACTGGATAGGACCACGAACCTGACCTGCATTCTTTCCTGTTGTCATAAGAGCACCGAAAGTACGAATATCATAGAATGTCTTACACATCCAATCTCTGGCAGCAGTAGTCTTATCTGAAGCGTTCTTAACGCCCTCGTCATCATGAGCTGCATCGATAGACTTATTAAGTACAGCTTTCTCCTTAATAAATATATCGTAGCCCTTTTCACTGCCCTTGGCTACTTGAACATAGTTACGAATCTTACGTTTAATACAAACGTCAGTTACAAGTCCCATACCAGTTTCTGCGTCAACGCGAGGCAAATTACCTGCATCAGGGTCGCCGTTTGGGTTACCATCCTGTACATCAAAGATGTAAACAAAATCGATTCTGTTTTTTAATTCTGACATAGTAGTAAATATTTTAATTATTAATTATTCGTTGTTATTATCTTCATTCTTTGTAAAGAAGTCCTGGCGTTGATGATAGTAGCCAATGAAGAATCGGCCCTGATCTTGTAAATCCAGTTGCGCTTTAAATCCATCAGCATCAATCTTGCTAAGAATTTCTTGTTTTAATCTCTCGAAATATATCTTTCTACCTTCAGTCTTTAAATTCTCAACATGATGGTTTGAGAGATTAAGAATTGCAGCAAACACTGTAGCAGGATTTGAACTTGCAGAGTTCATATAACGTTCACGAATTGTGTGTTGATTATTTGCCTCCTCTTGAATCTTATCAAGAACTGCAAATAAGCGGCCACATAGATAGCCCTGATTGTTGTTGTCTTTGTCTAACATAACCTTAATATTTTGATTTCTACTTTTTCTGTTTAGATATGCCTTTATAATAGCCGCACGAGTGATGTTAACGGCGTTTCTGTCCTTATCACCAGATTCTGCACGTACTCGCCTGATACATGAAGCAAAAAGTGTTTGCGGATAAGGTAATCCTTCGAAAATACTTTTAACTACAGCATCTGCGAGATTTGGGGTTGCATCAGATACTTTGCCACCAAGAGTAACTGCACTAATCATATTACGCAGGCTCATGTAAGGTCGTTTTTCATTTCGAGTATCAATGACCTCCATGTCATCAAAATGCCTACAGATTGTTTCAGCAAACTTACGAATAGGAATCTCTGCCCAATAGGTAACAGCTATTCGCGCTGAATTTGGAGCGAGTCCCAATATATAGAAAATATCATCTGACGTAGTCCTTAGTTCCCCTGTATAAATAGATTTGAATACCTTGCGTACTTGTTCAATGTTCCTGTTAGGATCGTCAATGTTGTCGTTAAAGCCAAATAAAGCAAAAAAGCTATCCTCTGCTTTCTGTCCAGCTTCATCACTCTTTGAAGCCCAGAACACAAATGTTCTAGTGCCCACCATAAACTTATTTCGTGATTCAGATCGCAACAAGTGATTAAGCGCCGTAGTATAAGCAAATTCTGATTCTTCACTAATAGGGGCATTACCACCTTTTGATTTTCCATAGGAATCATAACCAGAGCTCGTTTGAAAAGAGACCAATTTAGCAACAGCCTGACTACCAGGTATCATAGTAGCTGTGGTAACTTCTACTATAGTACCCTTCTTTCCTGAAACCAAACAGACTTGTTCACCTGTTGGTTTATTATCAGAATCATCATCCAACAGTTCCTCTTTCTCTGCAACAATTTTAGTGTCACCCTGAATAAGGAAAGAGAAGAAAGAGTATTTCTTGCTTAAATTCTTTTCTATTTCAGGCCAGAGTGAATCTTTCTGCATTTGGGAAAGGATTGCACTTTGTTCTTGTTGATAGAACTTATTGACAGCTAAAACATCCTTATTATCCGGATGGTGTTCGTATATACTTCTTACTTTTTCTTTGAATGTATTATACTGAGCTGTGACATCACCTTTTTCAGAATAGCCAAATACATAGCCGCTATTATCATATAAATGATTAGCAATTAAAGCACTCGTGCGACCTACATGTTTCTTCACAAGAAACTTCTGTGCTTGTTTTTTATCAATGCGACGATCTTCAAACCTAAGGAATTTACCATTCTTATCTATAACAATAAGAAATCCTATTTCCTTTAGTTCCATACCCTTGCGTGGCAGATCGCCACAACGATGGTAATAATCATATAATGCTTGTAATATCATCGTAAAACCTCCTCACTGTCTTTGGGTGGAACAACAATAACGCCATTTTCCATCTTTGCACGATAGAACATTGCTGGCGGATTCTGCAAATCTGCATCAAAATCCATATCATAAAGCATAATTCCAAGGTCTCTACTTTCAGGAATAGCTTCTGAAAGCACATCTGCCTCGGGATTAACTAATTTAAAAGAAGCCGAACATTCGCGAGTACCTAAATAGGGCTGGTTAAAACATTGGCCCTTACTTGCTCGACGTTCGAACATGGCATTGTATTTTGCGGGATTCTCATCTTTCCTTAACATATCGCGCTCTTCAGCGTCAATAGCAGGATTTATAGTGTCTTTCCTTTTCCATTTAGGAATAAACTCTAACTTTGCCCAAATGCGATAACGCACATCTTTTAATAATAAAGTATTTTTCTGTTGGCGCTTGTCTTCTACATAGATAGGATTCTTAGAAGCTAAAGCACCAACTTCATTTCTTCTAATGGAAGCCCATTTAATAGGATTAAGCACTTCTATCTTGGTAACTTGCCAATGTATGGCAGGTTTCCAGAATATGGCCTCAAAAATGGCACGTGCAGCTGAAGGGGTAATAACATCATAGCTCACTCGTTCCACCTTTAATTCAGGACGAGTAAAACAAGCCATTGGCCCCCAAACTTCCAAACAAAACTCTTTGTCGAAATATTCCATATCCTTATATTATAAATGTTTCTTCTGTCCACTGATTATTTATCAACAATCCTGTATTCTCGCTATAAAAACCAGGATCTATTATAGCATAAATATTCTCAAAGGGTTCCATAACAACTCCTTTATCTTTCAATTTTTCAAAGTCTTTTGCACGAACACCCACACTATATTGTGCGAGTTTCTTCATTAAAGAATACGATGGGCCATCTGATACAAGTTTCTGGTATAAATTGAGGCTGTCGCCCCATTTAATAATCACAGAAATTGATTGGTCATCAATTAAACTAAACTTGTTTGCAGCTTCCTCGAATTCGCATTCCGGTTTATATAAAAGTTCTCCCATTTGTCGAACATCGAAACTACCCACACGTGAATGCAATTGTTGGAAATAACTATTCATCGCCTCTGGCGAGAACCAATCATGCTCAGGTCCCATACCCAGTCTGGCATTATTAGTCTGAGTCATAAAGCCTGTTGGTAGCGAATGCTCTTTTGCCAAGCTAAACACATACGTAGTGCATATACCATGTTTTCCTTCACGATTACAACGACCAGCAGCCTGCAGAACAGAATCCAAGCCAGCCTCTTGACGATAAACTACGGGAAAATCTATATCCACTCCAGCCTCTATCAACTGTGTTGCAATCACTCTAATTGTTTTGTTCTTATCTTCTTTGAGAGCTTCCTTAATCTTTTGGATTGTACTTGCAATATGGGCGGGACACATCATTCGAGATAAATGCAGACAAAGGCCGTCTTTAGGTAAACGATCATATAATTCCTTAGCATCTTTTCTTGTGTTAACGATGCATAGCACCCTTTTGTGTTTGGCCAATTTTGAAACAATCTCATCATAAGTACTTGGAGTTTTAAAGAAATCCATTTTAACTCGCCTCAGTTTATCATGCAAGCGTGCCTCTTCTGGTATTATTTCATGCACAGAAGTCAAAGCTTCAAAACTTGCAGAAGAATTGCTTCCTTTTATTCGACCTGTAAGAATGGGCTGGCTAGCAGTAGTAAACAAAATAGAGACTCCAAAAAGTCTATTCAGTGAGTCTAGGGTATGAACAATAGGTTTGTAAAAACCTAAAGGTAACGTCTGAACTTCATCAAGGATAAATACACTGTTTACAATGTTATGTAACTTGCGACATGCAGAACGTTTGTTGCTAAATAACGACTCAAATAGCTGAACGTTTGTAGTTACGATTATCGGATAATCCCAATTCTCTGTAGCCAACTGTAAACGCTCTCGTAGTTCTGCATTCTTAATTGTTTCTGGATTAACATTAGAATGATGTTCCAGTACATTTCCCTCACCAAAAACTCTCTTTAATATAGATGCTGTTTGAACTATGATACTGGTATACGGTATAGCAATAATAATGCGACGCTGATGATTCTTTACCGCATGATGCAATGCCCATAACACAGATGACAATGTCTTACCACCTCCTGTTGGTACCGTTAGACTGTAAAAACCCTTAGCGCCTTGGCCTTTCTTTATACATTGTTCTTGTACATAGTTTCTAACGTTATTAACTTCTGAAACTATAGCATTATCTTTCAACTCCTTCAAATATGACTCTAGCTTGACCAACAATTCTTTCATTGTGGTATGGACTCCTCTTAATGAGGCCTGCTCTGGAGTCATAAAAGATTCTGTATCGAGGCTATCAGCATCAACAAGACATGAGAAAAGCATACGTTCCAGATTATGATAATCATATTCTTTAAGATTGGATAATTTGGGATACGTATAGGATACAATATCATCTAAAGTCAACTCTTCAGGTATGCCTTCTTTTATTACTTCTTTATAATCACAATAATCATATAATCCACGATGGTGGCCGGCGATAGGCTGAGCAATAAATGGAGCGATCTGTGGATATTGTTTTTCAACTACACAAGCGCCAACATATGCATGGTTAGGTCCACTTTTTACATTAGTATATTCTTCATTATAACCTGTAACGCCTTGAATATATTTCTGCCATTCTGCTTGTTCCTTACCTTTATCGTGCAATAATCCCATCACATATCCCAAGTCTCCCATTTGGAATTCTGTAGCAAAGGCCTTGGCTAATTCAGCAACCCCTTGCTGGTGTTCTTCATTCGATTGAATATTTCTATTTCCATCGATATGAGAAATGGTGATATTTGAAAGGTCTTGTAGTTTCATTTTTAATATTGATAGCTTTACAATTCTTCTTTTGGTGTCTATTTCTGCCACAAAAATACATATTATTAATTATTTTGCCAAATATTTGGAGTGTTTTTATTCAAACAACTCGCTTTGAACCCATTTATCGGCTTTATATAAAGCTTATTTTGAATGGTGTTGTTGACTTTGATGGTTTGGGGAGTAGTGATGGGCACTACTTTATCAGCTTGTCGTTCGGCTAACATGAAAAGATAACTCTGAATTTTATGTAAAATATCGTATTCCGATTAACACTTTTTTTGTAAAATATCGTATTCAGAGAATCTCATTTTATGTAAAATATCGTATTCTGGCATAAAATCATACAAGTTAAATTAATTTTTAAGTTAATTGTTTGGTACTTTCGAAAATACTTCTTACATTTGCTCTTGATATGGAGAAAAGCAGTATTATTGAAGCAAGACGTAAGCAGGTTAATCCGTCAGTCAGTCAGAAGGTTGAACTTTCGTTCCAAATCGTGGATCGTATTCACGAGATACTTGAGTCAAGAGGACTTAAGCAGAAGGATTTGGCTATAATGCTTGGCAAGAAAGAGGCAGAAATCAGCAAGTGGATGCGTGGTACTCATAATTTCACGATAGATACGCTTGTATCTATTGAGAAAGCCCTCGATGCTCCTATCCTGCGAGTGGTGCATCAGGATTAATGAAGAGTATTATGGAGTGCTCAAGGCTCCTCCGTTACGATTACATATAATAGTTAGATCTGTTACAGCATCGCTGATTGATAACAGATGCTCTGCCTCATAACACTCGTCAAGGAATGTTATTCCCTTAAAGCGTTTAAGGTAAGAATACGCCTGCTTATTATTCAAACCATGATGGTTTGCAAATGCGCTGACGCAATATACCATATAGGTAACTTTATACTGAACTTCTTCACTCATAGAACCGATGTTTATAAATCATTGTCGTCAGTTAACTTGTAACCAAGTATTCTGTCAATAGTCAGTTTGTTATTTATCTTAACCATGGAAACTTTTCAAACAGATATTTGTCCACTTCTTCAGAGGGTACCCATTTGCTGGGATCGTTCATCTCTTCCTCTGCTTTTTCTATACGCGCAATGGCTTCTTCTTCAGTAAACGGACCGCAACTAGGAAAATTATCCCAGTCAATGCCGTCAATCCGTTTGTTGTGTATGAATTGTTTATTAGACATATATTGCATCTTTTTGAATGTTTGTCTTGAATAGGGGGCGCAGTGAGTCGCGGAATCTTACAAGGTTGACCTCGCAATCGAATATTTGTTTCAAGGCTTCTTTGAGTTCGTACATCAACAGCAAAGATGGCTCCTGCACTTCGACTACGATGTCAATATCGCTATTTTCGGTATTCTCTTTTCTGGCTACAGAACCAAAAATGCCGAGTTTCGTTATGCCATATTTTTGAGCGAATTTACTTTTGAAATCGACCAACTTTTCAATACAGTCTTGAAGTTCTAACATGCTCTTGTTAAATCAGAAAAACATCATCGGTAAGCTATTCTTGTGCTTTTGGGCTAGTTCTTCTTTCATTCGATTGATGGCGGTTTGGAAGAAGAAGGCGATGAGGAACTCGTCAGTGCCTTCGGTGCGAATCTTTTTTAGCGCAGAGATGTAGCCTGAGCGATCCTCTAGTTTTACGATTAGCAAGGGGTGTTCTGCACGTAGCAAAATGAAATTTGATAACAGGCGTCCTGTCCTGCCGTTGCCATCGCGGAAGGGGTGTAGGTATTCGTAGTAACCATGAAACTTAGCTGCTACAATCATCGGGTGCTGACCGTCAGCGATAGCTTTCTGTGTAGATGCCATCAGGCTAGGTACTCGGGCTATCAGAGTCTCGTGGTCGCCAAATACGGTATCGCCTGCGGCCATATCTTCGGTGGTGTATTCGCCAGCGATGGCTCCTGGGGCGCGATAGGCTAGGGTGTGCTCTGTTACCAGGCGGTTCACCTCTTTCAGCAGAGCCTCGTCGAAGGGATGGTCCAGGTTTTCAACCATATAATCGAAAGCACGGAAATGGTCTGCCATTTCTGTACATTCCAAGAGTGAACGACCTACCGGAATCATTGCCATACCTTGCTCGCGCAGAATTCTCGTGTCATCAACTGTAAACGAATTACCTTCGATGGCGCAGGAGTGAGCAGAGAACAGAACCTCATTGTATTCCATCCACTGAGTCTTACCCATCCTGTCGGCTATCTTCTGCTGATATTCCTTACGGATGTCTTCGTATTCTTTAATTTCATTTTCAAACATCGCTGCAAAGTTACAACTTTTTCTGGAATAGAAAAGGTTTTAAAAGAAAAATATGTGTTTCACCGCTCGGCCTGTGGTCGCTTGGCTAGTCCAAGAAGGCTTGTGGAGTAGGAAAGTGGTGGAGAGAAGTGGTGGGAGAAAGATACATAAAGCCCCGATGCGTCTCGCACCAGGGCTTTTTAAATGCTCTTTAATTTATGAAGTATCCGAGTCGTTTCCATTAACGGAAAGACGCAGCTTTGTAATTTACTTAAAAAACGCAGGCCCAACCGAACTTGCGGACAATATCTTTCAGAAGACTGCGGTCTTTTACTGGTATACGAACAACTATAGCTTCATGTTCGTCACCTGATATCTTGTAACCTGAAAGCGGAAGCCTTTCTTCTTCTAATGTTGCTCCTATATGAGGTTCAAAGAAATAATTGTCGTCTTTGTATTCCACATCGAAGTACTCAGAGGGGGCCTCTGGCGAAATAAACAGATCTCTTAGATCTTTTTCTCCACTAATAAACTCTTGCAATCTGCTATTTGATATGCGTATTGCGGTATACTGGCATGAAGGCTCGTCCTCATACAAAAGGCACAAGTATGTTGTTTCAAATGCGTCTTTCGCAATGAACAATTGAGGGACGTCGCAGAAATCAAGTATTCTGTCAATAGTCAGTTTGTTATTCATACCTTTTCAATTCCTTTTGCAATTCTATAGTATGTTCCTTCGCATGGTACAGCATCCACGGGAGGACATAGTTCGGGTAATTGTTCGTACCAATTCATATAATCTCTAATTTTCTAACTGCAAAGGTAGAAAGAATATCCGAAGTTTACAAACTTTTATTGGATTTTTTGTAAAAACGTGTGTGAATCTAGGAGAAATTTGCAGTCAACCGAGTAAAGATGTATACGTAAAATTCGCTGATTTATTGTGTGGTTAAGATAATTTAATTTCATTAGAATTATTTATTATTTGGAATAGTCGCAAACCTTGATTGTATAGATATTTTTAACGTGGATAATTTGGTTATTAAATAATTAATATTGTAAGAAATATTAGTTGTATAAATATTCTCGTATTTTAAATAAATTTAGTAATTTTGCACTCGTTTTGACTGTATGGTCATGACACTAAATTTGAAGTGTAACCCCGCGAAGCTCGCGTGAGTTCAGTGCCGGCACGAAAAGTAAATAGGAGACGCGTTTCCTTTCTCAAGCCTGCTGAGCCTTAAACCTGCTTTGCAATGGGAAAGATTAGAAAGGTCGTCCGTGAAGACTTAAAACACATGGATTGGTTTCTAACTGCTATCGATGAGGGTAGAGTGCGTATCGAGATAACCGATGATAGCGTTAGTAGACATGCTGTTATTAATAATGTACGCGCGTACGTGGCGCGTATTGAGGGGATTGTTGCTAAGAAGTATCGGGATAGCATAAAGTGCCTTTGGGACAGGTTGCTGGAAACAGACAAAGTGGCTGATATGATGATGCCTAGTGCCAGAGCCAGAAAATGCCGAGAGTTTGATAAATACAATGTGGTGCGCGTGATAGGCGTGCTGATGGAGCATGGATTCTACGATTATCGCAATCAGCAGGATATAATGGAAATGCTGGAAGGTAATCGCGAAAACAGCTATCGTAGCTATCTGGGCAAAGGTATAGACGACGCTAAGATACGACGTGATATCAGGGCAATTCTGGAAGAATTTGAGATTTAACATTTTGATAATTCGGATGTTTTTATCAAGGTTTTTATCGCCGTACCTTTGCACCCGGAAATCAGAAATGACTGCAAAACTCCGAAAGCGTTCTTTGACTTACTGACACACAGATCCCTTCCGAACGGCGGAAGGCAAAAACAAAGAAAAAGAAAATGAATAAACTTAAAGGTCGCCTGAAAGGGGGCGACGTAAAACAAAAACAGAAATTATGAAGATTACAATCACATGCGAAGAAGACCTGATAAGTGCCTCGGAAGAGGTGGTAGCCAGAAAGCTGGCTTATGAGAACAGATTTGACGACCGATGCGTGACGATATCGCAGATAGCTAAGCCTTACCACCTGGAGCCGGCTGACCTGAACTCATTCCTATGCGACAAGAAGGTGCAGCGCAAGGCTGACGGGCGATACTATTTGCAGCCTAAGTACTGCGGCAAGGGATACGCCGCTGACCGTCGCAGATACTACTTTACAAAGGATGGCCGGCTGAAGTACACCACCAATCTGGTGTGGACAGAGAAGGGCCGCGAGATGATAGAGCGAATGCTGAAGAATAATTTTTAATCAATTAATCAATAAGAAATGAAGATGAACAAGAAGAACAAGAAGAAGACGATGCGAAACATTGCTGAGGGTGATCGCATCTATCGACAGATGAGAGCAGCAATGCTTTCGGTAGAGCCAACAATCGGTGGACTGGTATCGATGAACTATGCACTGAGCAAGTTAATAGCCAACTACAAACTTGCTGCCAAGAAGATAGACATCTGCGTAGACGACTACATCGGCGACATGGTGAAGTGGTGGGAACATCAATTGGAGCACGGCGAGGCTGACGACCAACTGGAGTTTGACGGATTTGCATACACCGTGGAGCGACTGACCGAAGCGCAGGGCTAACGACACCAACCAAGACGAAACACACACATGAATAACAATTGAAAACCAAAAGAAATGAAGAAGAAATTTGTTAACATCTTGAATATTATCGAAGTGATGGACCGACTGATGCGAGGACTGACAGTGGAGGGCTCGCTGTATGTAGACAAAGACACACACATGCTGTCGTTCAGACCATACCGCATGGCAAAGTATCAACCTGGTTATTATCGCAAGCGCCCCAAACCTAGATTGATAAAGAAGTTGCCGTGGGGCTGGCTGAAGAAGTCGGTAAAGAATAATATGCTGTATGTGAGTGTGCCTGAAGAACTTGGTACGACAATGACGATGGGTATCATCGACGAGCACGCGCGTATGGCTAAAGATGCACTGATAGACGAGGAATTGAAGGAGTTCTGCTAATATTGTTAACCTAAGAATATATATATGTTTTGTTATCAGAGGAATTTTAGTAATCCCACACAGCCCGTGGACGAAGCGCAATTCTATGCGCTCGTCAGGGCTACGGAGTGGGGCGAGAAGATTGACAAGTATCGTGAAACGGGTGATGCTGCCATAAAGCGCAAGTTGCCTGCGTTTATATTTCAGGCCACGTTTGATGAAACCACGTCGCCGAAGGGTAAGACTGGCGCTTGGCGCAAACAAGCGGCTACGCGACTGACCGGACTGGTGGTGATGGATTTGGACCATCTCGACAATCCGTTGGCTCTGTATCAGGGATGGATAGAGAAGGGGCTTGATCTGAAGGCGCTCGGTATAGTACTGGTATACGTCAGTCCTAGTGGCAAGGGATTGAAGATAGTGTTCAAGGCCCGTTTGGACTGGGGAAACCTTATCGACAATCAGCACGCTATGGCTAAGATACTTGGCGACGATGTGGAACCAGATGAGGCTTGCAAGGACGCATCGCGTATGTCGTTTATATGTAAAGAATCTGACATTTTGTATATTGACAAAGAACTATTTGCGTATGAGAATAAGGAATATGCTGAGAGATATGATGCTCTATATCGAGACGGTCATACACAGGCTACGCGAGAGAATTGTGACAGGGTACAGGGACCTGTAACAACTACTGCCGGCGATTTGTATTGTGACAGGTACCAGTCCCCAGTCACAAGAGAAAAATCCTTTAAAGGTATCGCATACTCCGCGATTATCGACGAGTGGTGGCGACAGAATGGCGGAGTGCCGCAGGAGGGCGAGAGAAATGTAAAGCTGTATCAGCTTGCGGTTAGTCTTAGGGCGATTTGCGATAATAACAAATCACTGATTCTGCAGATTATCCCACGCCTAGGTCTGGGCGAAATAGAGGTGGAACGTATTGTAGACTCAGCCTGCAAAGAAACTCCTAAAGGTTTGTCGAAGACTATGCAGGAAGTGCTTGGAGCGCTGATGCCCAAGAAGCCTGAGGCGCCTACTGAGCGCGAGATTGACCAATGGCTCTGGGATTGGGGTGAGCAGATAGAGGCGCTGATGCCACAATTCCCAATACTTAAGGATGTATGTAAGGGGCTGAAGAAGAATCAATACGTAGCAGCCCTGTTTGTGGCTGGCGGGTTTATGATGACGCTGATGACACGCTGTACGTATAGCTTCTATCATCGTCCGGAGGATTTGCGAAGACTGAACTGCGCAGTACAGATTATCGGCGATCCTGCCAGTGGAAAATCGTTCGCCACGCGACTCTACAAACTGCTCATCGCACCAATAATCGAAGCTGACAGGGCGGGTAAGGATGCCATTAACGCCTATCGCGAACAGATGAAGACGAAGGGTGCCAACAAGGAGAAACCTAAGAAACCGAAAGCGGTGATCCGCGTGCATCCTGCGCGTACGTCGAATGCTCAGTTTATACAGGACATGGTGAACGCTGTGGAGGAAGTGGATGGTGAGAAGATGCAGTTACACATGCTGACCTTCGACACAGAGCTTGATAATACAATCAGTGTGCAGCGTGGCGGTTCGTGGATAGACAAACAGTCGCTTGAACTGAAAGCGTTTCACAATGAGGAGGACGGACAGGCGTATAGCAACATGGACTCGGTGATAGAGAACTTTGTGGTGACGTGGAACTATGTGTATACGGGTACGCCACTGGCGCTGAGAGCCAAGATTAACGAGGCTAACTTTGGTAGTGGACTTGCCACCCGACTGACGTGCATACCGCTACCGCCAACCAACTTTGAGATGATGAGCCGTGTGAGTACTAAGGATGAGGCTAGCGACAACCGTCTGAAAGAGTGGGGTGTGAAACTGGATCGTATGAAGGGTGTGCTTTCGCTGGGCAAGATTGTGGATGAGCTGTATGAGTGGACCGCACGCCGCATGGCTGATGCAAAGGAGGACAACTCGAAAGCAGAGGAGATGCTGCTGAAGCGATGCGCCTACCACGGAATTAACTTCGCTGCGCCATTTATAGTGATGCGCCACTGGGACAAGATGCATCAGGACGGGGCGTACTATTGTGGAGAGTTTGAAACTGACGAAGTGGACTGGAAGTTGGCTGAGTTGATAGTAAACGTGCAGTATGCCTGTCAGCGCCATTACTTCATGGCTCTTGCCGAGCGGTACTTTGACGACCAGATGCGCGATATATCCATAAATGCACATCGCAACAGCAAGACGATTGAGGCATTCAACCGATTGCCTGACGAGTTTACCGTAGAAGATGTGATGCAGTGCTTCTCGATAGCGAAGGATAACATCGCCAGAGCGAGAATAAGCAGACTGGTGAAGGATCACTATGTAGAGAAGGTGGGAGAGTATGTGGAAAATGGCACGACCAAGGCCGCATTTCAGAAAACTGGCAGAGCGATGTGCTAACACCGCACACCGCACGCCGCAACTTTTATAAATAATATATGGAACAGATAGTACAATTAAACAGTCAAGCAAAACTCTCTGAGCACTTGGCTTCGCCGAGTGAGGCTACGCTCGGCCATTCGAACAAGCTCGATGGCTCTCACTTATCGCCTCACTTCACTCTCGGAGAGATGACAAAGAGCAATAGCCATCCCGAAGTGTATAACATCCCAAGCCATGAGGCTATCGCTATGGCGCGATATGGCTGCACTTCGCGGTGCGCCCGTTCTCTAATCGCCGCAAGGTCGCGTTTATACGAGCGTAGACAAGCTTGCTTGATCTACTGAGTGGTAGCGAGCTAGAGCATAGCTCAAGGTGAATATAATCAACGCTTAAAAGAAAAAGTGCAGAGGTGTTGAAGCCTCTGCACTTTATAATATTTAGTAATTGAATTCGCCGAACTCTGACTTAATTGTCAAAGATTTTGGTCCCTCTTCGATGTGACCTACTACCTGGGCATCGATGTTGAATGTGCTGGCCAGAGCGATGACCTTCGGGGCAATCTCCGGGCGCACGTAGATCTCCATGCGATGACCCATGTTGAACACCTGATACATCTCCTTCCAGTCGGTGCCTGAGCACTCGTGGATGGCGCGGAACAGTGGTGGAACTGAGAACATGTTGTCCTTGATGACGCGGCAGTTGTCGTTGACAAAATGCAGCACCTTGGTCTGGGCGCCACCGGTGCAGTGTACCATACCGTGAATCTCGGGACGGAGCTCGTCGAGCAGCTTCTTGATTACGGGTGCGTAGGTGCGGGTGGGCGAGAGTACCAGCTGTCCGGCATCGATGGGCGAACCCTCTACGGCATCGGTAAGGCGGTACTTTCCGCTGTAAACCAGCTCGTCGGGCACAGCGTGATCGTAGCTCTCGGGATAGTTCTCGGCCAGATATTTGGCGAACACATCATGGCGGGCTGAGGTAAGTCCGTTAGAGCCCATACCGCCGTTGTAACGCTTCTCGTAAGTGGCCTGACCAGTTGACGACAGACCAACGATAACGTCGCCCGGACGGATGTTGGCATTGTCGATAACGTCGGAGCGCTTCATGCGGCAGGTAACGGTGCTATCCACGATGATGGTGCGAACCAGGTCGCCTACATCGGCAGTCTCGCCGCCAGTGGGATAGATGCCGATGCCCATTTCGCGGAGCTCGGCCAGCAGCTCATCGGTGCCATTGATGATGGCCGAGATGACCTCGCCGGGGATGAGCATCTTGTTGCGGCCGATGGTGGAGCTAACCAGGATGTTGTCGACGGCACCCACGCAGAGCAGGTCGTCGGTATTCATCACGATGGCATCCTGAGCGATACCCTTCCAAACAGAAAGGTCGCCAGTCTCCTTCCAATACATGTATGCGAGGGCCGACTTGGTGCCGGCGCCATCGGCATGCATAATGTTACAATACTCAGGGTCGCCCCCCAGAATGTCGGGGATAATCTTGCAGAAGGCCTGCGGGAAGATTCCCTTGTCAATGTTTTTGATAGCAGCGTGAACGTCTTCCTTTGCGGCCGAAACGCCACGCATCATATATCTGTTGTCCATATTCTAATGTTATTTTTCGTGCCAGAATTCCCAACTTGCAAAGGCTTGGAGCAGTAGCATTTCGAGTCCGTTCTTAACCTCGGCGCCGTATTTCGCACCCATGCGCATAAACAGCGTCTGGTCGGGGTTGTAGATGAGGTCGTAGAGAATAGTGTGAGAGTCCATTGCCTCGTAAGGCAGCAATGGGCACTCGTCGGTATGTGGATACATGCCCACGGGGGTGCAGTTTACTATCACATTGTACTCCTTGATGACATCGGGCGTGATCTTATCGTACTGGATGGTGTCGGGGCGCTCGTAGCGACTAACAAACACCGTCTCTAGTCCGAGCGACTTCAGTCCGTAGTTGATGGCCTTAGAAGCACCGCCTGTTCCCAGGATAAGTGCCTTTTTGTGCCACTTGGGGTCGAGCATCGACTCGATACTCTGGGTGAAGCCGATAACGTCGCTATTGTAGCCCTTGAGCAGGGTCTTGTTCTTCTGATGAACCACGCGGATGACGTTGACGGCGCCTATAGCGCGAGCCTCGGGCGAGATGCTGTCGAGGAACGGGATGACCTTCTCCTTATAAGGAATAGTGACGTTAAGACCGCGCAACTCGGGGTTGCGGGCAATGATCTCGGGCAACTCGTCGATGGTAGGAATCTCGAAGTTCTCATACGTGGCATCGATGCCTTCATCGGCAAACCTCTGATTGAAGTAGCTGATGGAGAATGAGTGGCCCAAAGGGTAGCCGATAAGTCCGTACTTGTCCATTTTTACTTAATACCTATTTAGTTGCGAAATACATCGTGCAGATGCCGAACGTGAGTCGGCGGAACGAGGCTTCGGCAAAGCCAGCCTTCATCAGTATGTCGACCATACGCTCGCCCTGAGGGAAAGCTTCGATGGTCTTGGTGAGATAAGAGTAGGCGCTGGTGTCGCGCGAGATGAGTCGGCCGTAGACGGGCAGCACCGTGTGAGAATAGATGCGGAACAGCTGCTTCATGGGGAACTTGACCGGTGTGGTAAGTTCTACGATGCTGAGATGACCACCGGGCTTGAGCACTCGGTACATCTCGCGCAGACCTGCATCGAGATCGGCAAAGTTGCGAATGCCGAAGGCGGCAGTTACGGCGTCGAAGGTGTCGCTATTATAAGATAGGTGGCAACAGTCTTCCTTCTCGAAGGTTACAATGTCGCTTAGTCCCAGTGAGGCTACCTTCTCGCGGCCTATCTGCATCATGCCCTCGCTGATGTCGGCGCCAACCAGGCGCTTGGGCTTGAGCATCTGTGCGGCCAGTATGGCAAAGTCGCCCGTGCCGGTAGCAATGTCGAGCAGCGACTGAGGGCTATATGGCGCCAGAGCCTTGATGGCCTTGCGGCGCCAACCGCGGTCGATATCCCACGAGAGGCGATGGTTGAGCTTATCGTAGGTAGGGGCGATGTTGTCGAACATCTGCTCTACCTGCGAGGCCTTTTCGCCGTCGTGATACGGAGTGATTTTTTCCTGCTCGTACATACTAGTTGAGAATTTAGAATTGAGAGTTAGCGAGACTTGAAGGCTGACAGCCAGGCGCTTACGTTCTTCTCGATGCGCTCGGCGATGTCGCCATTGCTGGTTTCGCGCTCAAACTTCTCGCCTACGATGTGCTCGTAGAGCTCGATATAGCGATCGCTTACGCTCTCGGCATACTCGTCGGTAATCTCGGGCATGGTCTGTCCGGGCTCGTTCATGAAGTCGTGCTCGATGAGCCACTGACGAACAAACTCCTTTGACAGCTGGCGCTGGGGCTCGCCCTTAGCAAACTTCTCCTCGTAGCCGTCGGCATAGAAGTAGCGGCTAGAGTCGGGGGTGTGGATTTCGTCGATGAGGTAAACCTTACCATCGCGCTTACCAAACTCGTACTTGGTGTCGACGAGGATCAATCCGCGCTTGGCGGCAATCTCCTGACCACGGGCAAAGATCTTGCGGGTGTAGTCTTCCATGATGGCATAGTCCTCGGCCGAAACGATACCCTGAGCGATGATCTCCTCCTTAGAGATATTCATGTCGTGACCCTCATCGGCCTTAGTGGTTGGGGTGATGATGGGCTCGGGGAAACGCTCGTTCTCGCGCATGCCGTCGGGCAGCTTTACGCCGCAGATTTCGCGACAGCCATTCTTGTACTCGCGCCAAGCAGAACCGGTAAGGATGCTGCGGATGATCATCTCAACGCGGAAACCCTCGCACTTCAGGCCTACGGTTACCATAGGATCGGGAGTGGCCAGCTTCCAGTTGGGGCAGATGTCGGTAGTGGCATCGAGGAACTTGGCTGCAATCTGATTGAGCACCTGACCCTTGAAGGGGATACCCTTTGGCAGCACTACGTCGAATGCTGAAATACGGTCGGTGGCTACCATTACCATCAGATTGTCGTTGATGTTGTAAACGTCACGAACCTTGCCGTGATAAACGCTCTTCTGTCCTTCGAACTTAAAGTCCGTCTTAGTTAATGCTTTCATCTTTATATCAAATTTTCTATTCCTTCATCTCTTTGTCGAACTGCTCGTAGGCATTTACTATGCGGGTTACGAGTTTGTGGCGCACGATGTCGCCGCGGTCCAGATTTACTATGCCTATGCCCTCTACATTATTTAATATATGCAGGGCCTCGATGAGTCCGCTCTTCTGCGAGTGGGGCAGGTCTATCTGGGTCATATCGCCCGTGATGATCATCTTGGTGTTCCATCCCATACGGGTGAGGAACATGCGTATCTGGGCGGGTGTGGTGTTCTGAGCCTCGTCGAGGATTACTACAGCATCGCTGAGTGTGCGACCGCGCATGAATGCCAGCGGGGCTATCTGGATGATGTGTTTCTCCATCATGTCCTGCAGCTTGACCTGTGGCAGCATGTCCTCGAGTGCATCGTAGAGCGGTTGCAGATAGGGATCGATCTTCTCCTTCATATCGCCTGGCAGGAATCCCAGTTTCTCGCCAGCCTCAACGGCAGGGCGCGAGAGGATAATCTTCTTAGCGGTCTTATCCTTCAGGGCCTTTACGGCGAGGGCTATAGAGAGGTAGGTCTTACCAGTACCGGCAGGACCAACGGCAAACACCATGTCGTTGCGGTTATAAGCCTCGATGAGTCGCTGCTGATTAGGTGTGCGCGCCTTGATGGGGCGACCCGACATGGAGTAGACCACTACGCCATCGGGCACGTCGTCGCGCGTGCGCTTACCTTTAATAATATCCAGGATATCCTCGTCGCCGAGAGAATTGAAACGGAGTACGTGGGCGCGGAGTTTCTCTACACTTTCTTCGAAGGCAGCCATCTGCTCCTCGTCGCCAAGTACGCGGACAACATTGTCGCGGGCCATGATGCGCAGTTTTGGATAAAGCGAGCGTATCATCTGTAAGTGCCCGTTGCCAACCCCATAGAAAATGACGGGGTCAATGTCTTCTAATACGATATGTTTCTCTATCAAATGCTGAAGTTTTTTAAATTTGGGCACAAAGTTACAAAAATTATTTGTATCTTTGCAACGCAAAAGAAAATTTTTAGATGAAACTGACAAAAAAAAGATATTTGATAGGTTTTACAGGGGCGGTTTTGGTCCTTGCGGGGGTGCGCGCGGCATTTCCGCAGGTGGCTGAGAGCAATGCTAACGTATCGAGCGAGGTGAGTGCTCCCGGCGATGGCGACGTAGAGATGGATGCTCCAGCTAGCGGCCCAGCCGAAGTGAAGCCCATCGGCCATATTTCGAAAAAACATCGCATACTATCTGTACCCAATTTCAAGGCTTGTTTCCCTGATACTCAGGCAGTTCAGCTGTCGGCAGCGATGAAATACGGTGTGAAGCGCGTTAAAAATCGCGAGGACGCCGAGAAACGTAAGAACGAACTGGTGTATGTGGGCGCAAACCCGTATTATCACATCGATCCGCTATACTCAAGCATCCCATATCTGGTGCCTCGTGCGGCCGTGTTGCTACAGGATATCGGTCAGGCATTCTTTGATAGTCTGTATGTAAAGGGCATACCCTTGCATCGACCGATAGTGACCAGTGTGCTACGTTCGGAGGCCGATGTGGTGAAGCTGCGCCGACACAACGGCAATGCTACCGAGAACTCGTGCCACCTGTATGGCACCACATTTGATATATGCTACAACCGCTATGAAACGGTGGAGAATCCTAACGGACCAGCCCGACGAGCCGTGCGTAACGACTCGTTGAAGTATGTGCTGAGCGAGGTGCTTCGCGATATGCGCGAACAAGGCCGATGCTACATAAAATATGAGGTGAAGCAGGGCTGTTTCCACATGACGGTGCGATGACGTTAAACATTAAACATTAAACATTAAACATTAAATAATAAAACCTAAAAGACTATGAGATTAGATGGACGAAGAGAAAGCTCGAATGTAGAGGATCGACGCGGACTTAGCGGTGGTGCTAAAGTGGGAATCGGAGGTATCGGCGGTATCATCATTGCCGCCCTGTTTGCCTGGATGAGTGGTGGTGACCCGCTACAGGCCGGACTACAGGCTGCACAACAGATGCAGGCGCCAACCGAGACCGTGGGCGAAGAAAACTTTACCGAGGAGGAACAGGAACTGGCATCGGACTGCAAGAAGATTCTGGCTAGTACCGAGGAGGTGTGGACCAAGATTTTCCAGGATCAAGGCTGGGGCGAGTATCAGTTCCCAACGCTGGTGCTGTTTACCAATCAGGTGAACTCTGCGTGCGGATCGGCTACAGCTGCTGTGGGACCGTTCTATTGCTCGGGCGACCAGAAGCTATATGTTGACTTGTCGTTCTTTACACAGATGAAGCGCCAACTGGGTGTGGAGGGTAACACCTTTGCCTACGCCTACGTGATAGCCCACGAGATAGGACATCATATCGAATACCTGACGGGTACGCTCAACAAGGCGCATTCGGCTATGAATCAGACAGATAAGGTGACGGCCAACCAGATAAGTGTGCGACTGGAGTTGCTGGCCGACTACTATGCCGGAGTGTGGGCTCACTACGAGGACGCTATGAACCACTCGATGGAGTATGGCGACCTGGAGAAGGGTCTGGAGCTTGCTAAGGCTATCGGCGACGACTGGCTACAGAAGAAGGCGCAGGGTAGGGCAACTCCCGAATCGTTTACCCACGGCACCAGCGACCAGCGCAAGCGTTGGCTGAAGCGTGGATTCGACACGGGCGATATGCAAACCACCACGTTTAGTGTGCAGAATTACAATGACCTATAATTATTCGTGATGATACGGTTCGCCTTTGATTATGGTGCAGGCACGATAGATCTGCTCGGTGAAGACGAGGCGAATCATCTGATGAGAAAACGTCATTTTAGATAGAGATAGCTGCTCGTTGGCATGAGAATAGACAGCTTGCGAAAATCCATACGGTCCGCCGATGACAAATACCAGTCGGCGGGCTGTATTTCGTTTCTGCTCAAGCCACTTGGCAAACTCTATGCTTCGAAACTCCTTGCCGTGCTCATCGAGCAGCACAACGGTGTCGCTGGTCTGAATCTGTTTCAGAATGAGTTCGCCCTCGGCTTGTTTCTGCTGGTCCTCGCTCAGACTCTTGGTGTTCTTGAGTTCGGGGATGGTTATGAGTTCGAACGGCATATAGTGGCCGATGCGGTCGCAATAGTCGTTGATGCCCGCCTGAAAGTGCTTGTCGGTGGTCTTGCCAACCAATATCAAGAGAGTTTTCATAATTGAGAATTTAGAGTTATTTGATACTCTTGGTGGCTACGAACTCCTGGAACTGGCTCTTGTAGCCATTAAACACATTGATGTCGACCTCGCCCTGAATGCCCTTTACACGGCCATCGGGACAAAGTTGCCAGAAGGCCAGGCGCACATCGGGTTTGTATTCGCCGTAGCGGGCTATCCACACGTCGTAGTCGCGCTTGATGTCGGGAGCCAACCCTAAGTACTTGTTGATGAACATCTGGTTTATATATAAGATAGGTGAAACTCCGCAACGGCGCTTGACCATCTGGAGCCACACACGTATCTGCTGGAACATCTTTTCGGGGCCGCCAGCCGCCATGATTTGTGCGTCGCTAGGTTCTACGTCGAGCACTGGTGGCAGGTCGCCGTGCTTAAAGAGCGTATTGTTGATGAAATGCTGAGCCTGAGCCGCACCCGAAGTCTTGAGCGAGAAGAAGTGATATGCGCCGATGGGGATGCCCTGTTTGCGGGCGGCGGCATAGTCGGACACGTAGAATTTGTTGCGTATGCTGGTGCCTTCGGTGCTCTTGATGAATATGAACGATACGGGGTAATCGGCCGTGCCGTGAACATTCTTATGCGACTTGCGTCCCAGGTAGCTGATACTAAGCTGTTTCCAATTGATGGGGAGGGGGCGGCGACCCTTGCCGTGCTGGTATCGGGCAATGTCTATGCCATAGATACGCTCGGAGGTGTACTTCATGCGTTCGCCCCAGAATCGGTTCTTCTTCCATTCGCCCACCTGCAGTCGTGGATCGTCGTCGGCAGGAGTAAACAGCTGTATGCCGAATCCGTCGCGCATATTATCGGTCCAGTGGCCCTCGAAATACGCGTCGCTGGTAACGTAAGCTCCGTGGCCACTGGCCTCAGTGCCCTTGAAGTCGCCCAGATATGTACCCAGGGTGTCAACGCGCAATCCCGTCTTGATGGTATCGGCATCGTAGGTGGCAATGATGGTGAAACCGGCCGAATCGAGGGTTAGAACGGTGCCCTCGTGGATGCGATTACGCCACGAACCGACATTCCATACGGAGAGTCGGCGTGCGGGTTCGATGGTGAGACGCTTGCCGTTGGCAAAGGCTGCCACCATCTCATAACCCTCGTCCATCACATTATGACGGTCGAAGTAATACTTGAATTCGTCGCCCAGAGCGGGGATAGTATCGCGATGTGCGCTATCGGCGGGGTGTGCGGGTATCGTGTTTCTCAGTTCTGCGCTAAGCTGCATGCCGCGATGGGCAGGGCGGGGCATCACAAAGGTAGATGCCGACAGAAGCAGAACGGGTGATATAATAGATATTAA
This sequence comes from uncultured Prevotella sp., assembly GCA_900317405.1. Lineage (GTDB taxonomy): Bacteria > Bacteroidota > Bacteroidia > Bacteroidales > Bacteroidaceae > Prevotella. The sequence continues at coordinate 49,745 of ONGP01000011.1, forward strand.
TACCTTTTTCATTTATTTACAACTTTTCGGATGCAAAGTTACAAATAAATTTTCTATATTTGCAATCGAAATAGTGATAAAATTATGCAGAAAGATAAAGAATTGATATACGATTATCCCGCCAAAAGTGGGAGAAAGTAATAAAATGAAAGATTTTTCGATAAAAAAGTTACGAATTGTTTGTTTATTCCAAAGATTATGATTAATTTTGCAGCCGAAATCAAAAATGAGAGTAAGTATGAAGAGTCTGAATCTACTTAATGGCCTAATTATTATTCGACTGCATGGGGCAGGCGGAAGTGATTTAGGTGTACGCATAAGTTAGATGTAAGATCAAAATGAATGTTATATAGAGCCTTTCTCACTTCCGAGTGTGAAAGGCTTTTTTCTTGGAATAAGTCAAACCGTAAAAATATAGAAACAGAAATGAGTGACAGATTGTTTATTTTCGACACAACGCTCCGCGACGGCGAACAGGTGCCCGGATGCCAGTTGAACACCGTAGAGAAGATTCAGGTGGCCAAGGCTCTGGAGCAGCTCGGCGTGGATGTGATCGAAGCAGGATTCCCTATCTCAAGTCCTGGCGACTTTAACAGTGTGATTGAGATTTCAAAAGCCGTGACCTGGCCAGTGATTTGTGCGCTGACACGAGCAGTAGAGCGCGATATCGACGTGGCATTCGAGGCTCTGCAGTATGCCAAGCACAAGCGTATACACACCGGTATCGGCACTAGCGACGAACATATACAGTATAAATTCAACTCAACCCGCGAGGAGATATTGGAACGCGCCGTGGCAGCAACCAAGTATGCCAAGAGATTTGTGGACGATGTGGAGTTTTATTGCGAAGACGCCGGACGTACGGATAATGAGTATCTGGCACAGGTGGTAGAGGCGGTAATTAAGGCCGGAGCAACGGTTGTAAACATCCCTGACACCACCGGATACTGCTTGCCCGAGGAGTATCACGACAAGATAAAGTATCTGATGGAGCATGTGGATAATATCGACCGCGCAATCATCTCTACCCATTGCCACAACGATCTGGGTATGGCTACGGCCAACTCGCTGAGCGGTGTGATGGCCGGAGCACGACAGGTAGAGGTGACCATCAACGGAATAGGAGAGCGCGCGGGTAATACATCGCTCGAGGAGATAGCGATGATACTGAAGTGTCACAAGCAGTTGGAAATCGAGACTAACATCAATACCACAAAGATTTATCCTACATCACGTATGGTATCGAGTCTGATGAATATGCCTGTACAACCCAACAAGGCTATCGTGGGCCGAAATGCATTCGCACACTCAAGCGGAATACATCAGGACGGAGTGCTGAAGAACGTTCAGACATACGAGATAATGGACCCCAAGGATGTGGGTATCGACGACAACTCAATAGTACTGACAGCCCGCTCTGGTCGTGCCGCTTTGAAGCATCGTCTGCACGTGAACGGTGTGGATCTGTCGGAGGAGAAGTTGGACAAGGTATACGAGAAGTTCTTGGTATTGGCCGACCAGAAAAAGGAGGTTACAGATGCCGATGCACTGATGCTTGCTGGTGCGGATATGGCTGAAACTCATGCTGTTAGACTTGATTTCCTACAAGTTACTACAGGTAAGGGCGTGAAGAGTGTTGCTTCTATCGGACTCGATATCAGCGGACAGAAATTCGAGGCTGCAGCATCAGGAAACGGTCCTGTAGATGCCGCCATCAAGGCCCTGAAGAAGATTATCATAAAGCAGATGACGCTGAAGGAATTCACCATTCAGGCTATCTCGAAGGGAAGCGACGATGTGGGTAAAGTACACATGCAGGTGGAGTACGACGGAAGTCTGTACTACGGATTCGGCGCCAACACCGATATCGTAACCGCATCGGTCGAGGCTTATATAGATTGTATCAACAAATTTAAAACTGAAGAGGAATGAATACGCTATTTGATAAGATATGGGATAAGCACGTGGTGCAGAAGGTTGACGACGGACCACAACAGCTTTACATCGACCGACTGTATTGTCACGAGGTGACATCGCCCCAGGCATTCGACGGTATGAGGGCTCGCGGACTGAAGTGTTTCCGCCCCAAGCAGATATTCTGCATGCCTGATCACAACACACCTACGCACGATCAGGACAAACCCATCGTTGACCCTGTATCGAAGGCTCAGGTAGATGCGCTCGCAAAGAATGCCGCCGAGTTCGGATTGACACACTACGGCATGATGTCGAAGGACAATGGTATCATCCACGTAGTTGGTCCCGAGAAGGGATTGAGTCTGCCCGGAATGACGATAGTCTGTGGCGATTCGCACACATCTACTCATGGTGCTATGGGAGCCGTTGCATTCGGCATCGGCACCAGCGAGGTTGAGATGGTGATGGCGTCGCAATGCATTCTGCAACAGAAGCCTAAGTCGATGAGAATAAGTATCAATGGCGTGCTTGGAAAGGGCGTAACAGCTAAGGATGTGGCCCTGTATCTGATGGCACAGATCACTACAAGCGGTGCTACGGGGTATTTCATCGAGTATGCCGGTTCTACGGTTAAGGCTATGTCGATGGAAGGCCGACTGACGCTCTGTAACCTGTCGATAGAGATGGGTGCTCGCGGAGGATTCATCGCTCCCGACAGCACTACATTTAATTATATAAAAGGTAGAGAATATGCGCCTAAGGGCGAGGAGTGGGACAAGGCTGTGGCCTACTGGAAGACGCTGAAGAGCGGCGACGATGCTGTGTTTGATAAGGAGTTGACATTTGATGCTGCTGATATCGAGCCTCGTATCACTTATGGTACTAATCCTGGTATGGGCATAGGCATAACTGAGACCGTTCCTGCTAATGCAGAACAAGCTAAAACGCCCGAAGCTGGATTTGAGAAAGCCCTGAAATATATGGGATTTGAGGCCGGACAGAAGTTGCTGGGCACTAAGATTGACTATGTGTTCCTGGGTGCTTGTACCAATGGCCGTATTGAGGATTTCCGTGCGTTTGCCCATCTGGTAGCAGGTCGCCATAAGTCGCCCGATGTAGTGGCTTGGTTGGTGCCTGGTTCGTGGGCAGTCGACAAGCAGATTCGCGAGGAAGGGCTCGACGAGGTGCTTGAGGCGGCTGGTTTCGAAATCCGTCAGCCCGGTTGTTCGGCTTGTCTGGCGATGAACGATGACAAGATACCCGCAGGCAAACTGAGCGTATCAACATCAAACCGCAATTTCGAAGGTCGCCAAGGCCCTGGTGCACGCACCATTCTGGCATCGCCACTAACGGCCGCAGCTGCCGCTATCACAGGAGTAATCACTGATCCCCGTGAGTTTATATAATCCGTAGGCTAAACAGAAAAGATATGAAACAGAAATTCAACGTAATAACATCAACGTGTGTTCCACTGCCAATGGAGAATGTGGACACCGACCAGATAATACCCGCACGATTCCTGAAGGCAACAACCCGCGAGGAGAAGTTCTTCGGCGACAACCTGTTTCGCGATTGGCGATACAACGCCGACGGAACGCCCAACAAGGATTTTGTGCTAAACGATCCGAAGTACTCGGGATGTATACTGGTGGCTGGTAAGAACTTCGGTTCGGGCTCTAGTCGCGAACATGCCGCTTGGGCTATCGCAGGATATGGTTTCCGAGTAGTTATCAGTAGCTTTTTTGCTGATATCCACAAGAACAACGAGTTGAACAATTTTGTGCTCCCAGTGGTGGTGAGCGAGGGATTCCTTGCAGAACTCTTTGCCTCGATAGCCGCCGACCCGAAGACCGAGGTTGAGGTTGACTTGCCTAATCAGAAGGTAACCAACAAGGCTACGGGCAATTGCGAGCACTTCGACATCAACGGATACAAGAAACACTGCTTGATAGAGGGACTAGACGATATCGACTTCCTGGTTAAGAACCAACAGAAAACAGAATTATGGGAACAAGCGAACAAGTAAATAAGTTTAAGCGCGTCCAGCCGTTTGTGGAGATAATGGACTCTACGCTTCGCGATGGTGAACAGACCAGCGGAGTGTCGTTTCTGCCCCATGAAAAGCTGATGATGGCCCGCATGCTGCTGAACGATCTGAATGTGGATCGTATCGAGGTGGCTTCGGCACGAGTATCGGATGGCGAGCGCGAGGCGGTTAGTATGATTTGTCGCTATGCCGCCCGTATCGACAAACTCGAAAGGGTAGAGGTGCTGGGCTTTATCGATGGCGGAAAGAGTATCGACTGGGCCGCAGAGTGTGGTTGCAAAACCGTGAATCTGCTGGCTAAGGGCTCGCTGAAACATTGCACCCAACAACTACAGAAAACTCCCGAGGAACACATTGAGGATATACATCGCGAGGTGAAGTATGCCCACTCTAAGGGCATCACCGTAAACCTGTATCTGGAGGATTGGAGCAATGGTATGAAGGATTCGCCATCGTACGTCTACACGCTGATGGACGCTCTGTGCGATGTGGGAATCCGCAGATTTATGTTGCCCGATACGCTGGGTATAATGAACCCTCTGCAGTGTATCGAGTACTTCCGCAAGATGCTTAAGCGCTATCCTGATACGCACTTCGACTTCCACGCCCACAACGACTACGATCTGGCCGTGTCGAATTCGCTTGCCGCCGTGCTTAGTGGCGCTAAAGGACTACACGTAACGGTGAACGGCCTGGGCGAGCGATGTGGAAATGCGCCGCTATCCAGCGTTCAGGTTATTCTGAAGGACCAGTTTAATGCCCGTACCAACATCCGCGAGGATAAACTCAACGATATCTCGCGCATGGTTGAGAGCTATAGCGGTATAGCCGTTGCACCCAACCAACCGATTATCGGCGACAACGTGTTTACCCAGGTGGCCGGCGTGCATGCCGATGGAGATAAGAAGGACAATCTGTATTGCAACGCCTTAGTGCCCGAACGATTCGGCCGAAAGCGTGAGTATGCCCTTGGCAAGAATAGCGGCAAGGCCAATATCGCCAAGAATCTTGAGGAACTTGGTCTGGAACTTACTCCAGAGCAGACTCGCCGTGTAACCCAACGTATCACCGAACTGGGCGATAAGAAGGAGATAGTGACTCAGGAAGACCTGCCGTTCATCGTGAGCGACGTGCTGAAACACGATGCTCCCGAGGATAAGGTAAAGCTGGTAAGTTACGTAGTATCAACGGCTTACGGACTTAAGCCGGGTGCTAATATCAAAGTAGAGATTAATGGCAAGGAGTATGAGGCCAGCGCTACTGGTGACGGTCAGTACGACGCCTTCGTGAAGTCGTTGCGATACATCTATAAGAAGTATCTCGACCGTACTTTCCCCATTCTGCAGAACTACGCCGTTACTATCCCACCTGGCGGACGAACCGATGCGTTGGTACAGACCGTCATCACCTGGAACGACAACGGCAAAATCTTCCGCACCCGCGGACTGGATGCCGACCAGACCGAAGCGGCCATCAAGGCTACCTTCAAGATGCTGAACATTTACGAGAATGAACAAAACAATGAGTTATAGATTATGAGATTAAAAATTGCTGTTTTAGAGGGCGATGGTATCGGCCCAGAGATTATGAAACAAGGTGTGGCTGTGATGGATGCGATTGCCGCTAAGTTTGGCCACGAGTTTGAATATACTCCCGCTATCTGTGGTGCTCACGCCATCGAGGAGGTGGGCGATCCATATCCTGATGCTACTCATGAGGTGTGTATGCAGGCCGATGCCGTATTGTTTGCGGCCGTTGGCTCGCTTAAGTTCGACAATGATCCTACGGCCAAGATACGTCCTGAGACGGGTCTGCTGGCTATGCGCAAGAAGTTGGGACTGTTTGCCAACGTTCGTCCTGTAGCCACATTTGATTGCCTGCTACACAAGTCGCCACTTAAGGAAGAACTGCTGAAGGGAGCCGACTTCGTTGTAATCCGCGAACTTACCGGAGGTATGTACTTCGGCGAAAAGTATCAGGACAACGACAAGGCCTACGACACTAATGTATATACCCGTCCGGAGGTGGAGCGAATCCTGAAGGTTGGTTTCGAGATGGCTATGACCCGTAAGAAGCACTTGACCGTGGTAGATAAGGCTAACGTGCTGGCTTCCAGTCGTTTGTGGCGCCAGATAGCCAAGGAGATGGAGTCGCAGTATCCTGAGGTTACTACCGACTATATGTTTATCGACAATGCCTCAATGCGTGTGCTTACAGAGCCTCGCTACTTCGATGTTATCGTAACAGAGAATACTTTCGGCGATATCTTGACCGACGAGACTAGTTGTATCACTGGTTCGATGGGCCTCCAGCCTTCATCATCACTTGGCGAGCATACACCTCTGTTCGAGCCCGTACACGGCTCTTGGCCACAGGCCGCTGGACAGAATCTTGCCAACCCAATCGCCCAGATCCTCTCGGCCGCTATGTTGCTTGAGCACTTTGGTTTGAACGAGGAAGGAGCACATATCCGCAAGGCTGTAACCGCATCGCTCGATGCCAATGTGCGCACTCCTGAGATCCAGGTAGAAGGCGGCGAGAAATACGGCACTCGCGAGGTGGGAGAGTGGATAGTAAACTATATCAAGAATGCTTAAAGTCGGATTTCTAGCACGACTAGTATGCCTAGTTCTTCTTGTCTCGCTGGCCGAATCGGCCAGCGGACAAACGCCCAAAGAATGGCGCGACTCGATATCGGTGCTGATTCAGCAATTGGATCAGCACCCTAATAGCATCGATCTGCGATTGAAAAAGGCTGAGGCTAACATCAATCTTAGCCAGTATGATTATGCTATCGATGAGTATAGCAAGGTGCTAAAACTGGATGATAAGAATCTGGCGGCTCTGTATTTCCGTGCGTTCTGTCACACCCAGTTGCGTCATTATGATATGGCCCGCGCTGATTACGAGGCGTTTCTCGCTATCCAGCCCGAACACCTTGAGGCACATCTTGGATTGGCCCATGTGTTGCAATTGCTGGGGCGTAAGGCTGATGCTACCGATGAGTTGAACCGTTGTGTGTTGCTATTCCCCGATAGCGCCGATGCCTATGCGGCAAGAGCGGCCCACGAGACGCAACTGCAGCAATACGATGCCGCTCTGTATGATTGGGATGAGGCTCTTCGCCTGAAACCAAGCGATGCTTCGCTAGCGGCATCTAAGGCCGATGTGCTGATAAAAATGGAGAAATGGCGTGATGCCCGACAGACACTCGACAATGCCGTAAAGCAGGGTACCCCTCGTGCCGCCCTGAAGGAATGGTACGATAAACTGAAATAAACGGGTAAACGGCACAACGCCATATCGCCAAATAAAAATACCGCCGATAGACATCATCTACCGGCGGATATTTTTGCGCTATAATCAGCGATTTATCTAGCCTGAACGTACTTGTGCAGAGTGCTACGAACAGCACCGTTGCCAGCAAACAGTTCCTTAACCATTCCCTCAATCTGCTCGCCCAGACCAGCCTCGTAGAGGTCGAGTCCGAACACATCCTTGCGGGTGTAGAGTTTCTTCAGTGGGTTCCAGTCCTGATCGGCCTTGCCAATCTCCAGAGGAGCTACGATAGCCTGCAGTTCCTCGAGCATTGGGTCGGGTGAACAATCGAATGATGTGCCGTCGTCCTTGATACCCTTCAGGTAGCGGGCATAGCCAGCCAGAGTGAGTGGGATAAGTACCAGATTGCTCTTGTCAAGTCCGCGAGCGATGTACTTCTTCAGTGTCTCACCGAAACGGATAGGCAGCTTCTGGCTGGTATCCATTGCGATTCGCTGAGGAGCATCGGGCATGAATGGGTTAGGCAGACGACGATTGATAACGGCGCCGATAAACTCGTATGGGTTAAGTACGCCTGGATCAACTACTACAGGCATAGCCTCGATATAACCCAACTTCTGTACGAATGGGCGCAGATCCTCGTCGGCCATCTCGGCAGAGATCAGTGTGTAACCCAGCATGCAACCATAGATACTCATAGCTGTGTGCAGAGGGTTCAGACAGGTAGTAACCTTCATGGTCTCAACCTTATCTACGGTCTCGCGAGTGGTATAGAGTGCGCCACCCAGATCGAGTGGTGGGCGACCGTTGGTATAGTTGTCCTCGATTACGAGATACTGAACCTCTTCGGCATTAACGAATGGAGCAGTGAAGGTGTGCTTCTCGGTCTCGATGTAGTTGTTGTCGTCGAATCCGTCGGCGGCCAGCATCTCCTTAACCTTCTCGTGTGGACGAGGGGTGATCTTGTCGATCATCGACCATGGGAAGGTGATTTTCTTCTCATCCTTCAGATACTCGAGGAATGCGGCAGGTACCAGTCCGTCCTTGACCCAGCGCTCGGCATAGGCAAATACGCCAGCCTTAACCTTATCGCCATTGTGCGAGCAGTTGTCCATGCTCTGAACGGTAAGTGGCAACTGTCCGGCGTTGAATCGCTCGAGCAACAGGGCACAAACCTTACCCATAGCGAATACGGGCTTCAGTCCGCGAGCCAAGTCGGCCTCGTTGTAAGTGTAACCCTTCTCGGTGATGGTGAATGAAATCATCTGCAGACTTGGGTTCTTGAAGATTTCTACCAATCGGTTCCAGTCCTCAAACTGAGGATCGGCCTTCAGGGCCTCGGTAACGCTGGCGATAACCTTCTTCTCGATAGAACCGTCAGAGCAGAGGTTCACGCAGAGCGAAAGGTTGTTGTATGGGGCATAAGCCTTGTCGATTACCTCGAAGTCGAAAGTCTCGGCTACGATTACACCACGGTCGTACTTACCTGTGTTCAGTGCATCGTTCAGGATGGCTGCAGGGAAAGCGCGGAAGATGTTTCCACCACCAAAGTGTACCCATGTGGGCTCCTTGGCAGTCTTTTCGCGAACGGCCTTAAGGTCAAACTTAGGAAGCTGATAGCCTTTGGCTTCCCACTCTGCGGCATTATAGTTGCCGCTAAAAATATCATTGAGTTTCATTAAACGTTATTTATTAACATTGAACATTAATCGAAAAAGCCTGGTTGCTTATATTCGATGCCTAACTCTCTGTCGACTGTAGCCAGGATACCCTGTACCTGACCTAGTGCGAACATACGGCCGAGTAGGGTATAGCCGGCATTGTGGCCATGACTGCTCTCGTCCATTATTCCTCCAGGCTCGTCGGTAAATGTCATACCGTGGTCTACACGCATTGGCAACTCTGGGTTCTCCTTCTCGAAGATACGGCAGAGCTCAATCAGGTCGGCACGACCACCCAGGTGGCTTGCCTCTGTGAAGTCGCCATTGGGGAAGATATGGCATGAGCGCAGATGTACAAAGTGTGTGCGCGATGCAAACTTCTTGGCCAGCTCTACTACATTATTATATGCACCAGCCGAGAGTGAACCAGCGCAGAATGTCAATCCGTTATGCTTGTTGGGCACGGCATCCAGGAACCACTGGATATCTTCCTCGGTACGTACGATGCGTGGCAAGCCGAGAATCTCGATAGGGGGATCGTCGGGGTGAACACACATGTTCATGTTGCACTCCTCGCAAACAGGCATGATAGCCTCGAGGAAGTACTTCATGTTGGCACGAAGCTTAGCCTTGTCGATGCCCTTATACAGATCGAGGAACTCGCGGAACTTCTGTACAGGAGCCTCGTCGTTCTCGCTGAAGTTACCGCTAACAAAGCCCTGAGTCTTGATTACGATGTTCTCAACCAGCTTGTGGTCCTTCTCTGGAGTCATGGTCTTGGCCAGCTCGTCGCACTCGGCGATTACGCTACGACCCTTGCCCCAACCCTCGGGGAACTGGAACTTCTCCCACTCCTCGCGAGCGCCTGGACGCTTCAGGATATAGATGTCGAAATAAGCAAATTCGGCATAGTTGAAGTACAGGTTGGTTGCACCGTTTGGATTGTCGTGGAACAGGTCTGTACGAGCCCAGTCTAGCACAGGCATAAAGTTGTAGCAGATGCAATGTATGCCTTCGGCTGCCAGGTTGCGCAGACTCTCCTTATATACCTCTATCTGGTGGTCGCGGTCGGGACCACCATATTTGATTGTCTCAACTACCGGCAACGACTCTACTACGCTCCAGCGCATGCCGTAGCTCTCGATATATTCGCGCAGGTCGCGGATTTTCTCACGAGTCCAAACCTCGCCCAGAGGTACGTCGTGAAGTGCAGTAACGATGCCTTCTACACCGATCTGTCTCAGTTGTGCAAGAGTAATCTTATCCTTCTTGCCAAACCATCTCCAAGTTCTTTCCATGTTACTATTGTTAATTTGTTATTTTTGATGCTGCAAAATTACGCAATTATTGCCAAAGTAGGTTGCACTTTTGGCTCATTTCTTTTTCGATTTGTACTTTTTTTGCTTATCGCCGATGATAAGATGGCGGAAATCCATAGGTTTGCTATTTCGTGGTGATGAAACACCCTGCATGCTGGCGGGTTCGCTTTCCTGTCCGTAGCGGTTCATTGCCGTCACAGCGTAGTAGAGTGGCCGACCCTTGTGGGGAACCGTAATCTGCAACTCGCGCTGACGGGCGGCAATCAGATTCTGGGGATTGCTCACGTCAACGGGCTGGTGGTCTGATGCGTATACATTATATAATAGGTAGTCGGCCCCCGAATTGTCGATGGCTTTCTGCCACGAGATGATATCTGCGCTCATACCACGCTTTACCTGCAGGCGTGATACGGCCGATGGGGCTTGTTTGCCGGCCCATGTCATCGGCGGAATCAGGGCTGGAGTTACGTTGAAATCGCAGGTAAAATCGTAGATACCCTTGGTGTTGTCGGTAAAGAACTTACTGCGGAAGAAAGTGCATCCCAATCCCAGATCGCGCAATACGTTCATCTCGCGGGTGATAACCTCCAGATCCCAGTTCTTTTCGCGGGGATGAAGCATGTAAACGGCCAGTCCTGGAGCAATGATACGGCCGTAGCTATGCTCAAGCCAGTCGACGGCGAATGGATAGAAGTTGTTGCCCTGAAAATACATCATCGGGAAGAGGGCATCCATCAGTCCGTCGCGGAGCCATCCTTGGGCATCTTGACACACCGTTGTGTTGGCGTTCCAACCATTACTGCGATAGCGAGTTAGGTCGTCGTATTTGCCTATGGGTGAGCAAGATAGCTTAATCCATGGTTTTAAAGGTTTAACTGCTCTATTTATCTTGCGGACTATGTCTGTGATATATTGTCGGCCTACGGGACGAGACACCTTCAGCTTCCATGTTTCGGGGTATCGGATGTAGTCCAGATGTATGCCGTCAACATCATATTTGCGAGTCACTTCGGCACAGAATTTTGCCAGGTAATCGCCCGTCTCTGGCTTCTCAGGATCCATATATCCCTCTTCGCCTATCTTCTTTATCAGCGCGGGGTACTTCTGTCGCAACTGCTTGCAACCCAGTCCGTTCCACTTGCCCACAGGGATGGTTACTATCCAAGCGTGGCACTCCATGCCTCGGCGATGACACTCGTCGATGCAGAACTGCAACGGATCGTAGCTGGGACCAGTACCAGGACGGCCAGTGATACATCCGTCCCAAGGCTCTGTGGTAGTAGGGAAAATGGTGGTTGCACGCACTCTGGTCTGTATCATCACCATGTTGATGCCCGCCTGTTGCAGCTGGTCCAGAATGTCGATCAACTCGCGCTGCTGGGTGGCAGTAGAGTAGGAGTGAGGCCAGTCTATGCCTCCGATGGTAGTAAGCCAGACTGCTCTGACTTCGTGTTTTGGATTGCCTGCTTTTGTGCTTAGCACTAGTGCTAAAAGCACGAAAATATGTATAATTTTCTTCAAAATGATGCTTTTTTTACGAATTTTGGTGCAAAGTTACTCTATTTTTTCCATTTTTCAAATAAAAACACTACTTTTGCACAAAATTTAATCAAAAATAGCTAAAGAAAGATGATTTCATTTGTATTGAGTCTTGTGGCTCTTGTTTGTGGTTACTTGTTCTACGGTCGACTCGTGGAGCGAGTTTTTGGTCCCGATGACCGTGTTACTCCTGCAGTTGCCAAGGCCGATGGTCTTGACTACATCGTGTTACCCTCGTGGAAGATCTTTATGATCCAGTTCCTCAACATTGCTGGTACTGGCCCTATCTTCGGTGCCATCATGGGTGCCAAGTTTGGACCTGTGGCCTATCTGTGGATTGTGCTTGGCTGTATCTTTGCCGGAGCTACTCACGATTACTTCAGCGGAATGCTGTCGATGCGCCACGATGGTGCCGGACTACCCGAGTTGATAGGTAAGTATCTGGGCAAGACTACCAAGGGCATTATGCTGGTATTCACCGTGCTGTTGCTTGTTATGGTAGGAACGGTGTTTGTTTACAGCCCTGCCGAGATTCTGCATACTATGGGTGGCGAAACTATCATGTGGGTAGCCATCATCTTCTGCTACTATATCATCGCCACCATGCTTCCTATCGATAAGATCATCGGTAAGGTTTATCCCCTGTTCGCCTTCTCGCTGCTGTTTATGGCGGGAGCGCTGATGGTATGGCTGTTTATTCACTGGCCAACTGTGCCTGAGTTATGGAACAGCCTGTATAACATGGGTGCTGCCACCGAGCCTGATACTTGGAAGGACAACATCTTCCCAGCCCTGTTCATCACTATCGCCTGTGGTGCTATCTCTGGTTTCCACGCCACACAGAGCCCGCTGATGGCCCGTTGCGTAAAGAGCGAGAAGATGGGCCGACCAATCTTCTACGGTGCTATGATTACCGAGGGAATCGTCGCTCTCATCTGGGCTACTGTAGCTTCGTGGTTCTTCTATGGCAATCCAGCCCCTGGATATACCCTGATAGAGCAGGCCACAGCTGGATTCCACACTTCTGCTCCTGCAGTAGTTAATCTGGTTTGCAATGACTGGCTTGGTGTAGTAGGCGCCATCCTGGCTATGCTGGGTGTGGTTGCTGCTCCTATCACCTCGGGCGATACAGCCTTCCGTTCGGCCCGACTGATTGTGGCCGAGTGGCTGAAGATGAACCAGCGCCCCATTCCAAAGCGCTTGCTCATCTGTATCCCATTGTTCGCATTGTCTATCGCCATGCTGGTTTGGCAGATTGAGAATCCTGATGGATTCAACACCATCTGGCAGTACTTCGGATGGAGCAATCAGGCACTCAGCGTGTTCACACTCTGGACTATTACCGTCTATCTGGTGCGTAACCACAAGTGCTTCTGGCTCACACTGATACCAGCACTATTCATGACCACCGTTTGCTCTACCTATTTCTTTGTGTCGAAGCAGATGCTGGGTATGGGTAATGATGGCTATCCTTACGGCGTAGCTTGTTTGGTTGCTGCTATCATTTGGTTTGCTATATGGTATAAGAAACAAAATAAAAACGAAGAATAATATGAAGAAGTTTATGATGGCGGCCATCGGCCTGATGATGGCTATTGGTGCAAACGCACAGTATCTGAACGATTCTGAGAAGGTGTTCAGTCAGGGTAAGTTCTATCTTGGAGCTTCTGCCTCGGGTGCCAGTCTGAGCTATCACAAGGGTAGCGACTGGAATCTTAACTTGCAGGCTAAGGCTGGATACTTGCTTGCCGACGACTGGATGGTAGTTGGTCAGCTGGGCTACGAGGCTCAGACCGATTACGATGATGTAGTTCAGCTTGGTGCCGGTTTGCGCTATTATTTCGAGAGTTGCGGAGTGTATGCTGGCGCTACAGCTAAGTATGTAAAGTGTGGCGACTTCAGCGATTTCCGTCCAGAGCTCAGCTTGGGCTATGCCTACTTCCTTACAGGCAAGCTTACCGTTGAGCCCGAGGTGTATTATGAGCACAGCACCAAGAGCTCTGACTATTCAGGTTTCGGATTCCGCATCGGATTTGGCGTGTACTTCTAAAAGATTAAACATTAAATATTAAACATTAAACATTTATGTTAAGTGTAGACGAACTAGTTGACAGACTGATTGATCTGTCGTTTGCCGAAGATATAGGCGATGGCGACCACACCACACTTTGCTGTATCCCTGAGGATGCGATGGGTAAGAGTCATCTGCTGATTAAGGAAGATGGTATCTTGGCTGGCGTAGAGATCGCTAAAGAGGTGTTCCACCGTTTCGACCCCACCATGCAGGTTGAGGTGCTGATGCAGGACGGAACCCGCGTAAAGAAGGGCGATATCGCCATGATTGTTTCAGGAAAGATCCGTTCGCTCCTTCAGACAGAGCGACTCATGCTGAACATCATGCAGCGCATGAGTGGTATTGCCACCATGACCGATAAGTATGTGAAGCGTCTGGAGGGCACTGGCACCCGTGTGCTCGATACCCGCAAGACCACTCCTGGTATGCGTATGCTCGAGAAGCAGGCAGTTAAGATTGGTGGCGGATGCAATCACCGCATCGGTCTGTTTGATATGATCCTGCTTAAGGACAATCACGTTGACTTTGCCGGAGGCATCACCAATGCTATCGACCGTTGCCACAAGTATCTCGACGAGAAGGGTCTGAAGCTTAAGATCGAGATCGAGGTACGCTCGTTTGATGAGCTCCAGCAGGTATTGGATCACGGAGGCGTTGACCGTATCATGCTCGACAACTTCAGTGTGCCCGACACCAAGAAGGCTGTAGATATTATCAATCATCGCTACGAGACCGAGTCGAGTGGTGGCATCACCTTCGATACCATCCGCGATTATGCCGAGCAGGGTGTCGACTTCATCAGCGTAGGCGCACTGACTCACTCTGTGAAAGGACTCGACATGTCGTTCAAGGCATGCTAACTCTATTATATATATAAATAAGGTATGAAAAGAAAACTGATACTAGCTATCGCGCTGATGGCCACTATGGGCGCATCGGCATGTACAAATTTTATTGTTGGCAAGAAAGCCAGCGCCGACGGATCGGTGTTTGTAACCTATAATGCCGACTCGTATGGCGCATTTATGCCCCTCTATCACTATCCTGCAGCCAAGCATCAGCCTGGCGATATGCGCAAGGTGTTCGAATGGGATACAAACAAGTATCTCGGCGAGATAGCCGAGGCTGCCGAGACTTATAACGTTATCGGCAATTCAAACGAGTGGCAGGTAACCATCGGCGAGACCACTTTTGGCGGTCGCGAGGAGATGCACGATTCTACTGGTGTGATCGACTATGGTTCGCTCATCTATATCGCCCTGCAGCGTTCTAAGACAGCTCGCGAGGCTCTGCAGATTATGACATCGCTCGTTGAGCAGTATGGCTACTACTCTGAGGGGGAGACATTCTCTGTGGCCGATAAGGACGAGGCTTGGATGCTCGAGATGATGGGTTGCGGTCCTGACCGCACCAAGTCGAAGGAGCGTACCGTATGGGTGGCTATCCGCATCCCCGACAATGCCGTAGCAGCTCACGCCAACCAGAGCCGCATCACCAAGTTCCTGGATGGTCGCTACACCCGCGTAAAGATGAAGGACCTGATGAGCAAGAAGTATGCTCTCAATGCCAAGAAGCCTATCACCAACCTGATGCTCTGCTCAGACAATGTAGTGAGCTACGCCCGTGCTATGGGATGGTTTGATGGCAAGGATGCCGACTTCAGCTACAACGCTGCCTATGCAGCCCCCGACTTCTCAGGTCGCCGCTATTGCGAGGCTCGCGTTTGGAGTTTCTTCAATCGCTTTGCCGACGACTTCTCTGAGTATGTGCCTTACGCAGCCGGCAAGGAGAAGGGTGCTAAGGAGATGCCACTCTGGATTATCCCTAACAAGAAGGTAACCATTCAGGATCTGCGCGATGCTATGCGCGACCACTACGAGGGCACACCATTCGCACTCGATACCAACATCGGTGGCGGCATCTACGATATGCCTTACCGCCCATCACCACTGTCGTTCAAGGTAGGCGAGCAGGAGGTGTTCAACGAGCGCCCCATCTCTACCCAGCAGACAGCTTGGAGCTTCATCTCGCAGATGCGCAGTTGGATGCCACGCGAGGTAGGAGCCTGCTTCTGGTTTGGCAACGACGATGGCAATATGGTGGCTTACACCCCAATGTATTCTTGCATCACACGTCGCCCCAAGTGCTACAGTGGCGAGGGTGCCGACGATGTGACATTCTCGATGGACAACGCATTCTGGGTATGCAACTGGGTTAGCAATATGGTTTATCCACGCTACTCGCAGATGTTCCCAACGCTTAAGGCCGTTCGCGACTCGCTCGATGCCTCTTACTCACAGCTTCAGCCTGAGATCGAGGCCCGTGCGCTGGCTCTGCCCACTGCCCAGGAGCGTGTGGCATTCCTCACCAAGTACAGTTGCCAGAAGGGCGACGAGATGATAGCCCGTTGGCAGCAACTGGCATTCTATCTCATCGTTAAGTTCAACGATATGGTAGAGAAGCCTACCGATGCCAATGGCCGTTTTGAGCGCACTCCTTACGGCAATGGCGCCCGTGTGGTTCGTCCAGGCTATCCTGAGAAATACGCCCGCGAGCTGCTCAAGGCCACAGGCGATAAATATCTGGTACCAGCGGAGGAGAAGAAATGAGCCAACTGAAAGCAGCACTCTTCGACCTCGATGGAGTAGTATTCGACACCGAGCCCCAGTACTCAATATTCTGGGGCTCGCAGTGCCGACTCTACCATCCCGAGCATCCCGGACTGGAGCATGAGATCAAGGGCCAGACCCTCACTCAGATTTACGACCAGTGGTTCAGTGGCGAGCTACTTAAGGAGCAGCCCATCATCACGCAAAGACTAAACGAGTACGAGGCTCAGATGCACTATGACTATATCGACGGTTTCGAGCAGTTGATAGCCGATCTGCATGCCCACGGCGTAAAGACAGCCGTAGTAACCAGCTCTAATCTGCCCAAGATGCAGGCCGTGTACCGCTATCAGCCGCAGTTCCGCCAGCTGTTTGATGCCATCCTTACCAGCGAGGATTTCGAGCGCAGTAAGCCCGATCCCGACTGTTATCTCAAGGCTGCCGCCCGCCTGGGCGCACAGACCTCTGAGTGCATAGTGTTCGAAGATAGTTTCAATGGTCTGCGTTCAGGCCGAGCCGCCCAGATGGCGGTAGTAGGTCTGGCCACAACCAACCCCGTTGACTCTATTCGCGAATTGTCCGACATCCAGATTTCCGATTATCGGAATATGGACTTTAACCAACTTTCCTCTCTACTTTAGGGAAATCCCCATCGCAGTTTATGGAATTTCCTTTGCTAGGGTGGACCGAATTACTTAACTTTGCAACAAGAAAATTAATTAATCAAGATGTCTAACAATAAACAAATAGAAAGGGTACAGTTATGAAGAAGCTTTACACAACACTGATGATGGCCATGATGGCAATGATGACACTGTCGTTCACATCATGCGAGACCGATGAAGAGATAGCCTACGATCTGGAAGGCACTTGGGTAGGTAACATGTCGATAGCCGATGATTGGGGCGAGTCGTATGTTGAGTCAGAAATCACATTCCTCCGTTACCCCGGTTCATACACAGATGGTAATGGTCTCTGGGCCGACTACTACGGACCACGCGACTACGAGGTATATCGTTTCGAATGGTATGTAGAGTATGGTACTATATATATCCGCTTTGAGGATGGCGCTCGTGTAGAGATTCGCAACTACTCATTGAATTCAAATAGATTCCGTGGCAGTTTCTGGGATGGCGACAAGGAAGTAAGCTTCGAGTTGCGCAGTACTACTCACAAGTACGACTACGATTACACTTGGGACTCTCACTATCGCACCCGTGGAGCATCCGATGCAGCTCGCCCCACACACCCACGCATCAAGTAAGTATAGCTTAATGAGATGAAGAAGTTTCTAATATTTATAGGTATTATCGCTGTGGTTGCCATCGCTCTGATGGCAACCACTCCTGATAAACAGCAACATCAGGAAGCGATTAAGTCAGTGTTTGTGTCGGCCGTCAATGCCGAACTTCGTGAAAACCAT
The DNA here is from genome assembly GCA_900317405.1 of uncultured Prevotella sp. Classification (GTDB taxonomy): domain Bacteria; phylum Bacteroidota; class Bacteroidia; order Bacteroidales; family Bacteroidaceae; genus Prevotella. Next base: position 67,613 of record ONGP01000011.1, read on the forward strand.
ATCGATGGTGCAGTAGGCTCTATAGCCACAGCCGCTGCCATCACTGGTATAGATGCATTCTTAAACCACAGTCTGATTATCCGCGATCATCGCTTCTTCAACATCGGAGTGATCGACTACGAAGGCGAATTCCAGATGATATCAGTGGGTGCGTTCAACCATGTGTGGACACTGAACGAAGACCAAGCCCGGCAGATAATAAAGCAAAAAATGAAAACCCTAGCACTATAGATATCATTAACACCAGATAATCAAATTACAATAATCTAAATCAAATAACCAATGACATCAACCTATTTCATACCAGTGAAAAAGCTAATTTTAATGCTCTTGTTGTGGTGGATGGTTGCTCCGTGCGCTTTTGGCGAGGGAGCAGATCAGTCCAAGAAGCGGGCCATGCGCCTGTATGAGGCCAGCGGCCGATACTACGAGGAGCAGCTCTACGATAGTGCTGTGATCGTAGGCGAACAGGCACTGCCTATGCTACGCCAACTGGGTATGACCGACGAGGTGGCCGACGAGCTTAGCATACTGGCAGTATGTACCTCGCGACAGTCTGACTACCAGAAGGCCCTGCGCTATGCCAAGGAGTGCAACGCCATGGACCGTGCCAGTGGCGACAAGGAGATGATATCTTCGTCGCTCAACACTATCGGCGCTATATATGTTGATGCCAAACAACCACAAGAGGGACTTAAATACATACTCGAGGCACTCCAACTGGCCGAAGAGATTAATCACCGTGGCCGCATAGCCATGTATTGCGGGGCGGCAGCCGAGACTGAGTTTACTATGAACCATTTCGACGCAGCCCAGCGCTATATAGAGCGAGCCATACAGCTGGAGCGCGAGGACGGGCGAGAGATGAAACTGCGTGTGCGCCTGTCGCAAAAGGCCGCCATCCTGTTGGGCATGAAGCAGCACAAGGAGGCATTGGCCATCTTCGACACCATCATACCTTACTTCCGCCGCGAGGGCAACCGCCAGTCGCTGGCCATATCGCTCAACAAGGTGGGCCACACGCTGCTCTCAATGAGTCGCGAGGAGAGCTGTGCCGATGCCGAGAAACACCGACTGGAGCGCCAGGCCGTACCATATCTGCGCGAAGCCGTAGCCCTTTGCCACGAGATGGGCAACCCTTATAATGAGATGCACGCCCGCGACGGACTGTGTCAGGCTTTGTGGACCATCAGTCCTGATAGTGCCATGCTGGAACTTGAACGTTTCGACCTGCTGCGCGACTCGCTCTACAACAATGGTGCTGCCGACCTGCTGGCCCGCTACAATGCCGAGTTTGGCAATACCCGACTGACCGAGGAAAACACCAAAGCCCAGCGCTCGCTCACTATTATCATAATCATTTGTATCGCGGTGCTGGCTGTGGCCGCAGCAGTGGTGCTAAGTCTGCGTCGCCGAGCTGCACTCCAACGCCGCCGACTCAACGAGATGACTATGACGCTCGACGAATTACGCCAGCGATACGAGAACGAACATGCCGAAAAGCAGCAGGAACTATCTGCCCGCGATAAGGACTTCCTTACCCGCACCATCAACTTCATAGCCGAGCAGATAGAGACCAACAGTGTGAATGTGGATGCACTGGCAGCGCAGATGGCACTGAGCACCACTCAGTTCCGTTACCACCTTAAGGAGATTACCGGCGAAACACCACAGAGCTATATCACCAACATCCGCATGCAGAAGGCACGCCATCTGCTGGATACTATCACGCCCGAGACCACCATCCTCGACATTGCCCTGAAATGTGGCTATGAAGATCAGGGTGCATTCGGCCGAGCCTTCAAGCGATTCTTTGGTGTAACTCCAAGCGAATATATGGCCCGAAATGAAGAAAAACCTGCCGAAATGTGCTGAAAATGCACATTTTGTAAGATTCTGCACAATTTTCCGCGTTTTCTGCTGAAGGGTTTTGCCCCTTTTTGCCGTAACTTTGCACCCGGAAACCAAAAGTTACGAAACGCTGATGGATAAGATAACACCCGACCACAAATCCCGCCTCAGGCATCAGGCAGCCAAAAGCTATACTGAAGACCAGGCCAGACTCATACTCGCAATGCGCGATATGGTGAAGTCGGAGGTTACGCGTCAATTAAAAGAGTTAATTAAATCACTATAGTATTAATCATTTCAAATCAAGAATGTTATGAAGAAGTTAATGATGTTTGTGGCTTTCGCAGCTGTGTGCTTCACTGCTAATGCGCAGATTGACAGCAAGGTGAAGGACGTGATGCAGAAGTGCGTGAAGGCGATGGAGAACCCCGCTGGAGTGGAGTACGACATGGACTTCAAGGTAGGCATGGGCGAGGTCTCGATGATGTCGTGCCACGTATTGGCCAGCTCTAAGGGCAACCTGTCTAAAGCCGTAGTTACCGCCAAGGTTTTCGGCATCGAAGCTAAGTCGGAGACGGGTTTCGACGGCAACGAGGAGTGGGAGTGGAACCATACTCCATCGCTCAGCGCCGACGAGCCTGCAAAGAAGGACACTGTGTTTGTGCAGAAGGCCACCGAGCGCAAGAAGACTCCGATGGACCTGGATCTCGACATACTCGAACAGTACCGCAAGGCCACGATGAAGACCGATGCCAACTACTATGTCATCACCCTGAGCAATCCTGTGGAGCAGGAGAAGGCACTGCCTGCCGAGGTTGTCATCAAGGTATACAAGAAGGATTACTACCTTCGTGAACTCTCGATGGAGCAGGAGGGAGCCACCATCTCGATGACTGTAACCAATGTGCGCACAGGCCTGACCGACGAGTACTTCCGTTTCGATCCCAGCCATTATCCCGACGCTGTGGTAGTTAGGAAATAATCATCCCGAAAATAGAATCACTAAATTATTAACCTTTTAATATAAAAGAAGATGAGAAAGTTATTGTTGCTGGTTGCTATGTTTGCGATGGCGATGGCTGCCGATGCGCAGAAACTGGTGCTCGACCAGAGTCTGAACCCAGGTTGGGGTGGTGCTAACCTTACAAACAAGAACAAGCCCGAAGGCCGATTCTACCGACTGAGAAACGAAGTTCAGGTCACCGGATTTCAGACACCGCAGATAGTCAAGGACCTCGAGCTCTATATCTCTGAGCCCATCTCTACCGGCTATATGGCACTCTACCGCCTGCCGCTTTCTGCACCTAACTACAAGTTCTACGTAGTGCTCTACAATGAGCGCAAGGTTACCGAATATGTGCTCGACCTGTGCGCTATCACTGGCAACGACTACTGCGAAGTGCAGGATGTGCGCTGGGATCCCACTACCGAACGCGTGCTGTTCAACATGGCCTGCCCCAGCTACTCGTCCGAGATTAACGGCCGCGGCTCTAAGCTCTACTGCGTAAACCCCGACGGCACTATCGCATGGGAAACTGGCTACCTTACCAGCAACGATATTTTCATCCTCGACGATGAATTTGTGTACTGCGGCTACGGATTTACCAGCGAGAAGGATTACATCTTCCTGCTCGACAAGAACACAGGTCGTGTGTACTCCAAACTGCCCGTGCCCAAGAAGATACAGTACCTGGAGCTTCAGGAGCGCAATGGTAGGCAAGTGCTCTTTGCTGCCGATAGCGACGACAAGCTGTATACCTTCCGTGTAGACTACTCAGTGCTGCAGTCGCCCATCGACATGACCATCCCTGGCGGTCCTAAATGCTTCACTCTGGTATATGCCACCAGCAGCGACGGCTATCTGAACGTGCGCGAAGAACCATCGATGAAGGCTAAGGTCATCGACCGCTTGAACGCCAAGCAGGGCGGTCTGGGCGAGGCCGAACTGCTGAAGACTATGGGCGAGTGGAGCAGGATTTTCATCCACGGCAAGGTGGGCTACGTATATACCAAGTACATGGGCAAACAGACGTGGTACAACGGCAAGGGCGACGACTTGATGATAGCCCATTCCATGCAGACACCTATCTATGCCGACGAGTTCGACGAGAATGGCAATCGCCCCATACGTTTCATACTGAACGGTGGCGTGGTGATAGGCGACAAGTTCAGCTACCCCGGCGGCGACTACTTCGTACTGACCACCCCCGAGAATTACCTCTTCGTAAAGCGCGACGACGTGCTCATTAAATCAAAGAAATAATATTAACCTTTTAAAATAAAAGTAGATTATGAAAAAGTTTATGATGTTAGTAGCTTTCGCAGCTATGTGTTTCACTGCTAATGCGCAGGATGTTAAAACCCATGAGTTCGACAAGTTCGTGGCAGTTTATCCAGCAGATTTCCAGCCCAAAATAGTATGGGGCGATGTTGATGGCTTTAATAAAGGCGAAGATCACTTGTTCGAAGTTGTGATTGATCCTTATTGCGCTACACTCGCTACTCTGAAGGATTTTGGCGATGATAGAAAGGAGTCGCTGGAGGACAAGGGATTTAAGTGCGATGAGCCTGTTGTGAAGGGCAACACCGTATACGTTCGCGGTGTGAATGGCAATGAGGTGCGTTATTGGTTCGCAGTTAAGGATGCTGCACTGCCTGACGAGGAGTGCTTCCGAGGACTGTTCTGGTGCCTTACTACCGACGAAGCTAAGTATAAGCCCATCCTGCTCGAGAAGATGATTCCTGGCCTTAAGCTGAAGTAAACTAATTAACCTTATAAAATATATAGTGAAGATGAAACTAAGTGCTAAAATCTCGATGATGGCTCTGATGGCCATGTTCGCATTCACAGTGCCAGCCCAGGCTGAGCGTATCGGTGGTGTGAGCGCTATGAGCAGTACTGACGGTAATACCGAACTCCGTCGCGGTGGCAGCCAGTTTGGCGAGTTGCGCTCTAATGGCGACGTGTATATCGGTGGCAGCTGCAAGGGCCAGTTGCGCTCCAATGGCGACATCTACGTAGGCGGCAGTTGTAAGGGCGAAATCCGCTCCAACGGCGACATCTACAAGGGTGGCAGAAAGGTGGGCGAGGTACGCTCGAATGGCGATATCTATGAGGATGGCCGCTGCATCGGCGAGATTCGCTCTAATGGCGAAGTACGCAAGGGAGGCAGCCAGATAGGCGAAGCCCGCAACATGCACGACGCCCGCAAGGTGGCCGTCATCTATTTCTTCGGATTTTTCTAATTATTAACCCCCTAATAAAAAACCATTATCATTATGAAACAGTCTATCAAAACCGCAGTGATGGTGCTCGTCGCCATGTTCGCATTCAGCACAACGGCTGATGCACAGTTCGGAAAGTTGCTTAAGAAGGCAAAGTCGGCTGTTACAGGCAAGTCTTCGCAAGACGCATTCTTGGAGCAGCAGAGGAAGAATGAACAGTATGAGAAGCAGTTGAAGGAGAAGCAGGCAGCCGAGCTGGCCGAGAAGCTTAAGCAGGTGGGCACCAAGCCTTACGATGCCAGTGCCGAACTGCCTTCTAGCCCTGTGGCCCGCACTATCTATACAGATCCTAATACAGGCGAAAAGATGATGATAGACCTGAAGTCGAACTATGGTAATGGTGCCATTCATGGTATCTGGTCTGTCGAGGGTCTTAAAAAAGAGGGTTATCTGGATTGGCAGCTTAGTGACGAGTCGATTATCCCTCGTGTAAAAAAGCTGTTCGACAAGAAGTTCGGCGGCATTACCTCGCCAGCCCGTGGCTCATCTACCCGTACCGACTGCAAGAGCGACCACATGTTTCTGGTGGGCAACATCGGAACCGAGACAGCCAGTTGGCAGTATCGCCGCAACGACTATGGCACACTTATCTGCCGCTATCTGGTGCTGATGGTTTTGATGGAGTTTGACGATGGCGAGAACATCATCGCCCGCTTCGAGGCCAAGCAAGATCACATCGACGGCAGCACATTCGACGAGGACGGCATGACCGTAGGCTTTGTAAACGGCCTGGTAAACCGAACAGAGTGGCGTGTGGTTAACGGCTGGGAAGTCAAAACCGATTGCTTCACCTCTACACTGAAAAAGTAATCCCACTGTTTTTTTTAAAACATCCCCAAGGGTGGTTCTGCTTGATCGGCGGAACCGTCCTTGTTTTATATATAATAGGTAAATGATAGATGATAGAATGATAGATTGATAGATTTTTGGCCGAAAAGTTTGGAGTTTGTGTTATTTTCATTACCTTTGCAACGAATTATTTATAAAACGTTTTCAACCGTAGCATTGTATGAAAAAAGAAAGATTGTTGCATGTTGTCATCTTTATGATGATTGCGTTGTTTAGTGTCGCATCCATGTCTTGTAGTAGCGACGATGATGAGAATGATACACTTATCCCGGCAGGCACCTATGTGGAGGAGAATGGACATGAGAGTGAGTTGTTTACAATCACTGTCAAAGGTAATACTATCCACTGGGTATGTACGGTATATGGTGTGGTAGAGTCGGAGATAGATTATGTCTACGTGATAAAAGGCAATCAGATTACAGCCACATATAATGGAATACCTGAAACTGTATACTATAAACGCGACGGCAAAAGAGTCACTATTGGCGAGATAACGTATATCAAGCAGTAGTAATACTAATCTATAAGCAAGATAGGGTCCGCATGCGGGCCCTATCTTTTTTTCTACGCTCCGACGCACGAGGTGGCGCCTAGGGCGGTTAGGATAGCTGATGCAATGGATGCGATAAGCTGAATCACGAATTTTGCGGTTTCCTTCTTTGTCATAGTAGTTTGTTTTTTAAGGTTAATTTCTATCCCCCGTTGTCATCTCGAGCGTAGTCGAGCGCTCGGCTTTGCCGCTTGGCTTGTCCAAGAAATCTCCTCGGATGCCGTATAGATATCTCCATGCGCTACGCTTAGTCGAGATGACAGGGGAGGGGGCTACGCAAGGTCGAGATGACATAACGTTAGGGGAGTGGTTTAATCGTAGGTGACGCCGTCATCATTGCCGCCGCCACCGCCTGAGGTATTAGCACCTCCACTGGTGGTGCTACCTCCTGAGGTGTTGCCGCCTTGGTTCTGATTCTGACTGCCGCCATTGCTTGGCTAGTTGTCCTCTGGATCCTCAATCTCGCCCGAGGTAGAGGTAACTCGCTTAACCTCCTTACCTGTGCGGTCGTAGCATTAGATTACGATGGCGGTAGATGCCAGCTCTTCCTTCAGGTCGACGCTTGGGGTGAAGATGATGCGTCGGCTCGAAATCTAAGTGTCATAATTACTGTAAATTTTAAGGGGTGTAAAACCTTTTCCTATTCCTTGAAACCTGTTCATTATTCCTTGCTTTGTCCGTTAAGCTATGCAGTACTGTCTTGTGCACTAAGAAAAATTTACTCCATAACTATGCCGGAATTTTTAGACGCCTATGTCTTTTCTTATATCTGATGCAAAGGTACGAAATTTTCATAAAACGACCAAACATTTTGCCAATTTAAAAAAATCATCCCGAGGTTATTCACTTATAACTTGATTTGTCTTTCTGATTGGAACTGGTGTTTTTTAAAACTCGTGTAAACTCTAGTAAACGTATCCTGCAGTTCTATTGTATGGATGGCAAGACTGTATGGTTCGCTGAAGACAAACGTGTATAATTCTAGATTGTGATTATCTACACTTTGAGGTCTTTTAGTGGACCAACACTATGAATATAGTAATAACTCCCGTGGGTTTCTCCCTGCCTTTTTGCAAAAAAATCGCAAATTATTTTGTGTTTCGATATAATTGCAGTACCTTTGCAGCCCGATACGTATATATAATAAGGTGAAATGAGCACGTTTAAGAAGAAAAAAAGATGGCATTGCATGCCAGGACAGGAGCCCACAGAGATGGACAAGACCATCATGTACTGGGAGAACAAAGGCAAACTGGTGCCAACACGTGAATTGATTAAAACCCCTGAACAGATAGAAGGCATCCGCAAGGCGGGTGTGGTAAATACCGCTGTGCTCGACGCAGTGGCTGCCGAGATACATGCCGGCATGAACACGCTGGAGATTGACCAGATATGTCGCCGTGTGTGCGAGGAAAACGGGGCCATACCGGCCTGCCTCAATTACGAGGGATTCCCCATGAGCGTCTGCACATCGATAAACGAGGTGGTGTGCCACGGCATACCTAAGGAGGAGGATGTGCTTGAGGAGGGCGACATAGTGAACGTAGACTTCACCACAATCCTCGACGGATATTACGCCGACGCCAGCCGTATGTTTATCATCGGCAAGACCAGCCCCGAGAAAGAGCAACTGGTGCGCGTGGCCAAGGAGTGTCTGGAGATAGGTATGGAGGCCGCCAAGCCCTACAGCTTTGTGGGCGACATAGGTCACGCCATCGAGAAGCACTGCAAGCCTTACGGCTACGGCATAGTGCGCGATCTGGCCGGACACGGCGTGGGACTGAAATTCCACGAGGAGCCCGACGTGAACCATTACGGACATCGCGGCACAGGCATGCTGCTGGTGCCAGGCATGGTGTTCACCATCGAGCCTATGATCAACATGGGCACATGGAAGGTGTTTATTGATGCCGACGATCCATACGGATGGGAGGTGATAACAGAAGACGAGCAGCCCAGCGCACAGTGGGAACACACGCTGGTGATGACAGAACATGGAGTGGAGGTACTTACGTACTAACATTAAACATTAAAGATTAAACATTAAACATTGGAAAAGGATATATATATATTAGGTATAGAGTCGAGTTGCGACGACACGTCGGCTGCAGTGCTTAAGAACGGTGTGCTGCTGTCGAACGTTACGGCATCGCAGGCTGTGCACGAGGCTTACGGTGGAGTGGTGCCCGAGTTGGCATCGAGAGCCCACCAGCAAAACGTGGTGCCTGTGGTAGATCAGGCCATAAAGAAGGCTGGTATAACCAAGGAGCAGCTTACGGCCATAGCATTTACACGCGGTCCGGGACTGATGGGATCGCTGCTGGTGGGAGTGAGTTTTGCCAAGGGATTTGCCCGCTCGCTGGGCATACCTATGATAGACGTGAACCATCTGCAGGGACACGTGATGGCGCACTTTATCCGCGAGAGCGAGGACGACCAGCATCAGCCACCACTGCCATTCCTCTGCCTGCTGGTATCGGGAGGAAACTCGCAGATAGTAAAGGTGAATGCCTACAACGATATGGAGGTGCTGGGTCAGACCATCGACGACGCTGCCGGCGAGGCTATCGACAAGTGCTCGAAGGTGATGGGACTGGGCTATCCCGGTGGACCTATCATCGACCGACTGGCCCGACAGGGTAACCCCAAGGCCTACCAGTTTGCCGAGCCTAACATACCCGGACTGGACTATAGTTTCTCGGGACTTAAGACATCATTTCTGTACTCGATGCAGAAGTGGGTGGCCGAGGATCCCGACTTCATCGAGAAGCACAAGGATGACATAGCAGCATCGCTGGAGTGGACCATCGTAGACATACTGATGAAGAAGCTGAAGAAGGCCGTAAAGCAGACCGGCATTAAGCATGTGGCTGTGGCCGGAGGTGTGAGTGCCAACAACGGACTGCGCAATGCATTCTACGATGCCGAGAAGCGCTACGGTTGGACTATCTACATACCTAAGTTCAGCTATACCACCGACAATGCTGCCATGATAGGCATAGTGGGCTACTACAAGTATCAGGACAAGCAGTTCTGCGACATCAACGCACCTGCATTCAGTAAAGTAACGTTTAAGTAAGATTAAACATTAAACATTAAAAATTAAACATTATATAGATGGATTTTGAAAGTAAGATTACAAGTAGAGAGGTGAGCGAGATCCTCTGGGAGACTGAAAAGACTGTAAGTACTGCCGAAAGTTGCACTGGCGGACGCATAGCCGAGGCTATCATCGCCGTGCCAGGCGCATCAAAATACTTCAAGGGTGGCATCATCTCATACATCGATGAGGTGAAGATGAGTCTGCTGGGAGTAGACGGAAAGCTGCTCGAGGAGAAAACCGCTGTGTGTGAGGAAGTTGCAATAGCTATGGTAAAGGGCGCCTGCACCACACTTAACACCGATTACGCCATCGCCGCCACAGGTTTTGCCGGACCTACCGGAGGTACCAAAGAGATACCCGTGGGCACCATCTGGCTGGCATGCGGAAACAAGGAGAGAGTAGTGACCATGAAGCTGGAAGAAGACTACGGTCGCGACATCAATCTGGCCATCGCTACAAATCGCGCCATGGAGATGTTTTTGGGCTTCCTGAAGGACGAAGATGCACCCAAAGTGGTCCGAGAAGGTTAAAAATCATTAATTCTTTGATTTTCCACGCGCGTAATTATCTGATTTCCAATAAAAATGTGTAATTTTGCACGCTGTTTGGAATAAGTAAGTGTAAATCACAAGTAAAAAGGTAGATAGAAATGTCTAAGATTTGTCAAATTACAGGAAAGAAGGCACAGATAGGTTGCAATTTGAAGATTAGCGCTGCTGGTCTTCGTATGATCAATAAAGTAGGTCTGGATGCTGCCTTGAAGCAGGCTGTTGCCAAAGGATTTGTAGACTGGAAGGACATTAAAGTGATAGGAGATTAAAATCATGGCAAGTAAGAAAGCAAAAGGTAATCGCGTTCAGGTTATCCTGGAGTGCACAGAGCACAAGAATAGTGGTATGCCCGGTACTAGCCGTTACGTAACCACAAAGAATCGTAAGAATACGCCAGAGCGTATGGAGCTTATGAAGTATAACCCAATCCTGAAGAAGATGACTCTTCACAAGGAGATTAAATAATACGACTGAAGTATGGCAAAGAAAACCGTCGCTACCCTCCACGAAGGCTCAAAGGATGGTCGCGCTTATTCAAAGGTAATCAAGATGGTTAAGAGCCCTAAGACTGGCGCTTACATCTTCGATGAGCAGATGGTTCCAAACGAGGCCGTTAAGGACTTCTTTAAGTAATCGGCGAAGCCGCTTACTACCGAAGGGACGTAAGAACTAATACAAAATAAAAGAAAATGGAGGTCGCAAAGAAATTTGCGGCCTCTTTTTTTGGTCGTGTCACAAAATTTACCTATCTTTGCAATCGAAAATATTGCAATATGGGATTATTTGGATTTTTTAGTAAGGATAAGAAGGAGACACTCGACAAGGGTTTGGAGAAAACCAAGACGAGTGTGTTCGATAAACTGACTCGTGCCGTAGCCGGTAAATCGAAGGTAGACGATGACGTATTGGACAATCTGGAAGAGGTGCTCATCACCAGCGATGTGGGTGTAGACACCACGCTGAAGATTATCCAGCGCATCGAGGAGCGTGTGGCTCGCGATAAGTATGTAAGCACATCGGAACTGAACAGAATTCTGCGCGAAGAGATAGCAGAACTGTTGGCCGAGAACAATAGCGACGATAATGACAACTGGGATCTGCCCGCCGACCATAAGCCCTACGTAATACTGGTAGTAGGTGTGAACGGTGTGGGCAAGACCACCACCATCGGCAAACTGGCCTGGCAGTTTAAGCAGGCCGGCAAGAAGGTATATCTGGGCGCCGCCGACACATTCCGTGCAGCAGCCGTAGAGCAGCTGTGCATATGGGGCGAGCGAGTAGGAGTGCCCGTGGTAAAGCAGCAGATGGGTAGCGACCCCGCCAGTGTGGCATTCGACACACTGCAGAGCGCCAAGGCCAACGGTGCCGACGTGGTGCTGATAGACACTGCCGGCCGACTGCACAACAAGGTGGGCCTGATGAACGAGCTTAAGAAGATAAAGGACGTGATGAAGAAGGTGCTGCCCGAGGCTCCCGACGAGGTGATGCTGGTGCTCGACGGTTCTACCGGACAGAACGCATTCGAGCAGGCCAAGCAGTTTGCTGCCGTCACACAGATCACATCGCTGGCCATCACCAAGCTCGACGGTACTGCCAAGGGCGGTGTGGTAATCGGTATCTCTGACCAGCTGAAGGTGCCCGTAAAGTACATCGGACTGGGCGAGGGTATGCAGGACCTGCAGTTGTTTAATAAACGCCAGTTTGTAGATTCGCTGTTTGACATTAAAGATTAAACATTAATGGCGAAGACGATAGATATCATATCACTGGGATGCTCTAAGAATCTTGTGGACAGCGAGACTCTGATGGGACTGATGGAGGCCAACGGCTATCAGTGCACTCACGATAGCGATGACCCGCAGGGCGAGATTGTGGTTGTAAATACCTGTGGATTCATCAACGACGCCAAGGAGGAGAGCATCAATACCATACTGGAATTTGCCCAGGCCAAGACCGAGGGACGTATCGAGAAGCTATTTGTAATGGGCTGTCTGTCAGAACGTTATCTGGCCGACCTGGAGCGCGAGATACCCGAGGTGGACGGATGGTACGGCAAGTTTAACTACAAGAAACTGTTGAAGGACCTGAAGGGTGAGGACTTTGCTGCTTGCGAGGGCAAACGCCATATCACCACTCCGCGTCACTATGCATATATCAAGATAAGCGAGGGCTGCGATCGCCACTGCGCCTACTGTGCCATCCCGCTGATAACGGGCAAGCATCAGAGCCGCCCCATGCAGGAGATACTGGATGAGGTGCGCTATCTGGTAAGTCAGGGCACCAAGGAGTTTAATGTCATCGCACAGGAGCTTACCTACTATGGTGTAGACCTGGACGGCAAGCAGCACATAGCCGAGCTTATCGAGCAGATGGCCGACATCCCCGGTGTGGAGTGGATCCGCCTGCACTACGCATATCCCACACACTTCCCATGGGACCTGCTGCGAGTGATCCGCGAAAAGCAGAACGTATGTAAGTATCTCGACATAGCCCTGCAGCATGTATCAGATAATATGCTGAGTCGTATGCGTCGCCATGTCACTAAGGAGGAGACATACGAGCTGGTTCGCCGCATGCGCCAGGAGGTGCCCGGCATACACATCCGCACCACACTGATGGTGGGATTCCCAGGCGAGACCGATCAGGACTTTGAGGAGTTGAAGGAGTTTGTAAAGTGGGCCCGCTTTGAGCGTATGGGCGCCTTTGCATATTCTGAGGAAGAAGGCACATATTCGGCCGACAACTTCGAGGACGATGTGCCCGAGGATGTGAAGCAGGCCCGACTGGACAAGATAATGCGCATACAGCAGAACATCAGTACCGAACTGGAGGCCGAAAAGGTGGGCAAGGTGCTCAAGGTAATCATCGACCGACAGGAGGGCGACTACTATATCGGCCGAACAGAATACTGCTCGCCCGAGGTTGATCCAGAGGTGCTTATCCCTGCGGCCGAGGCCAAACTCACCGTGGGCAACTTCTACGATGTTAAGATTACAGATTCGGAAGAATTTGATATATACGGAACCACAATCATTAAAACATATGAACAATAAAGACTTTATCACAGAATTGGCACAGCGCACGGGTTACTCGACCGACGAGGCCCAGCAGTTTGTGAATTGCGTTGTAGATGCAATGGGTGATCATTTCCAGGATGATGACTCAGTGCTGATACCTACTTTCGGTACATTCGAGGTGAAAAAGAAGATGGAGCGAATCATGGTCAATCCCTCAACCGGACAGCGTATGCTGGTACCACCAAAACTGGTGCTGACATTCAAGCCTAATGTAAGTTGGAAAGAACGCGTAAAGAATGGAGGAGCCGAGTGATGGGAAAGATTTCGATACAAGAGCTGGCCAATGTGCTGATAGAGAAGAAGCATCTGAACAAGCGCGACGCAAGTCTGTTTGTTAGCGCCATGTTTGATATAGTACAGCAGCGCCTGGAAACCGACAAACTGGTTAAGGTAAAGGGCCTGGGTACATTTAAAATTATAGATGTAGAAGACCGCGAGAGCGTGAACGTAAATACCGGCGAGCGAGTGCTGATAGAGGGTCACGGCAAGATAACCTATGTGCCCGATGCACTGCTTAAGGAACTGGTAAACAAGCCATTCTCGCAGTTTGAGACAGTGGTGCTGAATGATGGCGTAGACTTCGAGGATGTTCCTACAACATCTACCGACGAGCCTGAGGTTGAGGTAGATACTGAGCCAATAGTAGAGCCAGAACCAGTGGTTGAGCCTGAGCCAATCGCTGAGCCAGAGATTACCATTCGCCCTGAGGCTGCACCCGAGCCAGAGCCTGTGGCAGAGGATGAGCACTCATCGATGCCGCTGGTAGATTTCGGATTTGTAGAAGAGGAGCCCGTGGTTGCTCCTGCGCCTGTGGCAGCACCAGTTGCTGACATTGAGGATGAGCCGGAAGACGAACCCGAAGATGAGTTGGAAGACGAATTCGACGACGATATAGATGATGAACTCGAGGAGGAGAAGAATCTCGGAATGACAATCCGCCCCGAAGTAACATATCGCCCAGAGCCCATGCCAGAGCCCGAGCCAATGCCCGAGCCCGAAATCGAACCTGAGATTACTGTTCGTCCTGAGACAACTGTACGTCCTGATGCTATGGTTGAGCCTGAGTTTGAATCAGAACTCGATGAAAAACTGGAGCCAGAGATGGAGGCAGCAATGGCCAAGCCCGAGCCAAAGGTGATAGAGGAAATCGCAGACGAAGATATTCCAGAATGGGTAATCGAACCATATGCAGCTCAGCCTGAGCAGCCAAAGGCAGAAGAGCCAATAGCTGAACCCGAACTGGAGCCCGAGATAACCGTTCGCCCAGAGCCAATGGCAGAAGAGCCAATAGCTGAACCCGAGCTGGAGCCCGAGATAACCGTTCGCCCAGAGCCAATGGCCGAGCCTGAGCCAATCGTTGAGCCTGAGCCTATGCCCGAGCCTGAGCCTGTTCGCGAGACTCCAAAGCCTGTGGCAAACGATCTGCAGTCGATTCTGAGTCAGTTCCAGACGATTAAGAAGCCTGCTCCAGCCCCCGAGCCAGAGCCCGCTCCAATCGTAGAACCCGAACCCGCTCCAATCGTAGAGCCCGAACCAGTTCAGATTCCTGAACCAGAGCCAGTATACACTCCTGAGTCCGAGCCAATCGTAGCTCCTGAGCCTGTATACACTCCCGAGCCGGAACCAATTGTAGCTCCTGAGCCTGTATACACTCCTGAGCCCGAGCCTGTTCAGCCAATCATCACTCAGCTTTCTGACGAAACAAAGATTACTGAGGAGATGCTGATGGATGAGCCAATAGTAGAGCCCGAACCAATCGTAGAGCCCGAACCCGTATATGTGCCTGAGCCAGAGCCAATTGTGGCCCCTGAGCCAGAACCAATAGTAGAGCCCGAGCCAAGAAAGATGACTGCCGACGAAGAGCTGGCTGCAGCATTCGGCGAGGTGAAGGAAGAGATTATAGCCCCAGTAGCTGAGGAGCCAATCGCTGAGCCAGAACCAGAATACGAAACAGAGGAAGAAGACGACGAGCCCGAGTTTGATACCAAGCCAACCCGCGAGAGAAAGTCGGGCAGCAAGTGGCTCCTGGTATTGCTCGCACTGATAGTAGGCGTGGGTGGAGGATACTTCCTGGGTAGCTACTATCCATACGAAAAGCTGATGGCACCAGCCGAAGAAGGTACAGTGATAAATGTACAGAAGGCCGATGTGGAGAAAGCCGCAGCCCCAGAGCCAAAGGCCGAAGAGCCCGTAGCCGAGGAGCCTGCAGCCGAAACCGCTGAGCCAAACGAGGCCGATGCAAAAGCTAAAGCCGAAGCAGAAGCTAAGGCCAAAGCTGCAGCCGAAGAAAAAGCAAAAGCTGATGCCGCCGCTAAAGCCAAAGCCGAGGCAGATGCCAAAGCAAAGGCAGCCGCTGACGCAAAGGCCAAGGCAGAAGCCGACGCTAAAGCCGCATCAAACAAGTACGACGCGATGGACGTAAGAGTTAGACTGGGAGCCTATCGTATCGTAGGTACCGACAAGGTGGTTAAGGCAAAGGAAGGCGATGATCTTGTAAAGATTTCACGCCGTGTACTTGGTCCTGATATGGAGTGCTATCTCGAGGTTTATAACAACATCAAGGCATCGACTCCACTCAAAGTAGGACAAGAAATAAAGATTCCAAAACTGGAGTGGAAGAAGAAAAAGAAGGCCGCAACAGCCAACTAAAACTGCAAATAATGAAAAAGTTTCTTAAAACTTAGGTTTTGGGAAACTTTTTTAATATTATTTAGACAGACAAATAGTGGCTAAGTGCTATAAAAAAAGTATTTTTGCAGTCAAATTTTAGAAAACAATTAAAGATATAAATATTATGGCAGAAGCTATTGATATCCGAGAGCTGAATATCCGGATTGAACAACAAAGCGCATTTGTAACAAATCTTGTTAGTGGAATGGACCGCGTGATCGTGGGTCAGAAGCATCTGGTAGACTCACTGCTGATAGGTTTGTTGAGTGATGGACATATACTGTTGGAAGGTGTGCCTGGTCTGGCTAAGACATTGGCCATCAAGACACTTTCGCAGTTGATCGACTCGAAGTACAGTCGTATCCAGTTTACCCCCGACCTTCTACCTGCCGACGTTATCGGTACCATGATCTACTCGCAGAAGGACGAGAAGTTCCAGGTGAAGATGGGACCAGTGTTTGCTAACTTCGTACTGGCCGATGAAATCAACCGTGCCCCAGCCAAGGTGCAGAGTGCACTGCTGGAGGCCATGCAGGAAAAGCAGGTTACTATCGGCAGCAAGACATTTGAATTGCCAAACCCATTCCTGGTGATGGCTACACAGAACCCGATAGAGCAGGAGGGTACCTATCCACTGCCCGAGGCACAGGTAGACCGATTCATGCTGAAGGTGGTAATCGACTATCCTACACTCGAAGAGGAGAAGAAGATTATCCGCGAGAACATCGCAGGCGAGATGCCAACCGTTACCCCAGTGACCACAGCCGACGAGATACTGAAGGCTCGCAGTGTGGTTCGCGAGGTTTACATCGACGAGAAGATCGAGCAGTATATTGCCGACATAGTATTTGCAACCCGCTATCCTGAGCGCTACGGCCTGAAGGATCTTAAGGATATGATTTCGTTTGGTGGTTCGCCCCGTGCCAGCATCAATCTGGCTAAGGCTGCCCGCGCTTATGCATTCATCAAGCGTCGCGGATACGTGGTGCCTGAGGATGTGCGTGCTGTGGCTCACGACGTACTGCGCCATCGTATCGGACTGACCTACGAGGCCGAGGCAAGCAACATCACAAGCGAGGAAATCGTTTCGAAGATTATCAATAAGGTTGAAGTGCCCTGATGGAAACCTCTGAGATCATAAAGAAAGTCCGTAAGATCGAGATCAAGACCCGTGGCTTGAGCTCAAACATCTTTGCCGGTCAGTACCACTCTGCCTTCAAGGGTAGGGGTATGGCCTTCAGCGAGGTGCGCGAGTATCAGTTCGGCGATGATGTTCGTGATATCGACTGGAATGTGACTGCTCGTTTCCATCGTCCTTATGTAAAGGTGTTCGAAGAGGAGCGCGAGATGACGGTGATGCTGATGATCGACGTCAGTGGATCGCTCGACTTCGGAACCCAGAAGCAGATGAAGCGTGACATGGTGACGGAGATTGCCGCCACTCTGGCCTTCAGTGCTATCCAGAACAACGATAAGATAGGTGTAATCTTCTTCTCCGACAAGATCGAGAAGTACATTCCGCCAAAGAAGGGCCGCAAGCACATACTGTACATCATCCGCGAGATGCTGGACTTTGAGCCGGAGTCGAAGCGTACTGATGTTAAGCAGGCCATCGAGTTTCTGTCGAGTGTTCAGAAGCGCCGCACCACGACCTTTATCCTGAGCGACTTCTATGTGCGAGGCGATTTTCTGCAGTCGCTGCAGATAGCCAATCGCAAGCACGATGTGGTGGCTATCCAGGTGTACGACCAGCGCGCCCGCGAGTTGCCCGATGTGGGACTGATGAAGGTGGTAGACGCCGAGACGGGCTACGAGCAATATGTAGACACAAGTTCCAAGAAACTGCGCCAGGCATACAATAAATATTGGATGACCCGCCAGGCACAGTTGCAGGATACTTTTAATAAGAGCAATGTAGACAGCGTGAGCATAGCCACCAACGAGGACTTTGTAAAATCGCTACTGCTGCTATTTAAAAAGCGTAATTAATGAAAAGAATATTTCTGCTTATATCACTGATTGCTAACACTTTGCTGATGACGGCGCAAGTGTCGGTCGAGACTGAGATAGACTCGATACAGATCTTCGTTGGTCAGCAGACTCACCTCAAGTTGACTACCAATGTGCAGCCAAATCAGAAGGTGGAGTTCCCCCAGTTTCAGCCCACACAGATGATTACTCCCGGAGTAGAGGTGCTGAAGTGCGAGGAGCAGAAACAGGATATCGGCGACGGATTCGAGGCCCGTTCGATGGTTTACACACTGACATCGTTCGACGACACTCTGTACTATCTGCCGCCAATGACCGTAAAGGTAGACGGCAAGCAGTATAAGAGCAAGAGTCTGGCACTCAAGGTGCTTACCATCGATGTAGATACTACCAAGGTCGACCAGTTCTTTGGTCCTAAGGATGTGCAGGACAATCCGTTCCTCTGGAGCGAGTGGAGCCTGCCGTTCTGGCTCAGTGTGCTGATGCTGGTGCTGCTGGCCGTATGCTATTACCTGTACCTGCGCCTGCGCGACAACAAGCCTATCATCACACATATCCGTATTGTTAAGCGCCTGTTGCCACACCAGAAGGCTATGCAGGAAATCGAGCAGATTAAGGCCGACAAGATGGTGTCATCGGAGAACTCGAAGGAGTACTACACCAAGCTTACCGACACTCTGCGTAAGTATATCGAGGAGCGCTACGGATTCAGTGCTATGGAGATGACCAGTAGCGAGATAATCGAGCGACTCACCGCATCGCAGGATCAGAAGGCACTCGACGAACTGCGTGAACTGTTCACCACAGCCGATCTGGTTAAGTTTGCAAAGTATTCTACGCTTATCAACGAGAACGATAAGAACCTGGTTAGCGCCATCGACTTTATCAATCAGACCAAGCTCGAGGCACAGCCTGTAGAGGAAACCGTTAAGCCGCAGCTTTCGGCCGAAGACCAGCGCACACAGAAGTCGCGCCGAGTACTCAAGACTGTCATCACCATTATCTCGGTGGTTTGTGCAGTACTGTTCGGCTATGTGGCCTATACGCTTTATCAGTTATTGAATTAAAAACGAAGAAATGGAATTTGCCAATAAAGAATATCTGCTGTTGCTTCTGCTCATCATACCTTATATAATATGGTATGTGATGTACAGAAAGAAAACCGAGCCCACGCTGCGGATGAGCGACACTTTCGCATTCCGCTATGCGCCCAAGAGCTGGAAGGTTACGCTGATGCCTCTCAGCATGTTGCTCCGACTGCTGGTATTTGTTATGATAGTATTGGTTCTGGCTCGCCCACAGACACAGAACTCGTGGGACAGCAAGACCGTTGAGGGTATCGACATAATGCTGGCGATGGACGTATCGACCAGTATGCTGGCCGAAGACCTTCGCCCTAACCGTATCGAGGCTGCCAAGCAGGTGGCCAGCGAGTTTGTCATCGGCCGACCAAATGATAACATCGGACTGGTGATCTTTGCCGGCGAATCGTTCACTCAGTGCCCAATGACCACCGACCATGCCTCGCTGCTGAATCTGCTACAGAATGTGCGTACAGACATTGCCGCCCGTGGACTTATCGAAGACGGTACCGCCATCGGTATGGGACTGGCCAATGCCGTGAGCCGACTGAAGGATTCGAAGGCCAAGAGCAAGGTGGTGATACTGCTTACCGACGGTAGTAACAACCGTGGCGACATCTCGCCATCGACCGCTGCCGAGATAGCCAAGAGCCTGGGCATCCGCGTGTATACCATCGGCGTGGGAACAAACAAGATTGCACCTTACCCGATGCCTGTGGCCGGAGGAGTGCAATACGTAAATATCCCTGTGGAGATAGACACCAAGACACTCAGCGAGATAGCTGCTGCTACCGAGGGCGACTTCTATCGCGCCACTAACACCAAGGAACTTCGTAATATCTATAAGGAAATTGACCAGTTGGAGAAGAGCAAACTCAACGTCAAGACATTCTCAAAGCGCTACGAGGCCTATCAGCCGTTTGCGCTTGTAGCCGTGCTGGCGCTACTGCTCGAAATCCTGCTGCGTGTAACTATATTTAGGAGGATACCATAATATGTTTAGATTTGCAGACCCTATATATCTCTATCTTTTAGCGGTGATACCAGTGCTGGCCATCATCCGCTTCCTTACGTATCGCAATCAGAAGAAACGCCTGCGTAAGTTTGGCGATCCCAAATTGCTGCGCGAACTGATGCCCGATGTGTCGCGATTCCGTCCGGCTGTGAAATTCTGGATTCTGCAGGGCGCTTTGGCATTGCTCATCGTGATGCTGGCCCGTCCGCAGTTTGGCACCAAGATCAACAATGAGCAGCGTGTGGGCATAGAGACCATCATTGCGATGGATATCAGTAACTCGATGATGGCCGAGGATATCACGCCTAGCCGACTGGATCGCAGTAAGATGATGGTAGAGAATCTGGTTGACCACTTTACTAATGATAAGATTGGTCTCATCGTGTTTGCAGGCGATGCATTCGTGCAGTTGCCTATCACCAGCGACTATGTTTCGGCCAAGATGTTCCTGTCGAGCATCGACCCATCGATGATGGCTACTCAGGGCACTGATATCGCCCGTGCCATCGATATGGCTACACATAGCTTTACCCAGGAGGAAGGTATCGGCAAGGCTATCATCGTGATTACCGATGGTGAGGACCACGAGGGTGGGGCGCTCGAAGCTGCCAAAGCCGCCAAGGATGCCGGAATGAGAGTATACGTACTAGGTGTGGGCTCTACCAAGGGCTCGCCAATACCCATCCCAGGCACCGGCGACTATATGAAGGATAATACCGGAAATACCGTTATGTCGGCCCTCAACGAGGATATGTGTCGCCAGGTGGCTCAGGCCGGTGGTGGAGCATACATCCACGTTGAGAATAATAGCGCCGCACAAGACCAGCTGGACAAGGAACTGGATAAGTTGGCCAAGAAGGAGACCACAAGCACAGTATACAGCGAGTTCGACGAGCAGTTCCAGGCAGTAGCCATCCTGGCATTGCTGCTACTGATACTCGAGATTTGCATCTTCGACCGTCGCAATCCTCTGATTAAGCGTCTGTCGCTGTTTGGCTCGAAGAAGAAGGCCGCTGCTACAATGTTGCTACTGATGGTTGCTGCCACAGCCAGCGCTCAGCAGGCCGATCGCCAGTATATCCGCGAGGGTAACAAGCAGTTCCGACTGGGCCAGTACGACAAGGCTGAGGTATCGTATCGCAAGGCTGTAGAGAAGAATCCCAAGAATCCGCAAGCCGCATATAATCTGGGCAATGCGCTGATGGCCCAGAAGAAGGATTCGGCTGCTGTACAGCAGTTTGAGCAGTCAACCCGCATAGAGACAAACCCAATGCGCAAGGCTGCTGCCTATCACAACATGGGTGTAATCTGTCAGACACACAAGATGTATGACGAGGCTATCGAGGCCTACAAGAATGCCCTGCGCAATAATCCTAATGATGACGAAACTCGTTATAACCTGGTGCTCTGCAAGCATCTGAAGAAGAAGCAGGATGAAAAGCAGAAGCAGAACCAGCAGAACAAGGACGACCAGAACAAGAAGGACGATCAGAAGAAGGACGACAAGAAAGACCAGAAACAAGATAAGAAGGACGACAAACAGCAGGAGCAGCAGAAGCCCCAGATGAGTAAGGACAATGCCGAGCAATTGCTGAATGCCGCCATCCAGAACGAAAAGATGACACAGGACAAGATGAAGAAGGCTCAACAGCAGCCACAGCGCCGTGCCGTACAGAAAAACTGGTAAGTGAAAGATTGAAAGAATTAGATGATGATGAAACTAACTTCAGATAGGGTAAATGTGATGGTGAGGGTACTGCTGGTACTGTTCGCCGTCAACTGTTCAATACTAACTATGCAGGCCCAGACGCTTACTGCATCTGCACCATCGCGTGTGGCTGTGGGCGAGCAGTTCCGTCTTACTTATACCGTAAACACGCAGAATGTATCCGACTTCCGTGCGGGCGACATACCATCAGAACTCGAAGTACTGATAGGTCCTAATCAGTCGATGCAGTCAAGCTATCAGATTATCAACGGTCACGCCAGTCAGTCGTCGTCGGTAACCTATACTTATATAGTGGCCGCCACCAAGGGTGGTTCGTATACTATCCCTGCAGCTAGAGCTGTAGTAGATGGTAAGGCAATACGCTCTAACGCCTTAAATATCAAGGTGGTAGGCTCTACTGGCAATAACTCTCGTCAGTATAGTGGCGACGAAGGCGAGGAGGTTCGCGACATGGGTAGCCGCATATCGGGCAGCGACCTGTTTATCAAGGTGAGTGCCAACAAGAAGCGTGTGTTTGAGCAGGAGCCTATTCTGCTTACATATAAGGTATATACGCTTGTTCAGTTGTCGCAGCTTCGTGGCGATATGCCCGACCTGAAGAGTTTCTATACTCAGGAGGTAGACCTGCCACAGCAGAAGTCGTTCAGCATCGAGAATGTAAATGGCCGTCCGTATCGTACCTGCACCTGGAGCCAGTATGTGATGTTCCCACAGACCACTGGCAAACTGCAGATTCCTGCCATCACCTTCGAGGGTATCGTAATCCAGCAGAACCGCAATGTCGATCCGTTCGAAGCATTCTTCAATGGTGGTTCGGGCTATGTTGAAGTCAAGAAGAAGATAGAGGCTCCTGGCATCGAGATTCAGGTTGATCCTCTACCACAGCGCCCCGCATCTTTCTCGGGTGGAGTTGGTAAGTTTAATATCACTGCCCAGCTCGACAAGACCGAGACTAAGGCCAACGAGCCTATAACCTTGCGAGTAATCGTGAGCGGTACGGGCAACCTTAAGCTGATAAAGCAGCCTATCGTAAACCTGCCAAAGGACTTTGATAAGTACGAGCCTAAGGTAACCGATCAGACCAAGCTTACCACTGCTGGTATCGAGGGCTCCAAGATTTACGATATGCTTATCGTGCCTCGCCATCAGGGCCAGTACGATATCCCTCCTGTTGAGTTTACCTATTTCGATACCGCCACCAAACGCTACGAGACTGTTAAGAGCGAAGGCTTCCATCTGGATGTGGCCAAGGGTTCGGGCACAGGTTCTGTCAGCGACTTTACCGGCGATGGCGTAGACGAACTGAACAAGGATATCCGCTTTATCAAGACAGGCGATGCCAAGCAGCACCTAACTAATGATTTCTTCTTTGGTTCTGGTGTATATTGGGGCATCATCGCAGCATTGATAATCGTGTTTATCACCCTGTTCGTCATCTTCCGCCAGCGTGCTATCGACAATGCCAACGTAACCAAGATGCGCGGTAAGAAGGCAAATAAGGTTGCCACTAAGCGACTGAAGATGGCTGCACGCCTGATGACAGACAACAAGCCAAGCGAGTTCTACGATGAAGTGCTACGCGCACTCTGGGGCTATGTGGGCGACAAGCTCAACATCCCAGTAGCCCAGCTCTCGCACGATAATATCAGCCAGAAGTTGGCCGAGCGCAATGTTCATCAGTCTATCATCGATAAGTTTATCGGTGCCATCGACGAGTGTGAGTTTGAGCGCTATGCTCCTGGCGATCCAAAGGGAAACATGAATAAGGTATACGATAAGGCTATGCTGGCCATCGAGAAGATCGAAGAAGTAATGAAGCGCGGTGGCAAGAAGGTTTCGGCCATCGTATTACTGCTGCTCCTGGCTCCTATGGCTGCCAATGCTGCCACTAAGGCCGAGGCCGACAGCGCTTACGTGAATGGTAATTATCAGAAGGCCATCACCGAGTATGAGTCTCTGCTCAAACAGGGTTCTTCGGCCGAGATATACTATAATCTGGGCAATGCCTACTATCGCACAGAGAATATCACCCGTGCCGTGCTTAATTACGAGCGCGCACTGCTACTCTCGCCTGGCGATAGTGATATCAGATTTAACCTGCAGATAGCTCGTAGCAAGACTATCGACAAGATTGTGCCCGAGAGCGAGATGTTCTTCGTAACATGGTATCGCTCGCTGGTAAACATGATGAGTGTCGACGGGTGGGGACGTACAGCTCTTATTTCGCTGGCCCTGGTCATTGTGCTGTTCCTGGTCTATCTGTTCTCGGCCCGAGTATGGATGCAGAAGGTGGGATTCTTTGGAGGCGGAGTGCTGTTGGTGCTCTTTGTGATAAGCAATTTCTTTGCCTGGCAGCAACGTCAGAATCTGCTGTACCGTCAGGGTGCCATCGTAGTCGCTCCATCTGTAACCGTCAAGAGCACTCCAGCACAGAACGGCACCGATCTGTTTATCCTGCACGAGGGTACCAAGGTGATAATCACCGACGGCTCGATGAAGAACTGGCGCGAAGTCCGCTTGGCCGATGGCAAGAAGGGATGGATTGAGAGTAAGAAGATAGAAGTGATATGATAGAGTTTCTGCAAGATATCGACCGCGAGTTGCTACTTGGCATTAATGGCAGCGACTCGCTGTATCTGGACCGCTTGGTGCGAACACTCACCAACGGTCTTACATGGATTCCGTTATATCTGTCGCTGTTCTATATGGTGATGAAGAACAACGACAACTTCCGCCGACTATTGTTAGTGCTGGGTGGGGCAGGGTTGTGTATACTCCTGGCCGGCACTGTTGATGATGAGATAGTAAAACCGCTGGTGGCCCGATGGCGACCAACCCACGATCCGCAGATAGGCATACTTGTCGACATAGTGGATGGCTATCGTGGTGGTAAGTACGGTTTCTTCTCGGCTCATGCGTCAAACACTATGAGCATAGCCACATTCTTCTGTTGGCTAGCCCGTAGCCGTAGGCTCTCTATTGCCTTAGTAATATGGTCGCTTGTAAACTGCTGGACTCGTTTGTATCTTGGTGTCCACTTCCCAGGCGACATACTGGTGGGACTCATCTGGGGCATCACCGTGGGCACAGGCGTATATTTTCTGTATCGCCGAATGACCCGTGGCATGTACACGCCTCGAAATCTTAATCCCGCGCAGTACACCACTACTTGCTATCGCCGCCTGGATTGCAACTGGCCCGTAGCTGTATTTATTTACACATTATTGTTTGTATTTATTAAAGCTTGTATTTTATGAATTCCGATCCACGACATATCCGTATCAGCGATTATAATTATCCGCTGCCCGATGAACGTATCGCAAAGTTTCCAATCGCCCAGCGCGACCACTCTAAGCTGTTGGTTTACCGTAAGGGTGATGTATCGCAAGATGTATTTTATAATCTGCCCGAGTATCTGCCCAAGGGTGCACTGATGGTGTTCAACAACACCAAGGTTATCCAGGCTCGCATGCACTTCCGCAAGGATACTGGAGCGCTTATCGAGGTGTTTCTGCTTGAGCCAGCCGAACCTTCTGACTACGAACTGATGTTCCAGACATCAGAGCGCTGCTCTTGGTACTGTTTGGTTGGAAACTTGAAGAAATGGAAGGAAGGCACACTTCACCGCACCATCGATGTAAAGGGCCAGCAGATTGAAGTTAGTTGTACTCGCGGCCCAATCCATGGTACATCGCATCGCATCGATTTCGAATGGACAGGCGGTGTGAGCTTCGCTGAGATTATCGACGCTATGGGCGAACTGCCTATTCCGCCATATCTGAATCGCGAGACTCAGGAGAGCGACAAGACCACCTATCAGACGGTGTACAGCAAGATTAAGGGTAGTGTTGCTGCTCCTACTGCAGGACTGCACTTTACTCCAGAAGTTCTTGCTGCAGTCGATGCTCACGGCATAGAGCGCGAGGAACTTACTCTGCATGTTGGTGCTGGAACATTCAAACCCGTCAAGAGCGAAGAGATCGAGGGCCACGAGATGCACACCGAGTATATCTCTGTTCGTCGTGACACCATTCGCAAGTTGATAGCTCATGATGGTTGCGCTATTGCCGTAGGTACCACAAGCGTTCGCACACTCGAGAGTCTGTATTATATGGGACTGAAGGTGATGCAGAATCCTGATGCCTCTGAGGACGAGTTGCATGTAAATCAGTGGGAGCCTTACGATACCAAAACATGCGTAAGCACAGTTGACTCGCTTACGGCTCTTGGTGCCTGGATGGATGCCCACTCACTCGAGGTTCTGCACAGCAGTACTCAGATTATCATTGCCCCAGGCTACGAGTATCACATCGTAAAGATGCTTGTAACCAACTTCCACCAGCCCCAGTCTACACTGTTGCTCTTGGTTAGTGCCTTTGTTAAGGGCGACTGGCATAAGATATACGACTATGCTCTGGCTAACGATTTCCGTTTCCTGAGCTACGGCGACTCATCGTTATTGATTCCATAGGGAATCGATAATGATGAAACAAAAAAAGCTTCCGAAAAATCGGAAGCTCTTTTTTTGTAGTCGATAGGGGAATCGAACCCCTATGCCAAGATTGAGAATCTTGTATCCTAACCATTAGATGAATCGACCGAGCAGCGAATGCAATCAAGCTTGCTTGAATTGCTGAGTCGCGAGGGAGAAAGGTCGTAGACCAATCGACCGGGCAGCGAGAACAATCGACCAAATTTCCTTTTTGTAGTCGATAGGGGAATCGAACCCCTATGCCAAGATTGAGAATCTTGTATCCTAACCATTAGATGAATCGACCGAACAGCGAGAGCAATCAAGCTAGCTTGAATTGCCGAGTCGCTAGGGAGATAGGCTGAAAGCCAATCGACCAACATGTCAAAGACGCATCGTGGAGAAACTCCTCAGGCGGAAGGAGGGGGATTCGAACCCCCGGTACGGGAACCCGTACGGCAGTTTAGCAAACTGCTGGTTTCAGCCACTCACCCATCCTTCCAAAAGGACCTTGGAGTACTAAACCTCAGGGCATCTCCTCGATTGCGGGTGCAAAGGTACTACTATTTTTCGAATCCACCAAATTTTTGGGGAAGTTTTTTCGAAAAAAGTTATTTAAAAGCTACTACCTCCTCAAGCTCTGAGTCCAGATAGAAGGTGTTTTGCAAAGTGTCACCTTCGTGTAAGTATTTCATTCTCAGGTAGTAAATGTCGCCAGTGGGTGCTTGGCCGTACTTAATTCCGCTCTTAAACAGTTCTGCACCGTTTTTTCGCATTTTTGCAATAAGCGAATCATTTATGTGTCTGGTTGTACCAAGATCGGCAAAGTCTATTACGCTGGCATTTACTTCCTCTTTCATATTATCGGCCACAAATGCCTTTACCGTCTGCTCGGCAGTGTACTGCTTTCCGCACGAGGCGAATAGCAGCCCACCCAAGCACAACGTTATATTAATAATGTACGCGCGCGTGCGAATCATTTCTGCGGAATGTTTTTAAGTACATCAAGCAGATGATCCCAAACCATCTGTACGGTTGGTATCAGCAGGCGCTCGTCGGGAGTGTGAACAAATCGCAGTGTTGGACCGAAGCTTACCATATCCAACTGTGGGTAGCGCTCCGAGAACAGACCGCACTCCAGTCCGGCGTGGATACCGCGAACGATAGGTTCCTTGCCAAACAGTTTTACGTAGCTCTCGCGTACTATCTTCTGCAGTTCGCTGTTAGCCTTCATCTTCCATGCAGGATAACCGTCGCCCGATGTAGCCTCGGCACCAGCTAGCTGGAATGCGGCACGGATAGTGGCACACATATTGTCGAGGTTCGACATTACGTTCGAGCGCTGGCTCGACAGTATCTCGATGCTATCCTCAGATGAGTGGATGCTGGCGATGTTGCTTGATGTCTCAACCATTCCGCCCAGAGCCTCGTCCTGACAGATGGCGTAGATACCATTGTCTACAGCCTGGATGGCCCAAACAAACTTGCGTGCAACCTCAGGATCGATTACCTTCTGCGCATCGGTGCTCTCCATGCTCCAAATCATCTGGGTATCGGTTACGTGGAACTCGTCCTCAACCTCGGCTGCAAACACATTCCAGTCGGCCTTTACGTTCTCCTTTACATCGTGGGGAACAGCTATTACAAACTGACCGTCGCGTGGGATGGCGTTATGCAGTTTTCCGCTGTGGAACTCAGCCAGCTCTATGCCCTCGTAGCGGTTCATCTCCTGATACAGGAATCGGCCAAGAATCTTGATGGCGTTGGCGCGTTTCTTGTTGATGTCGTCACCAGAGTGTCCGCCAACCAGACCCTTAAGCTGAGCCTTCATGAAGAATGCGCCATCGGTAGCATCCTTACGGGTGAATGTAAACTTGGCAGTAGTGTTACGGCCACCGGCACACGATACGAAAATCTCGCCCTCATCCTCAGAGTCGAGGTTGATAAGATAGTCGCCAGTCATAAATCCAGCCTTCATACCCTCGGCACCGCTCAGTCCGGTCTCCTCGTCACGGGTGAACACACACTCGATAGGGCCGTGCTCGATGTCGTCGCTAGCCAGGATAGCCAGTTCGATAGCACATCCGATACCGTCGTCGGCACCCAGTGTAGTTCCCTCGGCTGTCAACCACTCGCCGTCAACATATGTCTTGATGGCATCCTTGTCGAAGTCGAACTCTACATCCACCAGTTTGTCGCATACCATATCCATGTGGCTCTGCAGGATTACCGTCTTGCGGTTCTCCATACCCTTGGTGGCAGGCTTACGTATAATCACATTGCCGGTTTCGTCTACTTTTGTATCCAGATTGTGGCTCTCGCCCCATGACTTCAGATACTCAATCATCTTCTCTTCGCGCTTCGAAGGACGCGGAATTTCGTTAATCTTCGCAAATTCTGCGAACACAACTGCAGGTTTTAAATCGTTTTTATTCATTATTAATGCTTTTTTTGTTTGATTTCGCGACTCTACTCATAACCGCGTTAATAATTGCTATAGGCATGGCATTTTTGCTCGTTAAGGTGCTTTTTAAGCCCAATGGCGAGTTCTCGTCGCAGCATATTCACGACTCACAGGCGATGAAAGACCGTGGTATCCACTGTGTGATGGACCAGGATCGCGAGATGCGCCGCAAGAGCAAGTTTGCTGTGGCAGAGAAAATTGAAGAATTGAAAAATTGAAGTAAATTAATCAAAATAATTAAAAGTAAGAAATGAAAAAGTACATTCTTCCTGCACTCGCCATCGCAGCTATGATGGTATCGTGCAACAACCAGAGTCCAAAGATGGACGAACAGCCCGCTGCAGTAAGTGCCGACGGACTTAAGATTGCTTATGTTGAGGTTGACTCGCTGATGACTCAGTACAATTTTGCTAAGGATTACAGCGTAACCCTGCAGAAGCAGAGCAACAACGCCCGTAACACACTTAACCAGAAGGGTAACGCCCTGCAGGCAGCAGTGGCCAACTTCCAGCAGAAGGTTAACAACAATGGATTTACAAGCCGTGAGCAGGCTGCCAGCCAGCAGGCCGCCATCGAGCGTCAGCAGCGCGATCTGCAGGAGCTTCAGGCTCGTCTCGAGGGCGAACTGGCCAATCAGACAGCTAAGTTCAACGAGGCTCTGCGCGACTCACTGCAGAACTTCCTGAAGGATTACAACAACGATAAGAAGTACGACATGATTCTGGCCAAGAGTGGCGACAACATCCTGATGGCCAACAAGCGTTTCGACATCACTCAGGACGTTATCAACGGTCTGAACAAGCGTTACAAGCCATCAGCTAAGCCAGCTGCCGACGAGAAGAAGGCCGACGAAAAGAAGGCCGACGA
>ONGP01000024.1 GCA_900317405.1 uncultured Prevotella sp.
AAAACACTGTTAGCCAGATAATCCCTGATATCATCTACTGTGGCATATACCTCCTGCCAGTTTTTCTTATGCTCCTTTGGAGCTTGATCTTCTTTCTTTGTCATGCAGCTTTCTGTCCGGATATTTTTATTAGAAATTTCTTTTTGCGATTTATTCCTTGGCATATAGTCTTTACTCTAGTTTTTTGATTGGGATTGCTATTGATGTTGGTATTTTCAGCCAAATATCTGGCTATACGTCCTATATCATCTTTATATACCCAACCGTTTATTAATGCACGAGCTAAATCGCGATAAATAATACTTTTATAGCCATGCTTGCCTTTGAACTCGATTCTTTGCCATTCTTCTACGTTCATATTCATATATGGTTCGCACACAAACTCTTTCCAATCATCCAAATATGCCTTCATTTTTCGTCGGCCGAAAGGCAAGAACTGCCATAGAAGAGTAGCCTCTTCTTTCTTATTCTTTTCCATTTTTGTACTAAGTTTTTTGTTAGTTATTACTTACTATAAATGTATAAAATAGAAATACCCCCTAAGTCCTGAATGTTGTGGGAGGTTTGGGCAGTAGAGCAGCAATTTTCAGGAATGCTGCCCATGAAATAGAGCCTGGTTGTTGGCGGTTTATTACTAGGATTTTCTCCATTTATATAAATTTTCCCGCAAAGTTACTAGGATTAATCTGGAGCAGCAAAAAAATCGATGATTTTTTTCTCGATACGCGCCTATAACGCGTAAAAACATGTCGCCGCCCCAATTTTTGCCTTAAAAAACTTGGTCATTTCGATAAAACTGCGTACCTTTGTACCCGATCACCGGCACATACCTCAGTGGAGGGCTGGTGTGACTTTTGAGGGTAAAATATAACAGCATTAGCTGATTATTCGGTACATCTTGAAACCTAGGAAATTTCACAGATTGAACAACCGTAGATAGTCACTGATGTCTGCGCGCCTCAAGATGTAGATAAGGCGGTTCACGCTTTTTCTGTGTCTTGAGGTCCGTAGTTTTAGCCCGTTTAAATCCCGATAAGTCAGCAGTGCTATAAACCGAATAGCAGTTAGATGAAGACTGACAAACAACAATCAGCCGCCGCTGCAGCATTTGCTGAGCGGTGGAAGGATAGGGGATATGAGCGTGGTGAATCGCAGCCGTTCTGGATTGACCTGCTTAGCAACGTATATGGAGTCGAAACGCCATCGGATGGTTTTATCACTTTCGAGGACCACCGGATGGTTGATAGTTCGAACTTCATAGATGGACGTATACCGTCGACCAAAGTGCTCATAGAACAGAAGTCGCTGGGCAAGGATTTGCGCAAAGGTATTGTACAGAGCGACGGTTCGCTGCTTAATCCTTTCCAGCAGGCTCGCCGCTATGTGGTAGGTCTGCCGGTGTCAGAGCATCCTCGCTGGATAGTTACCTGCAACTTCTCTGAATTTCTGGTTTACGACATGGAGCAGCCCAATGCCGAGCCTGAGCAGATATTACTTGAGAATCTGGGCAAGGAGTACTATCGACTGCAATTCCTGGTAGATGCCAAGAACGATCATCTGCGCAAGGAGATGGAAGTGTCGATGCAGGCTGGCGAGATAGTTGGCCGTATCTACGAGGCGCTACTTAAGCAATACGATGACAACTCGCCTGAGGCGCTACGATGGCTTAACATACTCTGTGTGCGTATTGTATTCTGCCTATACGCCGAGGATGCTGGAATATTCTCGCACGATCAGTTTTACAACTACCTGGTAACTTACGAGGCTAAAGACCTGCGAAGAGCTTTACGTGATCTGTTTGAGGTGCTGAATACTCAGCAGGATAAGCGCAGCAAATATTTGCAGGAGGATCTTGCTGCATTCCCGTATACCAATGGCGGACTGTTTGCTGAAGAAATCGAGATACCGCAGTTTACCGAGGAACTAAAGGAGACGCTGCTGCAGAACGCCAGTCTTGACTTTGATTGGAGCGAGATTTCACCAACAATCTTTGGTGCAGTGTTCGAGAGTACGCTTAATCCAGAGACACGTCGTAGTGGTGGCATGCACTACACTAGCATTGAGAACATTCACAAGGTTATCGACCCGCTGTTTCTTAACGACCTGCGTAGCGAGCTCGACGAGATACTGGACGAGAAGGTAGAGAAGCAGCGAGTGCGCAAACTCGATGCCTATCAAGATAAGTTGGCGTCGCTAACGTTCCTTGATCCTGCCTGTGGCTCTGGCAATTTCCTTACAGAGACTTATCTATCGCTGCGTAGATTAGAAAATGAGGCAATCCGTGAGCGTTATCACGGACAGACTATGATGGGAGCCTTTGTTTGTCCCATCAAGGTTAGTATACAGCAGTTTTATGGTATTGAGATAAATGACTTTGCTGTAACCGTAGCCACTACAGCACTATGGATTAGTGAGGCGCAGATGCTTAACGAGACTGAGCGCATTGTTCACCAAGACATCGACTTCCTGCCCCTAAAGAGCTACACCAATATCCATGAGGGCAATGCCCTGCGCATAGAGTGGGAGAGTGTAGTGCCCCAAGACCACCTTAATTATATAATAGGTAACCCGCCGTTTGTGGGGGCTGCAATGATGACCTCAGAACAGAAAAGCGATGCTGTTAACATTTTCGGGCAGATAAAGTTGTCGAATAGCATAGATTTTGTAGGCGCTTGGTATTTTAAGGCAGCGAAAATAATGATAGTAAATAATAATATAAAAGCTGCTCTTGTTTCTACAAATAGTATTTGTCAAGGAGAGCAGGCCGCTGCATTATGGGAACCATTGCAAAAACAATGTGGCATTAATATAGATTTTGCTTATCGAACATTTCGGTGGGATAGTGAGGCAAAAATTAAAGCACATGTTCATTGTGTAATTATAGGTTTTCATCGTGGTCCAAATAATCATAAAGTGATTTTTGATGGAGATAGAATCATAAATGCGAATAATATAAATGCATATCTTACAGATGCCCCCAATGTCTTTATTGGTAGTCAGTCAAAGCCTATTTGTGATGTTCCCAAATTAACAAAAGGAAATCAACCATCAGATGGAGGGCACTTAATATTGTCTGAAGAAGATAAAGAGGATTTTATAAAAAATGATCCTACAATAGAGTGCTGTATAAGAAGATATGTCGGCGCAAAAGATTATTTAAACAATAATGAAATACGTTATTGTTTATGGTTAAGAGATGTTCCATTCGAAGTCTATTCTACTAATAAGAATATATACGAAAGGCTCAAACTTGTAAAAGAAATGAGAGCTAGTAGTACAGCAGCCCCTACACGTTTAGCAGCAGATAAACCATTTTTATTCTTTTCTATGCCACAAACAAATGAGAATTATTTGGTAATACCCCGTGTGTCATCTGAAAAACGAAGATACATTCCTATAGGATTTATGACTCCTGATATAATTGCTGCAGATTCATTGTCGATTATTCCAGGAGCAACACTATATCATTTTGGTATACTTACCAGTAATGTACATATGGCATGGATGCGCGTCGTTTGTGGACGTCTTAAAAGTGACTATCGATATTCTGGTGGTGTGGTATATAATAATTTCCCCTGGCCAAACCCAACAAACGAACAAAAGGCCAAGATAGAGCAAACGGCCCAAGCAATCCTTGATGCCCGCGCCCTTTACCCAGACTCATCGCTAGCCGACCTCTATGACGAGCTAACCATGCCCGTAGAACTGCGCAAAGCTCACCAAGACAACGACCGCGCCGTCATGGCCGCCTATGGTTTTCCCATCAAGAGCATGACCGAATCACAATGCGTAGCCGAGTTATTCAAACTCTATCAAGAACTAACAAATAAAAACCAATAACGATATGAAAGAGAAATCTAAATCTTATGTAACGTCGGCAAAGACGATGTATGCAGCATTGCAAATTCTGAAAAAGAATGGTGGTACAATGCCCATACGCCTACTGATGCAAGAGATAGAAAAGACTGTAGAGCTATCTGCCTGGGAAAAGGAAATACTGGAGAATACCGGTAACATCCGTTGGCAAAGCAATATGCACTTTACATCGGTAGACTACGTGCGTGCGGGATACCTCATTAAGAAAAAAGGAAACTGGACCATTACTCCCGAAGGTGAAGAAGCATTGAAACTTGGGGCAGAGAAACTGCGTGACGAAGCATGGAACAGATATAAGGCTTGGTATCGGGGTAGGGTGCAGACTCCAGAAGAGAAGCCTACGGCGCAGCCCGAGGAAGACAACGATCAGGCCAAGGAGATAATGATAGAACTCGAGACACTAGAGGAACGTGCTATAAATGGTATACGTGAGTATCTTAAGAGCAAGAATCCGTATGAGTTTCAAGACTTGGTGGCAGCTCTGCTCAAGGCCATGGGCTATTTCATTCAGTCGGTTGCACCACGTGGTAAGGATGGTGGTATAGATATAGTAGCATATACAGACCCGTTGGGCGCAAAAACTCCACGAATCAAGGTACAAGTAAAACACAAACCAGATACTGCAACAGGTGCGGCTGATGTTCGTGCTTTGCTTGGTATACTAAAGGCAGGTGATATCGCACTGTTTGTAACATCGGGTACTTATTCTACTGATGCCAAGCATGCCGCCACAAGTGGGGATAAGTTCATCCGTCTGATAGATGGTGACGAATTTATCGAAATGTGGCAGGAATACTATGACAAGATGAGTGATGAAGACAAAAACATGCTTCCCCTAAAGCGCATTTCGTTCTTGGGGAATAATGAATAAAAAAAACTCCGCCTTGGCTACAACAACAGCCAAGGCGGAATTGTATTATGCAGTCTCTAGTTCGTAGTCGGTAACCTTAACTACTTCAGCTTCTAAGGCTGCTGAAATCTTGCATATCGTTGCAAGCGTCAAATTATGGGTACCTGACAACCAGCGGCTAACCTCGGTCTCTGTCTTGCCAAGTTTCTTTGCCAAATCCTTCTGTGACATTCCTCTTGCTTCAAGAATCTCATAGATACGATTAGCAATTGCTACCGACATCTCCATCTGCAATTTCATCTCAGGCGAAATGCTACTGCGGATCTCATCCATAATCTTGTTTGTTTTCATAATTATTCCTCCTTATTAAGTTTTTAATCATCGTTGATAGTAAACGTGAGTTCACCTAGAAGCTCGGTACCAGAAACGGTGATAATCTTGTCCTTTTCTTTTTGTTTAAGCTGTATATCAATCTTCTGGAGTGTCTTTACCTGACGGTGCAAATTCTCATCCTCTTCATAAGTGGCTGTGGTTTTCAACCCGCCATTACCTAAAATAAGGATCTTTGCCTGGATATTAAGCAGGTAGAGTCGGAGTGATGTTGTTTCTAAATGTGAGGGTAGGGCCATCACTCTATCCCGACGTGTGCCCTCATATCTAAAATGCATATCTCGTGCTCCATCTCGCTTAATGATGTCAAGTCGGTAAACCAACTGTCGTACATCATCGGGGTATGTATCCTTATAAGTCAATAGAAATTTTTCAAATTCAGAGTATTCCTCACCTTCGAAGTGAGGCGAATAGAGGCTAACTTTTTCGCCGTCTTCCAATAGTTCTATCAATAGATTTCTTTCCATATATTTCAGTTTTATGCTGCAAAAATAAACATAAAAGTTGATTGTGCAAAATTCTTATGTCATAAAATAAACTTTTATGCTTATTTTTAACATTTCTACAGCTGAAACGGAACCAAGTAGAGCGGTAAGCATATTTTATGAATATTCCATATCTTTGAGATGTTTTTTTATTTGAAAACTAGTTTTTCGCGAAAATATGTGGAAGTATGGAATAATCTTCCTATCTTTGCAGTCATGATATTAATACAATCTAATCATTATAAAACAGCAATAACAATGAGAATCACTAAGAAATGGATGCAGGCCGCCATCCTTATTTGCGGCGCAAGCGTATTAAATACATCGTGTACCACTGACGAAAACGATAACCCTACAGTTAGAGAAATCGACTATCTGGTGCTGGTAAACAAGACTCATCAGTTACCTGCATACTGGGAGAGTGTCTTAAAGACTGTTACTACAACTAATACGGTAGGGGATCAAGTAGAAGCAGAGTATAAGGCATATGCTGCATACTTGAAGCTGAAAGAAGCAATGGCTGCAGAGGGAGTTGATATACAGTTAGACTCTGGGCGCAGAAGTGTGGCTGAGCAGCAGGATATCTGGGATAGATTTATGATCAAGTATGGCGAGGAATATACAGTAAAAACAGTTGCTGTGCCAGGTTATTCGGAACACCAGACGGGACTGGCTCTGGATTTGTACTTCATTCTGGATGGCAAAACTGTGTATTACAACGAGGACCTGGTGCAGTATCCTGAAGTATGGGCTAAGATTCACGCAAAGCTTGCCGACTATGGATTCATACTTCGCTATCTGGAAGGTAAGGAGGATATTACTGGATACTCATACGAGCCATGGCACATCCGATATATTGATGATGTAGCACTCGCTAAAGATATCACAGCTCGTGGCATCACACTCGAAGAGTATCTACAAGAATTCACCAAAATATTTGGAAGTTTGAAATAATCTTTCTATCTTTGCAGCGTGAAAGGTGGAACCAAGTAGAGCCACGATGTGCGGAACGGTGGCATCTGTGTGATGATGAGCAATTCGACCTTGCCGCTTGGTCTTATAAATAAAAAGATGCAGGATTATAAGTCCTGCATCTTTGTTAGATTATAGCGATACTGCAGCTAGCTCTGCACTCATTTTGTGGATAGCTGACATTATCTTTTCTTTTGTTTTTTCGCCAGCATAGGCTGCACCAATCTTGTATTGGCGCATTTTGCTCTCGTTGATACCAGCAAACTTGGCAAATTTACTGATGTTAATCCATTCAAAGTAGTTAAAGAATGACTGCAGATCGTATTTGTAGTCAATCTTGATTTCCTGAAGATTCTTAGGAAGAGCACCGTGTTCCTTTACGTATTCCTCCTGAGCTTCCTTCACAATGGCCGCCATGTCAGCTTTGGCTTCGTCAACGCTGTTTCCATACCCGCCCAAACAGAAATTTCCGATTTGAGCATCACATGCAATAGAGTAATACCCATTGTCTGTTCTTTCTACAATTGCCTCTACTTTCATAATATCAAAGAGCTAATTAAGCAATTGCAAAAGTAACGTTTTTGTTGCTAATACAAAAACGACACGGTAACAAAAACGTTATTCTTAGATATATTTAACAAATCTAGCTCTTTTTATAATGTTTCTTGGGGAATAATGAATAAAAGTTTAAATGTTTTTTTGTACCTTTGCACCCGATAATCATAAACATAATATGTAATGATAGAAATAGGACTTAAACATACAAGCGAAATTACGGTTACAGATGCTGTTACCGCAATTAAGATAGGCTCTGGGGATATGCCAGTTCTGGCTACTCCCGCAATGATGGCGTTGATGGAAAATGCTGCAATGCTTGCTGTTGCAAGTGAGCTGCCTGAAGGTAGCACTACAGTTGGCGGTCATATAGAATCATCACACCTGAAGCCTTCGAAGATTGGCGACAATGTATCGGCTACTGCAGTAGTTACAAAAGTCGACGGAAAGAAGATTGAATTCAAGATATCCGCCTATTCGGGTAACACTCTTCTAGGTGAGGGCACACACCTGAGATTCATCGTAGACAAAGAGCGTTTCATGTCAAAGCTAGGTTAAAGATTAAAACATACGTATACATCAATGGGATACATGGATAAATTTACCAAGTCGGAAGACTTTCGTCGAGACGAACTGATACGCATCATAGAGCACTCTGTAGAGAACCTCACACTACAAGAGCTCGAGGCACTATACTACGACATGACCACCAAGAACTTTATCAACGACTAAGTACGGCCAGCATGTCATCCATGAGTTTGCCACGCTGGTCGCTCGTATCAAAACCTCCGAATCCCTTCTGTGATAGGGGGATTCCCCATACAAGTTTAGGGAAATCCTCCATACAGAATAGGGATAATCATTTGAATATCCCACATAATCGTCATATCTTTGCACTGTGAAAAGGTTACAAGACCATCACATAACTTGATGTTTAACAATTTAAAGATTACGATTATGAAGAAGACGATAGCAGCCATGATGATGATGGCAATGACAGCAGCAATGCCAGCAATGGCAGGTAATAACCACTTTGGTAAGAACGACAAGAAGTCGACTGTAGTTAATCACGACAAGAAGGCCGGCCACTACGACAAGAGTATAGCACACTACGATAAGCGTACTGCTACACACTTCGACACCCACCGCGCCGCTCGTCCCGACATGAGGACCTACATAATCCATCTTAGTCGTTATGATTCTCCACGTGCAGCGATTGCAAGAGCAGAGCGCATAAACGGTGTTAAGGAAGCCAAGTACAATCCTCGTACTCGCGTACTTACCATCCTGTACGATGCACACCGCACTTCAATACATCACATCAAGCACACAATGGCATAGCCATACTATATAAATTCAAACGATGACCAGGGGAATACGTTCCTCTGGTCATTTCACGTTTTGCCATATACTATTCTATAAAATATTAATAAATTTGGGTACAAAAGTAGAAAAAAATATAAAGTGATGCAACTTTTTGAGTACTTTTTACGTCTAAAAGTTAGTAAACTTTTAAAATTTTACATTATGATACTATCAACAACTCCAACAATTGAGGGCCACACCATCCGCGAATATAAGGGTGTGGTAACAGGTGAAACAATCATCGGTGCTAACTTTGTGAAAGATTTCTTTGCAGGCATCCGCGACATCGTGGGCGGACGTTCTGCCAGTTACGAGAAGGTGCTTCGCGAGGCAAAAGATTCAGCTTTGCAGGAAATGATGGAACGTGCAAACATGATGGGGGCTAACGCCATCGTAGGTATCGATCTGGACTACGAGACCATCGGCGCCAACGGTTCAATGCTAATGGTGGCCGTCAGCGGCACTGCAGTAGTAATTTAAATAATTATAAGTGAATCTCCATTGTGGTTTTCTGGACTTTCATCCCCATGTTTCTGTAGAAGTTTAATGCTGGGTCGTTACCGTCCCATACATTCAGAGTGATGTTGTTGCAGCCTATAGACTGGGCATAATCGTGTACAAACTCGTATAAAGCCTTCCCGACATGTTTTCCACGAGCCTTCTCGTCTACGCAGATGTCATCTATATACAGTGTTTTAATATCCTGTAGCAACTTGTCATCCTTTACTTCTGTAATTATGCAGAAAGCATGACCTAACACCGTCCCGTCATCAAACACGAATACGGGTTTACTGTCATCGCTGAGCAGAACTTCCAGTTCTCGTTCATCATATTTGGTCGTATTCGGTTTAAACAAGTCTGGGCGTAACACATGATGCACCATATCGACCTGATGCAACAACTCAATGATACGCTTAATATCGTTTTTATTAGCTCTTCTTACCATATTGGATATTATTGATTAATCTAGTGCAAAGATACAACATTATTCTGAAACGAGCAAAAATTAGGGGTAAATCTGCGTGATTTGCGATAATTTTTGTACCTTTGCACCATGATTAATGAATATCAGATAAGAGTAAAGCCTGAAGTGGCGGCACAGGAGGATAGACTGAAAGCCTATCTTAGCGATGAGTATGGTATCAGCGCCAATGAGATATGTGGTGTGAGGATACTGAAGCGAAGCATTGACGCCCGACAGCGACAGATATACGTAAACCTTAAGGTTCGTGCATATGTGAACGAGCAGCCTAAGGATGATGAATACCAGCACACTGAGTATCCTAACGTAGAGGGCAAACCACAGGTGATAGTGGTAGGCGCCGGACCTGGCGGACTGTTTGCCGCACTGCGACTGATAGAACTGGGACTGCGCCCGATAGTGCTGGAGCGCGGTAAGAACGTGCACGACCGAAAGAAAGACCTGGCCAACATAAGCCGTACGCAGCAGGTGGACGCAGAGAGCAACTACTGTTTTGGCGAGGGTGGTGCCGGTGCATATAGCGATGGAAAGCTGTACACCCGATCGAAGAAACGTGGTAATACCGACAAGATACTGAACGTGTTCTGTCAGCACGGTGCATCGACAGCTATCCTGGCCGATGCGCATCCGCATATAGGTACCGACCGACTGCCAAAGGTAATCGAGGCTATGCGTAACACCATACTGAAATGTGGTGGCGAAGTGCACTTCGAGACCAAGATGACGCAGCTCATACTTAACGGTAATACCATCGTGGGATGTATAGCCGATAAGGAGTACAGAGGCCCGGTAATTTTGGCTACAGGTCACTCAGCCAGAGACGTTTACAGATATTTGGCTGAAGCAAAGATTGAAATAGAATCTAAGGGTATAGCTGTGGGTGTTCGCCTGGAGCATCCATCGCAACTGATAGACCAGATACAGTATCACAGCAAGCAGGGTAGAGGGCGCTGGTTGCCAGCGGCTGAGTACTCGATGGTGACACAGGTTGACGGTCGTGGTGTGTACTCATTCTGTATGTGTCCTGGTGGATTTGTGATACCTGCCGCCACGGATAAAGAGCAGATAGTGGTGAACGGTATGAGTCCGGCCAACCGCGGTACTGCGTGGAGTAACAGTGGTATGGTGGTTGAAGTGCGTCCGGAGGACATCGAGGGCGACGACTGCCTGGCGATGATGCGATTCCAGGAGCAACTGGAAAAGATGTGTTGGCAGCAGGGCAATATGAAGCAGACTGCACCGGCACAGCGCATGGTAGACTTTGTGAATGGTAAGTTGAGTTACGATCTGCCTAAGTCGTCGTATGCACCAGGACTGATAAGCAGTCCGCTGCACTTCTGGATGCCAAAGATGATAAGCAAGCGATTGCAACAGGGTTTCAAGGCGTTTGGTAAGAGTGCTCACGGATTCTTGACCAACGAGGCTGTGATGATAGCGGTAGAGACGCGTACATCGTCGCCGGTACGTATCGTGCGTGATCGCGAGACGCTGATGCACGTAACTGTGCAGGGGCTTTTCCCCTGCGGCGAGGGTGCTGGATATGCCGGCGGAATAGTTTCGGCCGGAGTGGATGGCGAACGTTGCGCCGAAGCAGCTGCTCAATATATTGAGCAATGTAAAAACTGAAGAATGTAAAAATTGAAAAAATTATAGGTAAAAGGTTTGGAGTTTCCAAATCTTTTTTTTATATTTGCACCATAAAACAATCTATTAACTAAAAAAAGGAACGATATGAATAGGGAGGAACAATTTGTAATTACGATCAGTCGCCAGTTTGGAACTGGAGGACATGAGATCGGTGCCGAAATCGCCAGGCGACTCGGAGTGAAACTGCTGGACAAGCAAATACTGAACGAAGTAGCAAAACGCGCTCCACGTATGGAAGAAGCAATGGAGAAGATTGAAGCCCGCAACCCACTGTGGCGCGACGACTTCACCAACTTCTACCGCAACTACATGGCTAAAGCCGAATATGACGGCGCTGAACAAGACCAGACATCGCACGAACTGTTTGATGCCCAGTGTCAGATTATCCGACAGATTGCCGCAAAGGAGAGTTGCGTGATAGTGGGACGATGCGGATTCTACATCTTTAAGGATCATCCTAACGCACTGAAAATCTTCATTCACAGCACCGAAGAGTGCCGCAAACGCCGCATAGCCGAGAAATACGGTCTGGACCTGCGCGACGCTGCTGCCATGGTGGTAGATAATGACTACAGTCGTGAGCTCTACACCA
The DNA here is from genome assembly GCA_900317405.1 of uncultured Prevotella sp. Taxonomy (GTDB): domain Bacteria; phylum Bacteroidota; class Bacteroidia; order Bacteroidales; family Bacteroidaceae; genus Prevotella. Next base: position 11,715 of record ONGP01000024.1, read on the forward strand.
AGACATTTACCGGATGCGAATGGACCGATGCACGCAACTATGACATCAGTCTGGACGTGCGAAAATTCGGCTTAAATGGCGCTGTAGACTTTTTAATGAAGACTATTGAGTAGATTTTGCGGGAAAAATTTGTGTATATACCAATTTTTTGCTACCTTTGCACCCTGAAATTTCAAAGATAGTAATTACTAAAGGATTGGTATAAAATGAATATTTCCTACAAATGGTTGAAGGAATACGTGGATTTCGACCTGACTGCACAGCAGGTATGTGATGCACTCACATCTACAGGTCTGGAAGTCGACGCATTAGAAGAAGTACAGAGTATTAAAGGCGGTCTGAAGGGCCTGTACGTAGGTAAGGTGCTTACCTGCGAGGCTCATCCTAATAGCGACCACCTGCACGTAACAACAGTTGACCTGGGTAAGGGCGAGCCATCACAGATTGTGTGCGGTGCGCCTAACGTAGCCGCTGGTCAGAAGGTGATCGTGGCCGATCTGGGCTGCGTGCTCTACGATGGCGATCAGGAGTTTGTGATAAAGAAGAGCAAGCTGCGCGGCGTAGAGAGCAACGGTATGATCTGTGCCGAGGACGAGATTGGTATCGGTAATGATCACGCCGGAATCATCGTGCTGCCCGAGGACGCTGTAGTGGGTACACCTGCTGCAGAGTACTACCACCTGGAGAGCGACTGGCTGATTGAGATTGACATAACTGCCAACCGCGCCGACGGACTGAGCCACTGGGGTGTGGCACGCGATCTGTATGCATGGCTGAAGAGCAATGGCTACGAGACCAAGATGCATCGCCCTGACTGCTCGAAGTTTAAGGTTGACAATCACGACCTGCCTATCGAGGTGAAGATAGAGAACACCGAGGCCTGCAAGCGCTATGCATGCGTGAGCGTGAAGGACTGTGAGGTGAAGGAGAGTCCAGACTGGCTGAAGAACAAGCTGAACACCATCGGACTGCGCCCAATCAACAATATCGTAGACATTACTAATTATATTATGATGGCCTACGGACAGCCTCTGCACACATTCGACGCCGACATGGTGAAGGGTCATAAGATAGTAGTAAAGACTATGCCCGACGGCACTCCATTCCAGACTCTGGATGGCGAGGAGCACAAGTTGAGCGACCGCGACCTGGCTATCTGCAACGCCGAGGATCCAATGTGTATCGCTGGTGTGTTCGGTGGTAAGGGTAGCGGCACATACGAGACCACTAAGAACGTGGTGCTGGAGAGTGCATACTTCCACCCAACATGGATACGTAAGAGCGCACGCCGCCACGGACTGAGCACCGATGCCAGCTTCCGCTTTGAGCGTGGTGTAGATCCAAACGGAACAATCTACGCACTGCAGCAGGCTGCCATCATGTGTCAGGAGCTGGCCGGTGGTAAGGTTAGCATGGAGATAGTAGACGTTTACCCAGAGCCAATGAAGAACGCTGTGGTAGAGCTGAGCTACAAGTACGTGCACGACCTGGTAGGCAAGACTATCCCCGAGGATAAAATCAAGGCTATCTGCGAGAGTCTGGAGATGAAGGTGCTGGGCGAGACTGCCGAGGGACTGACACTCGAGATCCCTGCATATCGCGTAGATGTGACCCGTCCTTGCGACGTGGTAGAGGATATCCTGCGCATATACGGATATAATAATGTAGAGATTCCTACACAGCTGAAGGGTAGCCTGGTAATCAAGGGTGACGAGGACCAGAAGCACAAGCTGGCTAATGTGGTAAGCGAGCAGCTGGTGGGCGAGGGATTCAACGAGATACTGAACAACTCGCTGACCAAGGGTGCATACTACGAGGGTCACAACGCTATGCCTGCAGAGAACTGTGTGAAGATAATGAACCCACTGAGCACCGACCTGAACGTGATGCGTCAGAGCCTGCTGTTTGGTGGTCTGGAGAGCATACAGCATAACGTGAACCGTAAGCGCGGCAACCTGCGTTTCTTCGAGTTTGGTAATGTATACACATTCGACCCAGCTAAGAAGAACGATGACGACCCAATGCTGGCCTACAAGGAGCAGTATCATGCTGCACTCTGGGTAACAGGTAAGCGCGTAGAGGGCTCATGGGCACACGCCAACGAGGAGAGCAGTTTCTACGAGTTGAGCGCATACGTTGAGAACATTCTGCGTCGTATCGGTGTTAAGCCTGGTATGATAGTTCGTAAGAAGACCGAGAACGATATCTTCTCATCAGGTCTGACAATAGAGAACCGTGGTGGCAAGCAGCTCATCGAGATGGGTATCATCACCAAGAAGTTGCTGAAGCAGTTTGGTCTGGATGCACCTGTATACTATGCTGAGCTGAACTGGAGCGCACTGATGAAGGTAATAAAGAAGAACGAGGTGCTGTATACAGAGGTGCCCAAGTTCCCTGCCGTAAGTCGTGACCTGGCTCTGCTGGTTGACAACAGTGTAGAGTTTGCTCAGATAGAGCAGATAGCTCGTCAGACAGAGAAGAAACTGCTGAAGAAAGTGGAGCTGTTCGACGTATACGAGGGCGACAAGCTGCCTGCAGGCAAGAAGAGTTACGCTGTGAACTTCATACTGCAGGATGAAGAGAAAACCATGGGCGACAAGCAGATTGAGGCAATCATGAACAAGCTCATCGCTCAGATTAAGAAGCAGCTTGGTGCCGAGCTTCGATAATCTCTAAATTATAAATTGTAAATTCTAAATTTAAATAAGTATATGGGAAGAGCATTTGAATATCGTAAGGCTACAAAGCTGAAGCGATGGGGCCACATGGCCAAGACATTTACAAAGATTGGTAAGCAGATCGCTATCGCGGTTAAGGCTGGCGGTCCAGAGCCAGAGAACAACCCCGCACTGCGTGCTATCATTGCAAACGCTAAGCGCGAGAACATGCCGAAGGATAACATCGAGCGTGCTATCAAAAACGCTATGGGTAAGGACCAGAGCGACTACAAGGAGGTAACATACGAGGGATATGGACCTCACGGAATCGCTATCTTCGTTGAGACACTGACCGACAACACCACACGTACTGTAGGTGACGTTCGCTCGGTATTCAACAAGTTTAACGGTAACCTGGGTACACAGGGCTCACTGAGCTTCCTGTTCGACCACAAGAGCGTATTCACATTCAAGAAGAAGGACGGTCTGGATATGGACGAGATGATTCTGGATCTGATCGACTTCGGAGTAGAGGATGAGTACGACGAGGACGAGGAGGAGAACAGCATCACCATCTATGCCGATCCATCAAGCTTCAGCGCTGTGCAGAAACACCTGGAGGAGAACTCGACAAGATGGTAGAGAAGCTGGAGGACTTTGACGACGTTCAGACCGTTTACACAAACATGAAACCTGAAGAGGTAGCTGAATAAGCAAGATAAAAAAATCCCCGCCGGTGATGAACCTGGCGGGGATTTTTGTGTTTATTACTGAATGCCGCGCTCGCGGAGCTTTTCCTGCCAGCGCCATGCTGTGCGAAGAATCTCCTCGGTAGGTGTCTCGGCCTTCCAACCAAGAACCTTGTTGGCCTTGTCAACATTTCCCCATACCTGCTCGATATCGCCCTCGCGACGTGGAGCATAGGTCCAGTTTACTTTTACGCCTGTAGCCTTCTCGAAGCCCTCAACAACCTCGAGGGTAGACAGACCCTTACCAGTACCGATGTTGAATACCTCAACTGGCTCGCACTCAGGCTTGTCGAGTACACGCTCCATAGCCTTTACGTGAGCCTTTGCCAGGTCGACTACATAGATATAGTCGCGGATACAGGTCTTGTCAGGTGTGTTGTAGTCGTTACCGAAAATCTTAAGCTGCTCACGGATACCCATAGCTGTCTGGGTAACGAAAGGAATAAGATTCATGGGCACACCGTTAGGCAGCTCGCCGATGAGTGCTGATGGGTGAGCACCGATAGGATTGAAGTAGCGCAGGATGATACTCTTGATAGGAGCACCGCTGTGGATGTAGTCCTGGATGATCTCCTCGTTAACCTGCTTGGTGTTGCCATAAGGACTCATAGCCTTCTGGATAGGTGCATTCTCGGTAACAGGCAGATTCTCTTGTGCTGGCTGACCATAGACGGTGCAGCTAGAAGAGAAGATGATACCCTTGACATCGTACTTGGGCATGAGCTCAAGCAGATTGATGAGCGATGTAAGGTTGTTGCGATAGTACATGAGTGGCTTCTCTACACTCTCGCCTACAGCCTTAGAGGCTGCGAAGTGGATGATACCCTCGATCTTTGGGTACTTGCGGAATACGCTCTCGAGAGCCTCGAAGTCGCAACAGTCAACCTGCTCGAAAGCAGGACGGATGCCGGTGATCTTCTCGATACCGTCAACAACATTGGCATTAGAATTCGACAGATTGTCGATGATAACAACTTCGTAGCCTGCCTCTTGCAGTTCTACAGTGGTGTGACTGCCGATAAAACCGGTTCCACCTGTTACAAGAATTGTTTGTTTCATAATGTTTTAAATTATAATAATATAGTTTTTCTGAATGTACCTTCAGAGTTAAATTCATCAAGATTGAGTGGCTGGCGCGACAAGGCGAATAGGGTAGAGCCTGAACCCGACATGGCGGCATAAGTAGCACCTAGATCATACAGGCGGTCCTTGACGGCACCGAGTTCGGGATGAACGGCAAACACGCTGCCTTCAAAATCATTTACCAGAGCACCGCGCCATGACTCTACAGGCTGCTTAACCACCTCGCGACAGTTGACCTCAGGATGATGGGGCTTGATAAGTGCAAAGGCCTCGCGGGTAGACACGGGGATGTCTGGACGTACCAGCGAGAGATACCATCCCTTAAGGTCGAGATTGATAGGCTGCAGCTTTTCGCCAATGCCCTCGGCATAGCAAGGACGATTGAGAATGAAGAAAGCGCAGTCGGCACCCAGACGGGCTGCATAGTCGATCATATGCTGGTCTGTGAGTCCGAGATTGAACATCTGGTTGAGCAGTGTGATCATAAAACCACAGTCGCTGCTGCCACCACCCATACCAGCCTGTGTGGGTATGCCTTTGTAGAGATGGGCATGGATACGGGGCAGAGTGGGGAAGTCGGCCTTGAGCAGATTATATGCGCGGACCACCAGATTGCGCTGTTCGTCGCCATCGATGGTGATATTTGTTACCTTCAGGTCGCAGTCGTACTCGGAAGGAAACTCTGGGTCCATCGGGTACACCTCGAGTGCATCCTCGATTTGCACGGGATAGAACACCGTCTCGAGGTTGTGATAACCGTCGGGGCGTTTCTCGACTACATTAAGACCGAGATTGATCTTTGCTATTGGCCTTGTTAACATTAAACATTAAGGATTAAACATTAAAAATTATTTTGAGGCTTCGGCTTTGCCTTAGGCTTGCCTTTTCCTTTGCCATAGGGCTTGCCCTTGCCACTGCCTTTAGAGTGCCAGCGACCATTGCGACGGGTGTTGGGCTTCTTCTCGCGCTTGGTGTAGGCAGGTGCCTCGCCAAGTCCCTCGGGCAGAGGCAGTTTCTCTACCTCCTTGCCCAGAAAGTGCTCTATCGACTGGAATCGATAGATGTCGTCTTCGCTAATAAAGGTGATAGCCTCTCCATCGCGATCGGCACGGGCTGTACGACCGATGCGGTGTACATAGTCCTCGGTGTCGCTAGGTACATCGTAGTTGATGACCATGCGGATATCATCGATGTCGATACCACGTGCCACAATATCGGTGGCTACGAGTACATCGGTCTGACCAGCCTTGAAACGATACATGGCTTCGTCGCGCTCGGCCTGCGAAAGGTCGGAGTGCATCTGGTCGCAGTTGATGTGCATCGACTTGAGCTTACGTGTAACTTCCTTTACGCGTTCCTTCTTGCCAGAGAAGATAATAACACGCTGCAGGTCGCCCTTCTTGAAGATATCCTGGATGATCTTGAGTTTCTGTGGCTCGTAGCACACGTAGGCCATCTGGTGTATCTTCTCGGCAGGCTTGGATACTGCAATCTGTATCTCTACGGGATCGTTGAGCAGTTGTACGGCCAGTTCGCGAATCTTCTTAGGCATGGTGGCCGAGAACATGATGCGCTGACAACTCTTGGGCAACTGCTGGACTATCTTCATGATGTCATCGATAAAACCCATGTCGAGCATGCGGTCGGCCTCGTCGAGTACAAAGAATGAACATCGAGAGAGGTCGAGGTTGCCTACCCTGAGGTGACTGAGCAGTCGGCCAGGTGTGGCAATGAGTACGTCGGCGCCCATACGCATAGAACGCAGTTCCTGGTCGTAACGGTTACCGTCGTTGCCACCATATACGGCCACGCTGCTCACGTCGTCGAGATAGTAACCGAAGCCCTGCATGGCCTGGTCGATCTGTTGTGCAAGTTCGCGTGTGGGCGACATGATTACTGCGTTGATAGCATCCTTAGGATAGTCGCCATCGTCGAGCTCGGAGAGTATCGGCAACAGGTAGGCTGCCGTCTTTCCGGTTCCCGTCTGCGCAACGCCCAGCACATCGTAGCCATCCAGAATCTCAGGTATACACTGCTCCTGGATAGGTGTCATATCATCGAAGTGCATGTCGTAAAGCGCATCGAGAATATTATCGTTGAGATATGTTTCTTCAAATTTCATTAATTCGGTGCTTGTCTGTAGCAGAAGTATGCTATTATTGAATATAATATATTAGGTATCCACGCTGCCAGCATGGCAGGGGTATCGGCGTTGACAGCAAAGGTTGCGCAGATGGTCTGAAGCAGGATGTAGCTGAATGACAGGGCAAGACCGATACCAAGGTACATGCCCATACCGCCCTTACGCTTGCGGCTGGAGAGCGACACGCCGATGATAGTTAGAATGAACGAGGCGAATGATGACGCTATACGCTTGTGGTATTCCACCTCGTATTGTGCCACGTTGACCGATCCGCGCTCAACCTGTTTTGAGATGTAATTACGCAGGTCGGTAAGTGTAAGTGTCTCTTGCTGTCCGTCGGAGAAAACCAGGTCCATCGGTTCCATCTGGATGAGGGTGTCGATAACTGCGCCCGACTGAATCTCCTCGCGCAGACCTTTAAGGGTTCGAATCTTATACGACTGTGCCTTCCAGTGATAACGCGAATCGCTGATACTATCGTAGCGGATAACAGAAGCTGTCATGTGGCTGACCAACTTTTTGTTTTCGAACTTATCGAGCGAGAATCCATAACCAGTGCGGGTATTGTCGTCGTATTGTTGCAGATAGGCAATAACACCTGGCGACACCATCAACTGAACATTGCTAGCAGAGGTATTGATAGTGTTGTTCTTGTACTTCGACTCGAACTCCATCTTCACCTGATTGCCCTTTGGTATTACCCAACCGCCAAGATAGAAGTTGGCTGCAGCGATGATGGCTGCGGAAATCATGTATGGGCGCAGCAGACGCTTGAAACTGGTACCTGCCGCAAGCATGGCGATAATCTCGGAATTGCCGGCCAACTTAGATGTAAAGAAGATGACGGCAATGAAGACAAACAGTGGCGAGAAGAGGTTGGCGAAGTAAGGCACGAAGTTGGCGTAGTAATCAAATACTATCGCCTTGAGCGGTGCGTTGTAGGTAGAGAACTTATGAAGGTTCTCGTTGACATCAAACACAATCGATATCGAGATGATAAGGATGATTGAGAAGATGTATGTACCTATGAACTTGGCCACGATATACTTGTCCAGACGCTTGAGATATCTGAACGGATTCAGATACTTCAGGCATTTCAGGTATTTAAGCCATTTAAGCCATCGTAGCCAGGGACCTATCTTGCTTAACAGTTCTTTCATCGTCTTTTACCTAATTGTTCGATCACTGAGCGCTTCCACTGTACGAAATCGCCTGCGATGATATGCTGTCGGGCATCGCCAACCAGTCGGAGGTAGAATGCCAGATTATGTATCGATGCTATCTGCATGGCCAACAGCTCCTGTGCCTTGAAGAGGTGGTGGAGGTAAGCCTTGGAGTGGATGCGGTCGATGTCGCAACCATCGGGATCGATGGGCGAGAAATCGTTCTCCCACTTCTTGTTTCGCATGTTCATTGTGCCCTCGTAGGTGAAGAGCATGGCGTTACGACCGTTACGTGTAGGCATAACGCAGTCGAACATATCAACACCGCGCTCAATGCCCTCGAGGATGTTCTGAGGTGTACCCACACCCATGAGATAACGTGGACGATCCTTTGGCAGAATGTCGTTTACCACCTCGATCATCTCGTACATCACCTCGGTAGGCTCGCCTACGGCCAGACCGCCGATAGATGCACCGCCGCCATCGTTAAGACGGGTGAGTACATCGCAAACGTGCTTGGCAGCATCCTGGCGCAGATCCTTATATGTACAGCCCTGTACGATTGGGAACAGAGTCTGATTGTAGCCATACAGAGGCTCGGTCTCGTTAAATCGCTTTACGCATCGCTCCAGCCATCGTTGTGTGAGTCGCAGACTGTTCTCGGCATATTTGTAATCGCTCTGGCCTGGAGGGCACTCGTCGAATGCCATCATGATGTCGGCACCGATTACGCGCTCGGTGTCCATCACATTCTCAGGTGTGAAGATGTGTTTTGAACCATCGATGTGACTACGGAACTCGCAACCTTCCTCGCGAAGCTTACGGATGCCTGTGAGTGAGAATACCTGGAAACCGCCCGAATCGGTAAGGATTGGTCGGTCCCATGTGTTGAACTTGTGCAGACCGCCTGCCTGACGGAGGATGTCGAGACCTGGACGGAGATACAGATGATAGGTGTTGCCCAGGATGATCTGAGCCTTAACCTGATCGCGCAACTCGCTAAAGTGTACGCCCTTAACGCTACCCACAGTGCCTACAGGCATGAAGATAGGCGTCTGAATCTGTCCGTGGTCGGTGGAAATCACTCCCGCACGAGCCCAGCTGGCAGCATCAGTATGTTGAACTTCAAACTTCATTACTTCTTGTCTTCTTTTTCTTCCTTAATAGTGAAATCGAGAGGCTTCTCTACAATCTCATTGGTGAGGGCAAAATCCCACACATCCTGTACATTCTCTACATAGTGGAAGGTAACGCCCTTCAGGTACATATCGGGTATCTCGAGGATGTCCTTCTCGTTCTCCTTACACATCACGATATCGGTGATGCCGGCACGCTTGGCAGCAAGTATCTTCTCCTTGATACCACCTACGGGCAGAACCTTTCCACGCAGTGTTATCTCGCCCGTCATAGCAGTGTTCTTGCGAACCTTGCGCTGGGTTAGGGCAGAGGCGATACTGGTGGCGATGGTGATACCTGCCGAAGGACCATCCTTAGGTGTGGCACCCTCGGGCACGTGGATATGAATATTCCAGTTGTCGAATATGCGGTAGTCGATGTTGAGTGTCTCGGCATGTGCCTTAACGTACTCAAGAGCCAGGATGGCCGACTCCTTCATCACATCACCCAGATTACCGGTAAGTGTGAGTTTAGAACCTTTACCCTTTGAGAGCGAGGTCTCGATAAACAGAATCTCGCCGCCTACAGAGGTCCAAGCCAGACCGGTAACAACACCGGCATAGTTGTTGCCCTGATAGATATCACGATAGAAAGGTGGCTTGCCAAGCAGATCCTCTAGTTCGTTAGGAGTAATCTTCTTGTAGTCCTTTGTCTCGTCCATCTGACGGTTGAAGGCTATCTTGCGCAGTGCCTTGTTAATCTGCTTCTCAAGCTGACGAACACCACTCTCACGAGTATAACGCTCGATGATCATCTCGATGGCTGCCTTGTTAAACGAAGGCTTCATACCCTTTACGTTCAGACCATTGTTGTCGAGCTCGCGTGGTATCAAGTGACGCTTTGCAATTTCTATCTTTTCCTCTGTAATATAGCCACTTACATCGATTATCTCCATACGGTCGAGTAGGGGGCGAGGGATGGTGCTGAGGTTGTTGGCCGTAGCAATGAACAATACCTTCGATAGGTCATAATCCACGTCAAGATAATTGTCGTGGAAAGCGTTGTTCTGCTCAGGATCAAGTACCTCTAGAAGTGCTGATGCAGGGTCGCCATTGTGAGTGTTCTGCGTAACCTTATCAATCTCGTCGAGAATGAATACTGGGTTGCTGGAACCTGCCTTCTGGATACTCTTGATGATACGTCCTGGCATTGCACCAATATAAGTACGACGGTGACCACGAATCTCGGCTTCGTCGTGCAATCCGCCAAGCGAAACGCGAACATATTTACGCTTCATGGCAGCAGCAATCGACTTGCCAAGCGAAGTCTTACCAACTCCTGGAGGGCCATACAGACAGATGATAGGCGACTTGAGATCGCCACGAAGTGCAAGCACAGCCATATACTCAAGGATGCGCTCCTTAACCTTTTCCATGCCGTAGTGATCCTTGTCCAGAATCTTCTGTGCACGTTTCAGGTCGAGGTCGTCCTCTGTATATTCGCCCCAAGGCAGACCAACCAGAGTCTGCAGATATGTAAGCTGGACATTGAATTCAGGACTCTGTGGGTTCAGGTTATCCAGTTTGTCGCATTCCTTGCGGAAGGTTCTGTCTATCTCAAAAGGCCAGTTCTTACGCAGCGACTTACGGATAAGTTCACGCTTCTCGTTAGACTCTCCATTACCGATCTCTGCCTGCAAATTCTTAATCTGCTGCTGCAGGAAGTAGTTACGCTGCTGCTCGTCGATATCCTCACGAGTCTTATTACGGATCTCGGCCTTAAGGTTCTGCAGATTAATCTCACGGTTAAGCAGCTTCATTGCCATAAACAGGCGCTCCTTCACAGTTTCTGCTTCAAGCATTTTCTGCTTATCCGTATAATTAAACGGCATATTGGTGCAGATGAAATTAAGCACCATCACAGGATTAGAGATATTCTTAACTGCAAACGATGCCTCGTCGGGTATATCTTCGCTCATTGAGATATACTTGGTCACAAGGTCGCGCATGTCATCTGCAGCTGCCTTAAACTCACGGTCCTTCTTCTCGGGCAGAATCTCCTCAAGAGGAGAAACTTTGCCTTCGAGATATGGCGAAGTAGATACAATCTCGTCAAGCTGAAGACGCCCCATTCCCTGAACGATAGCAGTAATATTGCCATTGGGAAGGGTAAGAAGCTTCATCACCTTGGCATATACACCAGTATGGTATAAATCCTCATAGTTGGGATAGTCTACATCTGGATCTAGCTGTCCTACAACACCTATGATAAGTCCCTTGCGTTCTGCTTTAGTTACTAATTTCTTGCTTGATTCACGTCCAATCAGGATTGGTGTAACCACGCCGGGGAATAATACCATGTTACGCAAAGCAAGCACAGGTACTTCATCCGGAGTGTTAACATTCAAAAAATCCTTTAAATCTCCATCGATGTCAGCAATCATCTGGAATGCTGAATTGTTATTCTGATTACTCATTTCTTACTTTATTAAATCGGGGTGCAAAGTTACTAATAAAAATTAAGAATGAAGAATGATAGAGTGATTATTTACAAATAATTAGTATCTTTGCACGCGATTATGGGTAAAAACAGCTTTCAATTCAAACAATTCGTGGTAAATCAGGAGCATTGCGCCATGAAAGTAGGCACCGACGGAACACTGCTTGGTGCATGGGCAAATGCACCCGTAGATGCTGCCAGAATACTGGACATCGGAACAGGAACAGGCTTGATAGCCCTGATGATGGCACAGAGATTTCCTGATGCACAGATTATCGGAATAGATATAGATCCTGAAGCGACAGAACAGGCCAGGGAGAATGTAGCAGGTTCTCTGTTTGCAGACAGGATTATGATAAATAGAGAGGATGCTACAAAATTTGAGGACAAAGAGGGGTTTGATGCGATAATAAGTAATCCTCCGTATTTTGTTGATTCTCTGACGTGCCCAGGAGAGCAGCGAACAATGGCAAGACATGCTGTAACGCTGAATTTTCAGACACTGATGCAGACAGCTAACAGATTATTAAAAAATGACGGAATAATTTCTATTGTAATTCCTACGGAAAATATTGAAGATATAAATTCTGTAGTAGCATTAGAGGGATTATTTGTGAGCAAAATATGTAAGATAAAAACTACGCCTAATAAAATGCCTAAGCGTCAGTTGGTCGAAATCAGAAAGCATCCGGTTGGTGAGATTGATTATCGTGAAGAGATTCTGGAAGACATTCCAGGACACAGAAGCGAGTGGTATCACAATCTTACCCAAGATTTCTATATTAAATAATTTACAAAATAAATCTACATATAGAGTAGTATTAAATATATTCTATTTATCATAATGCCGATTCATATCTAAAAAGAGAAGTCTACCTTTTGAGCAGACTTTCTCTTATTTTTCTGGTTTTGTTGGTGCCGGAAATTAGAATGGCAGATCGTCAGAAGCGCCCTCGCTTGCTGGTTCCTGTGCTGGTGGGAATGGAGATGTTGCCTCAGATGGAGCTGCTACAGGCTGTGCACCTGGTACAGGCTGCTGACCACGAATCACATTGTAAGCACGGATATCGTTGAACCAACGACCGTTGTACTCACGAGCATCGATGTCAAACTGAATTGTAAGCTCGTCGCCATTCTGAATGTTGAACTGATTGATTCTATCTTCACCGAAGACATTGAACAAGCAACGCTTAGGATACTGACCAGGAACTTCGAGTACGTATTCCTGAGTCTTCCATGTGTTACCTGTGCGTGCTGACACACCTCCGCGCGGTTCCATTACCGCAATGATTTTACCTGTTAATTCCATTATCTTTTTTGTTTTTATTTGTTGAATTTATCGTTTTCAGCGTGCGAAATTACTAAAAATAGTTTGAATAAAGCACATTTCTGCCATTTTTTTTGCTCATTACAACTTTTTTTTGTAATTTTGTACTCAATTATATAATATGTGAAATAATAAAATAACTATAAACTATGCGTTTTACATTATCAAGTACAGCATTGAGCTCTAAGCTCGTCGCTCTATCGAGAGTAATTAACAGTAAGAATGCACTCCCAATCCTGGGCGACTTCTTATTCGAGATTGACGGTAACACTTTGTATCTGACAGCATCAGACTCAGAGAACGTAATGAAAACTCAGCTCGAACTGACAGAAAGCGACGGAAACTTCCGTTTTGCTATCGGAAACCACGACCTGCTCGAGGCCGTTAAGGGTTTCTCTGAGCAACCCATTACATTCGATGTGAATCTGGAGCAGAATCTGGTTAAGATCAGCTATCAGAACGGTCTGTTCTCACTGCCAGTAGACAATGCCGATGAGTATCCCGTTGCTCAGTCGGTAAATGAGTTTGCTAAGACAATCACATTGCCAAACGCAGTTCTTGCAGAGAACATCAACCGCACCATCTTTGCCACAGCTCAGGACGAGTTGCGCCCCGTAATGAATGGTATTTACTTCGATCTTTCTGCAGACAATCTGGCAATAGTTGCTTCTGACGGACACAAGTTGGTACGCAACAAGATCTTCAGCGTAAAGAGCGAAGAGCCCGCAGCATTCATCCTGCCTAAGAAGCCAGCCAGTCTGCTTAAGAACCTGCTTGGTAAGGACGGTGGTGATGTTACAATCCGTTTCGACGAGCGTAACGCAGAGATTAATTATGGCGACGGTGTCCTGCAGTGCCGCCTGATTGAGGGTCGTTATCCTAACTACAATTCTGTAATTCCACAGAATAATCCTAACGAGGTTCGTGTTGACCGTCTTGGTCTGCTTGCTGCACTCCGTCGTGTACAGCCATTTGCCAACGATTCCAGCAACCTGGTTCGTTTCCACGTTGAGGGCTCTACACTGCAGCTGGATGCTGAGGACTACGACTTCTCAAAGACAGCCACAGAGCGCATGACTTGCGATTATAACGGTATGCCAATAACAATTGGCTTTAAGGGTAATGCCTTTATCGAGATTCTGGGCAATATTGAGTGTCCTGATGTTGTAATTCAGTTGGCTGATTCTAGTCGTGCAGGATTGGTATTGCCAAACGAGCAGCCTGAGAATCAGGAGGTTCTGATGCTGATGATGCCAATGCTTATTAACGCTTAAATAGTGGGGAGAAGAGAAAGTGAAGCTGAATCTTGTTAAACCACTGGTAATTTTTGATTTGGAGACTACGGGACTTGACTTGGTCAAGGACCGTATCATCCAGATTTCTTATATAAAAGTTAATCCCGACGGAAGTGAGGAACGTGGCAACGAACTGGTTAATCCAGAGAAACCTATCGAACCAATCATCACTCAACTTACGGGAATATCTAACGAAGATGTAAAGGATAAACCAACATTCAAGCAGCTGGGCGCTGTATTGGCTGATAAGTTCACAGGATGTGACTTTGCAGGTTTCAATTCTAACCACTTCGATATTCCCCTACTCGCTGAGGAATTTCTTCGCGCCGGAATCGACTTTGATTTCAGTAAATGTAAGATGATCGATGCTCAGACCATCTTCCACAAGATGGAACGCCGCAATCTGGCTGCCGCATATAAGTTCTATTGCGGACGTAAGATGGAGGAAGACTTCGAGGCACATCGTGCCGATCAGGATACTGAGGCTACATACCGTGTTCTTATGGGCGAGCTCGACAAGTATGCTCCTGGTGCCAATGAGGACCCGGATAAGGTGCTTGAGAACGATATGCAGAAACTTGCAGAATTCTCGCGTACAAATAACAATGTAGACTTTGCTGGTCGTATAGTTTGGGGAGAGGTAAAAGACCGCAACGGTAACCCTGTTCTCGACGAAGAAGGCAATCCTAAGCTTACCGAGGTTTTTAACTTTGGAAAGCACAAAGGCATACCTGTAGCCGATGTGCTGCATATCGATCCTGGTTATTACAGCTGGATTCTGGCAGGCGACTTTACCTACAACACCAAGCAGGTGCTGACCAGAATTCGTCTACGTGAATCAAAGCTTAACGGATGATAAAGAAGAAAGCTTTATTGACAGTAATACTTATGCTTGCAGTTCTTGGAATCAATGCCCAGGAACTGCAAGTTAAGGTTAACGTTAATCACAGCAAGATTCAAGGTACCGATGCCAGCGTGTTTGAGAACCTGCAGCAGACCATGGAGCAGTTTATGAACGAGCGCACTTGGACCGAACTGCAGTTCCAGAAAAACGAGCGCATACAGGTAAACCTGAATATCACCGTAAACAAGTATAATCGCGACGAAAATCGCTTTGAGTGCACGGCACTTATACAGGCCAACCGTCCGGTGTATAATTCTACATATGTCTCCACCTTATATAATAATAGGGATGCTAGCTTCAACTTCGACTTTCAGCAGTTTGACCAGTTGAACTTTGCCGAGGAGAATATCGACAACCAGCTGACCGCTCTCCTAGCCTATTACGCCATGCTGTTAATAGGCTTAGATCTGGACAGCTTTTCGCCTATGGGTGGAACCGATGTGCTGCAGCGCTGCCTGGTGCTGGTAAACAATGCGCAGAACTTGGGATTCCCTGGATGGAAATCATTTGAGGACAACCGCAATCGTTTTGCCATCATCAATGATTATCTGGACGAGGCAATGAAACCATTCCGCCAGTTGCAATACGATTATTATCGTAAGGGACTTGACGAGATGGCTAATAATGCAGAACGTGGACGCTCTGAGATTTCAACCGCTTTGGAGAACGACTTGCAGAAGGCTCATCAGGACAAGCCGCTAAGTCTGTTACCACAGATATGGACCGACTACAAGAAAGATGAGTTGGCAAGCATATACAAAGGCAAAGGTACTCAGAAGGAGAAACAGCGAATATACGACCTGCTGATGGCTATGAACGCATCGCAGAACAATACTTGGGAAAAAATAACCAAATAGACCATTATGCTTAAGCATTTATATATCAAGAACTTTACGCTGATTGACGAGCTCGACATTTCACTCTATGAGGGTTTCTCGGTAATCACTGGTGAGACTGGTGCCGGTAAGAGTATCATACTGGGCGCTATAGCCTTGCTGTTGGGGCAGCGTGCTGATTCTAAGACTATCAAACAGGGAGCCGACAAATGTGTGATCGAGGCTAACTTTGATCTGTCACGCTATGACATGCAGCCGTTTTTCGACGAGAACGACATTGAGTATGATGCAGGTGATTGTATCATCCGCCGCGAACTGACTGCTGCAGGCAAGAGTCGTGCTTTCATCAACGACACTCCTGTGGCATTATCGATGCTGAAGGAGCTTGGCGACCAGTTGATGGATGTGCACTCACAACACCAGAACCTGCTGCTCAACAAGCAAGACTTCCAGTTGGAGGTGGTTGATATTATAGCCGACGACGCTACGCAACTTGCTAAGTATCAGAGTACTTATGCCGAATACCTTAAAGCAGAGAAAGAACTTGGCGAGATGATGCTTGCGATAGAGCGCAACCGTGAAAATCTTGATTTTCTACAGTTCCAATACGAAGAGTTGACCAATGCCAACCTGACCGAAGGCGAGCAGGAAGAACTAGAGCAGCGCAGCGAGACTATGGAGCACTCCGAGGATATCAAGAGCGCCCTGTACACCACCGACAATGCTCTCTCGGGCGAACAGAACGGTGTGATAGAATCGCTACGCACATCTCTATCGGCACTGCGTAATATAGAGTCTGTGTATCCAGAGGTAAGTGAACTTATCCAGCGGATAGACAGTAGCTATATTGAACTGAAGGATGTTAGTCATGAAATTAGTAGTCTGCTAGAATCAGTTGACTTTGATCCAGCAGAACTCGACCAAGTAAACAGCCGTCTGGACCGAATCTACGAACTCGAGAAGAAATATCATGTAGATACTGTAGAAGATATCATCGCGAAACGCGATTCTATCTATAAGCAGTTGGAGGCTATTCAAGGTGGCGACGAATCGCTCGACGTACTTAAGGCTCGAAGACATCAATTGGAAGAACAAGCCCGTAAGGAGGCTGAAGTGCTGACTAAACTGCGCACCAAGGCTGCCAAGACTATCGAAGCCGAGATGCAGAAGCGCCTGGTTCCTCTTGGAATGCCACATGTTCGCTTTAGCATCCAACTGACTGCCGTTGAACTCGGAGCAAACGGTGCTGATAGGGTGTCATTCCTGTTCAGTGCTAACACGTCTACCCCACTCCAGCCCGTTTCGCAGGTTGCTTCGGGCGGTGAGATTGCACGTGTCATGCTGTCGCTCAAGGCAATGATTAGTGGTGCTGTAAAACTGCCAACAATCATATTCGATGAGATTGACACCGGTGTGAGCGGTAAGACTGCCGAGATGATGGCGCAGATAATGAAGGAGATGGGTAATCATGGCCGACAGGTTATCAGCATTACCCACCTACCCCAGATTGCTGCACTTGGATCGGTACACTATAAGGTTGAGAAAAACGAGACCGCAAGCGGCACAACCAGTAAGATGCGACAACTTAATGACGATGAGCGTGTGCGCGAGATAGCACAGATGCTTAGCGGCAGCGATGTGTCGGAAGCCGCCATACAAAATGCAAAAGAACTTTTGAAACATTAATATCATTATGAAGAAAAGAATAATACTTATTATACTGGCAACATTGCCATTATTGGCTATGGCCCAGCCTGCTTGGGTAAAGAAGGCCACAAAATCAGTGTTTACACTTAAGACATTTGCCGAGGATGGTTCGCTGATAGGTAGCAGCAACGGATTCTTTACCAGTGCAAATGGCGATGCAGTAAGTAACTTCACCCCATTCAAGGGCGCTGCTCGTGCAGTGGTTATCGATGCTGCAGGTAAGGAGATGCCAGTGGTCAGCATCGTTGGTGTAAACGATATGTACGATGTGGTAAAGTTCCGTGTCAGCGGCAAGACTCAGCCTCTCACCATCAGCACCGGTGCAACTACAGTTGGTTCTCAGGTTTGGTTGTTGCCATATCATGAGGTAAAGGCTGTGCCAGCAGGTGTCGTTCGTAAGGCCGAGACATTTCAGGGCGAATACGAGTACTACACCGTAGCAATGACCATGCCCGCCAATACCGTTAGTACACCGCTGATTAATCAGGCTGGTCAGGTTATCGGACTGATGCAGCAGCCTGCCAGCGACAAGGATACACTGAGCTATGCAGTTAGCGCCCGCTTTGCCGATTCGCTTAAGGTTTCTGGTTTTGGTATGAACGAGGCCACACTGCTGATGACAAAGATTAAGAAGGAACTGCCTGACGACCTGAAAGAAGCTGTGCTGGCACTCTATATGGCCAACACCCGTCAGGATTCTGCTGCATATGTTGCTCTGATTGAGGACTTTATCACAAAGTTCCCAAAAGCAGCCGAAGGCTATCTGTATCGCGCCCAACTTAAGGCTGGCAACAATGATTTTGCCGGTGCCGAGAGCGACATGGAGATAATGATCAAGAATGCCACCGATAAGGACGACGCACATTATAACTATGCGCGCATGATTTATAACAAGAACATTTTCCAGGCCGACCAGAAATACGACAACTGGAGTATGGACAAGGCGCTCGACGAGATTCGACTGGCCAACACTCTTAATCCACAGCCAATGTATCGTCAGATGGAAGGTAATATTCTGTATGCACAGAAGAAGTATGCCGAGGCTTACGACATCTACAACCAGCTTACCACCACCAATCTTAAGAGTGCCGAAGTATTCTTCAGTGCTGCACGTTGCAAGGAGATGCTAAAGGATACCACAGCCATGCTGGCTCTGATGGATAGCGCTATGAGCACCTTAACCAAGCCTTACCTCAAGGAGGCTGCTCCATACCTGTGGGCACGTGCTCAGGCACGTATGGGTGCAAAAAAGTTCCGCGAAGCCATTGCCGACATGAACGACTACGAGGAGCTGATGATGGCAAACATAAACGACAATTTCTACTACATCCGTCATCAAGCAGAAATCGAGGGACGTCTGTATCAGCAGGCTCTCAATGATATCACCCGCGCCATCGTAATGAATCCCAAGGAGACATTCTATTATGCCGAGAAGGCTTCGCTCGAGATACGTGTCGGCATGTACGACAATGCGATTGCTACGGCCAAGGAGAGTCTGAGTATTGATCCTAACGACAGCGATGGCTATATGTTCCTAGGTGTGGCACAATGCCTGAAGGGCAACAAGAAAGAAGGAATACCCAACCTTCAGAAAGCCAAGGATATGGGTAACCTGCAAGCCGAGAAGCTAATCGAGAAATATAAATAAAAAAAAACTCTCCTGAAATAATCCAGGAGAGTTTTTTTATTCTTAGAACGGTAGTGGTCCGTCTGGTAATGGTGGCATCATAGGATTGTCATCACCATTAAGTTTCGAACCGATAATCTCGCCGCCACCCATTGGGGCACGATTATCGATAGTCTTCTCCTCAGGATTCTCAAATCTGGTAAATTCACCGCGGAATGTCAGCAGCACATCGCCCGTGGCACCCTTACGGTGCTTGGCTATGATAATCTGCGCCATGCCGTGCAGGTCGCGACCATTGTCATCCTGATAAATGTGATAGTACTCAGGACGGTGAACAAACAATACCATGTCGGCATCCTGCTCGATGGCTCCCGACTCACGCAGGTCTGACAGCTGCGGACGCTTACCTTCCAGTCCCTCACGGCTCTCAACACCACGGTTAAGCTGACTGAGCGCCAGGATAGGAATATTCAACTCCTTGGCCAAACCTTTTAGCGAACGAGATATGGTCGACACCTCTTCCTGTCGGCTGCTGAATCGCATACCGTTGGCATTCATCAGCTGCAGATAGTCGATCATTATCAGTTTGATGCCGTGCTCACGAACCAGTCTTCGAGCCTTGGTACGAAGCTCGAAAACCGAAAGACCAGGAGTATCATCCACATACAGCGGTGCTCCCAGCAGCTGGTTGATATTCTTATCCAGTCGCTCCCATTCATCACGCTGCAGCTGTCCGTTCAATATCTTCGAGCCCTGAATTTCGCAAGCGTTAGATATCAGACGGTTTACCAACTGAACGTTCGACATTTCGAGCGAGAAGAAAGCCATAGGCTGTCGCAGGTCGGCTGCAATATTCTTGGCCATCGATAGTGCAAACGATGTCTTACCCATCGCAGGACGTCCGGCAATGATTACCAGGTCGGAAGCCTGCCAACCACTGGTGATGTCATCCAGCTTATAATATCCGGTCGATACACCTGTCAGTCCGTCGGTGTTCTTGGCAGCATCCTGAATACCCTTAACCGCCTGAGCGATAACTGGGTCAATGGCAGTATAGTCCTTCTTCATGTTGTGCTGCGACAGTTCGAACAGCGACCCCTCGGCCTCCTGCATCAGGTCTTCCACATCGATTGTCTCGTCGAAAGCCTTGGTCTGAATCATGCTCGAGAATGAAATCAGCTGACGTGCCAGCGACTTCTGTGCAATTACGTTTGCATGATACTCGATGTTGGCCGACGTAGCTACACCCGAACTAAGCTCGGCGATATATCCCGGACCTCCCACCTGCTCCAGGTTGCCGCTCTTGGCCAGCTGGTCGGTTACGGTAAGCATGTCAACAGGCTTTTCCTCCATACTCAGGTCGCGTATGGCGGCATAAACCATCTGGTTGCGGGGTTCGTAGAAACTCTCGGGGCGCAGTATCTCGCAGACTATAGCATACGCGTCCTTATCAATCATCAGCGCACCAAGCACTGCCTTCTCCATCTCGGTAGCCTGCGGCTGCAGATGACCGTACGTAGGATCGAGCGGTTGGTTGCTCTTTCTTCGTCTATTATTTGTTTGTTCTGCCATATATGTTACTAAGTTTTATTTCTCTTTCAATACCGGGAGCGACAGGTGATAGCGCACAGCCAGGAAACGTATCAGACATGTCACTGCAAAGCTGATACCGGCACTAATCTCTGCGGGCATCCCAAGTTCTGCCAGTCCCCAATATGCCACACCACCTACAACACAGGCCATGGCATATATCTCCTTGTGGAAGATAACCGGCTCGTTGTTAAGCAGTACGTCGCGGATAACTCCACCGGCCGAACCGGTGATGCAGCCCATGATGATAGCCACCCAGAATGGCTGTCCGAAGGCCAGACTCTTTTGTATACCGGCGATGGTGAATAGTGCCAATCCAAGCGTGTCGAACACAAACCAGGCATTCTTAAGCGGTTCCATCCACTTGCCAAACAGCACTACGGTGATGAGTGCCACTGCTGTACATATCAGATATATCGGGTTGGTCATCCAGAACGGTGTGGTGCCCAGCATCACGTCGCGGATGGTACCGCCGCCGATGGCCACAGCCACACCGCACACATAACCACCGAACCAGTCGAAGCGCTTGGCGGCAGCATGCCTGATACCAGATATGGCGAAGGCAAATGTACCCAATAGTTCTATAAATGCTATTATAAGATTTTGCTCCATAATGATTAATCCTCGTATCGTTTACCCCAGTAGTTCACCATCCGCTGATACATCTTTTCCTCGGTGGGGTTATGCTGTCCGTGCCAAAGGCGCTCGTTTTGCAGTGCATCGGGCATGTACTGCTGCGGTGTAAAATGGCCGGCAAAGTCGTGGGGGTATTTGTAGCCGTCGTGATAGCCCAGTTCCTTCATCAGTTGTGTAGGCGCGTTGCGGATGGGCAGCGGCACGGGCTGATTGCCGGTACGGCGCACCAGGTCGAGTGCTGCGTCTACGCCCAGATAGGCACTGTTGCTCTTTGGCGATGTGGCTAGATAAACCGTGGCCTCGGCCAAGGGGATTCTGCCCTCGGGCCAGCCTATCTTCATCACTGCGTCGAATGCGGCATTGGCCAGCAGCAGAGCGTTAGGATTAGCCAGACCGATATCTTCGCTGGCACTTATCACCAGTCGGCGGGCAATGAACTGCGGGTCTTCGCCACCCTCAATCATTCGGGCCAACCAATACAGCGCAGCATCAGGATCAGAACCGCGAATACTCTTGATAAATGCCGAGATGATGTCGTAGTGCATCTCGCCGTCCTTATCGTATGCCAACGGGTTCTGCTGCAGACGATTCACAACCTTCTCGTCGGTAATAACGACTTCATCCGATGATTCAGCCTCGATTACCAACTCCAAGATATTCAGTAACTTACGCGCATCGCCTCCGCTGTATCGAAGCATAGCTCCTGTCTCCTGTAGCACTATGTTGCGCTCCTTCAGTATCGAGTCGGTATGTATGGCTCGGTCGATAAGCTTCAGCAGATCATCCTTCTCGAGCGACTTGAGTACATACAGTTGGCATCGCGACAGCAACGGGCGTATCACCTCGAACGACGGATTCTCGGTAGTGGCACCTATCAGCGTAACAATACCCTTCTCGACCGCACCCAGAAGCGAATCCTGTTGCGATTTCGAAAAACGATGTATCTCGTCTATAAATAAAATAGGTGAAGCCTCGTTGAAGAACCGTCCCTTCTGCGCTTTCTCTATCACATCGCGTACATCCTTCACACCGCTGGTCACAGCCGACAGGGTGTAGAATGGAGTCTCCAAACGGTGAGCGATGATCTGGGCCAGTGTGGTTTTGCCCACTCCTGGAGGGCCCCAGAGTATGAACGACGGTATGCGTCCTGCGTCGATCATCTTACGCAGAACAGCCCCCTCGCCCACCAAGTGTTCTTGTCCGATATACTCGTCTAAAGTGCGAGGTCTGAGTCTTTCAGCCAATGGTTGTGCCATAATTCGGGCACAAAGTTACGTTAAATTACGATAATTACAAAAAATTATGCCCAAAAACTTGCTAATAAAAAATAAAGTGGTTAAATTTGCACCATATTTAGAAGAATAATATGGCAAGAACAAAACAACAACAACCGGAAAGTAATCCGTCATTATCAATTAAGAGTGTTACAAAGAGTAGTGTTTGGGACATCCAGGAGAACGATGTAATCCGCATGTGGGAGGCCGC
Organism: uncultured Prevotella sp.; assembly: GCA_900317405.1. Taxonomy (GTDB): domain Bacteria; phylum Bacteroidota; class Bacteroidia; order Bacteroidales; family Bacteroidaceae; genus Prevotella. Next base: position 34,532 of record ONGP01000024.1, read on the forward strand.
ATGCAAGGATGCCGAAGTGAAGGAAAACGTTAAGCACTACATTCAGATTTTTAAGAGTGCTTTCTTCATCGAGGATCTTCGCGATGACTCTGCAGCCACACGTAAGAACTACGAGGGTCGTGGCTACAAGGTAGCTACAATCAAGTTTGATGATAGCATGAAGTTTATATGGGGTATCAAGAAGCGCCCCATCTCGCGTGTTACCGACCTTACTTACGAGAACATCCGTCATATCACAGCCGCACAGCTGCTCGAGGTTATCGATCGCAACTTCGGCGGTGGTTGGGATTCGCTCTCTCAGTCGGTTCAGGACGTTATCCAGAGCGGCTTCGATATCTCTACCACTACCCTTCCTAAGGACCGTTTGCACAAGAAGGGCGGCATGTACGAGAAGAAGGTAGAAGATGGCTACGAGGTGCTCGAGGTGGCCAAAGGCGGATGGGTAGAGGCAATCTTTGCCAAGCTTAAGCCCGAGGAAATCAAGCTCCGCATGCAGCTTCGCGGCGACGATGATGATGACTTTGACGAGGACGACGATTCAGACGTAATCGTAGAGGACAACTACAGCTCGCACGATGAGGAAGACGAGGAGGTTGACGGCCCCAACGACGACGATATCACCGAGGACAACTATTCTACTATGATGGACCTTGGTGGCGACGACGACGAGGAGGCTTCAGAGCTCATCGACTTCGCCGACGAATAAGCGGTATATTTACCTAATCAACAATCCAATAAAAACTAAAACCTATTATGATGATTCCCCAAGTATTCTGGCTAGTGCCCGTCGCATCGATTGTGGCACTAGCTATGGCGTACTATTTCTTCACCCAGATGATGAAGGCTGATGAGGGTACGCCACGCATGAAAGAGATTGCACTGTATGTGCGCCGTGGTGCTATGGCTTATCTGTGGCAACAGTACAAGGTAGTAGGCATCGTGTTTGTAGTGCTTTGCGCCCTATTTGCCTTTATGGCTTACGGTCTGAATGTGCAGAATCCGTGGGTGCCGTTTGCTTTCCTTACAGGCGGTCTCTTCTCGGGTCTGGCCGGTTTCTTTGGCATGAAGACTGCCACTTATGCTTCTGCCCGCACGGCTAATGCTGCACGCCAGAGCCTGGACAGCGGTTTGAAGGTGGCTTTCCGTTCGGGTGCTGTCATGGGTCTCACCGTCGTAGGTCTTGGACTGCTCGACATTGCCATCTGGTTCATTGCGCTTAACGGACTCACTGACGATTCGCTTATCACCATCACTACCACCATGCTTACATTTGGTATGGGTGCATCTACGCAGGCCCTTTTCGCCCGTGTTGGTGGCGGCATTTATACTAAGGCTGCCGATGTGGGTGCCGACATCGTAGGTAAGGTCGAAGCCGACATTCCTGAGGACGACCCACGCAATCCCGCTACCATTGCCGATAACGTCGGTGATAACGTAGGCGACGTGGCCGGTATGGGTGCCGATCTCTACGAGTCGTATTGTGGTTCGGTGCTTTCCACTGCAGCCCTTGGTGCTGCTGCTTTTAGCGTTGCAGGCCTTGAGGTTCAGTTGCGTGCCGTCATTGCACCGATGTTGATTGCCGCTGTGGGAGTATTCCTTTCGCTGTTTGGCATATTCCTCGTCCGCACCAAAGAAGGCGCTACGATGAAGGACCTGTTGCGTTCACTCTCGCTGGGAACTAACGTCAGCGCCGTACTTATCGCAGCTGCCACCTTCGGCATACTTTATTTCCTGGAGATCGAAAACTGGTTAGGACTATCGTTCTCAGTAATCTCTGGTCTTGCTGCCGGTGTCATCATCGGTCAAGCCACCGAGTATTACACTTCGCACAGCTACAAGCCCACACAGAAGATATCTGAGGCCGGACAGACGGGTGCTGCTACCGTTATTATCAAAGGTATTGGCACAGGTATGATTTCTACCTGCATCCCAGTCATCACTATCGGTGTTGCCATCATCCTCAGTTTCGGCTTTGCCAACGGCTTTGATCTCTCTATGTCCAGCGAGAGTCTGGCTCATGGACTTTACGGCATTGGTATCGCTGCTGTAGGAATGCTCTCTACGCTGGGAATTACGTTGGCTACTGACGCCTACGGACCTATTGCCGACAACGCTGGTGGTAACGCCGAGATGAGCGAATTGGGCGAGGAGGTTCGCCATCGTACCGATGCTCTCGACGCACTTGGCAACACCACAGCTGCCACTGGAAAGGGCTTCGCTATCGGTTCGGCTGCTCTCACTGCTCTGGCTCTGTTGGCTTCGTATATCGAGGAGATTAAGATAGCCATGACTCGTGCCGGTGTGATGATGGAGAATGTGAAGGGCGAAGTTATCTCGGCTGCCGATGCAAACATACCCGACTTTATGAACTTCTTCCAGGTAAACCTGATGAACCCCAAGGTGCTGGTTGGTGCTTTTATCGGCGCCATGGCTGCATTCCTGTTCTGCGGTATGACCATGGAGGCTGTGGGCCGCGCTGCCGAAAAGATGGTGCAGGAGGTTCGTCGCCAATTCCGCGAGATAGCCGGTATCCTCGAGGGCACAGGTACACCTGACTACGGTCGCTGCGTAGAGATCTCTACACGCGCCGCTCAGCACGAGATGATTATCCCATCGGTGCTGGCCATCATTATTCCTATTATCGTTGGCTGCGTGCTCGGCGTGGCTGGCGTGCTCGGCCTGCTTGTTGGCGGACTGGCCGGTGGTTTTACTCTGGCTGTGTTTATGGCCAATGCCGGTGGAGCATGGGACAATGCTAAGAAGAACATCGAGGAAGGCGCCTTTGGTGGCAAGGGTTCGTTTGCACATAAGGCATGCATCGTGGGCGACACCGTGGGCGATCCGTTCAAGGATACCAGTGGTCCATCGCTCAATATCCTTATCAAGCTCATGTCGATGGTCAGCATTGTAATGGCTGGTCTCACTGTGGCATTTATGTAGTAAATTATAATGAAACAAATAATAACTATTCTGGTAGTCTGGCTTTGTTGCACCGCTGGTGCACAAGGCCAGACCTTTACTTCTCAAGCTATCCCCGATAGCGTGTGGCTAACCATGCAAGGTAAGACCTGGCACGACAATCCATACATCCGTCGCAGCGACTTGCGCTACCTGCGTATTTCTCACTACGATCTCGAAGGTCGCGTGCATGTGGGCGAGATGATTTGCAATAAGCTGATTGCCGACAAGCTGCTGGCCATCTTCCGCGAACTGTATGCCGCCCACTACCCTATCCAGCGCATGCGCCTGCCCGACAACTACGATGCCGACGACGAGCGCCAGATGCGCGACAACAACACCAGTTGCTTCAACTATCGAAATGTTTCGGGGTCAAGGAATCTGTCGAAACACGCCCGCGGACTGGCAATCGACATCAACACTCTGTACAATCCCTACATCCGTTATAGCAAGAAAGACGGCAGCCGCATAGTAGAACCTGCAACTGCCGTAAAGTATTGCGACCGCAAGGCCACGTTCCCGTATAAAATCACCACCAGCGATCTGTGTTATAAGCTATTTATTAAGCATGGTTTTACATGGGGTGGCGCGTGGCGCACTATGAAGGATTACCAACATTTCGAGTATAAGCTTCGATAACCCGGAAGCCATAGTCAAGCAGTGCAGCCGACTCGATGAATCGGCTCCGGAACGTGCGACTTCCCAGTAGTACCAGCGTAAGCGTGTGCCCACCGCGTGTGGCCGATGATGCCAGGCAGTAGCCCGCCTGTCGGGTGAAGCCAGTCTTTATGCCTATGCAGCCTTCGTAGGTATGTATCAGCGCGTTGCTGTTTCGGCAGTCCAGATGGCGTCCGTCGGTCAGCGGTATCTGTGCCTCGGCCGTGCCCACAATCTCGGCAAATGCACTGTCGCGCATGCAGTATCGTGCCAGCACTATCAGGTCGCGAGCGCTGCTGTAGTTGCTGTCGTTGGGCATGCCGTTAGGATTGTCAAAGTGCGTTGAGTCCATGCCCAGATACACAGCCTTCGAGTTCATCAAGCTGTAGAATGTCAGCGTGTCGCCCGCCGTATGCTTGGCCAGCGCATAGGCTGCATCGTTGTCGCTTATCATCATCATCTCGCGTATCAGGTCGCCCGCCAGATATGCCTGCCCCAGCTTTACACGCGAGTCCTTATTGATATAGACATCATCGCAAATCGCGATGGTATCGTTCAGATGATCGTACTCCAGCGCCAGCAGTCCCGTCATCATCTTGGTTATCGATGCCATGTATCGTCGGCTGTAGGCGTTCTTGGCCGAAATCACCATACCAGTGCTGTCGTCTATCAGCATCCAAGCGTCGGCCGATAGCGAGTCGAGTTTCGAGCGGCCCTCGATGGTATCAGGATTCACCCGCATGCAGAGCGATATGGTGTCGATGTGTGTAGCATGTTCCAGTCGTATCTGTTCGGGTGTTTTCTGCTCTACTTCGTCTTTCCCCATGCGGCACGCCCCCAATTGCAGCGCCAGCAGAGCGGTAATAGTATATATCGTGATTTTCTTCATTTATTCTAATAATTTTGAATACAAAGGTACAGCAAATAATTTATAACACCAAAATAAATAGCAAAAAAATATCGCAAGCAGCAATTGCTTGCGATACTTCGGGGTTGGGGTCAGACGCCTATTTATACTTCAAACATGGGCAAATTATAATAAAAGAATATTTATAATACATTATATATATTCTTTTATAATATAACATCACAATTCCGCATCCCTTATTGACTAATGACTAATGACTGCTAATGACTAACATATAACGGTTGAATAGAACATTCACAATAAAAAGTAGTATCGCAAGCCTTGACGGGCCTGCGATACTCAGGGGTTTATACTTGATCGTAGATTAATTCTTAATTAGTGCGACTCCTGCTCAGCCTGCTTTGTCTCAGGGGCATTCTCGCCGTAGTAGTTGTAGTATGCGTTATAGCGGTTGTAACCCCACTTAGCCTGGAGCATGTCGGGGTCGAGCTCCTTAGCCTTGTCGAACAGCTCGATAGCCTCCTTGTAGAGAGCCTTCTTCTTGGCAGCGTCCTCTACGTTCTGAGCCTGTACGCTGTAAGCGGTACCAGCATAGGTAGCGATAACTGCATTGTCGGGCTTAACCTCGAAAGCCTTCTTAAGGTACTTCACTGCCTCGTCGGCCTTGTTGGCTGTGAGCAATGACAGACCCTTGTCGGCCAGAGCTACGAAGTTGTTAGGATCGGCAGCCAGAGCATCGTCGAGTATCTTGTCGGCCTCGGCTGTCTGACCCAGACCCAGCAGTACGTTGTACAGCTTCTCCATCACACCGTTAACCTTGTGAACGGCGTAGATATCCTTCAGGTTGCTAACATACTTAACTGAGTCGTCCTTAGTCTTCAGACCGTCGCCCAGGATCTCGAGCTTCAGGTTCAGAGCCTGCTCGTACTCCTGCTCGTCCTTCATTGCGATATCAGCCAGCTCCAGGGCCTTAGCCATGTCCTTGTCCTGATAAGCAAAGATAGCGGCGAAACGTGCTACCTGACCGAAGAAAGCCTTCTGCTGGTCGCGGTTCTGATCCTTGAACATAGCAGCTGCATCGCTCTCAACAAACAGAGTCCAGTACTTGCGTGCTGTGGCGTTGTCCTTAGCTGTAAGAGCGTCCTGACCAGCGTTAACCAGGGTGTTGCGTGGAGCAAACCACAGGCGCTGAGCATTCTTCTTATCGAACTTAGGAGCAACCTTTCCCTTCTCGTTGGGCTTCTGGTCGTACTTGTCGCACTCCATAGCTGCTGTGATAGCATTGAATGCCATCTCGTTCATCAGCTTCTGGTCAACGGGCTTCTCTTCCTTACCCATCTGCTTAGCCAACTGGTTCTCGGTCTGAATGGTGCTCTGAGCATCAAACTGGGCCATAGCCAGGTCGACCAGCTTGTTATACGCCTTAGCCTTCTCGGCATCGTTAGCCAGAGAGCCTACGCTGCTCTTAACGAGTGCTTCAGCTTCTGCATAGGTCTTTGCCTTGAGGATAGCCTTCAGGGCGTCACTGTCACCGGCAAATGCGGTAGCGCTGGCTACCATCATTACTGCCATCATGAATAACTTTTTCATACGCTTTTTTAAATTGGTTATACCATTAATTATTGTTTGATTGTCTTTTTCTCGTTTGACGTTTCAAGAGTCGGATGGTTTAATCCTTAGTCTCGGTAGCGGTCTCGACATTTGCCTCGTCGGCTATCTCGGCTTCCTCGATGTCCTCTTCCTCGGCCTGTGAGTGCATCACCTTGCATACGCTGGCGATAACGTCGTTCTTCTTGGCCAGATTGATGAGGCGGACGCCCTGAGTAGCACGGCCCATAACACGTACGTCGGCCACCTTCAGACGGATAAGAACACCGCTCTTGTTGATAATCATCAGATCGTTCTCGTCGGTCACTACCTTGATAGCTACCAGTCGGCCGGTCTTCTCGGTGATGGCAAGTGTCTTAACACCCTTTGCACCGCGGGCGGTCTTACGATAGTCCTCAACCTCAGAGCGCTTGCCGTAGCCGTTCTCTGAAACGACCATGATAGTCTCTGTCTGAGGATCGTTTACGCATACCAGTCCTACCACCTCGTCGTCGCCATCGTCAAGTCGCATACCGATAACACCGGTAGACACACGACCCATGGTGCGTACAGCATTCTCGTCGAAGCGAACGGCACGACCATTACGGTTGGCCAGCAGCAGCTCGTTATGACCGTTTGTCAGTCGAACGCCTACTACCTCGTCGCCCTCGTTGATGTTGATAGCTATCACACCTGCTGCGCGTACATTCTTATATGCCGACAGGCAGGTCTTCTTGATGATACCCTGCTTGGTGGCGAATACTACGTAGTGAGAGTTGAGGAACTCCTCGTCGTTGAAGTTCTTGATACGCAGAACTGCATTGATAGAATCATCGGGATCGATGTTCAGCATGTTCTGGATGGCGCGCCCCTTAGAGTTCTTGTCGCCCTCAGGTATCTCGTAACACTTCTGCCAGTAGCAGCGGCCCTTCTGGGTGAAGAACAGCAACGTGTTGTGCATGGTGGCAGGATAGATATACTCTGTGAAGTCGTTGTCGCGGTGACGTGCAGCCTTTGAGCCCATGCCGCCACGGCTCTGCTCGTGGAACTCTGACAGCGGAGTGCGCTTAATGTAGCCCATGTGCGAGATGGTGATAACAACAGGATCGTCTGGATAGAAGTCCTCTGCATTGAACTCGTGGTCGAATGGGATAATCTCGGTGCGGCGCTCGTCGCCATACTTCTCCTTAACCTCAAGCAGATCCTGCTTCATTACCTCCTTACAGCGCTCTGGATTGTCCAGAATCTCCTGCAACTCGGCGATGAGCTTCTGCAAGTCGTCGAACTCCTGGTGCAGCTGGTCTACACGCAGACCGGTGAGCTGTGCCAAGCGCATGTCGACGATAGCCTTACTCTGCAGCTCGTCAAGATCGAAGCGCTGCTCCAAGTTGCGCTGAGCGTCGGTTGGAGTCTTACTGTTACGAATAATATGTACAACCTCGTCGATATTGTTTACAGCAATGATCAAGCCTTCCAGGATGTGTGCACGCTCCTGAGCCTTGCGCAGATCGTACTTGGTACGACGGATGGTCACATCGTGACGATGCTCTACGAAGTACTTTACGCACTCCTTGAGTGTAAGCAGGCGTGGACGACCCTTGACCAGAGCGATGTTATTAACTGAGAATGAGCTCTGTAGGGCTGTCATCTTAAACAGCTTGTTGAGCAGTACGTTGGCGTTGCAATCGCGCTTGCAATCAACCACGATACGCATACCCTGACGACCTGACTCATCGTTGACATTAGCCACACCCTCAATCTTGTGCTGGTTGGCCAGATCGGCAATGTAAGCCACCAGGTCGGCCTTGTTTACTCCGTAAGGAATTTCTGTTACAACAATCTTGTCGTGAGTCTCACCGCTTTCGATCTCGGCCTTGGCACGCATCACGATACGTCCGCGACCAGTCTCGTAGGCATCCTTCACACCCTGCAGACCATAGATATATGCGCCTGTTGGGAAGTCAGGACCTGGGATGTACTGCATCAGTCCATCGGTGTCGATATCAGGATTGTCGATATATGCGCAGCAACCATCGATAACCTCGCCCAGGTTGTGGGTAGGCATATTGGTAGCCATACCTACGGCGATACCGTTACCACCGTTAACCAGCAGGTTTGGAATCTTGGTAGGCATAACGGTTGGCTCCTCGAGCGAGTCGTCAAAGTTAGGTGCCATGTCGACGGTCTCCTTATCCAGGTCGTCCATGATGTGCTCACCCATCTTAGAGAGTCGGCACTCAGTGTAACGCATGGCAGCAGGCGAGTCGCCATCCACCGAACCGAAGTTACCCTGACCGTCTACCAGTGTGTAACGCATGTTCCAATCCTGGGCCATACGAACCAGGGCACCGTATACTGAAGAGTCGCCGTGTGGGTGGTACTTACCAAGCACCTCACCTACTACGCGGGCGCACTTCTTGTAAGGCTGTGTAGATACGTTGTTGATGTTCATCATACCATAGAGAATACGGCGATGAACCGGCTTGAAGCCATCTCGAACATCGGGCAGAGCACGGGCCACGATTACTGACATAGAGTAATCGATATAGCTCGATTTCATCTCTTCTTCGATGTTGATCTTAATAATTCTGTCGTTGTCGAATGTTTGATCCATCTTATAAATTTACATTTTAACTATTATCATTTTTTCGTTTTTCGCGTTTAAGGCCATTTTTAGCCCCTCTGACGCGTTTTTAACCGTGCAAAGGTAGTAAAATATTTGCAACCCACCAAACCTTTTAAGCTATTTTAGTGGAAAATTTTTCGTTTTTATGGCACGGTGTTTGCAAGAATTGTTGTATCTTTGCAACAGATATATATAATAGGTATAGAATTAACAACAGAAAAGTAGAATAGATGACGACACAATTTTCGCCAAAACTATCAGAGATACTTGCCTACTCGCGTGAGGAAGCTGCAAGACTGGCCAGCCGTTCGGTTGGCCCGGAGCACTTGCTGCTGGGACTGCTGCGCACCAACGACGGACCGGTGATCGACCTATTCCGCCAGCTTGGAGTGAATCTGCCCGCAGTAAAGGTAGAGCTGGAGACACTGGTAAGGCAGGACGAGATAACCACACCGGTACATGCAACCGACCTGACACTGAACGAGCAAGCCAACAACGTGCTAAGACTGGCTGTGCTCGAGGCAAGAATACAGAGAGCTACAAGCATAGACGAACAGCACCTGCTGTTGGCCATACTGCACGATATGGGCAAAAACGGTGCTAAACAAGTATTAGAAGTAAACAACATGACATACGACGACACACTGAACCGACTGTTTGCTCCGAAGAGCAACAACGTGAGCAACGGTATAGGTCTGCCCGACGAGGAAGAGGAGGAATACGAGCAGACCGGCGGTGGCAAGGGTGCCAGCAACAATCAGCAAGGCACCACTACTGCGCAGAAGAAACCTAACTCGAAGACACCCGTTCTGGACAGCTTCGGCACCGACCTGACTAAGGCTGCTGCCGAGGGTAAGCTGGATCCATGTGTGGGCCGTGAGCGCGAGATACAGCGCATAATCGAGATACTGGGCCGCCGCAAGAAGAACAACCCGATACTTATCGGCGAACCTGGTGTGGGTAAGAGTGCCATAGTAGAAGGTCTGGCACAGCTGATAGAGAAGCGCCACACTAGTCCGATGCTGTTCGGCAAGAAGATATACACGCTCGACATGACGGGTGTGGTGGCCGGTACCAAGTATCGCGGACAGTTTGAGGAGCGTCTGAAGGCCCTGATGAAGGAGCTTGAGGCTAACCCCGATGTAATCGTATTCATCGACGAGATACACACCATCATCGGTGCAGGTTCTACCCCCGGCAGTATGGATGCTGCCAACATAATGAAGCCTGCCCTGGCCCGCGGCACTATACAGTGCATCGGCGCCACCACACTAGATGAGTATCGCGAGAGCATTGAGAAAGACGGTGCGCTGGAGCGCCGATTCCAGAAGGTGCAGGTAGAACCTACCAGCAACGAGGAGACGCTGCAGATACTGCACAACATAAAGGATCGCTACGAGCAGCACCACCACGTGAAGTACACCGACGAGGCGCTGGAGGCTTGTGTCAAATTGACAGACCGCTACGTAACCGACCGATTCATGCCCGACAAGGCCATCGACGCTCTCGACGAGACTGGTTCGAAGGTACATCTGGGCAATGCGCAGATGCCACCCGAGATTATCGAGAAGGAGAAGGAACTGGCAGAGGTAAAAGAGAAGAAGTCGCAGGCGGTGAAGAACCAGAACTACGAACTGGCTGCAGGCTATCGCGACCGCCAAGTGGTGCTCGACAAGGAACTGAAGGAGCTGAACGAGCGCTGGGCCAACGGCGATAGCGGCGAACAGCTTACGGTAGACGCCGACCAGGTGGCCGAGGTGGTATCGATGATGACCGGTGTGCCCGCCCAGCGTATGGCTGAGCAAGAGGGTATCCGCCTGAAGGGTATGGCCACAGAACTGAAGAACAACGTAATAGCTCAGGATGCTGCCATCGACAAGATGGTGAAGGCCATCCAGCGAAACCGCGTAGGACTGAAAGAGCCCAACCACCCCATCGGCGTGTTTATGTTCCTTGGTCCTACTGGTGTGGGTAAGACATATCTAGCCAAGAAGCTGGCCGAGTTTATGTTCGGCAGCAGCGACGCACTGATTCGTATCGACATGAGCGAATATACCGAGAGTTTCAACACATCACGACTGATAGGTGCGCCTCCGGGATACGTAGGCTACGGCGAAGGCGGACAGCTGACCGAGCGTGTGCGCCGTCACCCCTACTCGATTGTTCTTCTTGATGAGATCGAGAAGGCTCATGCCAACGTGTTCAACCTGTTGCTTCAGGTATTGGACGAAGGCCGCATGACGGATGGTAACGGCCGACTGGTTGACTTCCGCAACACGGTGATCATCATGACATCAAATGCCGGTACACGCCAGCTTAAGGACTTCGGTCGTGGCGTAGGCTTCGGAGCATCGGCCAGCACCGGACTGATGAAGAGTGACAAGGACAAGCAGTACGCACGCGAGATAGTACAGAAGGCTCTGTCAAAACAATTCTCGCCTGAGTTCCTGAATCGTCTGGACGAGATTATCACCTTCGACCAGCTGGATCTGGATGCCATCAAGCGAATCATCGAGGTAGAGCTGAAGGGTCTGTACCAGCGCATAGAACAGATAGGTTATCATATTGACCTGAGCGACGAGGCCAAGGAGTTTGTGGCCACAAAGGGCTACGATGTGCAATTTGGCGCCCGCCCACTGAAGCGAGCCATACAGAACTATCTGGAGGACGGCATAAGCGACATAATAGTGAACGGCGATAAAAAGCCGGGCGACACGATACATATCACATTAAACGAAGATAAGCTAGCGTTTTGCTAGCTTATCTCTTTTTATTGCTATTTTTTCGCAATTACAAAGTCTCGCACTCCTTAAGCCATAGTGCAGATGATGCATCACTAGGCATTCGCCAGTCGCCGCGGGGCGACAGACTGACACTACCCACCTTAGGTCCATCAGGCAGACACGAACGCTTGAACTGCTGATTGAAGAATCGGCGGCAGAACGTGGTGAGCCACTTCTTCACGGTCTCTTCATCGTAGAGCGCAGGTATGTCGTCGGTAGCGGTGCAGAAGGCACGCTTGGCCAGCAGGAATATCTTGCGCGGACTGAAACCGTAGCGCAGAAAGTAGTAGATAAAGAAATCGTGCAGTTCATAAGGACCTACCAAGTCTTCGGTCTTCTGCTTGATATTTCCATTCTCGTCGGCAGGTATCAGCTCGGGCGAAATCGGAGTATCAACGATATCGAGCAGCGTCTCGGTAGCCATCTCGCCAGCCACGTAGCTCACCAGATAGCGAATCAGAGTCTTGGGTACTCCCGCATTAACGCCATACATCGACATATGGTCGCCATTGTATGTAGCCCAGCCGAGTGCAAGTTCCGAAAGGTCGCCTGTGCCTACCACGATGGCATTCTCCTGATTGGCTACATCCATCAGTATCTGAGTGCGCTCACGTGCCTGCGAATTCTCGTAGGTAATATCGTGTACGCT
>ONGP01000062.1 GCA_900317405.1 uncultured Prevotella sp.
GGAGGGTGAGGTGGCCAAGCAGATGAACTGCGACCAGATGATTGAGGAGATACGCAAGAGCTATCCTTCGCTCCCCAACACCATCGGCAACAAGGTGCGACTGGGCAAGACCATCAAGGCACTGGGATTCAAGCACAAGGAGCGTGCACATATCTCGTACTACGACGTGATGCCCATAAAAGTAGCGTAACCTTGAGAGATGCAGGGAGAGATTAGGGAGGGATGAGGGAGAGATTCTAACAATCTCTCACCGCCTGAATCCCCTGTGTTTATGCGGGTTTTGAGAGATTTTGTGAGAGATGAGAGATTTTTTATTGATAATTACTTAAAAAACAAAGAAATGGAAGAAAAAGAACTAAATTCAAAAGATATCCCTATGGGATACGAACTATGTTTTAACGGCGAATGTGCCGACAAAGGCAAATGCATGCACTATCAGGCTATGCTGCTTACATCGGCCGACCGCTATAAAGGCCAGGCAGTTTTTCCCACGGCTTGGCAGAACGGCAAGTGTCGATGCTTTCGCGAGAAGAAGCTAGTGAAGAAGGCTTGGGGATTTAGTGGTCTATACAAGAATGTAGATAGTCGCGATAGGACGGCAGCTCGCCGAAGTGTAAGTTCATATTTTGGCCGTGGCAACGGCCAGTACTATCGAGCCCACCACGGCGAAATCACCCTATCGCCCAAGCAGCAGGCTGACATCCTACGGATAGTATCCCAGTTCGGTTCCCTAGATGGTATCAAGTTCGATGGTTTTAAAGTAGATTGGGACTTCGATTAAGAGGTTCCAATCTATATTTTAAGCGGTTTTATTATGAATGATTTGGTAGATTCGTAAGTTTAACGTATTTTTGCAGACGAAAATAGGTGATTGAATAGAAAGAATGAAAAAAATATTGATTCTGCCACTATTGTTTTTGGTGCTCACGGCGCAGGCTGATGAGGCTAAGAGATTGTATGAGATAAGTGGGCAGTATTATGATAATCAAAAATATGATAGTGCAGTGATTGTTGGCGAAAAGGCATTGCCGCTACTGCGACAGAAGGGGATGAAGGACGAAGAGGCTGAAGAGCTGAGCATCCTGTCGGTATGCTGCATGCGCCAGTCGGAATACGACAAGGCACTACAATATGCCAAAGCATGCAACAAACTGGACCACGAGAGTGGTGATGCTGAGCGTATCAGTTCGTCGCTCAACACCATCGGCAGCATCTATGTGGCAGCCAAGCAACCACAAGAAGCACTGAAATATCTGCAACAGGCCCTGCAATATGCTGAGAAAACGGGGATTAAAGCCCGTATAGCACTTACTTGCGGATCGCTGTCGGAGGCAGAATTCGCACAGGAACACTATGATGAGGCAATAAGTTATATAGATCGAGCCATCCAACTGGAACGCGAAGAAGGTCGCGAAGCTAAGTTGCACGTTCGTCTGTCGCAGAAGGCTACAATCCTTGCAGGTATGGGCCAAAAGCAGGAGGCTGTGGCAATATTCGACAGCATCATTCCCTATTTCCGCACAACGGGCAATCATCAGTCGCTAGCCATATCGCTGAACAAGGCAGGTCAGGCATTGATAGAAATGGGTAATACCAACGAAGCCAAACAGCGACAAGCCGCAGAATACTTTCGCGAAGCAGCCCGATTGTGTCGCGAAATGGACAATCCCTACAACGAGATGCAAGCCCGTCACGGACTATATCAGGCACTATGGACACTAACCCCTGATAGTGCTCGTATAGAGCTTGAAGCATTTAATCTGCTAAAGGATTCACTCTACAATCAGGCATCGGCCGAGACGCTAGCGAAATATAACGCAGAGTTTGGCGTAGACGAGTTGCAAGAGCAGAACACTTCGATGCGCAGATGGTACACATATATTATTATAATAGGTGTGGTACTGCTTCTGGTGGCAATAGTCATCGTGGTGCGACAGGCCAAGCTGACCAGACTGCAGCGCAAGCGACTGAATGAGGTGACGATGACGCTTGACGAACTCCGTCAGCAATACGAACACACTAATACTACTGATGACAGCGAACAGCAACAAGACACACTGACAGAACAGGACAAGGACTTCCTGACAAAGACGATGAGTGCCATCACCGATCAGTTGGAGGACAACCACGTGAATGTAGATGAACTTGCATCGACCTTAGCCATGAGCACATCGCAATTCCGTCGCCGACTGACAGCCATCACTAGCGAAACACCACAAGCTTACATCACAAATATCCGTATGCAGAAGGCACGTTATCTGCTCGACACGCAAGCAGAGCTGTCGATATTCGAAGTAGCACTGCGTTGTGGTTATGATGATCAGTCGAGCTTTACACGAGCATTTAAGCGTTTCTTTGGTATCACTCCAAGCGACTATCTAGCGAAAAAGCAGTAAATACAGGCATTTTGGCAGATTTTGCACAAGTTTTGACGGATTCTGCACAACGCTGAGAGAGGTTTTTGCCGTAACTTTGCAGCCGAAATCAAAGTTAAAGGCATGGAACCTCTCAACAACCAAATTACCAACAAACAGCGCGAAGCTGAACGCTATATACAGGAGCAGATGCGCCTGCTACTCAGCATGCGTGATATGGTGAAGAATGAGGTAAGGAAAGAGGTGGCACTACAAATGGAAAAGTATAACAAATAAAATTAATAAATTCATTATTTAATAAAAAATTATGAGACATTCAATCAAAATCACAGTGATGGCTATCGCAGCCATGTTCGCATTCTCTAACGTTGCAAATGCACAGTTCGGACTACTGAAGAAGGCTGTTAAGGACGTTGTACCTGCAAAGAAGAAAGCAGTTCAGGTAATAGCCTACGACGAGAACTACAACCTGAAGAAGAACGAGACAATGCTTACCTTCACCCTGCCTGGTACTGACAAAAAGGTGATGGCCATCGTACCAGCTAGCTACACAGTGAAATCATACGAGGCTTTCGAAGGTCAGGCCTGGGATGACAAAGACTTCATGGCTCGTGCCAAGGCTGCCATCGAGAAGAAGTATCCCACACCTGATAATGCTAGAAAGGGACAATTGAAGGCTAAACTGGCCGAGATTGGAACCAGAGACGATCATTGGCGTTACTCAAAAAACAGTCTTGGGGCAATCTTGGATCGCTACATCCACGTATATGCTGTATATGAGTTTGAGGACGGAGAGGTATATCTTACAGAGTTCTATGCTGTACAGAACTATAATGGCGCCGGCTACGACGACAATATCGTAGTGAACTACTCTTCGCGCTATGGCGATGTGAAGTACTCTATCGAGAAGTGGGAGGCCAAGACAGACATCTTTACCTCTAAGATAGGCAAATAATTATACTTGCACAAAAGGAAAAGCCGCAACCTTTTTTCAGGGTTGCGGCTTATTTATTATAATAAGGCAATTATAGTCCCAACTTATAACCAACAGTGATTTGGACAACACTATTCTTGGTTCCTTCTCCACCAGGAGCAGACAATATCTTTGTTATACCAGCATTGTAACGGAGGTCCAACTGAATGTTATCAAAATCATACGAAACACCTATGGGAATAGACAGATCGAACTTGTTAAGCGATACATTCATTCCTGCAGCTTTGTACGAATCCTCAAGTCCAACTTCTGCATTAACACCATTGGCACTTACCTTAACCTTGTCGTTAACCAGGAATCCTAGCTGCAAACCTGCCTTTACCGACAGATTATCAGTAACACGATAGGCAGCAACTGCGGGCAAGTTGATGTAGTCCATCTTGATGGTTCCGTTTAAACCATCAGCTTTACCTTTACATCCTTGCTGAGAATACATAGCGCCAAACGACAACGTCACCTTAGGTGTTGCCACATAGCCGAATTCTCCTCCTAATGTGAATGCTGTACGAGTACCCGCATCGTTATCATTCGTCATTGTAGCAAAGTTAAAACCAACTTTTGGCATGAAGCTCCATTCACCCACGCCATTCTGTGCAAAAGTGCACAATGAGGTTGACATCAAGACAACCAACGATAGAATTTTCTTTTTCATTTTTAGTTTTTTGAGTAATTAATATTAATTTGAGAGGTGAGACATTTTTAATAATGTAGCACAACCCCATCGCCTCCCACTTTTAGCTTAGCTTTTGTACCCGTTAGAAGCGGGAAGTTTTTTAGATGTGCGTGACCTACTGGGAAGTCGTAGCATACAGGTATGTGCCAATGTTGTAGGTATTCGTGCAGGATAGCATACATATCGTCGAAACCATTCTCAGGGTGTTTGTATTTATTGAATTGACCAACGATAACGGCTCGAATATGGGATTGCAAACCACGAACCTCGATGTTATGCAACATGCGGTCTACCTTGCTCATTCCCTCGCCTGTATCTTCGATAAACAGGATGATATCGTCCATCATGATGGGGTCGAAATCAGAGCCGGCCAGATCGTTGAACACGCTCATATTGCCACCAACGATAGTTCCCTCAGCCTTACCTATTATATTTAAGGGATGAGGAGCTACGCGATAGGTTGGCAAATCGCCAGCAAGCATACGACGCAAAGCCTGACTAACGGTATCTGTACCTTCGTAAGTCTTCAGAGCATAGCACATTGAACCATGAATGCCCTTTACCCCAGCTCTAGCCTCAGCACATAGCAAGGCTGTAACATCGCTGAAGCCAATAATCATTTTTGGGTATTGTCTGAGCGTATCAAGCGATAGTCGCGCTAACAGATGAGCCGCACCATCACCACCTCTCGAACACATTATTGCCTTGACTGATGGTTCGCGTAATGCCCATAATAAATCACTGAGACGCTCTTCGATAGTGCCTGCAAAGCCATGATAATCGTTTAGTGCATTAGGTGCTACCACGCAATGATAGCCCCACTTCTCTAGCGTACGGATACCGCCATTAATAGTAGTGGTATCAGTGGCACTAGATGGCGATATAATTGCGATAGTATCACCAGGATGCAGATATTGTGCTGAAAGCGAAAGCATCCAGCAAAGCATCAGCGATATCAGGCAATACTTCTTCATATTATAATAAGCCGCAACCCTGTAAAAAGGTTGCGGCTTTGTTATTGAGATTATCTTTCGACTTATGCGAATGGATTCTCTGTTGGGTAGAAGTCGCCCTTGGGGAAGTTGTAGTCGATCTCGTCAACTGGGATACCCATGTACTTGAGAACCTCCCACAGATACTTACCCTGATGGCCGAACATAACAGCGCAGTGGTGTGGGTAGTGCTTCTCGATGAGGACGTGACGATAGAAGCGGCTCATGTTCTTGATACCGAAGATACCGATAGAACCGAATGAGCGTGTAGCTACAGGAATAACCTCGCCCTGAGCGAT
>ONGP01000025.1 GCA_900317405.1 uncultured Prevotella sp.
ACCTCTTCCCATTCCGAACAGAGAAGTTAAGCCCACCTGCGCCGATGGTACTGCAATGCAATGCGGGAGAGTAGGAAGCCGCCGTCTTTTTTTAAAGAAAAGCCTCGAGGATACAATATCCCCGGGGCTTTTTCGTTTTTTAGGGCTGTAAGTCAGTTCTCACTGATTACCGTTGGGGTTTCGTGGTGGTGACCTACTATGTAGAATACCTTATTGGTTTTATAACGATACAAACCTGATAGTGTAGTGGCTATAAGTTCGTATCTTTTGCCCAACTCTAACTGGTCGAGTGTTAATAGGTCGTTATAATTCTTGGATTCCTGAGGTTTGAACTCGTAGAACACGCTGTCTGGAATCAGTACCGTCTGCGGATCGTCGATATTCAGCGGCATGGTGAACGAGCCAATGGCTGAATTGATGCCTGCAAAGATGTAGTGCACATCGCGACCGCAGTAGGTTCGTAACAGCTCGAAACTGGTAGTAAGGCAGCAAACATCGTAAATCATCATAACATGCAGGTCTGGCCATAGGTTGGTAACGAGTTGTGTACCTATATGGTGTCTCTCCATCACCTCGCGTATGGTGTTTGCCCTCATAGCATCGGCTGTTACATAAGTATTGCCTTGTTCTATCTCGTTGGCAAGTCTTGGCCAGTGCTTCTCTATATACCGTAGCAGGTTAATCATGTCGGTGTAATGGTCGCATATAGCAAGTGATATTTTTTTCTGACTGAGTGCATATAGTGCCTGGATGTACAGGATGTCGTTCTGGCCTACGTAGTTTGCCATGTCAATAGGTATCACGTACACCTTACTGTTGTCGAAATCGCGCCTGGTGAGTTGTCGGCCCAGCAGATTTCCCACATGCACTCCTGATGGCAGAGTATCAATGCAATTATCTACCAGATTCAGCGTCATGCCGCCAGTAATCAGTCCCTCGTTACCGGCGATATAGAATGCAGCGCTGAAGTTGTAATCATAGAATGTCTGTACGCCCCATCGCGACAGGGGCAGTTTCTTATACCCTTCATAGGGTGAGAGATGTTCGGTGAGATAGGCCGTGAGCACGTTTCGTTCACCATTCGATATACGTTCGATGTATTCCATATAGTCATCATAGCACGAAATAGGTACGCGCATTCTGAAGTCGGCGATATTGTGTATACGGTCGAAGCCATGCTTACGTCCGAATGTGGTGTTCACATTCTCGCGTGCTATTCTCAATACCAGTTCCTCCTGGTATCCCATCGGGTCGTAGCTGATTTCGTCCAAACGGTTCCTCACTATCTGTCCATCGGTCCATCTTGCTTCGTTAACGATTTTGATTGTTCTTTCGTCCATTATTTAGTAGTTATATTCTGTTTTCTTTTACCAGTTGTGGGTTCGCTTGCTCCAGTTGGTATGATTCCATTGTACCTTTGCCCATGAAGGTAAGAACGGCTTTTTCTGTTGATATGTCAAGAGAGCAATGTGCACCTACTATCAGTGGGATACAGCTGTTACTACCAACGGGGAAACCACAGCAGATAGGAATATTGTAGCTACGCAGGTGTTCTATCAGCATTTGCTCGGCACTGCCATATTGCATGTCGTATTTGATGGAGCTGAATGTGCCTATGATGATACCTTTGATCCTGTCGAAACTGTTCTGCAGTGTGATGGTATAGAACATGCGGTCGATGTTGTGGAGCGACTCTTCAACCTCTTCTATAAATAGAATGATGTCTTGCTTAGGCGATATCTGGAATTTGGTTCCTGATATCACCGAGTAGCATGTAAGGTTGCCACCAACAAGTATGCCTTCGGCATGACCGTTGAGGTTATAACGGCTACCTGGAAGAACATACTGTGGCAACGTACCGAACAGTATGCTGCGTAAATAGGTGGTTGCTGGCTCCTGGCAACCTGCTATCTGGAAAGCCATGGGACCATGTATGCTCATAATACCGGTAGCGCCTACTGCATAGAGCAGCATGGTGATATCGCCATGACCTATTAACCATTTGGGGTGTTGGCGGAAAGTGTCGAGCGCAACACGGTTAAGCAGATGAATAGAACCATAGCCACCCCGTGAGCAGATGATAGCCTTGATACTGTCGTCTTCGAGCGCCCATATCAGGTCGGCGGCGCGCTCATCGGCTGTTCCGGCATAGGCATTTACATTAAGGTTATTAGTATGAGGACCTATTAAAGGCTGTAGTCCCCAACTTTTGATGGTTTCAGCTGCCTGTTGGATGGCTTCTTGAGGCACCCAGTATGCAGGAGATATAAGTGCTACCTTATCTCTGGCTTTCAAGTATGAGGGCTGAACAATCTTTCTGATCATATTACCACTAACAAACTATTGTTATACTTATTCATTTTTAGCACATGATGGTCTTTTGTTATGTGACGGTATCGTAATCTGTCAACCTGATCATCAATAATTCTCAGTATACCGTCTATGATTGCCTTGCCGTGATGAGAAATGGTTATTATTATTTCTTGTGGACTGCAATTAACTGAAAGTTTGTAATCTCGATTTTTGATTTCTGAAACAATAATCTCTAGCAAGACTGTAAACAACTGAAGCGAGCGGGCATCAGTTTGGTTTTTAAGAGTTCTACATAGGAAATCTCTGAAATCTTCGTTATTAGTCTGTATATATTCCATGTTATTATGATTAGATTGTTTTGTAATGCAAATATAGCATGGAATCTTCAAATTAACAAGAAAAGTAATGCACGCATTTGGGTCCAAGACCAAATGCGTGCATAGTTGTATGTAAAAAACTAAAGTTTTTCCTTATATTCGGTAGGTGTTATCCCATATTTGCGTTTGAATAGCTCGCGAAAGTTGGGAGCTGTGAGACCAACTTTTTTAGCAATAACGGCAATAGGTGTTTGGGGGCTTTCGTTGATCAGTTTAACAGCTTCTTCCAATCGAATGGAATTGATGTATTGTGGGAACGACATGCCATCGGCATAGGTGTTAAGCAAATCGTTCAAATGGTGACGCCCGATGCCGAAACGTTTCATAACGTCCTCGCGCATCAGGTTTAAAGCTGCATATAGCTGCTCATTACGGATGGTAGTCTCTATTGACTCAAAAAGTTTTTTGCACATATGGGTTTATGCCAAATACGGTGCAAAGATAGATAAAAAGTAGTGTTTTTGAAAGAAAATGTATGCACGCATTTGGTATGTGTCCCAAATACGTGCATCGAAAACGGGATTTTACCCAAAAACTTACATATTCTGGCGGTATTCTTGCGGTGTCATTCCGTATTTTTGCTTAAATTGTTCGCGGAAGTTTGAGGGCGAGAAACCTACTGCTTTTGCTATGGCTGCGATGGTAAGATTAGGTTCGTTGTGCAGCATACGGAGTGATTCCTCAAGTCGGATGGCATTGATATACTGTGGAAACGACAGACCGCCAGAGTAATGTGTTAGCATGTCATTAAGCGTATGACGATTGATGCCAAAGCGATTGCATATATCCTGTCGTTGGAGATTTACTTCCTTATATAGATGTTCGGTACGTATGGCTTGATCGATATTGGCAAACTCATCTGAATTAGTTTTAGGTGCTTCTGGTGTCTTTTTCTCGTTGATCATGCGGACCAAGGCGCGGTTTTTGGCAGAGATGATGCGTTTCTGACGGAAGAAGTAGGCGGCAAAGGCTGTTGCCAACAAGGCGATGATGGTTACGGCGATACTCATGATGTGGGAACGCTGGGCCTCGGCTTGTTTCTCTTGTATCTCCATCTGTTGCTCCTGGGCATGGTAGCGTGCTGCGTAATCGTGTGCCTCACTGCGATGCAGGCTATCGCTAAGAGCCTTCGATAGTTTGGCATAGCGCATGTGGTAGTCTAGAGCTTCGGCCGTGTAGCCTTTGGCGCGTAATGCAATGGCACGGGCGCGAAGTACCTGTGCATAATCGTCGTTGATGGTGTCGGCTGCCATACGACGCTCCATCTCGTCATAGGTGGCAATGGCATCATCGTACATGCCAAGTTCTATCTGTGTAGGGGCAATGAAACGGCGGGCTGAGAACGACTTGCTGTAGGTTGTGCCATTGAAAAGAACCAAGTACTTTCTGGCTTCTTCGAGAGAATCGAGTTTGGCGTAGGCCTGAGCAATGAATACCCACGTCTGTGCACGACTGAAGTCGAGATAACGGTCGCGGTCGTTAGGATTGTCACTCCAAGAGAGACGGTAGCTGTCTTCGGCATAGTCCTTGGCGTGCTGCTCGTAGTGTGTCAATCGGTCGAGTGAACGTTGAGCCAGAGGGATAACCTCGGTAAAGCGGCTTAGATCGTTGAGGGCATTGATCTTGCGTTTTACTGCCACGATAAAGGCGTCCATGCGATCGATGCTTCCTGGCTCATCAAGATGAGTGATAGCCTCGTTGAGTTTGTCAAGACCTTTGTCAACTTGTCCGAGGTGAGTATATATCAAACCAATGTCGGCCTCGGTGCGCCAGCGTTCGGTTTCCTCGCCTTGCTGATGGCAGAGATTGGCCTTCTGTGTGGCCCAATGCAGATACTGCTCGTAATCCAAACGGGCACGACTGCTGGCGATGAGCATATCGAGAATATTCTCCTGCTCAGTAGGCTGGCTTAGTACTGAGTCGTGGTTGAGTAGCTGCTTACAGATGGCGATGGCTGAATCCTGACGCTGCTCCATGAGCGATTTGCTGAAGATTTTGGCGCGGATAACTTGAGCTCGATAATCGCTGATGTTGCCAAGAAGCAATGCCGAATCGAGCAGAGTGAGCGCACGTTCGGGATTGGTGGCATAAGTTACCAAAATGGTGTCTTGCTGATAGGGGGTGTTTCCCAGATGTGGCAGTTGTCTAACTAATTTGCCATCGCCGCAGCTATAGAGTATAGCTGCTATACCTATTATAATAATATAGAGGTGTTGTTTCATTAGCGTAATATTTTGGTGCAAATATAAGAAAAAAAATGGAATAGATAGAAAAAAGTGATGCACTAATTTGGGATACCTTGCAACATCTCTGCCTAGAGAATTCTTGGCGAAGATAAGTTGCTTCTCGAAAAGACAAAGAAAAACGAGTTTTCCTTTGGTATTTCACTCGATTTGCACTATCTTTGAGTTTCTCTCGAAGATACTCACGTTCGAAAAAACTCAAATTAATTTGGTTTTTTCCTCACTTATTCGTATCTTTGCAGTGATGAATCAGTTTAAACGCTTCTTTGTTTGGCTTAGTCGTATCCATAAGTGTCGCGGATTTGGTATACAGTCGCCTACTGATTATTCGTTTGTACGCTATGTGATAAACGAACACTGGCCGTATTATGCCTATGATCAATTAAATGGGGATGATTGGCTTACCAGCAAGTTAGGGCGTCTTTATTTCCGCTTGGCAAATTGGCGACAGCCATCGATGATGATTCAAGATGAATATCAACGCTACTGGCAGGCAGGATGTATTGAAACCAATTTCGTACCTATTATAAATAAGGTGGAGCTGGCCAGAGTTCTGGTTGAGGACTATGATGGATGGGAGGCTTTACTATCTAAATGCGATCAGAAATCCGTGATTGTGGTTGAGGGTATCTGGCGTGATTGGGAGCGTTGGCATAAGTTAGAGGCTGATGAAAATACCGGTGTTACTTTTGATCTTTATTATTGTGGCATTGTATTCTTTGATAAAAACCGATTTAAGCAAAACTATATTATTAATTTCTAACCGATTAAATTATGAAGATAACTAAAGTCTATACTCGAGGTGGCGATATGGGTAAAACATCACTCGTTGGCGGTCAGAGAGTTTCTAAGGCAAGTGAACGGCTTGAGGCATATGGCACTGTAGATGAATTGAGCAGTCATTTGGGCTTGTTGGCATCGCAGTTGCCTGATGTTGATGACAAGGCGGTGATTATCCGTATCCAGAACTGTCTGTTTAATGTGTGTACTAACTTAGCTACCGATCAGGAACAAACGCCTTTGTCACCTTCGGCTTATTTGCCTGAAGGCGAAATAGAGTTGGTAGAGCAGAAGATAGATGAAATCATGAAGCTATTGCCCGAGAAACAGGGTTTTGTATTGCCTGGTGGTACCAAAGAAGCTGCTCAGGCACATGTGTGTCGTACGGTGTGTCGTAGGGCCGAACGTCGTATCGTTGCCTTGTCAGAAGTGGCTAAAATCAGCCCTGAAGTATTGCAATATGTGAACAGATTGAGTGATTATCTGTTTGTTTTGGCAAAAAAAATAAATTTTAACGCAAATCAGAGTGAAATTGTATGGCAAAATGTTGGTAGATAGGAAATAATTGATTACTTTTGCGTCCAAAATTAAAAGAATCAGTTAAACTAACAATTTGTATTATGTATTGGACACTTGAATTAGCTTCAAAATTAGAGGACGCACCTTGGCCTGCAACCAAGGATGAACTTATAGATTATGCCATCCGTTCAGGAGCTCCACTCGAAGTATTGGAGAACCTCCAGGAGATAGAGGATGAAGGTGAGGTTTACGAGAGCATCGAGGACATCTGGCCCGATTATCCAACAAAGGAGGACTTCCTGTTCAACGAGGATGAATATTAATTGCTGGACTATAATCTAACAATCGAAAATTTAACGAGATAGGTAACTTTTTGTTGCATATCTCGTTTTATTTTAGTTAGAAGTGTTAAATAGTTATAATACTTTGCAAAAACTTGGTACTTTGTTATACAAGGTACTAGGTTTTTGCTTATCTTTGCCGCAAAAATCTTTAAATAAGGCAAAGAGATGAACATTGAAAATGCAAAGTCACAGATGCGTAAAGGTATGCTTGAGTACTGCGTATTGCTGCTACTCGAGCATCGTCCGTCGTATGCCAGTGACATTATCCAACAACTAAAGAATGCGGAGCTGCTAGTGGTAGAGGGGACGCTCTATCCACTGCTAACCCGACTGAAGAACGACGGACTGCTGCAATACGAGTGGCAGGAGTCTACTCAGGGGCCTCCTCGTAAGTACTATGCCCTTAGCACGGAGGGCGTAAAATTCCTGGAAGGTCTGGAT
Source organism: uncultured Prevotella sp. (assembly GCA_900317405.1). Taxonomy (GTDB): domain Bacteria; phylum Bacteroidota; class Bacteroidia; order Bacteroidales; family Bacteroidaceae; genus Prevotella. The sequence continues at coordinate 7,018 of ONGP01000025.1, forward strand.
ACGGCCTGGCTGGAACTCTCTAACACCATTAATTATCTTAAGAACGTAACACCAAAATTATTAGAATCAAAATGAAAAAGAATATTACCATCAATCTTTGTGGACGTCTGTTCCAAATAGATGAAGATGCTTACGAGCTGCTTCAACAGTATATCAATTCACTTCGTTCGTCGTTTGGCAAGCAGGAGGGAGGTGATGAAATAGTAGATGATATCGAGGCCCGTATAGCAGAACTTTTCGAAGAGTTGCGTCAGCAGGGCATCGAGGCTATTACTATCGAACATGTCAAGGATATCATTACTCGCATTGGCAAACCAGAAGAGCTTACTGGCGAGGAAGCCCAGAAGACAGAAAGCAAAGGTAATAATTGGGAAGAACAGGCTCGTTCGGCTGGTCAGAAGATATATGAGAATGTACGCGAGCGTACTGCAGGCAAAAAGCTGTATCGCAATCCCAAGGACAAGATGCTGGCTGGTGTGCTTTCTGGTATAGCTGTGTATACCAATACTGATCCTATCATCTGGCGACTGCTTATCGTGCTGTTCACCATGTGTTATGGTGTGGGACTCTTTATTTATATCGTTCTGGCTCTTGTGATACCTGAAGCCAAGACTCCTGAGCAGTTGTTGCAGATGGAAGGTAAGGATGTTACTCCGCAGAATCTGGCCGATGTGGTGGTTGAGAACGAGAAACAACCTGTTCAGCGTCGTAGTTTGATAGGTTTGCTAGTATCATTCCTGCTAAAGATTGTTATCGGTTTTGTAGTGATTATTTCTACCATTATTTGCTTCGCCCTGTTCATCGGCTTCTTGTTCGCTTTGATTGCAACAGTTTGTGGTTTGGTATTACCGCTGAACAGCACCATTCCGTTCAGTCTCAGTTCGATGGGGTTGGCTGGTGCTTGGATACATAATCCTAAGATTCTTGGCATTTTTGTAATTGCTTTTTTCCTTGTGTTGCTCATCCCTATCTATGGCATCACTCACATGATATTGTCGCTTACAGGCAAAATTCGACCAATGGGTGTCGCTCAGCGTATCATCTGGATTTTTCTATGGGTGGTTGCCGTATGTACCGCAGTTCCATTAGGATTCACCATTGCAGAGTATCATAATGAGTATATCTATCAGACAGTTGTGCCAGATGAAACAACAAATTACCAAGGTATAGAGATGAGTCCTCAGGACAAGAAATTCCTGCGTAAGGGCGGTTGGAATCTGATTAAGGCAGAGAACTGTGATCATTATACCTACAGAGGTTATTATAACGGCAATCACAATATGCGCTTTATGGATGTTCATAATGAAAATTGCGAGGAAGTGTTTCAGGCGGAGCGCAAGGAGGCTGTGAAACCTGGCGTGTATCGTTTGGACTGTGCAGTTAGGACAGAAGGACCAGGCCCTTGTGTTTATGTCCACGGTGATAGTATTAAGTTAATGTCGATGCCGGTTTATGAAAACCAGGATGGCAGACCTGACATGGGGTGGGTTGACGTTTGCATAGATAATATCGTTGTTTCTGGCGATTCGATCGCATATGGTGTTTCTAGTGACGAAAGTTTTACTGGCAAGCCTTGTAGGGCTCAATGGTTCTCAGCTACTGATTTTAAACTGACGCGTATTGCTGATCTAACTAAAAAGAAGTAAACAATTATAATAAAAAAGAACGTTTTGCGTTATTATTAACGTGAAACGTTTCTTTTTAGTAACAATAGGGCTACTGATTGCAGCCACACAAGTTTGTGCGCAATACGATCCTTCCTTCGCTCATTATTGGGCGATGGAACCTTCGTTTAATCCTGCGTCGGTAGGAAAAGAGGCCAAACTGAATGTTGCGGGTGCGTACTCTTTACAATTGGCTGGGTTTGAGAATAATCCTAAGACAATGTATGTAGCGGCTGATATGCCATTCTATGCTGTAGGCTCATATCATGGAGTTGGAGTGCAATTGCTGAATGATGAGATAGGACTGTTTTCGCACAAGCGACTGAGTGTTCAGTATGCTTATCAGAAACGATTGCTGGGTGGCAAACTGAGTGCGGGCGTGCAAGTAGGTATGCTAGGCGAAACGTTTGACGGCAGTAAGGTGGAATTGGGCGACGATCCTGACGATCCTGCTTTTGCTAGCTCATCTGTAAATGGAACTGGCCTTGATTTGTCGGCTGGAGTGTATTATGTGGCGCGTAATTGGTATGTTGGCCTATCGGCTTTGCACCTAAACTCACCAGTGGTGGCTATAGGTGAAACGAATGAATTAAGTATTGATCCTACATATTATTTTACTGCGGGATACAATATTCGACTAAATAATCCGTTTTTAAAGATACAGACATCTGTGTTGGGACGTACTGACGCTGTGGCTTGGCGTGCTGACGTGACGGGCCGACTGAAGTACGAACACGACAAAAAGGTGATGTATGCGGGACTGACGTATAGTCCTACAAACTCGGTGACAGTGCTGATAGGTGGAAACTTTCATGGTATACACCTGGGCTACAGCTACGAGATATATACATCAGCCATCAACGTGGGAAACGGAAGTCACGAACTGTTCGTGGGATACCAGACAGAGGTGAACCTATATAAGAAAGGCAGAAATCTGCATAAGAGCGTAAGATTACTATAGTAAATAAGGTATATATATGAAGAAACTTATAGGACTATGCGCCATGGCTGTAATACTGCTAAGCAGTTGTTTTGGCAGCAAGATGATGACATCCAATGGCGGTGAAGTGACTGGTACAGGAGGAAAGGCATTCACAGAGCCTACTCCATACGGAATGGTGCTCGTGAAACGAGGACACCTGAAGATGGGTATAGAAAACCAAGACTCGCTGTGGGGAAAGAAGACTCCCCTCAGGGATATCTCCGTGGATGGGTTCTGGATGGACGAGACTGAGGTGACAAACTCAAAGTATCGCCAGTTTGTGAACTATGTGCGCGACTCAATACTGCGTGAACGTCTTTCAGAGATAGATGAGACGTACAAGACGGTTAAGACAGACAAGGAGGGCAATGAGATTTCGACTGTGCTGAACTGGAAGAAGTCGCTGCCACGCCGACCAACTGAGGATGAGCAGGAGATAATTGATGGACTGTATGTGACCAATCCTGTGACAGGCGAGAAGATGCTGGATTACCGCCAGCTTAACTATCGCTACGAGGTTTACGACTATACCGCTGCAGCTCTGCGTCGCAATCGTCTAAACCCGCAGGAGCGCAACCTGAATACTGATATCACTATCGATCCGGAGGAGCCGGTGATGATATCTAAGGATACTGCCTATGTTGACGATGAAGGACGTATCGTTCGCGAGACTATCAATCGCCCATTGTCAGGACCTTGGGACTTCCTGAATACATATATCGTGAACATATTCCCTGATACCACCTGCTGGGTTAATGACTTCCCAAATGCTGATAATGAGATGTATATGAGATACTACTTCTCTAACCCTGCATACAATGACTACCCAGTGGTTGGTGTAACTTGGGAACAGGCTAATGCATATTGCGCATGGCGCACGGAGTATCTGTTGAAGGGACTAGGTCCTGCGGCTAGATATGTACAGCGCTATCGTCTGCCTACTGAAGCAGAGTGGGAGTATGCTGCCCGAGGCAAAGATCAGAACGAGTTCCCTTGGGACAACGAAGCTGTGGCCAGTGGCAAGGGCTGTTTCTATGCCAACTTTAAGCCTGACAACGGCAACTATACCAAGGACGGCAACTTGATTACCAGTCGCGTGGGTATATATTCGGCAAACTCGAATGGACTCTACGACATGGCAGGAAATGTAGCCGAATGGACTAGTACTATATATACCGAAGCTGGAGTAGAGGCTATGAATGACATTAATCCACAGCTGAAGTATAATGCTGCTCAGGAAGATCCTTATCGACTGAAACGCAAGAGTGTAAGAGGTGGTTCGTGGAAGGATCCTGAGTCATATATCCGTTCAGCATGGCGTAGTGCGGAGTATCAGAACCAACCCCGTTCATATATCGGATTCCGCTGCGTGCGCAGTCTGGCTAATTCTACCAGCGAGCGTGCTAAATCTACAAAGCAAAATGGAAAGAAGAAATAACTAAAATCGAAAAGAATATGACTACATATAGTAAACTTAACGTAGTATACCGCTTGCAGAAGTGGATGGATAGTGTTCCTGGACAGACGTTCTTGAACTACGCCTATAGCTGGGGTGCATCAATCGTTATCCTTGGTACGCTATTTAAACTTACCCACCTTAGTGGAGCTGATTTCTTCCTGTTCCTCGGAATGGGAACTGAGGTGTTTGTGTTCTTCATTTCGGCTTTCGACCGTCCATTTGATAAGACTACCGATGGTATGGAACTCGATATTCATGCTAATGCAACGCCAACTGTTGTAGGTAATGTTGGTGGTGTTGTAGGAGGCGGCGTCGTTGGTGAAGTGGTGCCAGCTGAAGGGGCTGAAATCCCAGAAGGTGGAGTCATCAATGTTGGCGGTCCTGTAGTTGCTGGCGGGCCAATAGTGTCAGGTGGTCCTATCGTTGCAGGTGGAGCTACAGCTGGTGGTAGTGGAACCGTTATTATTGGCGGTGGAAGCGGTGCTTCGGTTCCTGTTGAAGGCAATATTCCTACTGTTGAAGGGGGAGCTTCTTCTGGTGGTGGTACAATCATTATTGGTGGTGGAAATGCTCCCGCTGGTGGTGAAGGTCCAGTCGTATTTGGTGGTGGCGGAGGTGCGCCTGTTGTTACACCAAGCGCTCCTAATCCAGAACTCGATGCTGCTACAGCTGGTTATGTTGACGAATTGAAACATCTCACAGAAACTCTTGCCAAAGTTTCGGCTCAGAACGAGAAGTTGGCACACGACTCTGAGGAGATGGAGAACCTGAACCGTACGCTTACTGGTATCTGTAAGGTTTACGAGATGCAGCTTAAGAGTGCCAGCTCGCAGATTGGTACTATCGACGATATCAACGAGCAGACCAAGAAAATGGCTGAGCAGATAGCCGAACTGAATAAGATATATGCCCGTATGATCGAGGCAATGACAGCTAAGATGAACGTATAACGACTATGGCAATAAAGAAAAGACCCGTTTCTCCACGCCAGAAGATGATCAATCTGATGTACGTCGTCTTGATGGCTATGTTGGCACTTAACGTATCTAACGAGGTGCTCAACGGATTCTCAATTGTGGAGGAAAGTCTGAACCGTACTACTAGCAACTCTTCGAAGGAGAACCTGGCGATATATGAGACCTTTGAACAGCAGATGAAGGCCAATCCTCAGAAAACTAAGGAGTGGTATGATAAGGCCCAGGAGGTTCGACGCATGAGTGACTCGCTTTATAACTTTGCTGCAAGTCTGAAACAAGCAATAGTTGTAGAGGCTGATGGTGAGGATGGCGATGTAACAAACATCCGCAATAAGGAGGACCAAGAGCCTGCCAACTACGTGATGCTTTCGCCAACCAATGGTCAGGGACAGAAACTGTTTAATGCTATCAACTCGTTCCGCAATCGTATGCTCACGATGGTTACAGACGAGAAGCAGAAGAAGATAATAGCCAGCAACCTTACCACTGAGGTGCCTAAGCGTGCCATGGGTAAGAACTGGCAGGAGTATATGTTCGAGTCGATGCCAGCAGCAGCTGCTGTGACATTGTTGTCGAAACTGCAGAGTGATGTTCGCTATGCCGAGGGAGAAGTGCTGCACAGACTAGTACAGAATATCGACGTAAAGGATATCCGTGTGAACCTGCTCGATGCTTTCGTTATCCCTAATTCTAAGACAATCGTGCGAGGCGACCGTTTCTCTGCCCGCATTGTCATGGCTGCTGTCGACACTACTCAGGTACCTGATATCTTTATAGGTGGTCAGAAAGTTAACCTACAGAATGGTCTGTACGAGACTGTTTGTGGTAAAACTGGTGACTTTACTCTGAAGGGTTACATGGAGATGGTGAATGGTAATGGCGATCGCATTCGTCGTGAGTTCGCACAGGAGTATACTGTAGTAGAACCCAGTGCTACCGTATCGGCCGACCTTATGAATATGCTCTATGCTGGATATTCCAATCCTATCAGCATAAGTGTGCCAGGAGTGCCTCTCAATAAGATTCAGGCCTCGATGACTAATGGTACGCTGCAGTCAGTTGGTCCTGGCAAGTATATTGCTAAACCATCTAAGATTGGTCAGAATGCTGTAATCACTGTTACGTCTACTAATACAGGTCGTCCTCAGCAGATGGGACAGTACACATTCCGTGTGCGCAAATTGCCCGATCCTACACCTTATATAACTATGACTGACGAGCATGGCAATCCTACCCGCTATAAGGGTGGCGACCTGCCCAAGACACAGCTTGTGGCAGTGGATAAACTGGGTGCAGCTATCGATGATGGTATACTGGATGTCGCCTTCCGTGTGCTGAGCTTCGAAACGGTATTTCACGACAATATGGGTAATGCTGTGCCTATGGCATCGGATGGTGCTCAGTTCTCTGGTCGTCAAAAGGACACGTTCCGCAAACTCCCTCGCAATCGTCGATTCTATATTTCGAGAGTAACTGTGGTTGGTCCTGATGGACTTACGCGAACACTTACTGGTTCGATGGAAATAAAAGTAAAATAAATAAGGTATAATAGATATGAAAAGAGTATTGTTCTTTTTAACCCTGATGCTGATGGTAGGAGCAGCTGTTGCTCAACCGCCACAGCGACGTGCTGAACAGCAGGAAAAGCAAGCCAACCAGCAGAAAAATGCATCTTCAGCAATGTCGATGCGTGCCCAGATATCATACCCCACGGCAGTAGATATGCCTGAGGATGTCGTGTGGCGTCGTGATATTTATCGCGAGATTTCGCTCGACGAAGATGCGAATGGTGGACTTTACTATCCAGTAGAACCACAAGGCAAGCAGCTCAATCTGTTTACTTATATACTGAAGTTGGCTCTGAATGGATATATCCCCATCTATGAGTATCCTACCGATGGTAACGATGTGTTTACTGAAGAGGCTAAGATAGATATGAAGACTTGGTTGCACGAATATCGTATTCCATACGAAGAACAGAATGGACGAATTAAGGTGGAGAATAGTAATATCCCATCTGCCGAGGTGAAGAAGTATTATCTCAAGGAGAGTGCATATTACGATCAGGCCAATTCTTCGTTCCATATCAAGGTGCTGGCTCTATGTCCTATAGCCGTAGAGGAGGAGAGCGAGTTTTCTATAAGTAGTGAAAGTGAAGAGAGCGACGAAAAAGCAGTTACACAATACCCGCTGTTCTGGGTTAAGTATAGCGATCTGGAACCATTCCTTAATCGTCAGACAGTTATGGTCAGCAATATGAACAATGCTGCACAGGTGTCTATGGACGATTTCTTCACTCTTAATATGTATCGCGGCAAGATATATAAGACCAACAATGCTCAGGGCAAGACCTTGTCGCAGTTGTGTAAGGGCGATAAGACTAAGATGACCGCTGAGCAGCAGCGTATCGAGGCAGAACTCGAGGCATTTAAGAAGACAATCTTTGGTGATCCTGCTAAGCGCGACTCACTTGATAGTATTGCTGCCGTTAAGGATACTAAGGCTGGTAAGAAAGTTAAGGCTGCTAAGAATAAACCAGCATCAAACAAAGGCGTGAAAGTAGCCAAACAGAAGTCGCAGAAATCAGAGAAAGCAAGCAGCAGTAGCAATAGCGCAGCCAGAGTCTCTGTACGTCGTCAGAGGCACTAAAGGGCGAAAACAGAGGAAAAAAACGAAAAAAATCCGATAAAAACTTCTCTATTCCAACTTTTTTCGTATCTTTGCAGCCGTAGTAAGATTCATTAACATTTAAATTTTAATAGGTTATGAAGAAATTTTTCACATTGGTAGTGCTGCTGGCAACAATGACTGTTGCAGCTCAGGCACAGGTGCAGTTCGGTGTTAAGGGTGGTCTTAACCTGACTAATATGAAACTTAGCAAAGATGTTGTTGATAAGTCAAATCAGGCAGGATTTTTCATTGGCCCGACTGTCAAGTTCACTCTCCCAGTGGTAGGCCTTGGAATTGACGCCTCTGCTCTCTACGATCAGCGTTCTTCTAAGTTGGATGGTGAGACTGTAAAGCAGCAATCTATCCAGGTTCCTGTAAATCTGCGCTATGGTATTGGTCTGGGCTCAACAGCTAGCATTTATTTCTTTGCAGGTCCTCAGTTCGGCTTTAATGTAGGCGACAAGACTTTTAGTTCTGTTGATGCTGCAACAAACGATATCTCAAATTGGACTCTGAAGAGTTCAAATCTAAGTGCCAATGCAGGTCTTGGCTTGATGTTGTTAAATCACCTTCAGGTTTCTGCCAACTATAATTTCGCTATTGGCAAGACTGGTGACTTTAATGTAGTTGATGCAACGGTTGGTGCTGTTAAGAATAGTATTACTGGTGATACTAAGGCAAATTCATGGCAGCTGTCAGTTGCTTATTTCTTCTAAGAAACTGCAAAAGATAAATTAAAATAGGCCGAATGTTTGGAGCATTCGGCTTTTTTGTGTACTTTTGTCGGCTGATGAGTTACGCTGACGTGATATTGCCTGTTCCCCTTGAGGGATTCTTTACATACTCTGTGCCAGATGGCATGGAGGTGAAAGTGGGCGTGCGTGTACTGGTGACTTTTGGACGTAGTAAGACGTATCTTGGTATTGTGGCTCGTCTGCATGATAATAAGCCTCAGGGCTATCAGGTTAAGCCTATCAGTCAGGTGATGGATACAGAACCAGTTATTACTGACTGCCAACTGAAGCTTTGGCTATGGATAGCCGATTACTATATGTCGCCTATTGGCGAGGTATATAAGGCAGCACTACCATCTGGACTGAAAGCAGAAGATGGTTATCGACCAAGAACAGAACTATATATCCAACTTTCGCCCAAGTTCTGTAACGAGCAGGCGTTGCACGTTGCAATGGATATGCTACAGAGAGCTCCTAAACAACAGAAGGCTTTTATTGATTATCTGGAACTGTCTGGGTGGGATCAGGTTGAGCAAGGAGATAGCCAGTTTGAATTAACCCGTGATGAACTGTTGAACCAGGGTCATACATTACAATCTGTAAATGCTCTAGTGCAACGTGGACTGCTGGAGACTTATGAAAAGGAGGTGGGACGACTGAATTTTGGCGGCGATCCTCATCCTGAGAATATCAAACCTCTGAGCACAACTCAGCAAGAGGCATTCAATCAGATCCAGTTCTCATTCTTGAAGAAGAATGTTACTCTGCTGCATGGTGTTACTTCGAGTGGCAAGACAGAGATTTATATCCATATGATTCAGCAGGCTTTGGATAAACATCAGCAAGTGCTTTATCTGTTGCCTGAGATTGCACTTACCGTACAGATGATGCAACGACTGCAACGGGTGTTTGGCAATCGGTTGGGTATATACCATAGCAAATATTCTGATGCAGAACGTGTGGAGATATGGCAGAAGCAACTATCAAAGCATCCTTACGATGTGATACTTGGAGCACGTAGTGCTGTATTGTTGCCATTCCAGAATCTTGGATTGATTATCATCGATGAGGAGCACGTTACCTCGTATAAACAGCAGGATCCTGCCCCACGTTATCATGCCCGCTCTGCTGCTATTATGTTGGCTCAGATGTATGGTGCCAAGACGCTACTTGGTACAGCAACCCCATCTGTCGAGACATATCATAACGCCAAGACAGGTAAATATGGCCTGGTGGAACTCTTCCAAAGATATAAAGGTATAGAGTTGCCTGAGATTCAGGTGGTGGATATCAAGGATCTTCAGCATCGCAAGATGATGAATGGACCATTCTCTCCACTGTTGTTGGCTAAGACTCGAGAGGCTTTGGAACGTGGTGAGCAGGTGATATTATTCCAGAACCGCCGTGGGTACGCACCTATGATAGAGTGCAAGCAGTGTGGTTGGGTGCCTCATTGCCAGCATTGCGATGTGTCACTAACCTTGCATCGCAATATGAACCAACTTACGTGTCATTACTGTGGATATACTTATCAAGTGCCTGCAGAATGCCCAGCTTGTGGATGTCACGATTTGCAGACACGTGGCTATGGCACAGAGAAGATAGAGGACCAGTTGCGTGATATTTTCCCGGATGCACGTATTGCACGAATGGACCTTGACACCACCCGTACACGAAATGCTTACGAACGTATCATCAGCGACTTCTCTACAGGCAAGACCAACCTGTTGATTGGTACCCAGATGATATCAAAAGGATTGGATTTCGACAAGGTATTTGTTGTGGGTATTCTCAATGCTGATAATCTGTTGAACTATCCTGATTTCCGTGCTTATGAGCAAGCCTATATGATGATGGCACAGGTGAGTGGCCGCGCTGGACGTAAAGGCAAACAAGGATTAGTGATTCTACAGACTAAATCGCCAACCAACCCTGTAATCCAGCAGGTGGTACATAATGACTATGCAGGTTTGTATCAATCATTGGTAGCAGAGCGACAGCAGTTCCATTATCCGCCGTATTATCGTTTGGTTTACGTATATCTTAAGCATCGCTCTGATGCAGTAGTAGAAACAGCAAGCATCGAGATGGGCAGTCGCTTGCGCCAGTGGTTCTCGTCTAGAGTGCTAGGTCCTGACAAACCTGCTGTAGCAAAGGTCAAGTCGCTGTCTATTCGCAAGCTTGTGCTGAAACTAGAACTTGGCATCAACATGGCCGATGTGCGCAAATATTTAGCGCTTGCCCAGCAGCAGATGCTACAAGACAAGCGCTATTCATCGCTCCAGATCTATTACGATGTAGATCCGCTATAAATAATCTTAGAACTTGAGTTCGCAACCGATACCAAGTACACGGTTGGTACGAGTGAAGTCGTCACTTACACCAGCCTGTGGATAGTCGTTGCGCTTATAGTGATCGTAGTTGGTCTGGAAGTAAGCAGCCTTCAGTGTTACCTTGTCGCTAGCCTTGTAGTTGAAACCACAACCAAGGCTGTAGCTGTTTACTACGAATGACATATCGTTCATGTACTTATCGGTGAGCTGATAGCGTGTGAGCTGACCACCACCACTGATGGTGAACTTGTCTGACAGATCCCACTCTGCGCCAGCCAGGTACTCGTTGGTTCCACCGCCAAGCAGATCCTGAGTGTTGTTGTACCATTTCACGCTCTTGTCGTAGTAGTGGTGGTAACCCAGGTTCAGACGGAAGTTGTCGCTCATGCTCCACATTGCACCCAGTGCCAACTGTGCAGGCATATCCTCGTCAATCTTCTCTGCATCGCGGAACTTGTTTACTGCAGGAATCTCGCTTGCCTTGTTTACGGTCGACTCGTTCTTCATGTGAATCTCAGTCTTAGCCTCATACTTAGCAGCGAAGTTGAAGTTGCCTATGCGCCAGTCGATACCGATAACGGGAGCAACACCTACACTCGACTGATTGCAAAGCAGGTTTACACCCTCTGAATACTTCTGCAGTGAGTTGAGACTCTCTTTTGTACCTTCGAGCTGTGCCAGTTTGGTTGTTAGTTCTGCAGGAACATCTACACCTGCTGCCTGATACTGGGCAATACCTGCATTTACCTGACTGATACCAGCATCAACTGTTGTTGCTGCTCCCTGCAGGAAACTACCGAAATCAACATAACCACCAGCAGTGTTTACCATGATGTTGCTGATTTTTGCCTTATAGGTAGCAGTACCATAAAGCACACGCAGACCACCATATACAGAGAAATCCTTTGTGATCTTATAAGCTGTTCCCAACTGGAATCCAAAATAGTACTGACGTCCCTGCATGTAGCCGTCCATATCGTAACCAGTAGCACCCAGAGGCTTAAGCTGGCTGGCGATGCTTCCTACAACACTCTCGAACGAACCCAGTCCGTCGGCAAACTCACAAGAACCACCACCACCAGGTACTGAGAAGTTGAACTGTACGCTCCAGTTCCCTTTATTATAGGCAGCCTGGATAGATGGGATGAATGGTGCATCGGCTATACCCTCGAAGGTCTTTGTGCCCAGACCATCATTCTTCTTGCCAAGTGCAAACACGGGGTTTGTACTCTCGATGGTGCGCGTCTGATGAGCGTACTGCCAGTTGATGCCCAGATAGAAACCTTCGGGCATGAGTGCTACACCTGCAGGATTACTGTATACTCCATCGAGGCCGATGGCTGCATCTCGCGCTGGGTTGCGCAGAAAGTCGATACTCTGATTGGTGTTGGTTAAGATGCCACCTGCTGTGGCTGTTGTTGTAGCTGCTGTCAGCATCACGCCGGCGAGCAAGACATTAATCTTTTTCATAATTTAAACACTTTTTTTCAAAATCGGCTGCAAAGGTATATGTATTGTTTTAAAATCTTATGTTTGCGTACACAAAGTTAACGAAGTTTAACGAAAATTGCACACAAACCTGCACAAATGTGCAAAAGTGTGCAGTTTTTTGCACACTTCTAGGGGTGTTTGTGCAGGTTTGAATCTACTTTTTCAGTTCTGGGTAGCTAAGACGGGTGTGATAGATAGTCTTTAGCTTCTCTATGAGCACTGTCTTGGCGTAGGCAATATCGCGGAATGTTATAGGACATTCTTTGAAGTATCCCTCTGCTACTTGTGTGTCAATCAGTCGTTCTACCAGTTCGCGAATCGACTTTTCCGTGTAGTCAGGCAGTGAACGCGAGGCTGCCTCAACGGTATCTGCCATCATCAGTATGGCCTGTTCCTTGGTAAACGGATTGGGCCCAGGGTAGGTAAACAGCAGGTCGTCAACCTCTTCGTCTTGATGGGCATTCTTGTATTGTACATAGAAGTACTTGGTCTTGCCCAGTCCGTGGTGTGTGGTGATAAAATCCTTTATCACATCGGGCAGGTTGTATTTGTCGGCCAGTTTAGTTCCTTCTGTAACATGACTGATAATCATCTGTGCACTCTCTATGTACTCCATCTTCTCGTGTGGATTAACGCCCGACTGGTTCTCGGTGAAATATATCGGATTGGCTATCTTTCCGATGTCGTGATATAGTGCGCCAGTACGTACCAACTGACTCTTTGCTCCTATCTTATTAGCAATCTCTGCGGCCAAGTTGCCCACCTGTATCGAGTGCTGGAATGTGCCTGGAGCTACCTCGCTCATCTTGCGGAGCAGTGCTTTGTTCATATCAGACAGTTCGATGAGTGTGATGTTTGATGTGAATCCAAACGCCTTCTCGATGACATAGAGTAGGGGGTAAGAGCAGAACAGCAGAATGCCGTTGATAACCAAGTAGTTGTATTCGCTATAACTTATTTTCGACAGGTCGTTGATACGGATCCAGTCGAGTGCCAGGTTGGTTAATACAGCTGCTATGGTTACTGAAACGGCTGTCCAGAACAGTTGCGAACGGCTTGACAGTTCGCGCAGCGAGAATATTGCTACCAGACCCGCCACTAGTTCTACAGCTACAAACTCCAACGGGTATTGTAGGAAGCATGCACAGGTAAGAATCATTGTGGCAAGTGCCATGAATGCCGTGCGTGAATCCATAAACACACGTATGAATATAGGTACCATAGCAAACGGCACGATATATACGTGGAGCACGCTGTGTTTTACCATCATCGAAGCTATGATGGTGAATATCACTATCAAGGCATATAGCATCGTGGTAGATCTTACCTTCTCGAAGTAGTCTTTCCTGAACAGTGTAAGGAAGATGGTAAAACAGGTGATGAGTATGGCTGTATACAGGATTTGTCCCATAATGTTCAGACGAATCTTTTCCTGGTCTACATTCTGTCGTTCCATCTCTTTCTGGTACGACAGTAGTTTGTTGTAGGTCTTTTCGTCTACGATATCGCCACGGTCTATAATCTTCTCGCCTCTCTGAACCAGTCCGCTGGCTAGTGGCACGCTGTTCTGTAGGTCGTTCAGACTTGACTCGCTTCGCTCTTTGTCGTATAACAGGTTGGGCGAGATGTAGTCGTTAAGATTACACTTCTGCAGTATGTCACGATGGTTGGCCAGTGCTGGATCCTGGAATATCTGTTCGTAGGCTGATACTACCGAGTAGACCTTACTTATCTGCATACTCGTAGCCTGTTTGCCGCTTACTATTCTGATAAATTTAGATGTGTCTCGGCTTATCTTTGCATAATCTGTATTGCTCATTATGCCCTGCTCGTAGAGTCGGCGCAGACGATTGGCTATGATGCTCAGGTAGTCGTTGTTCAGTCCTGGTATGCCGTTTGAGTAGTCCTTTGAGAACTGTCGCAACTGTCTGCCAACGGTCTCGCTGTTCAGTATGTAGTAGGGCTCATATAGTTTCATCAAACTATCGCGCTCAGCTTTCACTGCTTCATCACTCTTGTAAATCGGAAAATCGAACGGAGCACTCAGGTCGGTATATATCCAGGGACGCCCTTTTTCTATCTTGTAATTGTGCTGACTGCTGCGTGGCATCATCCACACGATGACGGCAACGGTTATGATGATTAGACCCAATCTAGTTAGAAAATCGCGCCAAGTTAGGTCGTTTTTGATGTTAAAACTACTCATTTCTATGTAATTTATGCAATTATGGTGCAAAAATACAAAAAAACTCTCAAATTTTTTGTAACTTTGCACACAAATTTTAATTAGATATGTCAGAAAGAAGAGTTAGAGTACGTTTTGCCCCCAGTCCAACGGGTGCATTGCACATCGGCGGTGTACGTACCGCCTTGTATAATTATCTGTTTGCCAAGCAGCATGGTGGCGATCTGGTTTTCCGTATCGAGGATACTGATAGTAACCGTTTCGTACCAGGTGCCGAGGAGTATATCATCGAGTCGTTCAAGTGGCTTGGCATCAAGTTTGACGAGGGCGTAAGTTTTGGTGGCGACAAGGGACCATATCGCCAGAGCGAGCGTCGTGATATCTATAAGAAGTATGTTCAGCAGTTGCTCGATGCTGATAAGGCATATATTGCTTTCGATACTCCTGAGGAGTTGGAGGCTAAGCGTGCTGAGATTCAGAACTTCCAGTACGATTGTCACACTCGCAGCCAGATGCGTAACTCGCTGACCTTGCCAAAGGAAGAGGTTGAGAAGCTGATTGCCGAGGGTAAGCAGTATGTGGTTCGTTTCAAGATCGAAGCTGGTCAGGAGGTTCTTGTAAACGACCTGATTCGTGGTGAGGTGCGTGTAAAGAGCGATATCCTTGACGATAAGGTGCTGTATAAGAGTGCCGACCAGTTGCCAACATATCACCTGGCAAACATCGTGGATGACCACTTGATGGAGATTTCTCACGTTATCCGTGGTGAGGAGTGGTTGCCATCAGCACCTCTGCATGTATTGCTTTATCAGGCTTTTGGTTGGGCCGATACTATGCCTCAGTTTGCTCACCTGCCATTGCTGCTTAAGCCCGATGGTAAGGGTAAACTGTCAAAGCGTGATGGCGACCGTCTGGGATTCCCTGTGTTCCCTCTGCTTTGGAAGGATCCTAAGAGCGGTGAGACTTCTCGCGGTTATCGCGAGGATGGCTACTTCCCCGAGGCTGTCATCAACTTCCTTGCTCTGTTGGGATGGAATCCTGGTACTGAACAGGAAATTTTCTCGCTCGACGAGCTTGTTCCTCTGTTTGATATCTCAAAGTGCTCAAAGGCTGGTGCCAAGTTTGCCTTCGAGAAGGCTGTCTGGTTCAACCACGAGTATATTCTCAAGAAGAGCAACGAGGAGATTGCTGCTCTCTTTGAGCCAATCGTAAAGGAGCATTGTCCAAACGAGACTTCTGAGCGTGTCCTCAAGGTTACTGAGATGATGAAGGATCGTGTATCGTTTGTTCACGAGTTGTGGCCACTCTGCTCATTCTTCTTCGAGGCTCCCACTGCCTATGATGAGAAGACTGCTAAGAAGCGTTGGAAGGAAGACTCTGCACAGGTTATGACTGAACTTATCGGTGTGCTCGAGGGTATCGACGACTTCTCGCTCGAGAATCAGGAGCAGATTGTTCACGCTTGGGTTGAGCAGAAAGAGTATAAGCTTGGTAATGTGATGAACGCTTGGCGACTCACTCTCGTAGGCGAGGGTAAGGGTCCTGGTATGTTTGATATCTCTGCCTTCCTTGGCAAGGATGAGACTATCGCCCGTATGAAACGTGCTATTGAAGTATTAGGCTAATGATTTACAACCTTGTAATATATCTGTATCTTCTTGGGGTGGCTATATATAGCCGCTTCAATGAGAAGGTACGTAAGATGTGGCTTGGTGAGCGCGAGGCTTTCAAGATTCTGCGCGAAAAGGTCGACCCCAATGCCAAGTATGTGTGGTTCCACGCAGCTTCGCTTGGTGAGTTCGAACAGGGTCGCCCTCTGATGGAACAATTGCGCAAGGATCATCCTGAGTACAAGATTCTTCTTACGTTCTTCTCGCCTTCGGGCTACGAGGTTCGAAAGAACTATCAGGGTGCCGACATTATCACCTATTTGCCACTCGACACAATCACTAATGCTCGACGTTTCCTTCGTACGGTTCGTCCAGTGATGGCTTTCTTTATCAAGTACGAGTTCTGGTACAACTACCTGCACATACTTAAGCATCGCAATGTGCCTGTATATAGTGTGTCGAGCATCTTCCGCGAGGATCAGGTGTTCTTTAAGTGGTATGGCCGCCAGTATGGTCGTGTGCTCAACTGCTTCACACACTTCTTTGTGCAGAATGAAATAAGTAAGGAACTGCTGGCCAAGATAGGTATCACCAACGCTACTGTAGTGGGCGATACTCGCTTTGACCGTGTGCTCCAGATTAAGGAGGCTGCCAAGCAGTTGCCTATAGTAGAGGCTTTCGTAAAGGATGCTCCACAGGTATTCGTGGCAGGTTCGTCATGGCCTCCTGATGAGGAGATATTCATCAAGTACTTCTTAGACAAGCTAAGCGGCAAAGCCGAGCGTAACGAACATAAGAACTGGAAGTTGATTATCGCTCCTCATGTGATTGGCGAGGATCATCTCAAGCAGATAGAGAAACTGCTCGAAGGCCGCAAGGTTATCCGCTACACTGATGCTACCGAAGCAAATGTACAGGATGCAGAAGTGTTGATTATCAACTGCTTCGGCCTGTTGTCAAGCATCTACCATTATGGTCAGGTGGCCTATGTTGGTGGAGGCTTTGGCGTGGGTATTCACAATCTGCTCGAGGCTGCTGTATGGGATGTGCCCGTGTTCTTCGGTCCCAACAATCAGAAATTCCATGAGGCTCAGGGACTTAAACTTAGCGGTGGATTCGAGATTAATAACTATGAGGAGTTTGCTGATCAGATGGATCGCTTTACATCAGATGCTGACTACCTGCAGGAGCAGGGGCGCAAGGCTGGCCACTTTGTAAAGGGGCAGGCTGGCGCTATGCAGAAGATATTCTCTGCTGTTGCCTTGTAGTCAAAGCAACTATTAACTACGCATGAAAACTATGTGGATGATACTGTTTCTCATATTACCTTTCGTGGCTATTGGCTATATCGCCTGGCATGTGTGGGTTATGCTTCCATTGTCGGCTTGGGTTAAGTCGCTGATCATTGCTGTGGGTATACTCAGCTTTGTGATGCTGATTCTTAACTTCCGTCGTATGTTTGATGGTATGCCGCTTTGGGTGGCTCGTGGGGCTTACGAGATTGGTACATCCTCGCTCTTCATACTGCTATATCTGGTGATGATATTCTTGGTGCTCGATCTTGGTCGTTTGGTCCATCTTGTACCCAAGTCATTCCTTTTCCACAACGGATATACTTCCATGGGAATCTTCGTGCTGATGTTCGGCTTGTTCCTCTATGGCAATCTGCATTATAATAATAAGGTACGCGTAGAGCTTGAGTTGAAATCGCCCAAACCTCTTGCCAAGGAGTATAAAATTGTGATGGCTAGCGATTTGCATATCGGCTATCATAACCCCCGTAAGGAATTGGCCCGATGGGTTGATATGATTAATGCTGAGAATCCTGATTTTATTCTGATAGCAGGCGATATCATCGATGGTAGCATGCGACCTGTAGTAGAAGAGCGGATGGCCGAGGAGTTCCATCGACTAAAGGCTCCGGTATATGCATGTTTGGGCAATCACGAATTCTATACAGGTGTGCCCGAGGCTCGACAGTTTTATAAGGATGCAGGGATAAATCTACTGATAGATGATGCTGCAGTCATCGATAGCAGCATCGTCATCATCGGTCGCGACGATCGCACTAACATGCGCCGCAAACCCATTAAGGATTTGAAGGACTCTCTAATTTCTAAAATCTCAAATCTTAATTATACCATAGTATTAGATCACCAGCCCTATAATCTCGATCGTGCTGAGGCGGCAGGAGTCGACTTTCAATTAAGTGGCCACACCCATCGAGGACAGGTATGGCCAATCTCTTGGATAACGGATCGTATCTACGAATGCTCGTGGGGCAGCCATCAGCGTGGCTCTACCCAGTTCTATGTCTCTTCTGGCATAGGCATCTGGGGCGGAAAGTTCCGCATCGGTACGCAATCAGAATACGTGGTAGCTATCCTTAAGTAATACTTAGAACTTTGTTGGTTCTGTTTCGCCTTCCTCTAGATAGAACTTGGAGTAGGCCACATAGTGCTTGGCGTTGTCCGTCTGTCCTGGGCGGACGGGCTTTATGTATTTGGCAGGCACGCCTCCCCAAATCTCACCAGCAGGTATCTTGGTATTCTGCAGAACCAATGCACCTGCGGCCACTATGCTACCTTCGCCTATCTCGCAACCATCCAGTAGGGTTGAGCCCATTCCGATAAGTGCGTTGTCGTGGATGGTGCAGGCATGTACGGTGACGTTGTGGCCGATTGTTACATAGTTGCCGATGTGCGTAGGACCAGTCTCGTGGGTGACGTGAACACAACTTCCATCCTGTATGTTGGTGCAGTTGCCGATGGTGATAGGAGCTACATCGCCACGAACCACAGCATTAAACCACACTGAGCACTCGTCGCCCATCGTCACATCGCCCACAATAGTGGCGTTCTCGCTAAAATAGCAATCTCGCCCCCATTTGGGAGCGAGACCGCGATAGTTTTTTATTAAGGCCATAACCTCTAAATTCTTAATTCTAAATTCTGAATTAATTACAGGTTAGCGTTGTCCTTACCCCAATCCTCAACAGCTGGAATAATACCAAGGCTGATGATCTCGTCGCGCATCTTCTGCAGGTGCTCGTACGAAGCCTGGAGTGAAGCCATCTCCTCAGCAGTACCCTCGGGCTGTGTGTAGTGTACACCGTCCTTGTCGATAACTGTAGGCATAGCCATCATTACGTTCTTGAAACCGAATGCGTTAACATAGCATCCTGCAGGCCACTTGAATGGCTCGCCACCCATAGCACCCTCGATCATCTTAACAGCCTGATAAGCTGGGCTCTGGAATGAAGAGCGACCACGCAGCTTGATGATGTTGCTACCACCCTGTGTAGTCATGTGCTTGATCTCAGCCCAACGCTCGTCAGAGAGTGGGAGCTCAGACAGAGGCTTGCCGTCGATGAGAGCCTTGCTGGCAAATACTGCCATCTGCTCACCGTGACCACCATATGTGTAAGCGTTAGTTACCTTGTCCTGACGTACACCGAACTCCTGAGCCAGCTGCTGCTGCAGACGGGTAGAGTCGAGAGCTGCCAGTGATGTCAGCTGGTTGGGCTTCAAACCTGAGTGGATCAGAGCTGTCAGAGCTGTTACGTCAGCTGGGTTGAAGATTACTACCACGTGCTTAACGTCTGGGCAGTACTTCTTGATGTTCTCACCGAAGTCGGCTGCAATCTGGCAGTTGCCCTTCAGCAGGTCCTCACGGGTCATACCCTCCTTACGTGGAGCACCACCTGAAGAGATGATGTACTTAGCACCAGTGAAAGCCTCCTTGGCGTCTACTGTATAAGAAATGTTTGCACCTGGGAAAGCGCAGTGACACATCTCGTCATATACACCATGAACGCCTGGCTCATAGATATCATACAAACAGATGTTGGGAGTCAAGCCCAGCATCAACACACTCTGTACCATGTTAGAGCCAATCATACCACCGGCACCAACAATCACCAATTTCTCGTCTGTCAAAAAAGCCATAATTGTATTTTTAAAATTGTTAATTAAAGTGCTGCAAAGTTACAAAAAAAGACTCATACAAAGTGTTTTTTTATTATTAATCTGTGTTAATCGTGTCATTTTCTCTTAGATAATTCGTACCTTTGTAATCTCGAAATTACAAAATGCGATGAATATGACTATTAATCAACGAATTGAAGCTCTCCGCGAGGTGATGCAGCGCGAACATCTTGCAGCGTTTATGTTCCCAAGTACCGACCCTCATCAGGGCGAATACGTGCCCGATCATTGGAAGGGGCGCGAGTGGATTTCGGGCTTCAATGGTTCGGCTGGCACTGCTGTGGTCACTATGACTTCGGCTGCACTCTGGACCGATTCCCGTTATTTCATCGCTGCCGAAGAACAACTACGTGGTACAGAGTTCCAACTTATGAAACTTAAGATGCCTGACACTCCCACCATCCCGGAGTGGATAGGCAAGGAGTGTGGCGCTGGTGCTGAAGTCGGACTTGATGGAATGGTCAATTCGGCTAATGCCGTCAAGGATCTGATTGCCGATCTTCGTCAGCAAGGTGGCATCACGCTTCGTACCAATCTCGATCCTTTGTCACAGATATGGAAAGATCGTCCTGCAATCCCTGAGAATCCTGTCGAGATTTATCCGATGGAGTATGCAGGCGAGAGCTGTCACGAAAAGATCGCCCGTATCCGCAAGTCCCTCCGCGAAAAACATGCTGACGGTATGCTGATGTCGGCACTCGATGATATCGCATGGACGCTGAACCTTCGTGGCGCCGATGTGCATTGCAATCCTGTGTTCGTAAGCTATCTGCTTATTTCGTCTAAGGATGTTACCCTATATATTAAGAAGGTGAAGCTTACGCCTCAGGTTGAGGCTTATCTTGCAGCCGAGGGTATAGCAGTTGCTCCATACGAGGATGTGGCTAAGGGATTGAAAGACTACTTTGAGTATAACATCCTGCTCGACCCTGATGAGGTCAACTATACGCTCTACAAGCAGGTAACTCGCGAGATCGTCGAAGCCGAGTCGCCTGTAAAACGAATGAAAACCGTCAAGAACCCCACAGAGATTGCGGGTTTTAAGTCTGCGATGCTGAAAGACGGCATCGCTATGGTTAAGTTCCTGCATTGGCTTAAGCCTGCAGTTGAGGCTGGCGGACAGACAGAAATCACGGTTTCTGATAAACTCGAATCACTTCGCGCCGAACAACCATTATATCGCGACATCTCGTTCGATACCATCGCCGGCTATCAAGCCCACGGAGCCATCGTCCACTACGAGGCAACCCCTGAAACTGATATCCCCCTGAAACCAGAAGGTTTCCTGTTGCTGGACAGTGGAGCCCAGTATCTCGATGGCACTACTGATATCACCCGTACCATCGCCCTCGGCCCGTTGACAGAGGAGCAAAAACGCGTCTATACATTGGTACTAAAAGGCCATATCCAGATAGAACTCTGCAAGTTCCCTAGTGGCGCCAGTGGCACCCAACTTGACGTGTTGGCTCGTGAGGCTTTGTGGCGCGAGGGACTAAATTATATGCACGGCACAGGTCACGGCGTGGGCACCTATCTCAATGTGCACGAAGGCCCCCACCAACTGCGTATGGAGTGGAAACCCGCCCCCTTCGTAGCCGGCATGACCGTAACAGATGAACCAGGCATCTACCTAGAAGGCAAGTTCGGTGTCCGCATAGAGAACACCCTCCTCGTCACCCCCTACAAGGAAACCCAATTCGGCCAGTTCCTCCAGTTCGAGAGCCTTACCCTATGTCCCATCGACACCACGCCTGTCATCCGCGAGTTGTTGTTAGACGAGGAAATCGCATGGCTCAACGCTTACCATAAACGTGTATTCGAAACTGTCTCGCCATATCTCAACGAGGAAGAAACCATTTGGCTAAAAGCCGCCTGTGCCGAAATTTGAGAATTTTGCAATAACCTCTTAACATCTCATTCGAATGTTCTGAACCCCGCATAAACACAGAGCTAGGCTGGCATGAGATGTTTGCTGAACATCTCAACATTATCTCACTCTACTACTCACTAAACACCTCACTTTTTCGAAAATGTAAGGTCACGAGCAGAGTGAGGCTGTGGCTCACTCTGTACTTTCTGGTAAGTACTCGAGTACGCCTACGGAAGTACTTGAGTACGCTTACTAAAGGACTGTAGTACGGCCCAGGAAGGACTGGGATAATGCTTCGAGGTGACGCTGTGGAAACAATGTTTTGGGCGGTGTAAGGACGTGAAAATCAAGGATTTTGCGGATAAATTGATAAAAAATGTGTAAAAACTTGGTAGTTTTGTAAAAAAGCTGTAACTTTGCACCCGCTTTTCGAGGCACTGGGCCCGAAGGCATTAAGTTTAACATAAATAATTTAAAGTAAAACAAATGATTATTGTACCAGTAAAAGAAGGCGAGAACATTGAGAAGGCTCTCAAGAAGTTCAAGAGAAAGTTCGAGAAGACAGGTGTTGTAAAGGAGCTGCGTCGTCGTCAGCAGTTTGACAAGCCATCTGTTCTGAAGCGCCTTAAGATGGAGCACGCTGTATACGTTCAGCAGCTTCGTACTAACGAGGAATAAAAAAAGTTCCCCGAAAATTTGGTAGTTTCGAGAAATTTCCGTAAATTCGTACCCAAAAAGTAAAGGTTGCGATTTTATGATGATTGACCAGTTTCTTGACTACCTGCGCTATGAGCGGAATGCATCTCCGCAGACAGTGCAGACATACGAGGAAAGCCTTAGGGCATTCGACTCGTATCTGACTTTTAGGGATAATGGTCTCTCTATAGATTCGGTTGATACCGATCTGATCCGCGACTGGATGGAGAGTCTGATGGATAAAGGAAACTCTGCCTCAACTATCAATAAGAATTTGAGTGCACTGCGTTCCTTTTACCGCTTTGCCCTAAAAAGAGAACTGGTTAAGAAGGATCCGGCACACGCTGTGACGGGACCAAAGAAATCAAAACCGCTGCCGCAATTCCTTCGCGAAGGAGAAATGGATCGTCTGCTCGACGGGTTGGAGTGGGATAGCTCATTTAATAATGTACGTGCGCGTACCATATTAATATTATTCTACGAAACCGGTTTGAGACGTTCGGAACTTGTAGGTCTGGATGATAAAGACGTGGACTACGATGCGGCACAACTTAAGGTGACGGGAAAAAGAAACAAGCAGCGCATAGTTCCATTTGGAGCAGAACTGGCTGAGCAGCTGAAGAGCTATCAGGCAGTACGCAAGGAGAAATTTGGCGAAACCTGCGGTGCGATGTTTCTGAGTGACAAGGGGGAGAGGATAAGCGGCGAACAGGTTTATCAGATAGTACGCAAGTATCTGTCGATGGTGACCTCGCTGAAGAAACGCTCGCCACACGTGCTTAGGCACACCTTTGCCACCGCAATGCTGAATAATGGTGCTGGACTGGAGTCAATCAAGAATCTGCTGGGACACGCAAGTGTGAGCACGACCGAGATTTACACCCATACCACGTTTGAGCAACTAAAGCGAATTTACAAAGAGGCTCATCCTAGAGCCTGAACCTTTTTATTAACAACCTAAAAAATAGGAGGTAATTATGGAGATTAAGATCAAGTCGATCCACTTCGACGCTACCGAGAAGTTAGAGGCGTTCATCGAAAAGAAGGTCGCCAAGTTAGAAAAAACGTTTGAGGATATACAGAAAGTAGAGGTGCAACTAAAAGTAGTCAAGCCAGCCACTGCTCTGAATAAGGAAGCAAGTCTTGAGGTTTTCGTACCTGGAACCACTCTCTTTGTGGACAAGACATGTGACACTTTTGAGGAAGGAATCGACCTTTGCGTGGACTCAATGAAGGCTCAATTGACGAAATTCAAGGAAAAATTGAGAAATAGATAAAAAAAACTCGAAAAAGTTTTGGTAATTCAAAAATAAGTCGTAACTTTGCAGCCGTTTTCCGACAGGTCGTAAATCTGAAACAGAGAACGGCTGCTTAGAAAAGCCTCTTT
>ONGP01000064.1 GCA_900317405.1 uncultured Prevotella sp.
GCCCAAAGAGCCTCGGGAGTCATCAGATTGCTGCTCAGCTTGATATTTTGCTTACCTATTTTCACTGCTTCTTCTGCTTTAACAGGACTGCTCAGAAGTGCAAGTCCCATAAGTAAAACTGGAATACTAAATCTTTTCATAAGTTTTATTTCTTTTGTTGGTTCATTCTCTGTCTCTGCAGTTCCTCAGCCTGCTTCTGCATAGCCTCCAATCGGGCTGCAAGACCTGATGTCTTCTTTTGAGGATTGTTCTTGTTCTCCTTGTACTTAGCCTCAAGGATGGCGAGCAGCTTCTCGTCGTTGGTTGTCTTGCGGAGTGTCCACATGATAGCTGCCGACATGAACAGTGAGATAAAGTAGTAGAAGTTAAGTCCTGATGAATAGTCGTTGAACATGAAGAAGAACATCAGTGGCATAAGATACATCATCCACTGCATCATCTTCATCTGCTCAGCCTGCTGACCAACCATCTGATCCTTCTGCTGGCGCATGGTCATATACGAGTACAGAATCTGGGCAACACAGAACAGGATACATGTGAGCGACAGGTGGTCGCCGATACCCCAGATGTTGGTGCCCCATTCGATGATTGGGTCGTAGGTAGAAAGGTCGCTGATCCACAGGAACGACTCACGACGCAGCTGGATAGCGTTAGGTACGAAGAAGAACATAGCCATCCAGATAGGGAACTGGATAAGCATTGGCAGACAACCGCCCAATGGCGATACTCCATACTGTGAGTACATCTGCATCATGGCCTGCTGTTTCTTCATCTGGTCCTCAGGCTTATCGTACTGCTTGGTAGCCTCGTCGAGTTTTGGCTTAAGCACACGCATCTTGGCCGACGACATGTAGCTCTTCTTTACCATAGGATATGTGATGACCTTAAGCAGCAGGGTAATCAGAATCAATACGATACCCATTGAGAAGCCCCATGATGTGAGCCAGTCGAATACGTAGATGGTGAACCAACGGTTAATCCAGCGTACTAGCCACCATCCCAGGTTTACTAACTGCTCCAGGTCGAGGTCCTTGCCGAATGTGCTCTGCTGTTCTACGTCCTGAATCAGTCGGAAGTCGTTAGGACCGATATACATCTCGAACTCAGTAGCCTTAGCACCTGTTGGGTCGAAAGCAGTCTTCAGCTTGGCGCCCATCTGCTTAAGATAGCCAGAGCCCTTCTGCTGTGGAATGCTGGTCAATAGTGAGTTGGCGGCAAAGTTGTCCTTAGAGATAAGAGCAGCCGAGAAGAACTGGTTCTTGAAAGCTACCCAGTCCAACTGCTCCTCAATCTCCTTGTCTATCTCCTCTGAACTCTCGCTTACCTCCTTAGTGCCACTGTTGGCCTTCTTGTAGGTAACCGATGTGTAGCGGTTTTCGAATGTAAAGCCCTTCTCCTGCTGACGTACCAGATCGTTCCACTCGATATCTACGGTCTGATAGTTAGGAGCGAACATACCCTGCAGGCCGTTAGCCTTAAGGCTGAAGTGCAGCATGTAGTCCTTACCCAGCACGTAGTTCAGCTCTATGCTGCCGCCATTACCTGCCTGAGCGGTCATGGTCAGTGTAGAGTCGGTTACGTTCGATGGGGTGAAGAACAGGTCCTTGGTGATGATGTTCTCCGACTTACCAGCCAACATGAAGTTCAGCTGCTGAGTCTTCTCGTCAAAGAGCGTCACGTCCATGCCATCTTCCATGTTCTCGAAACCCTTGATAACTGCTTTAGCCAGTGTACCACCTTTTGTGTTGAATGTCAGCTCAACCTTGTCGTTCTTCAGAACTACGGGTTCGTTCTTGCCGTTAAGCGATGCATAGAACATAGCTGTAGTGTCACCCTGAGCAGCCGCATCAGCCTGTGCTTTACGTGCAGCCTCTTCAGCTTTCTGCTTTTTGGCGGCATCCTGTTGCGTCACTGTTGCGATACTGTCTTGCTTTCTCGCGGCCTCTATTTCCTCCTGCGAAGGCTGATTGTACCAGCTGAAGCCGATAAGCACCAGCGCAATGAGGACAAAGCCGATAATAGTGTCTTTATTCATTTCTATTTTGCTTTTTTATTAATGTACGCGTAAATCAAGGTGCAAAATTACGAAAAAAATACGAAAAGAACGCAATCTATTGGCAAAAAATTGTATCTTTGCACCAGATATGAGAAAAGTAGCATTATTTTTTGCGGCTTTTTGTGCGCTTAGCGCCTCAGCTGCACAACCTAAAGATACGTTAGACGGACGCTTCTATCGTCTGTTTGCACCTGTCACTTTCTATCACAATGTGGCCAACAAATCATTATCTTTGGATAATGATGAGGTGGGTAAGGATCCAGTGGCCGATGCTATCGATGCAGCCCTGATGCATATCTATCTTAATCGTCCTGACCTGGTAGGCACTACCGAGACCGAATTGAAGGAAGCCGGTAATGTTCGTAGAGACGTTGAAAAGCCTCTCAAGAACCAGGTAAAACTGGTTGATAAGGTCGAGGGCCCTGTTATCGATACTCCCGATGATGTGCCAACAGAGATTCTGATTCAGAAACCCAACTTCTGGACCAAGAAAGGCGATGGATATCTGCAGTTTATGCAGAACTTTGTTAGTAACAACTGGTATAAGGGTGGTGAGAGCAACTACTCTATGGTAGGTTCACTTACACTCGAGGCCAACTACGACAACCGCAACAAGTGGAAGTGGGATAACAAACTTGAGATGAAACTCGGATTCATGCACTCACGTTCCGACTCTGTGCATAAGTTCAAGTCAAACGAGGACCTTATCCGTTATACCGGTAAGGTAGGTCTTCAGGC
>ONGP01000028.1 GCA_900317405.1 uncultured Prevotella sp.
GCTTATCCAAACAATGTTTGGGGCGGCGGAGGCGGCGAAGGCTCCGACCTGATGGGCGACGACCCTTGGCATACATTTGCCTACGACATCACTCACCCATTGTGGAATAATCTGAAGACCTATCCTGGTGCTCCTGACAATGCCATCTACACACTCGATAATGGTTACACCATCTGTAACACCACATCGCAGTATGGATTCTGGGATACTTATCAGGGTGGTAAGGATGCTATGGAAGCTAAGACTGGTGGTCGCGCTCTAACTGGCGACAACAGCGTGAACGCATGGGAGTTGAAGGCCGCTAACGGCGAGTTTGGTAAGGGTGGTATCATCTGTCTGGGCTCAGGTCTCTACGACTGGAACTCTCCTACTCCTTTCGAGTCGAACTATCACGACAACATGGGCACTATCCTGCTCAACGCATTCAATTATCTAACCAAATAAAAACTGTAAGTTATGAAGACTATGATATATTCAGTATTCGCACTCATGCTGTCAGCCTCTGTGCTGACGGCGTGCAGCGACGAGGAGTTCAGCGGCGATCCCGCTAAGGACTGGAACGGCACAACCACATTCTTCGCTTCGACTGATGCTGCCGGCTTTGGCACATTCTATACACCAGCTGTTGGCCGTGTAGGCGACCCAATGCCTTTCTATGATCAGAAGAGCGGCGACTTCAAGGTGCTCTACCTGCAGGAGTTCATCAACAACATGACCTATCGTTTCCACCCTATCTGGGCTGTATCTACCAAGGATGGTGCTAACTACGAGTCGCTGGGCGAGTTGCTGGCATACGGTGCTAACGACTATCAGCAGGATGCGGCACTGGGCACAGGTTGCGCATACGAGAAGGATGGTACATATTATATCTACTACACAGGTCACAACGGCAACTGCAAGAATCGCGAAGTGGTGATGCGCGCTACATCTACCGACTTTAAGACCTGGACTAAGGACGAACTTTGGACTCTGAATGGTCCTGACTTTGGCTACTCAGGTAATGACTTCCGCGATCCACAGATATTCGTGGCCGACGACAACCTCTATCACATGGTTATCTCTACCTATCCTAATGGTGGTGGCGACCCTGTATTTGCTGAGTTCAAGTCGAACGACATGAAAAACTGGGAGCACGTAGGTCGTATCCGTATGATCTGGGACCGTATGCTGGAGTGTCCTGATATCTTCAAGATGGGCAACTACTGGTACATCGTGTTCAGCGAGAGCTATCGCGCCAGCTGGAGCCGTAAGGTTAAGTATATGGTAGCCTCAACCTATGAGGAACTGAAGAACTGTCTCAATGACGGACCAAAGTGGGCTCCTGACGGACACGAGGGCGTGCTCGACAGTCGTTCACTCTATGCAGCCAAGACTGCTTCTAACGGCACAGACCGTTACATCTGGGGATGGTGCCCATTCCGTTCTGGTAGCGATATTCACGAGAAGAACACCAACGTAGGTGCTGGCGACGGCAACGAGCCTAACTGGAGTGGCGCATTGGTTTGCCACAAGATTATCCAGCACAGCGACGGAACACTTACTCTGGGTGCAGTGCCTGCAATGGCAGCTAAGTATAATCAGACAGTTAATGCTACAGTGATGGAATCGAATGGCTACAACAGTGGTTCACTGAGCGGCGATGGAGCATACGTACTCTACAACCGTCTGGGCACAGCCAACCACATCTCGTTCACCGTAAAGACCTCTAACGTCTGGGATAAGTTTGGTGTATCGTTCGTACGTGGCACAGATTCTAAGAAGTACTACACCATCGTAGTGAACCCCGAGGACGATAACCACCGCAAGCTCAAGACATCTACACAGATAACAGCGTTCTTACACTTTACATCAACGATGTATGCGCCTACACCCAGCGCATCTACGGCATCCAGAAAAACTGCTGGAGCATCAACAACTACGGCGGTTCTATTACAGTTAGCGATGTAAAAGTAAGTCAGCAATAATCATTAATATAAAACTTTAAAACAATGAAAAAGATTTTATTCATGGCAGCTATGTTTGCTGCAACAGTGTGCAATGCTCAAGTAGTACTTTGGAACGGTGAGGACAAAGATATCGATACCGATGGTGGATTCTGGAACAGAGCAGACCCTACAGTGGTTGATGACAACGGCAACAAGTGCTTGAAGGTGACACTGAAAGCCAATCCTGGAGGTTGGGATCAAGAGCATCATAATGCTGCACTGCCTATCGGCGATGCTGATTTCAAGGGCTTGCGTCGTGTCTCATTCCGCATCAAGATGGCCGAGAAGCATAATGTGATGGTACAGCTGGAAGGTAAGGACGGAGCCTACAACCTTAAGCGCGTATTCTGGTACGACACACCAGATGAGTGGCAGACAATGGTTTACGAATTCGCAGCAGGTCCTGATAATGAAAAGGTTACTGACACAGGTAACAACGTGCTTGCCATCTGGCCTTTCGAAGAGACAGCCGACGGTGAGGGAAAGACCATCTACATCGACGACATCCAGTTGAATGGTCCAATGGTGAATGGTATGGGAGTTCGCAGCTATGCTGACAATTCACTGACAGGCGAGGTGAAAGTAACTGGCAATATCGAGACAGGTCACTATCAGAACACATGGGATGGCGACTGGCACGGTGAAGACTTCAGCGACTATGATCTCATCGCAGCAAAATTGGCAGCAGACGCCACAGTGCTCGATGTAACAGGATCAACGTATGAGAGCCCTGTATGGGATGTCATCAATGCAAAATGCCCCAACATCACTATTAAGCTGAATACTACAAATGTATCTGCTATCCGTAAGGCAAAAACAGAAGATAACATCATGTACAATCTGAATGGCCAGCGCCTGGCCCAGCCTCAGAAGGGTATTAATATCCTCAACGGAAAGAAGATTATCGTAAGATAACTACGACAATTCTTATAATAATCGTTCATTGCGCGAAAAAATGTTGCAATGAACGATTTTTGTTAGTGATTGAAACATTATTTATCGATGGATATCGAAAATCGTCGTAACTTTGCAGCAGAAGATTTAGGATACGGTCATATTGTTATTAGTTAGTAAATTGTTTTAGGTTCATAGAGTGATTAATTGGTTAAAGTTAGTAAGTTAGTTAGTAGTAAGGTAATGGATTAGTTTTTGAAAAAAAAACGTGCGGCTCGTGAGAGTCGCACATTTTTATTGAAGTGTAGTATTTGCAAAGTAGTTAGAAAACAATTGCACGCTAAGATGTATAGCATCGAGGAGAAATAAAACTTTTAATTATTCGTTCATTGCATACAAAAATGTTGCAATGAACGATTTTTCTTATTGTTTGAAACATTATTTATAGGATATACACGCGAAATACACTACCTTTGCAGCAGAAATCTAAAATCGTACAACAAAAAATGAATAGCAAAATGAGAAAAACGGCAATGATGATGGTGGCAGCCGTGCTGACCTCTGCATCGGCAATGGCTCAGGTAACACCGATGGTGCTGGGCGAGAAGCATGCCATGCTGAGAGTGGAACAGCCAACAAGGTACCTGCTGCTGCCCGTACAGGAGACAGAAGACATTGCGGCAATAGCCGTGGTGAACGGGAAAAACGAGATGGTGCAGCGCATCAACGTGAAGTTGGCAGTGGATCGCGTGGATTACTATGTGCCCTACGAGTTGAAGGATGCCCAACTGCTCGACATCGAGTTTCATGGCGACCGCCGACTGAAAGGTGCCGTAGGCGAGTTTGCCTGCTGGAAGGAAATAAAGTATAGCGACACCTTCGACACCACCAATCACGAGCGCTTCCGCCCTGTATATCATCATACACCAGTATATGGTTGGATGAATGATCCTAACGGTATGTTTTATAAAGATGGTGTATGGCATCTGTATTATCAGTGGAACCCTTATGGTTCGCAGTGGGAGAACATGCACTGGGGACATTCTACGTCGAAAGACCTAGTACATTGGCAGGCCGAGCCAATGGCTCTTGAGCCCGACTGGTTGGGTTCAATCTTTAGCGGTTCGTGCGTGACAAGAGGCGACGAAGTAGTGGCTATGTACACCACAGCCGGGCATCACCAGACTCAATCGTTAGCTTTCTCGAAAGACGGAGGACGCACTTTCCAGAAGTTTAGCGGCAACCCTGTACTGACATCCGACGCCCCCGACTTCCGCGATCCTCGTCCGTTCTGGAACGAAGACATCAAAGCATGGAACCTGATACTGGCAGTGGGACAAGAGATGCGAATCTACTCGTCATCAAATCTGACAGACTGGAAGTACGAAAGTTCTTTCGGTAGTGAGTACGGTAATCATGGTGGTGTATGGGAGTGCCCTGACCTGATGAAGATCGACAATAAGTGGGTGCTTATCTGCAATATCAACCCTGGCGGACCATTTGGAGGTAGTGCCACACAGTACTTTGTAGGCCAATTCGACGGACATAAGTTTACCTGCGAGTCGATGCCAAAGGTGACCAAGTGGATGGACTATGGCAAGGATCACTATGCTACAGTATCATTTTATAATGCACCAGAGAACCGCCATGTGGTGCTGGCATGGATGAGCAACTGGCAATATGCCAACCAAGTGCCTACCAAGCAGTACCGCTCAGGCAATAGCATACCTCGCGACCTAGGTCTGTTTAACTATGGCGAGGAGACATACGTGAGCGTAGTACCATCGAAAGAGATGCTGGCCATGCGTGGCTCCAAGGTGAGCAAGCCTACTGAGGCTTGCGAGATAGTGGTGGACGTGAAGAATCAGGCGGAGATTGTGCTCTCGAACTCAAAGGGCGAGCAGGTGGTGATGGTTTATGACGGACAGCGACAGAGTTTCAGCATGGATCGTACAAAGAGTGGCGACGTGAGCTTTAGCGAAGCATTTGCTTGCACATCTATCGCTCCCACCTATGGACATATCAAACAGCTGCGACTATTTATCGACCGCTGCTCTATCGAGGCCTTCGATGCAGAAGGCAAAATGGCTATGACAAACCTGGTATTCCCATCAGAACCTTATAATAACATAAAGGTGAAGGGCGGAAAGGCAACAATCTATGAGATAAAGAATTAAGAATTTAGAATTTAGAGAAAAGTTAGTAATATGAAGAAATTTGCTCTGATCCCCGTGATGTTCTGCTTTTTCGCCATGGGATTTGTTGACCTGGTGGGCATTGCATCGAACTATGTGAAGGAAGACCTGCAGTTGACTGACAGTGTGGCCAACATCTTCCCGTCGCTCGTATTCTTCTGGTTCCTGATTTTCAGCGTACCTACGGGGATGCTGATGAACAAGATCGGCCGAAAGAACACTGTATTGCTATCGCTCGGCGTGACTATCGTATCGCTGCTGTTGCCCCTGTTTGGCGAGAACTTCGGCATAATGCTCTGCGCATTCTCGCTGCTTGGCATTGGTAACGCACTGATGCAGACATCGCTTAACCCACTGGTATCTACCGTGATGGGCGGCGGAAATCTGGCATCGACACTCACCTTCGGCCAATTTATCAAGGCCATAGCCTCATTCCTGGCTCCATATCTGGCCATGTGGGGCGCCACACAGGTACTACCCTCGTTCGGTTACGACTGGCGAGTGCTGTTTATGATCTACTTCGTGGTGGGCATTCTGGCTGCAGCGCTACTGGCAATTACTCCTATCGAAGAAGAACAGACGTCAGGCAAGGCTTCAACATTTACAGAATGTCTGAAACTGCTGGGCACACCTATCGTACTGCTGTCGTTCTTTGGTATCATGTGTCATGTGGGTATCGACGTAGGTACAAACACCACAGCACCAAAGATTCTGATGGAACGACTGGGACTGACACTGAACGATGCAGCATTTGCAACCAGTCTTTACTTCATATTCCGTACTATCGGCTGCCTGACAGGCTCTTTCTTCTTGCGAGTGCTGCCTAATCGCACATTCTTTGTAATCAGCGTCGTGATGATGGCGCTATCGATGTGCGGACTATTCATCGGCACTGAGAAGTGGATGCTCTACACAGCTATCGCGCTGGTGGGCTACGGCAACTCTAACATCTTCTCCATCTGTTTTGCACAAGCACTGACAGCTATGCCACAGAAGCAGAACGAGGTATCAGGACTGATGATTATGGGACTGTTTGGCGGAACAATCTTCCCTCTGCTGATGGGATTTGCTAGCGACGCTATGGGCCAGGCCGGAGCAGTAATCGTAATGGCTATCGGAGTGATTTATCTATTTACCTATATTAAAAACGTAAAAAACAACTAAGTATTATGAAGAGATATATCGTAGGCCTTGGAGAGGCACTGTGGGACGTACTGCCCGAAGGTAAGAAACTAGGTGGAGCACCTGCTAACTTCGCATATCACGCAGGACAATTTCTGGGTAGCGAAAACACTATCGCCATCAGCGCTCTTGGCGAGGATGCACTGGCAGAGGAAACTATCGAGGCATTGAAGGAGCACAATCTGAACTACCTGATGCCACGTGTACCCTATCCTACTGGCACTGTGCAGGTTACGCTGACAGGCGACGGCATACCTACATACGACATCAAAGAGAACGTGGCATGGGACAACATTCCATTCACAGCCGAGATGGAAGAGATAGCCAAGAATGCCCGTGCGGTATGCTTTGGATCGCTCGCACAGCGCAATGTGGTTAGTCGTGAGAATATCCGCAAATTCCTGGATGCTACACCCAAAGACTGCATAAAGATATGCGACATCAACCTGCGCCAGCAGTTCTACTCGAAAGACATTCTGGAGGACTCGTTCTGTATATGTAACATCCTGAAAATCAACGATGAAGAGTTGGTGGTAGTGAACCGTATGTTCGGCTACGACGGACTGGATATGCGCGGCACTTGCGAGAAGATAGTACAGGACTATCACCTGAAGATGCTTGTATTGACCTGCGGCACTAACGGATCGTATGTATTTACCGACGACGGACTGACATCGTTCCAAGATACGCCAAAGGTAGAAGTGGCTGATACAGTAGGCGCTGGCGACTCGTTTACAGGTTCGTTCTGCGCATCGATCATCAACGGCAAACCAGTACAGGAGGCTCATAAGACGGCCGTACAGGTTAGCGCATACGTCTGCACTCAGAATGGCGCTATGCCCGTGATTCCTGCTGAATTGAAAAAATAGCAATCGGATAGAAGAAAATGATATGTCGGAGTGGCAAAAGTGCTACTCCGACATAAATTTTTAATTTCTTTAACCTAAAAAGAATTGTGTGCGCGCAAAATATTGCTAATTCGGGATTGTCAATTCAAGAATAATTCGTAAATTTGCAGCGCATTTTGAAAATGCACTGATAACAAGCGATTAAAGAGTAACGTCTAGGATAATTTTCACAATTTAAATAAAGATTAGTAATATGGCAAAGTTAGATTTGACTCAGTACGGCATTACAGGTTCTACCGTAATTGCACACAATCCATCGTATGAGGAGCTCTTCAAAGAGGAGACAAAGGCTGGACTCGAGGGTTTCGACAAGGGCGTAAACACCGAGCTCAACGCTGTTAACGTTATGACTGGTATCTACACCGGCCGTTCACCTAAGGACAAGTACATCGTAAAGGATGCACAGAGCCAGGACAAGGTATGGTGGACAACTGAGGAATACAAGAACGACAACCACCCCATGAGCGAGGAGGTTTGGAAGCAGGTTAAGGAGATCGCTATCAAGGAGCTCTGCAACAAGGAGCTTTACGTAGTTGACGCTTTCTGCGGTGCTAACGAGGCTACACGTCTGGCTGTTCGCTTCATCGTTGAGGTAGCATGGCAGGCACACTTCGTTAAGAACATGTTCATCCAGCCTACAGCTGAGGAGCTGGAGAAGTTCGAGCCTAACTTCGTAATCTATAACGCTTCAAAGGCTAAGGTTGAGAACTACAAGGAGCTGGGTCTGAACTCAGAGACTTGCGTAGCATTCAACACCACAAGCCGCGAGCAGTGCATCATCAACACATGGTACGGTGGTGAGATGAAGAAGGGTATGTTCTCTATGCAGAACTACTATCTGCCTCTGCAGGGTATCGCATCAATGCACTGCTCTGCTAACACCGACATGGAGGGTAAGAACACCGCTATCTTCTTCGGTCTGTCTGGTACAGGTAAGACCACTCTGAGTACCGATCCAAAGCGTCTGCTGATTGGTGACGACGAGCACGGATGGGACGACGAGGGTGTATTCAACCTCGAGGGCGGTTGCTACGCTAAGGTTATCAACCTTGACAAGGAAAGCGAGCCTGATATCTACAACGCTATCCGTCGCGACGCTCTGCTCGAGAACGTAACTGTTGACGCTAACGGTAAGATCGACTTCGCTGATAAGAGCGTAACCGAGAACACTCGTGTATCATATCCTATCGACCACATCGAGAAGATTGCCCAGAAGGTAAATGGTAAGAGTGCTGGTCCTGACGCTAAGAACGTTATCTTCCTGAGCGCTGACGCATTCGGTGTACTGCCTCCAGTATCAATCCTGACTCCAGAGCAGACTAAGTACTACTTCCTGAGCGGATTCACAGCTAAGCTGGCTGGTACAGAGCGTGGTATCACAGAGCCTACTCCTACATTCTCTGCTTGCTTCGGCCAGGCATTCCTGGAGCTGCACCCAACAAAGTATGCTGAGGAGCTGGTTAAGAAGATGGAGAAGAGCGGTGCTAAGGCATACCTCGTAAACACTGGTTGGAACGGTACTGGTAAGCGTATCTCTATCCGCGATACTCGTGGTATCATCGACGCTATCCTGGGTGGTGCTATCCTGAGCGCTCCTACCAAGAAGATCCCTTACTTCGACTTCGAGGTTCCAACACAGCTTGAGGGCGTAGACACCAACATCCTCGATCCTCGTGACACTTACGCTAACGCTGCTGAGTGGGAGGAGAAGGCTAAGGATCTGGCTGGCCGCTTCATCAAGAACTTCAAGAAGTACGAGGGCAACGAGGCTGGTAAGGCTCTGGTAGCTGCTGGTCCAAAGCTCTAATAAATTGACAATTTAATATTGACAATTAAATACCGGAATTGGCTGCGCCGAAAGGCGTGGCCATTTTTTTGATGTATGTCAATAAGCAACAAAACACCCCCAAAATTATCAACTACCAACTATCAATTCTCGATTTTTCTTTGTACCTTTGCACTTACAATCGTGAGATTGCTTTGTTTTCATATAGGTTTTAGTTAGATTTTTTAAGGTAAAGAATTATGTTAGTAGATTTTCAAACAACGGCTATGTTAGCACTAGTTGTGATCTCGGCTGGTCTGAGCATATTCACACTAGTGCATACAGAAATACGTTGAAAGAGGGCGGAGTGAGAGAGTCATACCGCACTCTTTTTTGCATTAAATCCCTAAACTAACTTAAAATCGGTCAAATTATGCCATATTTTCATTAATTATAAAGAGAAAAGTGCTCATTTTTGCAGAAATGTGCGTAAATTTGCAGCCAAATTGTGATAAAGTGATTTTTAGATCAATGAAAAGATATATCTCAACCCTCTGCACAATGCTGGCTTGTGCTATGCTCGTCACCTCATGTCTGAAGGATGGCGACACCAATGACACCCAGTATTACAACGACACAGCTGTTGCTCTCTTTAAGTTGGCAACGGTTAACCGCTACGTACATACCACGTCATCAACAGGTGCCGACTCGGTTTATAAGAAGACGCTGAGCGACCCCGTGGTATTCACTATCGATCAGGCTCAGTGCAAGATTTACAACACCGACTCACTCCCGTCGGATGTTGACGTGAACCATATACTTGCTACCATAAGCAGCAAGAACAGCGGTACAGTAGTAATAAACTACCCTGCTGCCGATGGCACCGACTCGCTGTTATACTACAGCAGCACCGACTCTATCGACTTCGAGAAGTTGAGAGATCTGCGCGTTTATGCACAGGATGCTTCAGCCTATCGCAGCTATCAGGTAACAATAAACGTACATAAAGCTAAGACCGGTGTACTGCTTTGGGAGCAGAAATCGGCAGCAGACCTGCCTGTAGATGCAAAGAAGGCACTCTGGGAGCAAGCTGCCGAGACAGCCGGAATGAACCTGATAGGCTATGGCGCCGCCGAAGGTTATGCTTTTGCCAACGACGGAATGCTGATGGTTAGCTATGACAACGGTGAGACATGGACTGCCGACAGTCTGGACGAGGATGCAGCATGGTTGCCCACAAGCAACTACGCATTTGCATCATGGCCATTCGCTGCCAACGACTCAACCGACTACCAACTGCTGGTTGGTGCCAACGACAATCAGAGCGAAGCCTGTGTGGTATGGCGCAAGATAGCAGAATACTCTATGCGCCGTCTGGTATCGAAGTGGGTGCTTGTACCTCTTGAGGACCACAACCACTACTATCTGCCCAAGATGGAGAACCTGAATCTGGTTTACTTCAATGGAATGGTACTGGCTATCGGCAATGACAAAAAGATATACATAAGTCGCGACCAGGGTATAACCTGGAAGACCGACTCTAAATACGCTCTGCCCACCGAACTGGGAACAAGCAACGTTACAGCTACAACCGACGAGAACGGATATCTCTGGTTGGTAGGCAAAGACACTGGCGAAGTTTGGCGCGGACTGATAATTGAATAGAGTGAAAAGACTGTTGGCAGTAATCCTAGCTATGGTCACAACGGTGGCTGCCAGTGCCCAGGACGAACCTGAGTACAAGCTAGAGATAGGTGCAGGAACAGGACTGGTGAGCTATGTAGGCGACTACAACAGCAGTCTGACAAAAGGTATGCAGCCCTGGATGATACTGATGGCAAAATATCGGATGGATCCGAGAGTAGCAGCAAGTCTGAACATCGGCACAGGAAAGATAAAAGGCTCTTCCAACAATGTCAGCACATGGTATCCCGACGGTGCATACGAGTTTAAGCACCAGATAACGGAGGCCGATGTGAGACTGGAATACAACTTCTGGCCATACGGCACAGGAAATGAATATAGAGGCGCAAGGAGGTTTACTCCATATATTGCAGCCGGACTGGGAACAACAATCTATGGCGGACCAGAGAAAGGAGCAACGATGAACCTGCCAATAGGCGCAGGAGTGAAGTACAAGATAGGGAAACGATTGAACCTGACAGCAGAATGGGCTATGCGCATAACGCTAAGCGACAAGCTGGACGGCAGTAAAGACCCCTACGGCATAAAGAGCAGCGGACTGTTTAAGAATACCGACTGCTACAGCGTGCTCCAGATAGGTCTGAGCTACGACCTCTGGGAAAAGTGCAAGACATGTAACCAAGAGTAAAAATTGAAAAAGTAAATATTGAGATATATGAAGGAAGTTTTAGACATGAACAGGATTCCCCAGCACATTGCCATCATTATGGACGGCAACGGGCGTTGGGCTATGGATCGCGGATTGGATCGTACTTTCGGCCACAAAGCCGGACTTGACAATCTGGAGCAAGTAACTACGGTATGTTCCAACCTCGGTGTAAAGTACCTGACGGTATATGCCTTCTCAATAGAGAACTTCAACAGACCTGCCTATGAGGTAGAGGCACTGATGGGACTGGTACTCAGTTTCTTCAAGATGCAGCTGTTCCATAATAACAACGTAAGCTTCCATGTGGTGGGCGATGTTGAAAGACTTCCACAGAGCGTGCAGGACAAATTGCGCTCGATGGAAGAAGAGACTGCCATGTATGATGGTATGGCAATGACCATTGCTATGCCTTATTCTTCAAAGCAAGAGTTAGTGAACGTTTCGAAGACGATTGCCCGTAAGGTACAGAACGGAGAATTGAACATTGACGACATTACAGAAGATACCATCAGCCAGAACCTGTGGACAAATTGGATGCCCGACCCCGACCTGCTTATACGTACTGGCGGCGAGTTGCGCATATCTAATTATCTGCTGTGGCAGTGTGCATATTCCGAATTCTATTTCTGCGATTGCTACTGGCCTGATTTCTCGGAAGAGGAACTGCATAAGGCCATCATCAGCTATCAGAGTCGTCAGCGCAGATTCGGAAAGACCGAAGCCCAGATAGAAGCGGAAGAAAAGAAATAAGAAAGTAAAAAGGTAAAATAACATAAAGTGAAAAGACTTATATATATTAATAAGGTATTAGGTGCGGTAAAGGGCATTTTGCTCTTTTACCTTCTTGCCTTCTTACCTTTGAATGCATCTGCTCAGGATAAGATTGTAAACCCCGACATTTCATACGCAGGTACACCACGTACTTGCGAAATCGGTGGTATCGCCGTTGAAGGCGTTGAAGGATATGAAGACTACGTATTGGCAGGACTCTCTGGACTAACTGTGGGACAGGAGGTTGAGCTGCCAGGAAGCCAGATAACCGAGGCTGTGAAGCGCTACTGGCGCAACGGTCTGTTCTCGAAGGTGCAGATTACCGCCGACTCTATCGTAGGCAACAAGGTTTATCTGTGTATCCACCTTGGCATGCGTCCTCGTATCAAGAACATTAACTACAACGGCATTAAGAAAGCCGAGCGCGAGGATATGGAAGCCAAGCTGGGTATGGTTAAGGGCATGAGCCTTACACGTAACATTATCGACCGCGCAAAGATTCTAGCCAAGAAATACTTCGACGACAAGGGCTATAAGAATGCTGAGATAGAAATCGTGCAGCACGAAGATGCTTCTGGTCAGGTTACACTCGACGTGAACATCGACAAGAAGGACAAGATGAAGGTGCACGAACTGATATTCCAGGGCAACGTAAAATTGACCGATTCGAAAATCAAAGGTTCTCTGTTTGGCAAGGGTGCCTTCGGAAAGATCCACGAGGCTGGCAAGCTTAGCAACTTCTTCAAGGCTAAGAAGTTTACTGACGAGCGCTATAAGGAGGCTAAGCAGGCGCTGATAGAGAAATATAACGAACTGGGATTCCGCGATGCCACAATCATCGAGGACTCTGTATACAGCTTCGACGACAAACACGTAAACATCCTGGTAAAGGTGGACGAGGGCGAAAAATACTACATTCGCAACATCACATGGGTAGGAAACACTGTAGTTACTACCGACTATCTTAATGCCGTGCTGGGTATGAAGAAGGGTGATGTGTATAACCAGAAGCACATAGACAAGCGACTGAAGGATGACGAGGATGCTGCAGGCAACTATTACTATAACAATGGTTACGTATTCTCTGGCATCGAGCCTGTAGAGGTAAACATCGACGGCGACTCTATTGACATCGAGATGCGCGTGACTGAGGGTCCACAGGCCCACCTGAACCACGTACGTATCTACGGTAACGACCGTCTGTACGAGGAGGTTGTACGTCGTGAGCTACGCACCAAGCCAGGCGACCTGTTCAACAAGGAAGCACTGATGCGTTCTGCTCGTGATATCGCTTCTATGGGATTCTTTGATCCTGAAAAGGTTGCACCAGATGTTAAGCCTAATCCTGAAGACGGTTCGGTTGACGTAAACTGGAAACTGGAGCAGAAGAGTAACGACCAGCTTGAGTTCTCACTGGGTTGGGGACAGACCGGTGTCATTGGTAAGGTTGGTATCAAGTTCAACAACTTCTCAATCCGCAACCTGTTCGGTAAAAACAAACTGCACCGCGGTATTCTGCCATACGGTGATGGTGAGCAACTGGGATTCAGCTTCCAAACCAATGGTAGCTACTATAGCTCGCTGAGTGCCAACTATGGTACAAACTGGTTTGGCGGCAAGCGTCCTAACAGCCTGAACGTAGGTGTGTTCTACTCTAAGCAGAGTGACATCTCGAGCTACTACCGCAACAACGCATTCTACAACAACTACGCAATGTACAGCTACGGATATGGTGGCTACAACCCATACTATTACAACTACGAGTCAATGCTCGACGACGACAAGACAATGACCGTTTTCGGAGCATCGCTGGGTTGGGGTAAGCGTCTACGCTGGCCTGATGACTACTTCCAGTTCTCTGCTCAGCTCGGATTCTCACGCTACATGCTGCGCGACTGGAGCTACTTCTATATCCACAACGGTAACTGTAACAACATCAACCTGGGATTCACTCTGAGTCGCACATCTACCGACAACCAGCTGTTCCCACGTCGTGGTTCAGAGTTCATGGCTTCGGTAACAGTTACTCCACCTTGGTCGCTGTTCGACAACAAGGACTATGCTAATCTGGCCAAGAACTCTAGCTCAGCCACATACGAGGACGAGTTGCAGGATGTTTACCGCTGGATTGAGTATCACAAATGGAAGTTTAAGAGCCGTACATTCACAGCCCTCACAGGCGGTCAGAAGTGTCTTGTGCTTATGACACGCGTAGAAATGGGACTGCTGGGCAGCTATAATAAGGATAAGCGCTCGCCATTCGAGACCTTCTATGTGGGAGGTGACGGTATGAGCGGATACTCTTACGGATACTCTGAGGAGACCATCGGTCTGCGTGGTTACGATAACGGAGCACTCTCTTACTCATCGGCCTACGAGACCATGATGAAGGGTGGTACCATCTCATCATACAACTCATACGCATACGATCGATTCACACTCGAGTTGCGCTATCCACTTATGCTGGGCAACACCACTATCTACGGACTCGGATTCATTGAAGGTGGTAATGCTTGGGCAAACGCCAAGGACTTCAACCCATTCAAGAT
The DNA here is from genome assembly GCA_900317405.1 of uncultured Prevotella sp. Lineage (GTDB taxonomy): Bacteria > Bacteroidota > Bacteroidia > Bacteroidales > Bacteroidaceae > Prevotella. Next base: position 14,603 of record ONGP01000028.1, read on the forward strand.
GAAGCGTTCGGCAGGTCTTGGTGTACGTATCTATCTGCCAATGGTCGGTCTGATGGGTATCGATTGGGCATACGGATTCGACAATGTATACACCAGCCAAAGCGGTGCAATGAAGAAGGGTGGAAGCAACTTCCACTTCATCCTCGGTCAGGAGTTCTAATAGCAAAACTTTTAAACCATCAAATAGTTTTCACGTCAAAGGGGTATAACACTTAAAACAGAATGCTTATGAAGAAAATGATAATCTGCGCACTTTGCGCTATATTCGGATGGACAGCAGCTTCGGCACAGAAGTATGCTGTGGTAGACATGGAGTATATCCTTAAGAACATACCAGCTTATGAGCGTGCCAACGAGCAGCTGAGTCAGGTTTCTAAGCAGTGGCAGGCTGAGGTAGATGCACTGAACACTGAGGCTCAGACCCTGTATAAGAACTATCAGAACGAGGTGGTATTCCTGTCGAAGGAGCAGAAAAAAACTAAGCAGGATGCTATCGTTGACAAAGAAAAACAGGCTGCCGAGTTGAAGAAGAAGTACTTTGGTCCAGAAGGTGAACTTTTCAAGAAGCGTACCGCTCTGATGTCGCCAATACAGGACGAGGTATACAATGCTGTAAAAGACATCGCAGAAATGCGAGGCTATCAGCTGGTGCTTGACCGCGCAAGCGACAGCGGTATCATCTACAGTTCGCCAAAGGTTGACATTTCTTCGGAGGTGCTTCGCAAGCTGGGATATTCGAATTAAGAAATAAGAATTGAGAATTAATAGTAGAAATAATAATTAAAACCAATAAGAAAATGAAAAAATTGATTATCTGCGCAATTTGCGCAATCTGCGGTTTCACCACCGCCAATGCACAGGCAAAGTTCGGCCATGTGAACACCCAGGAGATCATGCAGGCTATGCCTGAGTTTACTAAGGCTCAGAACGAGATCAAGGCCCTGCAGGACCAGTATGAGGCAGACCTGAAGAGCATGCAGGACGAACTGCAGAAGAAGGGTGAGGCTTTCGAGAAGGAGCAGGCTAACCTGCCTGAGAACATCAAGCAGCGCCGTCAGCAGGAACTGCAGGATATGTACACTAAGATTCAGCAGAGCTACCAGGACAACCAGCAGGCTCTGGGCAAGGCTTCTCAGGAGAAGATGCAGGCCATCCAGACCAAGATTCTTGATGCTATCAAGGCCGTAGGTCAGGCTGGACAGTATGTTTACATCATGGAGAACAACTCGCTGCCTTACATCAGCACAACCCTCTCTACCGATGTAACTCCTCAGGTAAAGGCTAAGTTGGGTCTGAAGTAATCCAGAAAGTTTAACTACAAAATTCAAACATTATGAAACGATTCCTCGTACTTCTTGTGGCATTCGTATCGCTCAACGCATTTGCACAGGGTGATGCCACTTCATCATTCAAGTTTGGCTATCTGAGCTATCAGACCGCCATACAGTCGATGCCCGACTACACGCTAGTGCAGCAGAAACTGGCCGACCTTAAGGCCCAGTATCAGGCCGAAGCCAAGCGAGTAGAAGACGAATTCAACAGGAAGTACGAGGAGTTTCTTGAAGGTCAGCGCGACTTCCCAAAGAGCATTCTGCAGAAGCGTCAGACAGAACTGCAGGAGCTGATGGCTAAGAACGTTGCCTTTAAGAACAAGAGCGTTGAGCAGCTTGCCAAGGACGAAGCCGATGCCCTTGCCCCACTTTACGACAAACTGAACGCTACACTTGCAGCTATCGGACAGGAGAAAGGCTATGCCTTTGTGCTGGATACTGATGTAAAGGCTCTACCATTCATCAATCCTGCTATGGGCGAAGACATCAACGAGGTCGTAAAGAATGCTCTCAAGTAATCCAGGACCGATAGGCGTCTTCGACAGCGGTTACGGCGGACTTACCATCTTGCATGGCATCCGTCAGCTGCTTCCCGAATATGATTATCTTTATTTGGGCGACAATGCCCGTGCACCCTATGGACCACGTTCGTTTGACGTGGTCTACGAGTTTACACGTCAGGCCGTAGTAAAACTCTTCGAGATGGGTTGCCACCTGGTGATACTAGGTTGTAACACAGCCTCGGCCAAGGCTTTACGCACCATCCAGCAGAACGATCTGCCACAGATAGATCCTAATCGCCGCGTGCTGGGTATTATCCGCCCAACAGCCGAAGTGATTGGCGATCTTACCACATCGCGCCACGTTGGCGTATTAGCAACCGAAGGAACCATCAAAAGCGAAAGCTACGATCTTGAAATCCACAAACTCCATCCTAATCTAAAGGTTTCAGGCGTAGCCTGTCCGTTCTGGGTTCCACTAGTAGAGTACAACGAAGCCGACTCACCAGGAGCCGACTACTTCGTGAAGAAACGCATCGACGAGATAATGCGCAAAGACCCAGAGATCGACACCATCATCCTGGGCTGCACCCACTACCCTCTCCTTATGCCAAAGATATTAAAGTATCTGCCTACAGGAGTGCGTGTAGTACCACAAGGCGAATACGTAGCCGAAAGTCTGAAAAACTATCTTGAGCGTCATCCGCAGATAGAACAGAAGTGCGCAAAGAATGCGAGCGTCCACTATCTTACAACCGAGAACCCTCAGAAGTTCAAGGAACAAGCCCAAATCTTCCTCCACGAACCCGTAGAGGTCGACAACATCACGTTAGGATAAACTAGTATTTATGCTTAATATTCCTCGGGTGATGCTCGAGGATTTCTTGTCTTAAGGTTGAGGTATCGATGTGAGTGTAGATTTCGGTAGTACCAATATCCTCATGACCCAATAATGCTTGGATGAAACGGAGGTCGGCTCCGCCCTCCAATAATGCTGTGGCAAAAGAATGCCGAAGTGTGTGTGGAGAGATGGTCTTCTGAATGCCAGCCTCCTTGGCTTGGGCTTTAATCATAATGAGAATCATGGTGCGAGTGAGGTGGGCGCCACGACGATTGAGGAAAACAAAATCCTCCTCGCCAGGTTTAATCTTCATCAGATTGCGATCGTAGAACCAATACTTAAGTTCGTCTATTGCTTTATGCGATATAGGGACAAGTCGTTCCTTAGAGCCTTTACCCATCACACGGACATATTCCTCATCAATATAAAGATCGGATAACTTCAAGTTTACAAGTTCACTAACGCGAAGTCCACATGAGAATAAAACCTCTATGATGGCACGATTGCGATGACCCTCCCATTTAGATAAGTCGATGCTTGCTTCTAAGCGATCTACTTCTTCAGTAGTAAGCACCTCTGGCAGATGATCGCCTATCTGCGGAGACTCAAGCAGCTCAGTCGGATCATCATCACGATAGCCATCAAGTTGCAAGAACTTAAAGAAACTACGCACACCGCTAAGTATGCGACATTGCGAACGTGGGTGGATGCCTATATCATGCAGGCCTGCAGAGAAATGTTCGAGGTCGGCAAGCTCTACATCGCGTACAGATTTCTGCTCTCGCTCAAGATAATCGAGTAGTTTGCGGAGATCACGCTGATAGGCATCGAGCGTATTGCCCGACATGTTGCGCTGAAGCTTAAGATAGCGCACATAGGCCCTTACAACATCCTTTTCGCCACTCATTTTGCATAATTTTGGTGCAAAGTTACTAAAAATTTTCTATATATAGAAAAAAAAACGTACCTTTGCAGCCGTATTAATACATTTATACTGAAAATGAAGATTCTGATTATCAATGGTCCGAACCTAAACTTGTTGGGCCAGAGGGAGCCGGGCATCTATGGTTCGTCATCATTTGACGCCTACCTGTCTGAGTTGCGTAAGCGCTTTGCCGATGTAGACATCGAGTATTTTCAGAGCAACATCGAGGGAGCTCTGATAGACAAGATGCAAGAGGTTGGCTTCACGTACGATGGTATCGTGCTGAACGCAGGAGCCTACACCCACACATCGATAGCGCTGCAGGACTGCATCCGCTCGCTGAAAGCGCCCGTAATCGAGGTACACATCTCGAACGTACATCAGCGCGAGGAGTTCCGCCACAAGTCAATGATCTCGTGCGCCTGCAAAGGAGTAATCCTTGGTTTCGGCCTCGACTCATACCGTTTGGCCATTGAAGCACTGAAAGGATGACGCTCGACGAGTATATCCTGCAGCACACTGAGCCAGAGCCCGAATATCTGTACAGACTATGGCGAGCTACCCACATACACACCATCCACGGACGTATGGCGAGTGGACACCTACAGGGCCGACTGCTCAAGATGCTGGTAAAGATGATTCGCCCCAAGAACATCCTGGAGATAGGCACATTCAGCGGATACAGCGCCATATCGATGGCAGAAGGACTAGACGAAGGCGGACGTCTGTACACCTTCGAGATAAACGACGAGATGGAGGACTTTACTCGTCCGTGGATAGAGGGTTCGAGTGTGGCCGATAAGATAGAATTCATCATCGGGGATGCTCTGCAAGAGGCTCCAAAGCTAGGTATAGAGTTCGATATGGCCTTTATGGATGGCGACAAGCGCACCTATCGCGACTGCTACGAGATGGTGATGAGTATACTGAAACCTGGCGGTTTTATACTGGCCGACAACACCCTTTGGGACGGGCACGTAGTGGATAGCGCCTACGACAAGGACCGTCAGACACAGGGTATCGAGACATTCAACGACTATATAGCCCGCGACGAGCGAGTGGAACAAGTGATTCTGCCGCTACGCGATGGATTAACATTAATAAGAAAGAAGTAAGAGATTATGCAAGAGACAAGACAAAACAAGATTGCGAGATTGCTGCAGAAGGAGCTCTCGCTGATATTCCAACAGCAGACACGCGCTACTCATGGTGTGATGATATCAGTGACACGCACCAAGATATCACCCGACTTGAGTATCTGCACTGCATATCTAAGCGTATTCCCCAGCGAAAAGGGCGAAGAGATATTGGCAAACATCAATGCTAACAGCAAGCAGATACGTTATGAACTAGGTACACGCGTGCGCAATCAGATGCGTATCATACCAGAACTACGATTCTTTATCGACGACTCGCTCGACTATATCGAGCATATCGATGAACTGCTGAAAAAGTAAAAAGGTGAATTTTCCATTTTACATAGCCCGCAGATATCTGTTCTCAAAGAAATCCACTCATGCCATCAACGTCATAAGTGGAATTTCTGTCGTTGGCGTAGCAGTAGCCACAATGGCGCTGGTGGTAACGCTTTCGGTATTTAATGGATTCCACGATCTGGTAGCATCGTTCTTTACCAGCTTCGACCCACAACTAAAGGTGATGCCTGCTGAGGGGAAGACCATAGCCGCCGACGACCCGATACTGACTGAGATAAAAAAGCTACCCGAGATAGAAGTAGCCACAGAGAGTGTGGAGGATATGGCATTAGCTATCTATCGTGGACGTCAGGCAATGGTGGTGATAAAGGGTGTAGACGACAACTTCGACAAACTCACTCATATCAATGAAATAGTGGTAGGAAACGGAGACTTCAGTCTGCATGCTGCCGATATGGACTACGGCACACTGGGCATAAGACTAGCCGAAACGCTAGGCACTGGATATACCTACGAAGAACCATTGCGCATATATGCCCCTAAGCGTGAAGGACAACTGGATATGACCAATCCCGAAGAGGCTTTCGAAGAAGACGAACTGTATTCGCCAGGTGTACTGTTTAATGTAAAACAAGCGCGTTACGATAAGAACTACATACTGACAAGCATATCGTTTGCACGTCGATTGTTTGGTCAGCAGGGAATGTTGTCGTCACTAGAATTAAGGCTAAAGCCTGGAAGCAATTTCGATAAGGTTAAGTCGCAGATAAAGCAGTTATGTGCCGACAAGTTTGTGGTAAAAGACCGCTTTGAGCAGCAAGATGACACCTTCAAGATTATGAAGATAGAGAAGTTGATAGCCTACATCTTCCTTACATTTATACTGATGGTGGCTTGCTTCAATATCATAGGTTCGCTATCGATGTTGATTATCGACAAAAAAGACGATGTGGTTACACTGCGAAACCTGGGAGCATCAGACAAGCAGATTGTTCGCATATTCCTGTTCGAGGGCCGAATGATATCGGCAATAGGTGCCATTATAGGTATCGTAATAGGACTTACACTATGCTGGATTCAGCAAGAATATGGTATAGTAGCACTAGGCTCATCGAGTGGAACATTCGTTATCAACGCCTATCCCGTAAGCGTACATCCTGAGGACATAGTCCTGGTGTTTATAACAGTGCTGGTAGTAGGATTCCTCTCTGTCTGGTATCCAGTAAGGTACTTTGCTAAGCGATTGTTGGTATGATAAGTTAACATTTAACGTAGCTTTAACGTAGATTTTGCTGCAAATAGCCAAAAAAGGTGTAACTTTGCACCCGAATACAATTATGTAGCAACCAAAACTTAAAATGAAGATGAAGAAAATTCTATCGACCATTTTGCTGACCTTAGTCGGCGCAGTAACAATGATGGCGCAAATGCAGATGCCATCTATTCCAGTAGATCCCGATGTGCGCATCGGCAAGCTCGACAACGGATTGACATACTACATCCGTCACAACAACTGGCCTGAGAACCGTGCTGAGTTCTATATCGCTCAGAAGGTAGGTTCTATCCAGGAGAACGACGACCAGCGCGGTCTGGCTCACTTCCTTGAGCACATGGCTTTCAATGGTTCGAAACACTTTAAAGGCAATGAACTGCTGCGCTGGTGCGAAAGCATCGGTGTAAAGTTTGGTACCGATCTGAATGCATATACTTCAATCGACCAAACAGTATATAATATTAGCAACGTACCCACCACACGCGAGGGTATCGTTGACTCATGTCTGCTGATTCTGTATGATTGGGCCGACGGTCTGCTGCTTGAGCAGGAGGAAATCGAGAAGGAGCGTGGCGTTATCCACGAGGAATGGCGTCTGCGCACAAGTGCACAGCAGCGTATGCTGGAGCGCGATCTGCCAAAGCTCTATCCAGGTTCTAAGTACGGCCACCGTATGCCTATCGGACTGATGGAGATTATCGACAACTTTGAGCGTCCATTCCTACAGGCTTACTACGAGAAGTGGTATCGTCCTGACAATCAGGCAATCATCGTAGTAGGTGATGTAGACGTAAACAAAGTAGAAGAAAAGATTAAGGGTATGTTTGCAGACATCAAGTTGCCTGAGAACCCAGAGAAGGTTGTTAAGTATCCTGTACCCGACAATGCTGAGCCAATCATCGTTATCGACAAAGATAAGGAGCAGCGTTATAACATTATGGAGGTGCTGATGAAGCACGAGGCATTCCCCGACACTCTGAAGGGTACTATGGCCTATCTGATTACCGACTATATTAAAGATGCCGCCCTCTCAATGCTGAGAGACCGTCTGAAAGAGTATGCCGAGAAGCCAGAGAGTCCATTCCTGCAGGCATTTGCCAGCGACGGACAATACTTGCTATCAAATACTGTTGACGCATTTGAGCTTGGTTTCCTGCCAAAGGAAGGGCAGACAGAGGCTGCGCTCACAGCAGTACTCACTGAGGCTCGCAGAGCTGCTGAGTTTGGATTTACACCTACAGAGTACAACCGCTTCAAGGCAGACTTCACCAGTAATCTTGACAAGCAGTACTCTAACAAGGACAAGCGTTTCAACAGCCAGTTTGTAAACCAGTATGTTCAGCACTTCATCGACAACGATCCTATCCCAAGTATTGACTATACTTACGAGACTATGAAGCAGATTATCCCCGTTATTCCTATCGAGGCAATCAACGAGGTAGCTAAGCAGCTTATATCTCAGAAAGATAGCAATCTGGTAGTACTGAACTTCAACAACGAAAAAGAGGGAGCAGTTTATCCGACAGAGGATGGTGTGAAGAAGGCTATCGCTGCCGCACGTGCAGCTCAGATTGAGGCATACGTAGACAACGTAAAGGACGAGCCCCTGATGACAACAATGCCAAAGAAGGGCTCTGTTAAGAAGGAGACAAAGAACGATAAGTTCGGATATACAGAACTTGAGCTCTCTAACGGCGTTAAGGTTGTTCTGAAGAAGACCGACCTAAAGAAAGACCAAGTTATCCTTCGCGGTGAGGGATTCGGTGGTTCTGCACTCTATGGTGAGAAGGACTTTGCCAACATCAAGATGTTCGACGATGTTGTAGAGGCCAGTGGACTGGGCAACTTCACACACACAGAGCTGGAGAAGGCCCTGGCAGGTAAGATTGCCAGTGCATCGCTCTCTATGAGCACTTATCGTCAGAACGTAAGTGGTAGTTCAACTCCTAAGGACGTAGAGACAATGCTGCAGCTGGTTTACCTCTACTTCACAAACATCAATAAGGACCAGAAGTCATTCGACAATATGATGTCGACAACAGAGACCATGCTGAAGAACCGTCTACTGCAGCCAGAGAATGTACTGAACGACTCGGTACAGGCCACATTCAGCTGTCACAACCCACGATTCAAGTCAATCGAGGCCAGCGAGCTTAAGAATGTTAGCTACGATCGTGTACTGCAGATTGCAAAGGAGCGTACAGCTAATGCTGCTGCCTACACCTTTACAATCATCGGTAACTACGATGAGGCTACTATCCGTCCTCTCATCGAGCAGTACATCGCTTCGCTGCCTTCAAAGAAAAAGGTAGAGAAGGCCAAGAAGGTAGACACCGACTTTAAGGGTAAGGTATTGAACCACTTTAAGCACAAGGCAGAGACACCAAAGGCTATCGCAGTAATGTACTGGTACAGCAACAATCTGCCTTATAACCTTGAGAATAGCATCAAGGCTACTATTGCAGGTCAGATTCTGAGCATGGAGTATCTGAAGAAGATCCGCGAGGATGCAAGTGCAGCCTACACCGTAGGTGCAGCCGCAAGTATGAGTCGCAACGACTTCGACACAGAGGCTTACATCTTGGCACAGTGCCCAATGAAGCCTGAGAAAGCTGACATTGCAAACCAGATTCTGCGCGACGAGGTAAATGCTATGGCAAAAACTTGCGATGCCGACAAGCTGCAGAAGGTTAAGGAGTATCTACTGAAGAATCTGGGCGACCAGCGCAAGCAGAATAGCTACTGGCTGGGCCGCATCAACACTTGGCGTAAGTACGGTATGGACTTCGATACCGACTACGAGAAGGTGGTTAACGCCCAGACAACTGAGTCCATCAGTGCTTTTGTAGCCGAGCTGCTGAAGGCAGGTAATGCTGCAGAGGTAATCATGATGCCCGCAGAGTAATCAAAACATTAAATATAAAGAATGAGTTATCTATTTTCGTCAGAATCAGTATCTGAGGGCCATCCAGATAAGGTGGCCGATCAGATTTCTGATGCAATACTAGACCAGTTCTTGGCATACGACCCGAAGGCGCGCTGCGCCATCGAGTCGTTTGTCACTACAGGTCAGGTAGTAATTATGGGTGAGGTCCGCAGTGATGTGTACATCGACCTGCAGACAATGGCCCGCAAGACCATCAAGCGCATTGGATATACCAAAGCGGAGTATCAATTCGACGGTGATTCGTGTGGAATCTTGAGTGCCATACACGAACAGAGTGCCGACATCAACCGTGGTGTTGACAACGGTAACGAGGATGAACAGGGTGCTGGAGACCAGGGTATGATGTTCGGTTATGCCACAAACGAAACTGAGAGCTACATGCCAGTAAGCCTCGATTTGGCCCACCTGATTATGCACACCCTAGCAGACATCCGTAAGGAGGGTAAGGAAATGACTTACCTTCGTCCTGACTCTAAGAGCCAGGTAACAATACAGTACTCAGACGAAGGAATACCCGAGCGCATCGACACAATCGTAGTATCAACACAGCACGACGAGTTTGACGAGGACGAGAAGATGCTAGCAAAAATCAAGGATGATGTAATCAACATCCTAATTCCAAGAGTAAAGCAGCAGATTCACTCCCAGAAAGTGCTCGACCTGTTCGGACTCGACATCAAGTACTACGTTAACCCAACAGGAAAGTTTGTTATCGGCGGTCCTCACGGAGACACCGGTCTTACTGGTCGTAAAATTATCGTAGATACCTATGGTGGTAAGGGTGCTCACGGAGGTGGTGCATTCTCTGGTAAGGATTCATCTAAGGTTGACCGCAGCGCAGCTTACGCAGCCCGCCATATAGCAAAAAACATGGTAGCAGCAGGTGTTGCCGACGAGATGCTTGTACAGATAAGCTATGCTATCGGTGTAGCTAAGCCAATGAACATCTACGTAAACACCTACGGCCGCAGCAATGTACAGATGACCGATGGCGAGATAGCCAAGAAGATAGAGAAACTATTCGACCTGCGTCCGAAAGCAATCGAACGTACACTGAAGCTTCGCCAACCTATGTACAGCGAAACTGCAGCCTATGGACACATGGGACGTAAGTGCGAGGTCGTAAAGAAGACATTTACCAGTCATTATCACGAGACAAAGACAATCGATGTGGAGCTGTTTACATGGGAGAAGTTGGATCGTGTAGATGACATACGTAAGGAGTTCGGACTGTAATCAGATATGCTGAAGAACGATAGCATCCTAACTACTACTATAGCTACTGCAGGAACAGACACAGTAGCAGTACACTCGGCAAAACCGCAGACACCCTACGAGGTGCTGCGGTTATTGCCTAAGGATGCTACACCAGCTCAGCAGGACTCAGCCATACAAGAGTGGTTCGAGCCAAAAGAAATACACTATAGCAGCCGCCCCGACACTCTGCATCTGCCAGGACATGAGATTCCACGCGATTTGAAGGAGGTAAGTCTGCCACACTATTATCGAGAGAACTTCTTCTCCAATAATACGATGTATCACCCAGAACTATCCATAGAGCGAGTTGGCGAATCAGGTGACCCAATCCCTTATACCTTCCAAAACGATAGCTTTATAACGGGTATCCTTATTGTATGTTTTCTGCTGATTACTTTTGTATTGTCACGCATATCAGGATTCCTGCTTAGACAAACCAAGCATATTTTTTCGCCTCAAAAGAGTGAGCAGACGCTAACAGAAACGGGAAGTGAAATAAAATTCCAGTTCTTGTTTATTTTCATCACATGCCTGTTGTATGCCCTACTCTACTTCATTTATACTACACATTTTATAGCAAACACATTTATATTCTCATCGGAATATATACTATTGGTTATCTATGGAATTACAATCTTAGCCTATATGCTAATAAGAATGTTGCTCTATACTATTGTTAACAGCATATTCTCTACCAATAAGAAAAATTTACAATTTCAGAGATCTATATTACTTATCACCTCACTTGAGGGGGTGGCATTATTCCCATTAGTACTACTAGTAGCATATTTCCAATTTTCGCTTCAAAATGCTATAATTTATACCGCAACTATAGTGATTTTAGCCAAAATACTAACATTTTATAAGTCTTTCACTATCTTTTTTTATCAAAAAGGCGGTTTTCTGCAGATTATTTTGTACTTTTGTGCCCTCGAAATGATACCTTTAATGATGCTTTGGAGCGGATTATTGGTAATCACTGAAAATTTGAAAATAAATATTTAGGACACATATGATCAAAAAGATTCTGGTTTCACAACCTAAGCCATCTAGTGAGAAGTCGCCTTATTTCGATATCGCGAACAAGTTTGGTGTAGAACTGATATTCCGTCCTTTTATTAAAGTGGAGGCAATCAGTTCAAAAGATTTCCGTGCACAGAAGGTGAACATTCTGGATCACACTGCTGTTGTTTTCACCTCGCGTCATGCTATTGACCATTTCTTTAATATGGCCAAGGAACTCAGAGTTAACATTCCTGAGGACATGAAGTATTTCTGTGTTACAGAAACCATCGCACTTTACATTCAGAAGTATGTTCAGTACAGAAAGCGCAAGATTTTCTTTGGCGAGACCGGTCGTATTGACGATCTGATTCCAACTATGGTCAAGCACAAGACTGAGAAATATCTTGTTCCACTGAGTGATGTTCATACTGACAGCCTGGCAAATCTACTTGACTCTAAGAAGTTGCAGCACACAGAATGTATTATGTACAAGACTGTGAGCAACGACTTTACTGAGGAGGAGGTTAAGAACTTCGACTACGACATGCTGATATTCTTCAGCCCCGCCGGTATCGAGTCGCTTACAAAGAACTTCCCTAACTTCAAGCAGGACAAGATTGCTATCGCGACTTTCGGTCCAGCAACTGCAAAGGCAGCAAAGGAAGCAGGTCTGCGTCTTGACATCGAAGCTCCAAACGAGAAGTATCCATCAATGACTGGTGCTCTGCAGCACTATCTATTCGAGATACAAGATTAAGGATTGATGACGACAGCTCCCACATTCAAAAAGGAGGAGCGCATCGTCAGCAATCTGCTGATTGAAACGCTCTTTGAAAAAGGCAATAGTCAGTCACTGACTGCCTTTCCTCTTAGAGCGGTTTATCTGAAAACAGAGCAACGCGAAGGCTGCGCCCCAATACAGCTGCTCATCAGCGTTCCTAAGAAACGTTTCAAGCATGCTGTAGACAGAAACAGAGTGAAGCGCCAAGTGCGTGAAGCATATCGCAAGAACAAGTCGCTACTTGATGGTATAGTGGAAGAAGGACAAATGCTGCTGATTGCCATAATATGGTTGACAGACAAGCACTTCGCCACCAAGGAAGTAGAGAAGAGGATGATAAGCCTTATGAAACAAATGGCAAAACCAAAACCATGAAAAGGCTATCGCATTACATATCACTGCTGCTGGTAATGCCAATACGCTTTTACCAAATATGCATCTCTCCACTTCTAGGACCTTCGTGCAGATTCACTCCCACATGTAGCGAGTATGCCAAACAAGCCATTATGAAGCATGGTCCTATTAAAGGTCTTGGACTAGCCATATGGCGAATATTAAGATGCAACCCTTTTGGAGGATCAGGATACGATCCTGTACCTTAATCGGGGACAACAAACAGAGAATAAAGTAAATAAGTATATGAAGAAGAACTTTGTAGAAGAACTGAAATGGCGCGGTATGCTGGCACAGATGATGCCAGGGACAGAAGAACTGCTCCAGAAAGAAATGGTAACAGCCTACCTGGGTACCGATCCTACAGCCGACTCGCTGCATATCGGTCACCTGTGTGGTATTATGATGCTCCGCCACCTTCAGCGCTGCGGACACCGTCCTGTTATCTTGGTAGGTGGTGCCACAGGTATGATTGGCGACCCATCAGGCAAGAGCCAGGAGCGTAATCTGCTTAACAATGAAACCCTATATCACAACCAGGAGTGCATAAAGAAGCAGGTAGCCAAGTTCCTTGATTTCGACTCAAAAGAGCCGAATGCTGCAGTAATGGTGAACAACTACGACTGGATGAAGGACTTTACCTTCCTGGATTTCGCTCGTGAGGTTGGTAAACACATCACCGTTAACTATATGATGGCCAAGGAAAGCGTACAGCAGCGACTCAACGGAACTGCACGCGATGGTCTTTCATTCACAGAGTTCACATATCAGTTGCTCCAGGGTTACGACTTCCTATATCTGTATCAGCACCTTGGAGTAAAACTTCAGTTGGGCGGTAATGACCAGTGGGGTAATATGACAACAGGTACAGAACTTATTCGTCGCACATTGGGCAACGAGGTTGAGACATTCGCACTTACTTGTCCACTTATTACAAAGAGTGACGGTAAGAAGTTTGGTAAGACTGAGAGTGGTAACATCTGGCTTGATCCAGTACGTACAACTCCATATAAGTTCTACCAGTTCTGGCTCAACGTTAGCGATGACGATGCAGAACGTTATATAAAGATCTTCACATCACTCGAGAAGGACGTTATCGACGCTCTTATCGAGGAGCACAAGCAGGATCCAGGCCGTCGTGTTCTCCAGAAGCGCCTTGCAGAGGAGGTTACTGTTATGGTTCACTCGCAGGAAGCACTCGACACCGCAATCGAAGCATCTAACATCCTATTTGGCAAGTCAACCAAGGAAGGACTTGAGAAACTTGACGAGCAGACACTGCTTGACGTATTCGACGGTGTGCCACAGTTTGAGATTGCAAAAGACCAGCTTGGTCAGCCTGCCATCGAACTGCTCACAACCGTAGCTCCAGTATTCCCATCAAAGGGTGAAATGCGCAAGATGGTTCAGGGTGGAGGCGTATCGCTGAACAAAGAAAAGATTACCGATCAGAATCGTGCAATAACTGCCGAAGATTTGATTGATGGCAAGTATCTTTTGGCCCAGAAAGGCAAAAAGAACTACTACTTGCTGATAGTTAAGTAATATTTGGCTGCAAAATTTTGGTACTTCAAAAAATATTTGTACCTTTGCAGCCACATATTCTTGGACGATGGTGTAATGGTAACACTACAGGTTTTGGTTCTGTCATTCCCGGTTCGAATCCGAGTCGTCCAACTACTAAAAAACAATTTCTAAAACAAAGTGGCTCTTGTTACTGGCGCCGCCTATGGTATAGGTTTTGCTATTGCCGAGGCGTTAGCTAATGCAGGCGCAGAGATAGCATTCAACTGCCGCGGACAAGAGCATCTTAACAAGGCTCTTTCTGATTATCAGGCAAAGGGAATCAAGGCTCATGGCTACATCTGCGACGTTACCAACGAAGAAGATGTAGAAAAGATGGTTGCCGATATCCGAAAAGAACTCGGCCACATAGACATTCTTGTAAACAATGCAGGAATCATCAAGCGCATACCTATGCACGAGATGAAGCGAGAGGAATTCCAACAGGTGATAGATATAGACCTGGTAGGTCCATTCATCATGACCAAGGCTGTAATACCCGAAATGATGGAGCGTCGCGAGGGTAAGATCATCAACATCTGTTCGATGATGTCGGAATTGGGACGTGAAACTGTATCCGCCTATGCAGCAGCTAAGGGAGGATTAAAGATGCTTACTCGCAATATCTGTTCAGAATATGGAGAGTATAATATCCAGTGTAACGCTATCGGCCCAGGATATATTGCAACTCCACAAACAGCTCCACTTCGCGAGCGTCAGGCTGACGGTAGTCGCCATCCGTTCGACTCTTTCATTTGTGCCAAGACTCCAGCAGGCAGATGGCTAGATCCAGAGGAACTAGCTGGCCCAGCAGTTTTCCTGGCATCTCATGCATCAGATGCTGTTAACGGACATATACTCTATGTAGATGGAGGTATACTGGCCTACATAGGTAAGCAACCCAAATAAACACATAGTATTTAAGAAAATAATAATGGGGACCCTAAGAGGATCCCCATTAAAAATTTATTTACATTTAGATTACTTGATAGCGTCAGCGAGCTCAGCACCAGCCTTGAACTTAGCAACCTTCTTAGCAGCGATCTTGATCTTCTGCTTGGTCAGAGGATTGATACCCTCACGAGCAGGACGCTCGCTTACACTGAATGTACCGAAACCAACGAGAGCGATCTTGTCACCCTTTGCCAAAGCGTCCTTAATAGCTGCAACTGTTGCGTCGAGAGCTTTCTTAGCGTCAACCTTAGAGATGCCAGCACCTGCTGCGATCTTCTCTACCAAATCTGTTTTGTTCATAATCTTAAAATTTTAATGAATTATTAATAGTAATAACTGTTGTATAGTCGAATTCTTTGGCAAATATAAAAGAAAGTATTCAAACAAACAACAAAAAAAGAGAAAAATTTCATATTTTGATAAAAAATAGTTGTATTATGTCGGTTTTTGGCCTAAAAAAGAGATATTTTTAGTAATTTTGTCGCCGAAAGATGACAAAAGGCACTATTGCCGCACAATAAATATATAAATAGTAAACATCATGATGTTCCGCATACCAACGATTACAAAGAACTTGCTAATCATTAACTTGATAGCATTCTTAGCCACCATAGTACTTCAACTACGTGGTATCGATTTAGCTGATATTGGAGGCCTGCATTTCTACATGGCCAACGATTTCCATCTTTATCAGTTTGTAACGTATCTATTCCTCCATGCTAATTTCATGCATATTCTTAGTAACATGTTCGGACTATGGATGTTTGGCTGCGTTATAGAAAATGTGTGGGGAGGCAAAAAGTTCCTTTTTTATTACATATCGTGTGGAATAGGCGCCGGACTATTACAGGAAATCGCGCAGTTGGGACAGTTCTACATGACGATTTCCGCACAAGACCCAAGCGTAACTTTCAGTGAGATATTTGCAATCGGAGAACAATTAAGCGGACAACTTAACGCCTGGACCACAATTGGTGCCTCTGGAGCTGTATATGCAGTAATACTTGCTTTCGGTATGACATTCCCTAACGAGCGACTGTTCATCATCCCATTCCCATTCCCAATTAAGGCCAAATGGTTTGTACTTGGCTACGTGGCAATAGAGTTCTTCTCGGCCCTTGGTTCAAGTGGCGACGGTGTGGCACATACAGCCCACTTAGGCGGTATGCTTTTCGGATTCCTAATGATTCGCTATTGGAATCGTCATCCCAACTCTGGATTTGATCGCGGTCGCGGTCAACAGTTCTTCGAGAATCTGAAGCACAATTTCGAACAGCGTAAGCAGAATACGGGTAGTGGATACACAAACCCCAACATGCATGTAAACCCTGGTAGTGGTACGAAAGAGGATGATATGGAGTATAATGCCCGCAAACGCAAGAACCAGGAAGAGATTGACGCTATTCTCGATAAGATTCGCAAGAGTGGCTACGACAGTCTTACTAAGGAAGAGAAGAAGAAGCTCTTCGACGCAAGCAACCAGTCATGATCAAACAGCTTAAGACAATAACGATAAACCTAATAGCCGGAGCCAATGTAGCAACAATACTACTGATGGTTCTGGCAGGTTATGCCGATCGTATCAATCCCGTTGAGCATCCCATGCTATCATGTATGGGTATGGCTTTTCCTGGATTTCTTATAGGCAACTTGGTATTTCTATTCTTCTGGCTTACATTTAAGTGGAAAAAAGCGTGGATTCCCGTTTTAGGATATATCGTAGTATATGGTCCTATCACACTATATATGCCCTTGCACACTTCGCAGACACCGCCAGAAGGGACACTCAAACTAATTTCCTACAATGTATGCCAGTATGGAGGCAATTACAAATATGAACAAGGATTCGAGAAGGTTTATGAATACCTTAAAGAACAGGATGCCGATATAGTATGCCTGCAAGAGGATGTTGACACTTGGCGCAGATATGTAAAACAATGGTATGAGAAAATCTACCAATATAATGATACTACCATATTCAACCCGAACGATGCCAGCAAGAATGGCGTTGGAATCCATACAAGATATCCCATTATAAAAAAAGAACGCATTCTATACGAATCATCCGCTAACGGATCTGTAGCCTATTATCTCAAGAAAGGCAAAGACACCATTCTTGTGATAAACAATCACCTTGAAGGTACACATTTAAGCGATGAAGATCGCGACAAATACAAACAGATGATTAGTGGAAAAATGAAGAAGGATACAGCGAAGGCCGAGACGCTCTTCCTAATAGAGAAACTAGGCAAATATGCGGCGAAAAGAGCCCCTGAAGCAGAAGCTGTACATAAGTACATTGAGGAGCATCGCCAATACCCGATTATTGTGTGTGGCGACTTCAACGATAACCCCATTTCCTACTCTCGACGAACCATCGCCCAAGGGTTAAAAGACTGCTATCAAGAGACAGGAATGGGTATCGGTTTGTCATATAATCAGAAAGGCTTTTTTGTGCGAATTGATCACATTCTGGTATCAGACCATTTTGAGCCCTACAATTGCCAAATTGACTCAAAAATGGACGCAAGTGACCATTATCCCATCATTTGCACCCTAAAAATGGATGATAATCCATAAAAAAAGAACGAAAATTGCCAATAAATTTTTCCTTCTGTAAAAAAATGCCTATATTTGCACGCTATTTTATACGCGAACAGAATAAATAATAAAAAATAAACAATTAAAATCAAAATGCAAAACAAAGGAATTGTAAAATTTATCGCAGTGCTTTTGATTCTCGTGTGCTGCTTCTACCTTTCCTTCTCGTTCGTAACACGCCATTACGAAAGTAAGGCCGCAGCTATGGGCGAAGAGGCTGGTGCGGAGTACCTCGATTCAATCAACAACGAGAAGGTGTACATGGGCATCTATTCTCTTAAGCAGTGCCGTGAGATGGAAATTGGCCTGGGTCTTGACCTGAAGGGCGGTATGAACGTAATTCTTGAGGTATCAGTACCTGATGTGGTTGATGTACTTGCTGACCACAAAACTGATGCCACCTACAAGAAGGCAATGGAACTTGCCAAGAAGGAAGAGGAGACCAGTCAGAACGACTTCATCTCACTGTTCGTTAAGTATTGGAAACAGGAGGCCAACGGTCGTCCACTTGCCGCAATCTTTGCTACACAGCAGATGAAGGGCAAGGTTAGTACTTCGTCAACAGATTCAGAGGTTGAGAATGCTCTGCGTGCTGAAGTACAGAGTGCCGTTGATAACTCATTCAACGTAGTACGTAACCGTATCGATAAGTTCGGTGTAGTTCAGCCAAACATCCAGAAGCTTGAAGGCCAGAGCGGCCGTATCATGGTCGAGATGCCTGGTATCAAGGAGCCTGAGCGCGTTCGTAAGTTGCTCCAGGGTTCAGCAAACCTTGAGTTCTGGGAGACATACAACTCACAGGAGATTACTCCTCTGCTGGCTCAGCTGAATCAGCGTTGGGCTGCTCAGGGTGGTGTTGATGTTGATACTACAGCCGTAGACAGCACTGCAACAGCTGCTGCTGATACAACTAAGGCAGCTACTGGCGACCTGGCTGCTAAGCTGGCTAAGAAGGACAACAAGGATACTAAGGCTGTTGAGATGGCCAAGAAACAGAATCCTCTGTTCTCTATCTTCCAGCCTACACAGGGCAACACACTCGCAGTAGTTGGTTATGCTAACGCTCGCGATACTGCCGAGATCAACAAGATTATCTACTCAGACCTCGCTGGTCGCATCTTCCCTGCCGAGCTGAAGCTCCGCTGGGGTGCTAAGGCCGAGGACTTCGGAGGTCAGAATACTAAGGGCGACATCTTCGAACTCTATGCTCTGAAGGTTACTGAGCCTTCAGGTCGTGCTCCACTGGAGGGTGATGTTATCACAAGCTCTAAGGACGACTTCGACCAGATGGGTCACCCATCAGTATCTATGCAGATGAACTCTGATGGCGCTCGCCGCTGGAGCCAGATCACAAAGCAGAACATCGGTAAGGCCGTAGCTATCGTGCTCGACGACGCAGTTTACTCTGCTCCACGTATCCTCACTCAGATCGACGGTGGTAACTCTCAGATTACTGGTAACTTCACCATCGAGGACACTAAGGACCTGGCTAACACACTTAACTCTGGTAAGATGCCAGCTCCTACACGTATCGTACAAGAGGAGGTTGTAGGTCCTTCACTGGGTGCTCAGTCTATCCAGCAGGGTATCATTTCATTTATCGTTGCCTTCGTACTGCTGATGATCTACATGATTATGCTGTACGGCTTCGTTCCTGGTATCCTCTCAGATATCGCTCTGCTGTTCAACCTGTTCTTCACACTGGGTATCCTCACATCATTCCAGGCTGCCCTGACAATGCCTGGTATCGCCGGTATCGTACTGACACTGGGTACAGCCGTGGATGCTAACGTGCTTATCTACGAGCGTATCAAGGAAGAGCTGAAGAAGGGTCTTGGTGTAAAGGAGGCTCTGAACAAGGGTTACTCTAACGCTTTCAGCGCTATCTTCGACTCTAACTTCACTTCACTGATCACAGGTATCATCCTGCTCTACTTCGGTACAGGTCCTGTTAAGGGCTTCGCTACCACTTGGATCATCGGTATCGTAATTTCATTCTTTACTGCAGTATACCTCACACGTATTGTTTACGACACAATGCTGTCTAAGGATAAGTGGACTAACCTTACATTCGTAACAGGTTACTCTAAGAACCTGATGCAGAACGCTAAGTACAACTTCATGGGTATGTATAAGAAGACATACACTCTCTGGGCTGTATTCGCAGTAATCTGCATTGGTTCGTTCTTCGTTCGCGGTCTTAGCCAGAGCATCGACTTCACTGGTGGTCGTAACTACGTTGTAACACTCGACAAGCAGACTCCTGTAGAGGAGGTTCGTAAGGCAATGGCTGGCGCTTTCATCAACACTATTGGCGAGAAGGCTAACCAGGAGGCTAACACATCTGTTATCGCTCTGGGTACTGATGGCAAGACCGTTCGTATCTCAACCAACTGGGATATCGAGTCAAACAATCCTGAGGTTGACGATAAGGCTGAGACAATCCTGTTCAACTCTCTGAAGAGCGCAGGTCTTGTTAGTCAGGAAAGCGTAGAGAAGTTTAAGAATCCAGATGTACGCGAGGGTGGTTCAATCATCAGTTCTGCTAAGGTTGGTCCTTCAGTAGCTAAGGATATCACTCACGGTGCTATCATCAGCGTATGTATCGCTCTGATTGCCATCTTCCTCTACATTCTGCTGCGTTTCCGCAACCTCGCCTTCTCTGTAGGTGCTGTTGTGGCTCTGGCTCTCGATGCTCTGCTCGTTATCGGTATTTACTCACTCTGCTGGGGTTGGATTCCAATGTCACTCGAGATCGACCAGGTATTTATCGGTGCTATCCTGACCGTTATCGGTTACTCTATCAACGATAAGGTGGTAGTATTCGACCGTATCCGTGAGAACCTCGGTCTGTATGGCAAGCGCGATCGTCAGCAGCTGTTCAACGACTCACTGAACCAGACACTGGCTCGTACCATCAACACCTCTGTAACAACTCTGATCGTGCTGTTGGCTATCTTCATCCTTGGTGGTGATAGCATCCGCTCGTTCTCATTGGCTATGATCCTGGGTGTTATCTTCGGTACACTGAGCTCACTCTTCATCGCTGCTCCTACAGCCTACCTCACAATGGGCCGTACCATCAAGGAGGACGAAGTTGAGACTGCTGAGAAGAAGTAATATTTTCAGTCAACAATAAAAAGAGCTGCATTCCGTAGTGGGATGCAGCTCTTCTTTTTTCATATATAATTATGTACGCACGCGCGTACCCCGACCGCGAATCGAACGCGGAACTAAGTCTTAGGAGGACCTTGTTATATCCATTTAACTATCAGGGCGCATGCTTTTCTGTGTGCAAAGGTACGAGAATTTTGCCAATCAGCCAAGAGTTTGTTACAATTTCTTTCATCTGTGTTGCAAACTTATATTTTCGGATAGTAAAAAAGTGCAATTATTATCTTTTTTTGCTATCTTTGCAAGCAAAATCAAACAAAACTTATCATTCGTATGAAAAAACTTTTTCTAATTCCCCTGATGCTTCTGGCCGTAATATCGGCAAAAGCACAGAATCCTTATCTCCCTCTATGGGAGCATCTGCCTGATGGTGAGCCTCGTGTGTTCGAGGATCCTGATCAGCCAGGAAAGTATCGTGCATATATCATTGGCTCACACGATGTGAACTACACTGCTTATTGCGGTCCTGACATTCGTATGTGGTCAGCCCCAGTTGAGGACCTCACTAACTGGCGCGACGAGGGTCCAATATTCTCTTGGTATGTAGACGGACAGTGGGATACCATGTTCGCACCTGACCTTGTTGAGATTAAGGACAAGGCAACAGGCAAGAAAACCTACTATCTCTACCCCCACTCTCGCGGTTGGCAGCGTGTACCAATGGTATGTAAGGGCGATCGTCCTAACGGCCCATTCACACCTATCAACCTCACAGAAGATGGTCGCCGTTGCCTGCCAGGCTCACTCATCGACTTCGATCCATCAGTGTTCGTAGAGAACATTACTAACAAGAAGGATCCTGATTATGCCAAGGGTTTCCGTGCATACGTATTCTATGGTTTCCAGCACTCTACTGGTTGCGAGCTCGACCAGAACACTATGTACTCAAAGCGCGAAGGTACAGAACTTATCGACCCATTCATTCCTGCTGTAAGTGCCGACGGACGACTGCTCGACAAGCCAGGCTCTGAGTATAAAGCCCTGTACAAGGGTCAGGACCCAAAGGATTTTAATTTCTTCGAGGCTTCGTCTATCCGTCAGGTGGGCAACAAGTACGTAATGGTATTCTCTGGCTACTCTGGTAAGGAGTATGGTCTGGGCAACACCAACAGCGCCCTTCGCTATGCCTACGGTGATTCTCCACTCGGCCCATGGCGTTCAGGTGGTGTATTGGTTGACTCTCGTGGCGTAGTACTTAATGAAGATGGTTCTAAACTGATTACCACCAATGCAGGTCACAACACCCACGGTTCGCTGCAGGAGATCAATGGTCAGTGGTACGTATTCTATCATCGTCCTCCACGTGGATTCGGCTTTGCCCGTCAGGCTATGGTTGCCCCTGTTAAGATCACATGGGACAAGAAGCCTGTAGCTAAGGGTGGCGTAGTAAAGATTACTGGTTACGATCCATACGCAAAGAACAACGAGTGGACAGCTGCTGCATCAGACGGTAACACATATACTGGCGCAGAGGTTACCTCTGAGGGCTTCCAGATCTATGGTCTGCCCCCATATCAGTACTACTCTGCTGGTTATGCTTGTTTCATGACAGGAGGTACCAACAGCAACGAATGGATGCAGGACAACCACGATGTATGGTACAACTCAATGGATCTGACAGGCATCACTAATGGTGGTATCGTAGGCTTCAAGTACTTTGGCTTTGGCGGTCTGGATAAAGACACCAAGGGCTGCAAGGCTTTCGAAGGCATCAAGAAAGGCGATAATGCACATCTTTACATTAATCTTACAGCCAACGGCAAGGGAGCTTTCAAGATTCACGTTAAGCTGGATGACCCATGGAAGGGTGAGGAAATCGGCGTATTCACTTTCGACGATAAATTCCCCACAAATAAGGCCCTTACTGTTTCTAAACTGGTGCCTGCCGTTGAAGGACTGACTGGCAAACATGCCATCTATCTTGTAGCCGAAGGTCCTGAAGTAAAAGCACCAGAGCGTCCTCGTTGGGGTGCTCCACGTGGTCCTCAGCGCCCACAGGGCTTGTTCGACCTTCACGGTATCGGATTTACAAAGACTGATGCAAAGCCCGTTACAATGGCACCAAAGGTTACTATCACTGCCAATGGTAAGCCGCTGAACATCCCCACAACACCTATCTACTTTACCAATCAGAACGGCTATGCAGAGTGCAACCGCTATCAGGTATATGGCAAACTGGATCCAGGCGTAAAGCTGGAGGCCACATCTGATGCTCCAGATGGAGTTAAGTTCGAGATTAGTCCTGTAGTAGAAGGCCGCGCAACAGTAAAGGCCACCTTCAAGGGCAAAACTAAGATTTTCTTGATCAACTAAAAGTCATAAAAATTCTTATGGTACACAGGTTTGTGGTCCACAAACTTGTGTACCATTGTTTTTGCTACTGCGTGAGGCCGCAAAAATTCCCACGTGTGGGAAATATTTTTTCTACGTGTAGCAGCAAAAATGGCTAATCTGAAACAGTACACATTTTGTAAAGAAAAACGAGCCGTAAGCAATCTAGGAGATAGATTACGGATAACTACCAGATAGTACGGCACTATCTACCAGAAAGTACGGCACTATCTATCAGACACACTAAATTCGTGCAGTCGATGCGTTGCAAACGTTGCCGTTGCAACGTTGCAATAAGGACAATCCTACCTATTTTATAGAATGTATATCGGATATATATTACCGGATTATGATAAATAGAATTTAATAACTTAGAGTTATTATACTCCTTCATGCAACGTTGCAACGGCAACGCTTGCAACGTTTCTCAAGTTCATTTGATCACACTTAAAGAACTTTCTTAATCCTATTTAAAGCCTCAATCAGACGTGAGCGCTGGGTGGCGATATTGATGCGGATATATCCTTCGCCCGACTGGGGGCCGTACATTGTGCCAGGATTAAGCCATACTTTAGCCTCATCTAGCAGTTTATCGCATAAATCCTGAGCTGTAGTGTTCATCGCGCTGATATCAACCCACGGGAGATAGGTTCCTTCTAGTTTACAAACCTTCCATTGAGGGATGTTCTCATCAACAAACTTGCAAAGCGCCTGATAGTTGCCCCAAAGGTATTGGTTTAGTTCATCAATCCAGTCTTCGCTTTCATTATAGGCGGCTTTTAGGGCTACAGGGCCGAAAGGATTCAGATCGCAAACCTCGTTGATGTTGATAGCTCGATCCAAACGGCGACGCCATTCTGGTTGTGAACAGATGATATTTGCTGCCTGCAGGCCTGCGATATTGAATGATTTCGAGGGAGAATTAAGTATTACGCTATTCTCTCTGCATGCCTCGCTTACAGCAGCGAATGGTTGGAACTTGTATCCAGGCATAACTAGTTCGCAATGGATTTCATCGCTTACCACCTTTACCCCATGGCGAAGACAGATATCGTTCATCAGTTCCAGCTCCTTAGATGTCCATACTCTGCCACAAGGGTTGTGAGGGTTGCAAAGCAGGAAAACAGTGGTTTTCTCGTCGGCACATTTGGTTTCAAAATCCTCCCAATCCACCTCAAAGCTGTCGCCAACACGCAAAAGCGCTGTCTCAAGTACCTCGCAGCCATTGTTCTTAACTGACGAGAAGAAGCAGTTGTAATCTGGTGATAAGATCAACACCTTTTCACCTGGCATTGTAAGTGCCTTAATGGCTACAGACATAGCTGGTACGACGCCTGTAGTATAGAGAATCTCCTCACGACGGATTGTCCAATCGTGGCGACGCTGGAACCATGAGATAACAGCTTCGTAGTAGTCCTCTTCTACTACCGTATAGCCAAACACGCCATGTTCGGCACGTTTGCGTACAGCATCCAGTATGGCTGGAGCGGCCTTAAAATCCATGTCTGCCACCCAGAGTGGGATGACTTCATCATTAGGACACTCGTCCCACTTAACGCAGCCAGTACCTCGACGTGCTACCAACTCATCGAAATCGAACTTCATTTTCTTGTTTCAATAATACAATTATTAGGCTGGCGAACATTCTCATCGATAGTAATACTGCCGATAGAATCGGCTACGATATGTCCACTTGTAGGATTCTTGATATTCTCGATGTGTCCCTTGATGTCAGCCTCAACAGTTGAATACTCAAACATACGATCGCAAGCAGCGTCGATGGTGCAGTTCTCAAGTACCAGGTTCTGAGCGTAGCACAGCAACTGCTCGCCTGCCAGATGACAGTTAACCAGACGAACATTCTTAGAGTGCCAAGCCAGATATTCGCCATCGAGAGTAGAGTCGTAAATGGTGATGTTTTCGCACTCCCAGAAAGAATCCTTAGTAACGATATTGGCGTTGTGAACCTCAACATTCTTACAATATTGGAATACGTATTTAGCATCGCTTTCCAAACCATCTACATAGATGTTCTGCGAGAACATAAAGGGATAAGTTCCCTCGTGCAACTTAACGTTCTTGATTTTCAAGCCATCAACCTTCCAGAATGTCTCGTCGGCATCGTTAATAACCACATTCTCAAGTTCTACGTTCTTCATCTCGCGGAAGAACTTTGGACCATCGATAGTACAGTCCTTCATCTTAAGATCGTTGGTATACCAGATGGCCGAACGCGATCCTGGTGCGAAATAGCAACGTTCAATATTGGCACCATCCACATGCCACCATGGGTATTTGCCATAAAACTTACTGTCATAGCATTCCATATTCTGGCACTGCTTGATGCCCGACTCGCCATCTACGATCGTGATGTTTTCCAACCTCAAATCGTGGGTTGCAAACAGAGGACGCTCGCCTCCAAACTCTTTGTCTTTTATCAGTTTCATTGTTTTTTGTATATAATTGTGTGCAAAGATACAAATAAAAATCCGTAATCGACTCACGTCGGCTACGGATTATGATAACCTTTTAAGGGTTTTTATATTTTTTAGAGAGAGAATATCACTTTATTGCCAGCAGATCGGCATCTAGAGGTTCCATCACTACAGTACGACTTGTAAGGTACATATTGTCGTGAGTCTTGTTCATCTTGTAGGTCTTAACCGTTGTAAGATTAGGAGCCTGCGAGCGATAGAGCGTAACCTCTGAGGGAAGATCATAGGCCTGCTTGTCGGCATTCCACTGACTAACCTCTACATTGTAGCCATTCTTATAATACTTATACGAGAGGCGGCTGCTCTTCTGCCAATCCTTCTTGGCTTCATCCCAGCTCAGCATCTCCTTGTTGGCAAGGCGACCCTGCTCATCGTATTCATAACGATACTCAACCTTCTGAGTGTCACTCTGATTGTCAGCTGCATGCAAGTTGACTGTGTTAAGACACATGGTGATAACCATTGCTGCTGTGATGATTGCTTTCATACCTCTATAGTTTTAATTGTTATTTTAACTGTTTGACGTTGCAAAGGTACGAAAAGTTGCACAAGCATTGAGTTATCGTTATGTTATCTTTAGGTTAAATCTGTTTTGCCTCTGAGAAATAGTACTTTCTCAAAGGCATTTTAACAGCTTCGCCACTCAGATTTATCTCCTGCTGCAACTTGATATCCTGCGATGATGCACCTATCTTAATAATATACTTACCTGGCTGAATGTTCCACTGGCGCTGACCATCGTTAGTGTAGAATCCCAGCTGCTCTGTATACATCTTAACGCTAATCTTCTTGCTCTCGCCTGGTTTCAAAGAAACTCTGGCAAAGCCCTGAAGCTGGATAGGACGGATATTCTGACTCTTATCAGCTGGCGACAGATATATCTGAGCCACCTCATCGGCAGCAACCTTACCTGTGTTCTTAACATCGAAAGTCAGGTTGAAACTCTCGTCCTTAGTGGTTACCTCCTGTGCAGCCTCCAAGTTTGCATATTCGAATGTGGTATAGCTCAATCCATAGCCAAATGGCCAAGCGATACGAGAATCCTTTTCTGCTGAATAATTGTAGCAGATAGGTTCATTGATTT
This sequence comes from uncultured Prevotella sp., assembly GCA_900317405.1. Classification (GTDB taxonomy): domain Bacteria; phylum Bacteroidota; class Bacteroidia; order Bacteroidales; family Bacteroidaceae; genus Prevotella. The sequence continues at coordinate 41,494 of ONGP01000028.1, forward strand.
CTACATTAGGATAGCTTACAGAGAGTTTTGCCGATGGAGATACCTTTCCATACAGGATGTCAGCCACAGCATTTCCACCCTCTTCGCCTGGATACCAAGCCTGGATGATAGCGGCACACTTTTCTGCAAGACCAGAGATAATCTGGGCTCTGCCACCAAACATCACCAGTACGACAGGCTTACCTGTCTTTACGAGTTCCTCGACAAACTGCTCCTGCTTACCTGGCAGACGGAGGCCCTGACGATCGCGATTCTCACCACAAAGCATCACGTTCTCACCTACTGCAGCGATGATTACGTCAGCATCCTTGGCCATAGCGAGCGCTTCCTGCTTGTCGGCCTTCTCGCCAGAATCGACCATACGATGCAGCAGATTATACTCCCAAGCACGGGCATCCCCTAGCTCACTATACTTAGTTTCTACTTCTTCTGTCCAGTCACAACCACGAGAATACATCACATTAACACCCTCTGGCTTATGATTCTGCATACCCTCAAGCAACTTGACAATATGAGGATTCTCTGACTTATAGTCCATCATCTTCCAGAAGTACGACATGGCTGGATAGGTATAGTCGCCACACATTGCCCAGATTGAGTTGGCATTAGGACCTGTTACAAGCACATTCTTAACGTCCTTGAGAGGCAACACGCCATTGTTTTCAAGCAATACAACACTCTGTGCAGCAATATCGTATGCTGTCTGACGTTCCTCTGGGCTGTCAAGCTTGATGTCCTCGTTAGAATACAGATAAGGATCCTTATCAAACAGTCCCATGCGGAACTTGATTCTAAGCACATCCTTTACAGCACGCTCCAAAGCCTCTGGCTTAACAAGTCCTTTATCGATAGCCTCCTGTAATAGCTTGTAGTTTGCACCATGAGGGAAGTCTACATCATTACCATTGTTGATGGCAGCAGCAGCCTTCTCTACTACACTTTCGATATTAGGAATCTGGTCGATAGCAGTATAGTCGCTCACTACCATACCATCAAAACCTACATAATCACGCAGAATATCCTGCAGAATCTCGCTGTTAGCCACACATCTGGTGCCATGCACATCGTGATAGCCAGGCATAACAGCAACACTACCTGCTAGACGAATCATTGCCTCGTGAGGCAACAGAATCTCTTCCATCATCTCTTTCTCGTCAGCATCACCTCCGCCACCATAGCCCAGGTAATGCTTTGAACAGGCACCAACACCCTTCTTTAGGTCGCCCTGCTGGAGTCCCTGAACAAAGGCTGTACCCATCACTGCCGACAGGTAACCATCCTCACCATACGACTCTTCCAGACGGTTGAAACTTGGAGTACGACAAACATCCACCATAGGCGAAAGGGCGAAGATACCACCCATCTTACGCAACTGAGTGCTAGTCTGGCGTGTCTTGAGTTCAGCCAATTCTGGATTGAACGAACCTGCCTGGCCTATCTGCTGGGGATATATAGTAGAACCCTTGGTATTTACACCAGAGAGTACCTCTTCGTGTAGCAGAGCAGGAATGCCATTGGGAGTATTCTTCATCAACCAATCCTGAATGGCAATAGCACGATCGCGCAACTCGTTTGGATCACGAGGCTGCTGCATGCAGAACTGTGAGAAGTGACCAATACCATAAGGTATCAGTTCCTTACACTTTGCTGTGTCAAGCTTTCCCTGTTCGTCGAAGAGTTCGTCCATATACATACTCCTCAACTGAGCGATGCGCTCCTCCTGAGGCATCTTCTGATAGAGTTCATCTATTTGCTGTTCCATGTCTTTAGCTGTATTACAACCTGTAATTAGCGCAGTCAGTCCCATCACGGCCCAACTACCGATAGTTTTCAGATTATTCTTCATTGGTTTTATACCTTATTAATTATTACTTTGTTTCATACCACTTCTTCAGAACGTAGAAAGCTTTCTTCTTCTCTCCCTTATCGCTTACTAGTCCCTTCATATTGTAGTAGTCCTGAACACCAGGCAATACTCTGCGTGGCGAACGGAAATCTTTCAGTATCCAAGGTGTAGTTCCTGCCAAACCATCAATCTTATCGAGCATAGCTGTGTTCTCGATATAGAGATTTTCCTGGAATTCCTCAGTCCAACGCTGATTCTTGGCACCATGATAGCCATACTTGGCACCACCACCAAACTCACTAACGATGACTGGTTTATTGTAAGGTATCTCCCACTTCATCTTTGGTGCATCGTTCACATCACGATACCAACCGATATACTGATTGAAGCTTACTACATCTACATACTGGTTCATGTTGTCATTAAGACGATTTACGTAGTTCGATGCGCCAGTAACCTCCATCGCCATCGAAATGAGGCGAGTGTTATCAAGAGTGCGAGCATACTTGGCCAACCTACCCAAGAAATCATCACGCTCTGCAGAATGTGGGGTTTCGTTGGCGATACTCCAGATAATAACATTAGCACGATTATGGTCGCGTGCTATCATGTCTGTGAGTTGCTGTTTGGCATTAGCAAATGTCTTTGAATTGGTCCAGGCGATAGTCCAATAGACTGGAATCTCGCTCCATACCAAGATACCCATACGCTCAGCCTCGCGCACCATCTCTTCGTGGTGTGGATAGTGAGCCAAACGCACAAAGTTACACCCCAACTCCTTAGCCCATGAAAGCAATGTACGGGCATCCTCCACAGTGTTAGCGCGACCACCACCATTAGATTTCTCATTGTGGATAGATATTCCTTTCAGGAAGATAGGCTTGCCATTCAGCAATATCTGTTTATCGCGAGTCTCAATGGTACGGAAACCTATCTCGTCAGCAAACGCACTAGTATCCAGCAAGATACGCACATCATAGAGTTTCGGATTCTCTGGGCTCCAAAGCTGGAGTTTCTTCGCAGCCACCTTAAGTGTAGTGCTTACTCGCCCCTCTGCATCAGTAGTTAGCTGCTTCTCGAGCTTCAGCTCTGGGATATTAACTACCACATTGTGGCCAGCTTCCTTGGTATTCAGTTTCGCAGAGAAAGATATCTCTCTTACCTTGGCCTTATCAGCAGCCTTAAGAAGCTGCAGGTCGTAATCCTCCAGATAAATCTGAGGCACCTTAACCAACTTTACATCGCGAGTGATGCCACCATAGTTCCACCAATCGAAGATTTGTGTGGGCACATCTTCTGCGTGGCGCTTGTTGTCTACCTTTACGATGACTGTATTTTCACCATTAACCAGCAGATTGCTGACATCATAGTTGAACGGTGTGAAACCACCAATGTGGTGGCCTGCTTTCTTACCATTCACCCAAACGTGACAATCGTAGTTTACTGCACCAAAATACAACAAGGTGCGACAATTCTGCACTGGTACAGTCTGGAAACTCTTCTTGAACCACACGGTTCCTTCGTAGAAGAAAAGACGTTCATCCTGTGTATTCCAGTCTGATGGTATCTTCATCGTGGGCGACTTGTCGAAATCGTACTCTATCAGATCTTCTGGTTTTTGTGGCTTGGCATTACGAAAGAAGCCCCAAGCGGTTGGATTCATACGATAATCGTAGTAGCCCTCTTCCTGAACATCGACGATGTAGTTCCACTCGCCATTAAGCGAGCAACTCTCGTAGGCATTTACATTCTGAATCAATGGCAATTCTTCTGCTGAAGCTGTGAGCCCAAGGCCCACAGCCAGCAGCATAGTATATAGTAGTTTTTTCATATATACATTGTTTATTTTATGATAAGTCCTCCGTTAGGCTGGATGGTCACCTTTGCCTTACCTTTCTTGTCGAGTTTCAGTGTTGTCATTGTTGGCACGCCCTTCTTCTGATCGTCCACATAGATGGTTGGTGTCTTACCTGCAAACATTGTGAGATCGAGGGTAAGCTTAACTGGCTCCTTCTGAGCATTCAGGCCAGCAATATACCAATCGGCACCATGACGACGAGCCAGGACTACATACTTGCCAGGATAACCTTCGATGAAACGTGTCTCGTCCCAAGTTGTAGGTAGCCCCTTCAGGAAATCAAGTTCGAACTGTGGCAGCTCCTGTAGATTGTTAGGATACATGGCCACGCACTGGATAGAGGTCTGATTGGTAATACCAGAAGCCATCTCGAAGATGTCAGTAGTCTTGCGAGAGTGACGACTCTTGTTGTCACGACTCAGATATTTGTTCATAATCACACCACCCCAGTCGATAGAAGCAACGGCATTGCGACAGAATGGATGGAGAGTAAGATCGAATGGCTCATGGATAGCAGCTCCCTCGCCAAAGAACACATTCTCGCTAGCCAATACAGCCTCAGAAGCTACATAGTTGGGGAACATACGCTCCCAACCGCGTGGCAGAGTACATCCGTGGAAGATACACTGAATGCCATAACGATTAGCATCTACCAGGATATCCTCATAAAGCTGCATGGTCTCCTGCTTGTCGCCTCCAAAGAAGTCAACCTTGATGCCCTTGACACCAATATCCTGCAACCACTTGAACTCACGATTGCGAGCCAGCGAAGTATTCAGACAGTTGCGTGGTCCCTGTGGTGCATCGTTCCAATAACCATTTGAGTTGTACCAAAGCATCAGCGATACGCCCTTAGACTGGGCATAGCGAGAAAGCTCTACCATTTTGTCACGGCCTATCTGGGTATCCCAGAGGGCATCGACCAGACAATACTCATACCCCATAGTTGAAGCAAGGTCAATCAACTGAACCTGATCCTTATAATTGGTAGCGCCATCCTGCCAGATAAGCCAGCTCCAAGTGTATCGACCTGCCTTATAATCGTAAGCAGGCTCGTAGAGTGGGTCTACTACATCGTAGCTGACAGTAGTCTCAACGATTGGCTTCAGTGTAGAACCAACGGTGATAGTGCGCCAAGGAGTCTCTGCTGGCAATGACATAGCTACGAACTCTGAGCCGAATCCACCATTTTCGCCCTTGTCAGGGAATGCGATGGTATAGCCCACACCTGGCTGATAATCAGACACATGTGTGCCGCAGTAAGCACCAGTAGTACCAGTCTCGCTCACAAGAGCCCATCCACCAGGCAGATGGAACATCAATGGGAAGGTATAGCCACGACCATAGTGCGACTTAACGTTCATCTGGCCATCTACACTGTAACCCTCCTCATAACTTGGTTTGGTGTTAGCCCAACCAGTTTCTGGACCAATCTGTGGGGTGATAAACGTGGTGGTTCCGTCAGGGAAGTTAAAGCTTGTAGCCTCACCAAAGATAAGTGTACGCTGCTTGTCGCGAGGGCCCTTTGCAATACCATACTTAAAGGCCACATCGTTATCCGACACCATAAAGGTGATGGTCATCTTAAGTTTCTTCTCATTCTCGACAGTCAGCACCAACTTGTTGGCTTTGTAGTCAATGTGCGACTTCTTGATGGTGCGAATATCGTAATGCTTCTCTACGGCCTCAGTCTTGTTGCTTACAATCTTCAGACCGTTTACCAGGTCGCCAATACTCGTGTTAAGTCCCAAGTTAGATTTTGTAACCATCTGTTTGCCATCCAGCGATACCTGATAGGTAGCCTTGCCACCCTCATCGCTCACTGTTACCTCCAGATTTCCACTAGGTGATGTCACCTTTACCTCCTCTGCTCCACAGAGGTTTGCAGCCATCAATGCAGCCACGAAACATACTTTTCTGATCATTCTATTTTGTAATATTACGGTTTTTGGTTGCAAAGATACAAATTATATATCAAGGTAGGAAGCCTCTCTACGTTAAGAAATTGTAAAAGTCACACTTCTCGTCTCCATTGGCTAAAGTTTGTTAATTATCGCATTCTCCATACAAGGAATCAATATCATTGTAATTATATCAGATGGAATAGAACAACAAATGCCTAAAGTTATGAAGTTACAAACCGACCTATTAAAATATTCCCAACGTGGGAATAATTTCGCAATTAGCAAAAAACCAGCGAATCCTTTTGGCAGTTTGCTTATTTTGCAGTATCTTTGCATGCGATTTCGAATTTCAATCATAAATTAAGAAGTGAAAAAGAATTTATTGATACTTGCCAGCATATTGGTTTTGGCACAAAACACAGAAGCCCAGGATTACTTTTCCTCTGCTTCTGATTTTGCCAGCTTGTATGTGGGTGCAGTAGAGCCGCAATATCAAACATCGTTGTGGCATGACTGTCCATATTATAACGACCATGCTAATATGTATCAAGGTCGTGTCAGTTATCATGGTGTGGTTTATGATAACGTACAACTACGTTTTGACCAATTTGAACAGAGAGTTGTCGTTCTTTCTCCTGTGGGGCATGTTTATTGTCTGCCTGAACAAAAATATATCGACTGGTTTGACATGGATGGTCACAGATACGTGCATGATCCAGAGGACAGCACACGATACGCATCTCTGCTTTGTGATGGATCAATCAATGGCATTCGTCTTTTTCATTGTGTATGGAAGGATTTCTGCGGCGAGAAACTATTATTTGGCGAGAAAAGATATCTAAAGACCCTCAGCACAGAAGAGTATTATACACTCATTACTGCAGATGGAGAAAGACATTATGTTAAACGTGCATCAGATATTGCAAAAATCATTCCAGAACAAAAAAGGCTGATTAGGCAAATAGCAAAACAGAATCACCTTTCATTCTCAAAAAACGAGCGTGAAAGAAGCCTTGTCAAGGTAGTTGAAGGTATTCCTGGAGTACCATATCGTGAACCAGAAAGGCAACAATTAGAAGACAGACCAACCATTCCTAGCCCTTCTGTTACACCTATTGATGACAAGATGCTAATTTCAGGTATTCCAGTTATTGATACTGATACCATTACAACTGGCTCTGTAAAAACTACGACTTATATTATTCCTGGTGTTAAGAAAGCAAGAGCAAGTGTTTCTGATGACCAGGAACTTGCCGAGATAGTTGTCGTTGCTGGGCGACAATCGGCTGTAAAAAGCACAACGATGAGCGCGGAGAAGTTCAAGCCCCAGTTACTGAAAAACATTCCATCAGCCTTTGGCGAATCGGATATTATGAAGATAGTACTTACCTTGCCTGGTGTAACAACTGTAGGCGAGGCTTCAAGCGGATATAATGTGCGAGGAGGCGCAACAGACCAAAATCTGATACTCTTCAACGGTGGTACAGTGTACAATCCATCGCATTTATTCGGTCTGTTCACATCGTTTAATTCAGATGCCGTTGAGGACGTAGAGCTATTCAAGTCGAGTATCCCAGCAGAGTATGGTGGCAGAATAAGTAGTGTGCTGAAAGTGACTTCGAAAGAGGCTAATATGCAGAAACTTACAGGTTCGGCAAGTATTGGCGTACTTACCAGCAAAGCGAATATTGAGATACCTATCGTCAAGGATCATGTATCTCTGATGCTTAATGGCCGTACAACTTATAGCGATTGGATACTAAAACTATTACCAGAGGACAGCGGCTACAAAAACGGTAATGCGAACTTCTTCGACCTTGGTGGAGTGTTGACATGGAAGATTAACAACATGCACCGACTAAAGGTTTATGGGTATTGGAGCCATGATAAGTTCTCGTTCAGTTCAGACGACAATTACGGATATCAAAATCGCAACATCTCTGCTGAGTGGCGCTCTATCCTGAGTGAGAAAACCACAGCTACACTCTCTGTCGGACTTGACCACTATGACTATTTCAATGAGGAATGGGGCACACCTTCAATGGCAGCACGACTTAGTTTCGGCATTGACCAGTTGTGGAGCAAGCTGCATATTCGTCAACGTCTGTCTGAAAAACAAGCCCTTTCGTATGGTCTCACCATGCAGCATTATAATGTACAGGCTGGTAAATACGAGCCTTTGGGTGAGGAATCAACCATCAATACAGAGCAAATACAAAGAGAAAAGGCGTTGGAGAGTGCTGCATATATAGAATACGA
>ONGP01000031.1 GCA_900317405.1 uncultured Prevotella sp.
CGCTGGAAGGTTTCGCAGGTGTACTGTAAGGGTTATGCCACACTGTTCCAGGAGGATCAGGTGAACGAGGTGATAGACCTGACCGACTGTCTGGCCAAGAAGGACACCACATATGTGGGTACATACACTGATGTGGACGGCAATGACGTAAGCGATCCTAAGCTATCGTACAACGCTATCTATAACCGCATATATCGCAGTCCGATAGAGCTTACCTATAAGCAGCAGGGCTTCGACAACTTCGACTACTTCGGCGACAAGACGTATACGGCTACAAACCTTGCTGGCGACAAAGCCAGAGTGCCTCTGGTATATAAGGGAGCCGACGGACTTGCAGCATATACCTTCGGACACCCTGTATTCAGTCTGGAGCGCAAGTACTACATACAGGTACAGGTGGCCGAGAGCTATCGCTACAACAACGATCCTACTACGGAGCGACTCGACATAGTGCCAGTGAGCGGTGGTACTGCCACCATGCAAAACGGCATGAAGGCCGGTATAAACAGAGAAGTGCTGACACTCGACGAAGAGGGACATGCAGTATTTGAACTGGGTGTGGATCAGGTGGCACAGCTGCTGACTGGCGAGGATGCCCTGAAGACGGTGACCTTTACTGCCGAGCACGACGGTACCGTATATCAGGCAGAACCGCTGAACGGTTTCATACTCAATATGTTCCCAATCGGCACTGGTGTTGACGTGATGACCGAAGGACAGCCACTGTTGTTCGACATACTGCGCGACCCGCCAGGAGCATACAGTTCGGCAACCCTGTCGGAGGGTTCTACGTTCAACTACTCTTACAAGATGGATCTGAAGACGTCGGCTGGTGTGAAGTTTACCGCTGCATCGGGCGACAAGACCAACTCGTATATTGGTACCGTGACAGCTCCTGCTGGTGCAGGTACCGCCTCGGGCGACATCTTCACCGCTGAGAACGGTGACGCTACCGCATCGGAGTTCGTATTCGACCTGACGGGTAATAAGGCCTACTCGTACACGATGACGACGGAGAACGAGATTACCACGAGCAACGATCCGACGATGGTTGGCGCCGATGCCGACCTGTATATCGGTATGGTACAGAACATCCAGGTGATGCCGATGTCGACCATCCGTGCACTGCCCGACTCGATGTATCAGCACAACATAGCTTCGCTGATGCCTATTGCTGAGGGAGTGGATGCCGAGGGCAATAAGTTCCACCTGGTACGCGACGAGTCGCTGGCCTACGGTCCGAAGCTGCAATCGCAGTTTATCCTGAGTCAGAAGCAGATTCTGACGCAGACCATACCGCAGCTGGCCAAGGAGATAGCCAAACTGCTGTACATAGGTACACGCGACGAGGCTCAGACTCTGGCCAACAAGACGCAGACGCCTGTTTACCTGTCGCTGCGCGAACCTACCGATCCGATGTTCGGTCTGGCCAATGCACAGTACAACACAACGGTAACTGAGCCAAACGACAGTACACACTATCTCATAGTAGAACCACAGGGAACCCAGAACACATTTACCGACCAGATATCGGAGAAGAATGCGCTGGTTGCCGCATGGTCTATGATGATAGCCATGAACGAGTATGAGAAGCTGACCGCCGACGATCTGGTGGCCAACTACGACGTGGCCGGTGCACAGAGCGTGAGCTACAGCGAGCAGTTCGAAACAAACTTCTCGAACGCTATGATGCTTGACTTCCCATTCGCGGAAGATCCGAAGTTCTTCTATGCTGACGAGGACAAGGATGCCAGCGAGATGCTGGGTGAGCAGATAGTAGAGGCTATCCTGAAAGCACTGGAAACCGTAGAAGAGGAGGAACCAGGCGCTAAGATGGATCCTGATAAGGAGGAAGAGCCTACTGGTTCAAAGGCAGAAGTGGGATTTGGTGGTACCAAGTTCAAGTGGAGCCTGACACCTGTGCTGACCTCGAGTTGCGAAGGCACCTATGGTTCGGAGAAGGCCTATACACGTAAGGAGAGCTTCACCATTGCTCCCGACAAGCTGAGCCATCTGAACGTAGACGTATATCGTGTGGCACTGCCTGACTTGGGCCTTGATGAAGAGGAAGAGGAGGAAGAGGAAGAGTTCGAGATTATCCCCGATGATCCAAGTTCGAGAATCAACGAGAATTCGGACCTGACAACCATCTTCATGAGCGACAAGTTTAAGAAGGAACAGAAGTACATACTGAAGCAGCTGGAGCAGGAGGTGACTATGGCCATCCTGGGTCCGCAGGGATTTGTATACCGCACACGTGGCGGTGCAACGGCCAACCCATGGGAGGACCAGCGCACCACGCTGGCTTACAACCCAGGCACCGTGCTGGATGCGCGCACGCTGAAGATTAACAATCCGAAGATACGTCTGAACAAGCAGAGCGTGAGCGGTGTGGCTGTGGCCGATGCAGCAAGATTCAAGGTATATCTGGCCAACGAGAGCGAGAAGCCTGAGGCTACCCGTAGCGTAGAGCCATTCAACCTGTTTGTGGACGATCAGGCCAACCCGCACGGAGCCAAGATTACCATCGACGGTCATGCACTGACTGCCACCGGTACTGAGATTTATCTCGATCCAGGCTATGTGACTGAGAAGACCATCGAGGTGCGTATTGGCGACGGATTTGACTATGAAGGTCTGCGCTTAGGCATCATGTCGCCTGCCGATCCTGATCACACCATGGAGTACGCATCGTTCGACGTACACTTCCTGCGTGAGGCCGGAGCGGTGAATATTTCTATGCCGGGCGACAAGTGGGTGCTGAACACCAATGCACAGGAGGATCCTGACAAGAAACGTGGATGGTACATACCTGTGACCATCAACGGATTCGACCGTCACCAGCATAACTTCGACCACATTGAGTTCCAGTACAAGGAGTCGCAGCGTGGCGAGGATGCTTGGGTGAACCTCTGCTCGTTCTATGCTGACTCGACGCTCATGGCCAATGCCAACGGCGTGAGAAGACTGATGGAGGAGAACGGTAACATAGTAACCGAATTCTACGGTGAAGGCACAGTGATAGAGCGTGCTTACGACCTGCGCGCCGTGCTGTTCTGCCGCAACGGTAATGACTTCCTCACTACATCGTCGAAGATTATCAGCGGTATCAAGGACACACGTCGTCCACAGATGTTCGGTCAACCCGAACCAAAGGGCGGCATACTATACAGAGGTGATGATATAGTATTCAACTTCTCTGAGGACATTGAGTACAACGGTCTGAGCCAGATCACCAACTTCGAGGTGAAGGGCGAGGTGAACAACAATGACCTGTCGGAGGCTGTAAGTGTGATATTTACTAACCAGGCCAGTGTGGAGACAGAGGCCAAGCGCAACTTCAGCGGCAAGGATGTGACCATCGACCTGCGTGTGAAGCCTGACACAACAGCAAATCGCGACATGCCGCTGTTCTCGCACGGTACCAACGGTGAGAAGCTGCAGCTGTGGCTGACTCAGGACTACAAACTGAAGGCCGTGGTGAACGACCAGGAGTTTGTGAGCGAGGCGGCAATAGACAAGTCGAAGTTCTCGCAGGTGGCACTCGTTATCAATCAGCAGGACAGCACACTGAACTGCTACGCTGACGGTGTGGCCATGTTTAACAGCAAGCAGAAGCTGAATATGCTCTACAACGGTACTGGAGCACTCATCTTCGGACGTACCAACGAGAGCGACCGCACTACAAGTCAGTACTATCAGGGACGTATGATGGAGGCTAGATTGTGGTACAGCGCCATGAGCGGCGGACAGCTCGATACTTACGCAAGACACCGACTGACGGGCTACGAGAAGAATCTGGTGGACTACTACCCGATGGACGAGGGCTCAGGTAAATATGCTACCGACCGCACTCAGGGTGCAAACGCCACGCTGATAGGTGCCGACTGGGCACTGCCACGCGGAATGTCGCTGCGCATAGAGAAGGAAGACAACGGATTTGAGTTGACACAGGATGCCCTGAATCGCACCAGCGAGCAGGACTACACACTGATGTTCTGGTTTAAGACCGATGCCGACGGTCGCGGTACGCTGCTGAGCAACGGACGCGGCATGAAGGAGGACAGCGGTGCCGAGTACCAGTTCAATATCGGATTCGAGGGCGAGAAACTGATGTACCGCTCTAACGGCTTTGCTACCGAGGTGGCTGGCGACTGGAGCGACAACAAGTGGCACCACTACGCCATGACAGTGAACCGCTCGCGCAACGAGGTTAACATCTACATGGATAAGGAGCAGATAGTATCGTTCGAGGCCGACAGCCTTGGCGGCATCAGCGGCGGTACACCTATGATAGGTGCAACTGCAGGAGGCATAACCCCGATGAAGGGATATGTGGACGAACTGATGCTGTTTGCACAGGCTCTGCCACAGACACTTATCAAGACCTATGCTGCGAAGAGTCCTAACGGTGATGAGCTAGGACTGATGACATACCTGTCGTTCGAACGTCAGGAGCGTCAGAAGGACAACACCATCGAGACGGTGGCCTACGAGTATAGCAGAAAGATATATCTGGACGACACGGGTAAGATGCGCTATCAGCTTGATCCGCAGACGAAGCAGTCGACAGGTATCCCAGTACGCGACTACCTGTTTGCCGACACTATCACTGCCATCACACCGCACATAGACGCCACAACTGCTGCGCCAGTAGTGCCTTATGAGGAAGTATCTAACCTGAAGTTCAACTTCCTAGGCAGGGATAACCAGCTGATGATAGAACTGGAACAGCAGGCCTCTAAGCTGCACCACCGCAACGTATACGTGACGGTACGCGATGTGGAGGACAGACACGGCAACGCAATGGCTTCGCCTTACACTGCCAGCTTCTATGTGGTGAACAGCAGTATTTCATGGCTTGTAAATACGCTGGATTACACCGTGAAGTACGGTTCGGGCGAGGAACTTGAACTGCCGTTCTATAACTGGAGTGCAAGTAACCATACCTATAAGATAGAGAACAATCCTAAGTGGCTGACGATGAACAAGTACACCGACGTGATTGCTCCTGAGGGTATGGACTACGTGACAGCTACGATCAGTAAGGACCTGAACATCGGTTCGTATAGTGAGATAATCTATCTGACCGATGAGGATGGAATAACAGAACCGTTCTACCTGAACCTGACGGTTGAGGGCGATCAGCCAGACTGGGCACAGAGTGTAAACAGCGAACTGCTGCAGAACACGATGAGCATAAGTGGTCAGGTATATCTGTACGGTGAACTGGATACTGACTCGCGCGACATAGTAGGTGCATTCGACAACGAGAATGTATGTCACGGATTTGCTCATATCAGTCACTCGGTTGAGAGTGGTGAGACTGGCTTGTATCTGACGGTTTACGACAATCAGGCCAGCGGTAGACAACTTAACTTCCGCCTGTGGCAGTACAGCACCGGACGCGAACTGGAGCTGATACCTGAGAAGGAAATCGTATTCGAGAAGTCGGCCGTACTGGGTACCGACAAGCCAATACGCTTTGACGGCAGCGACAGCTTCGTACAGAGCTTCAAGTTGAATAAGGGTTGGAACTGGGTATCGTTCAACGTTACCAGTGATCAGCTGGTTGACGTGAACACCCTGCTGAATAACATGACCTGGAGCGAAGGCGACATTCTGACTGACATGACAAGCGACCTGACGCTGGTTTATAAGGACAACCAGTGGCTGGCATCCGACAGCTCGAATGTAGCTATCTCGCCAAAGAAGTCGTATGCTATCAAGGTTCAGGAGGATCGCACATTCCCAATCGGCGGAACAGTAGTTAAGTCGGAGGAGGATCGTACCATCGAACTGAAGCAGGGCTGGAACGGCATAGGTTATACACCTATAGTAAATCTGACGCTGGAGACCGCCCTGAGCGACTACTACGATCAGGCCGAGGAAGGCGATGTGATAAAGAGTCATACAGAGTTTGCTTACTTCTCGAAGGCCGGTAACGTAGGACGCTGGCGCGGTAGTCTGCAGTACATGAAGCCTGGTGAGGGTTACATGATGCTCCGCAAGAATGCCGATGACGCCAAGTTTACCTATCCGTACATAGAGCCAGGCAGCAACTATCGTGATGACTGGACGCAAGCCAAGACACGCAGTGCTGCTGCAGAGTCGCCAAATACAATGTCTGTATCTGCTATCGTAGCAGGCTTCGACATTGAGGAGGGCGATCATCTGGTGGCTTACTCTAATGGCATGGTTGCCGGTGAGGGTATACTCGGAAGCGATACCGAGCCTGCTTACATCAGTATTGCAGGTAGTGCCCAGCAGCCTATCTGGTTCGCTATCGAGCGTGAGGGCGAGATAGTAGCTTCGACCAATGATGTTATGACATTCAAGAAGAATGCCGTAATAGGTAGTCCTGACAAGCCAGAGACAATATACTTTGTACGCTCTGACTACGAGGACGGCATGTGGTACACCGTAAGCGGTATGAAGCTGCAGAAGAGACCTACACGTAAGGGAGTTTATATTTACAATGGTAAGAAAGTTGTAGTTAAGTGATATGAAAAAGATGTATTTGAAAGTCGTATTGCTGGCAAGCCTCGTAGCGGGGGCTTGCAGCTGCGACAGCGATTCCACTGATAAAGGTGGGTATAGCGTGACTAAAGTAAATGAGGCTCCTGTATGGGAGGTTGACTGGACCAGCAACCAGAACCGCCCCGACTGGACACAGCCTGACGCATCGGTATACGAAAACTGGACCATAGTAATGGTGCAGATAGAAGAGGCACTGCAACCCTACGTGACAGAGAACGACCTGATGGCGCTGTTTGTTAACGGCGAACTGCGCGGACTGGCTAGTCCGGCTGTGGCTAAGGGCAGCGGTCAGGCTGGCTCGACCAGATTTGTGATGAAGGCCTACGGCAACGAGAGTGGCAGTGAAACAGTGAACATGTCGCTGAGATACTACAACTCGACATTGAGACATATGTTCACGCTGTCGGATGAAATTACCCTGAGTTCGGACGAGACAACAGGTACCGACGAGGATTATATCCCGCCATTCACAATGGGTTCGGAAAAGTATCCACTGATGAAGACTGTGGATGTGGAGCCCATCCTGAAACTGATTGGCGTAGAGACAGGATCGGGCATGATAGCAGCCTTTGATGGTAACGAGTGTCGTGGTGTGGCACCAGTGTCGGCATTTGGTTCTTCGCAGCTTCTCATCCACGGTCGCACGTCAGGCGAGGTAATCACGCTGAAGTTTTATGAAGAAGCAACCATGAGGTTGTTTACCATAACTGATGCTGTGAGGATGTAAAAACAGGTAGCTATGAAGACAAGATTTAAAAAGAACGCTAAGGTCTTTGATATCGTCATTACCGCTGTGGCAGGGATAGTGTCGGTGGGTGTAATGCTTTATGCAGTGGGGCATTTCGGACTGCAGGAGGCATGGCCCGAACTGGTGCTGAACCTGTTCTACATAGCATGTCTGGTGATGATAGGTATGTACTTCTTCAATCGGCTTGACACGCATCGGTTTAACTATTGGTGCTCGGTGTCGGTGGGTATAACGGTGCTGTTGCGTGACATACTGTTTGCGCCGCCATTGGCATTTTACGCCCTGCATCTGGCCTGTCTGTCGCTGTCGGTGCTGCTGCTCTGCATGCTCACCTTCTTCTATGCACGCAAGAACTGGCAGAGCTACACCAAGCGTAACCTGTGGGCCATCTGTATAGTGGACATGATAATAGCGGCACTGTACAACTACGACATCTATATCGAACCTATCAACGAGTATACCGACTACATGCTGACGGAGATATGGATTCGTCCCACCATCACCTACGGCCTTGTGGCCTGTTTCGTGACAGAGGTGGAGAAGGCCTGAAAGATCGATTATGTAAAAAAAGTGGCGAAAAGTTTGGAACTTCGTCACTTTTTTTTTATCTTTGCCCACAGAAACTATTGAACAAGTGAAACCTAAGACTCTATATCTATTACCCAGTTCGCTATCAGCCAGGCTAAGCTTGTGGATCGTGCTGTTTGTGGGAATGCTGTTCTTGGCAACGTTCTCGCTGATGTTCTACTATGCTCGCGAGGCCGTGCGCAACGAGGCTGAGGGCAAGGCGCTGGACCTGCTGGAGATGATGGAGATAGACGTGACCAACACGCTGCACGAGAAGGAGGTGGTGACACGACAGACACATTGGAACGTGGAGCAGAACCTGGATAACCCCAGAATGCTGGAAGATTACCTGCAAGACATACTGAGAAACACCCCCGAGATAGTAGGTGTGGCTGCTGCATTTGAGCCCGACTATTATCCCAGCCATCCTGGCGAATACATGATATACTACTACCGCAACGGTTCGCAACTGATAAGAAGTGAGCAGTTTGCAGGCGAATCGTATATGCACCAGCCCTGGTATGAGGCAACAAAGAATCGCAATGGCGAGTACTGGAGCGAACCAACTGAGACTTATCGCACCAACGGCGAACCAATAATATCGTTCGGCATACCCCTGCATGACAAGGGTAAGGTGGTGGGTGTGTTTGCCATCGACATATCGCTATACTGGCTAACGTATGCCGTACAGCACGGACGTCCGTCGTCGACGGTATTCGGAGCTATGGCCACACGCAAGGGCGCATTTGTGATACATCCAGACACCGCACAACTCAGGCCCGGTGCTGTATTCAAGATTGGTGACCAGATGCCCGGAGATAAGCACGACCTTCTGGCCTACAAGATGCTCAGCGGCGAGACAGGTACGATGCTTATCGACATCAACGGCGCAAAGAGTTTTGTGTCATACAAACCCGTCAAGGGTACGCCGTGGGTGATAGATGTGGTATGTCCTGAGGAAGAGGTGTTGGGCAACTACAATCATCTGATATCGCTGATGGTGCTGATAGTGATTCTGGCGCTGATGATGATTACTGCCTTCTGCTACTTCTTTATCCATCGCGAACTGGATCCGCTGCGAACGCTTGAGGGTTCGGCCAAGCAGATGACCAAGGGAGACTACTTTGCACACGTGTCGACTAGCGGCCGACAGGACGAGGTGGGAAGTCTGACCAACAGTTTTGTGGCCATGCGCCGATCGATACGTAAGCACATTGACGAGATAGACCGCACCCGCGAGAAACTGAGCGGACAGAACAAGGCGCTGAACGAGGCGCACGAGCACATAAAGGAGGCCGAGAGAGTTAAGACGGCATTCCTGCAGAACATGACCGACCAGATGGACGAGCCTGTAAGAGAGATAGCATTCCTAGTGTCAGACCTGAAGGTGCACTATGACGAGATGACTCCTGAGGAGAAGGTGGAACTGGCCAACCAGATGGAGACTCACACCGAGACGATAACATCGCTGCTCTCGCGAATGCTTGAGGTGGCAACTAAAGGCGAAGAAAAGGAGGGCGGCGTATGATAAGCATCCTGAACAGAATAAGACGTAAGCTGTCGCTGAAGCTTAGTTTCGGCATCATGCTGTTCCTGATAGCGGTGTTCATCGTGTCGCTGGGCATACTGTTTATACGTTCGCGCCAGATGGTGAGAGACGAGGCGATGAGTCGCGCCGAACAGGAACTGGACAACATTGTGATGCGTGTGAACGGAATGATGAACGAGGTGGAGACAGCCACGATGACAGCCGAATGGCACCTGACTGACGACCAGTTGCAGCCCGACTCGCTGCTCTACTTCGCGCGTCGCATAGTATCCATGAACCCCAACTTCGACGGCTGTTCGATATCAATGGAACCCAACTACTTCCCGCAGATAGGTCGCTGCTTCTCGGTATACGCCTACCACAAAGGCGACTCGGTGGTGGCTAATTTTGAGGATCCGTATGAATACTTCGACAAGGTGTACTATAAGACTCCAGTGATGCTGGGCAAACCCAGTTGGGTTGAAGCGTACGCTGAGGATATCACCGGTAAGGTATCTGAAGAGTTCGACGATCTGATAGTATCGTTCGGAGTGCCCCTGTATAATAGTAAGCGCAATGTGATAGGAGTGATATCCACCGACCTGTCGATGCCTTGGTTGTCGGAAGTAATATCTGCCTACAAACCTTATCCCAACGCATACAGCATAATGCTGGGGGCCGACGGACAGTATCTGATACATCCCGACACCGCTAAGCTGATGAAGAAGACGATATTCAGCGATGCTGATACCAAGAACAATCAGGACCTGATAACACTGGGCCACGACATGGTATCGGGCAACTCGGGCATGCTGTCGGTAAACATTCGCGGCAAGCAGTGTCTGGTGTTGTATAAGTCGCTGAAACGAGCGCCTTGGAGCATTGCACTAGTGTGCCCAGAGAGCGACATCCTGGCTGGTTACACCAAGCTGCTCTTTATACTGATACCACTGCTGGTGTTCGGACTGCTGGTGATACTGGCATTCTGTCTGAACGTGATAACATCGATGGTTACGCCTATCAACGAGCTTACTGACAAGCTGAGTTACATAACCCACGGTCACTATGACGAGCCGATAGAGCGTACAACCCGTCGCGATGTGATAGGACGACTGCAGAACAACTTTGCCGAGATGCAGGAGTCGCTGTCGAAGCAGATAAACAGTCTGCAGGAGGTGAATACTGCCACCGAGAAGTTGAACAACGAGCTGGCAGAGGCCAGCGCAGAGGCACGCAAGGCCGACGAGAGCAAGATCGAATTTCTGAAAGACGTTACGCACCAGATACGCACTCCGCTAAACATCATCAACGGATTTACCCAGGTGTTGCGCGACGATGCTGAGGCGTTGCCGAAGGAAGAGGTAGAGACCATAGTAGACACCATGCAGACCAACGCCATCAACATGAACCGAATGATTAACATGTTGCTGGTAGCGGCTAATTCGGACAAGAACGTTAAGATAAACGTGATGGAGGAGGTGAATGTGCACGAGCTGGTAGAGACGATGGTGTATCTGTATGCCAACAATCCTCCATACACGGTTGATCTGATTACCGATGTGCGACTGCTTGACACGTTTACCGTAAAGAGCAACCGCGAGTTCCTTGGCAAGGCTCTGGTAGAGCTGCTGTACAACGCCAAGAAGTTTACCACCGACGGCCACGTAAAACTTACGGTAAGAGCTGTGGGCATCACAGTGGTGTTTGTTGTTGAGGATACTGGGCCTGGTATCAGCGAAGAGACTCAGGCCAGGTTGTTCGACAACTTTGAGAAGGGTAATATCTTCGATGAAGGACTGGGTATGGGACTGCCCACGTGCCGACAGATGATACGAATGATTGGCGGCGAGTTGAAGTTTGATGCTACATATAAAGAGGGATCACGATTCATAGTTGTAATCCCCAACTCGCGTGGCGAAGTAGAGTTACGTTAACGTTTGAGTGAGAAAAAAATGCCACATCATTGCGCGTTTAACGAAAAAAGATGTAACTTTGCGCCAAAATTCAACTAACGTCAATGGAACAAGTATTCAGTTATATCATCAGTCTTGGTGCATCTGTGATGATGCCGATACTATTCACCATCATCGGACTCTGCATCGGACTGAAGTTCGGAAAGTCGCTAAAGTCAGGACTTTACGTAGGTGTGGGATTTGTTGGTCTGGGCATAGTTACAGCCCTGTTGACCAATAACTTCGGTGGTCCGCTTAGCGAGATTTCACGACTATATGATCTACAGCTTGGTGTGTTTGATATGGGATGGCCCGCTGCTGCAGCTGTGGCCTACAACACCGCCGTGGGTGCACTCATCATCCCCATCTGTCTGGGTGTGAACTTCCTGATGCTCATCACCAAGACCACGCGTACAGTAAATATCGACCTGTGGAACTACTGGCACTTCGCCTTTATCGGTGCGGTGGCATATTTCGTGATGGACCAGAGTCTGGCGTGGGGATACTTCGCTGCTATCGTGTGCTACATCAACACACTGGTGATGGCCGACCTGACTGCACCTAAGTTCCAGAGTTACTACGAGGGTATGGAGGGTATCTCGATACCACAGCCGTTTGTGCAGAGCTTCACCCCGTTTGCCATGCTGGTGAACAAGGGACTGGATATGATTCCCGGATTCTCTAAACTCGACATCGATGCCGAAGGATTGAAGAAGAAGTTCGGTGTGCTGGGTGAGCCACTGGTGCTGGGTGTGATAGTAGGTGCGCTGATAGGTGCACTGGCACAGATGGACATCAAGAAGATACTGTTTCTTGGTGTGACGATGGGTGCTGTGATGGAACTCATCCCACGTATCACCAAACTGTTTATCGACGGACTGATGCCTATCTCGGAGAAGACTCAGGAGGTGGTAAAGAAGAAGTTTAATGGCAAGAAGGTATATATAGGTATGTCGCCAGCGCTGGTGATAGGACACCCCACAACGCTGGTGGTATCGCTGCTGCTGATACCCGTGACGCTGGGTCTGGCCGTAATACTGCCAGGCAACGAGTTTCTGCCGCTGGCATCGCTGGCAGGCATGTTCTACGTGTTTGTGATGGTGCTGCCATATACCAAGGGTAATGTGGTAAAGACCTTTATCGTGGGACTGGTAGCGCTGGCCATCGGACTGTGGTTTGTGACTGATATGGCCCCTGCATTTACCCAGGCCGCCCATACCGTATTTGAGCAGACTGGCGATAATGCCGCCAAGATACCCGAGGGATTCGAGGCTGGAGCACTCGACTTTGCATCGAGCCTGTTCGGATGGACAATCTACAAGTGTGTGAACAATCTGCAGTGGGTAGGTATGGGTGTGCTCACAGTGTTTACTGCTGCTATGATGTGGTGGAACCGCAAGCGTATCATTGCCGACGAGAAAAAATAAAAACAACAACAATATGAAGAAATCAGTATTTACACTTATGCTTATGGGATGCGCGCTGGGAGCAATGGCTCAGCAGCACGTAAGTTTCCAGACAGCATGCCATCCTGAGGATGTGAAGCACTACGACACCAAGACGCTGCGCGAGCGCTTTGTGATGGAGAAGGTGATGGTGGCCGACGAGATCAACCTCACTTATTCGCACTACGATCGCTTTATCTTTGGTGGCGCAATGCCCGTAAACAAGACCTTGAAGCTCGAGAACTTCTCGGAGCTGGGACTGGACGTGGATCCAGGTATCAAAGACAAGTATTTCCTGTATAATCGCGAAATCGGCGTGGTAAACTGCGGCGAGGGCGATGGAGTGGTGATCGTAGACGGTAAGGAGTATGCACTCTCGCCCAAGGAGGCCCTGTACATCGGTCGTGGTCATATAGCCAAGGGTAAGGATGTGAACAAGGAGGTGCTGTTCCGCTCGAAGGACGCCAAGAAGCCTGCCAAGTTCTATCTGAACTCGGCCACAGCCCACCAGCACTACAAGACCCAGTGGGTGACACTCGACGGACGTAAGGGTTCGCTGAAGGCTGCCGTTTGGGGACCAGTGGGAAGTCTGGAGGAGTGCAACAACCGCACAGTATACAAGCTCATCGTGAACGACGTGCTGGAGGAAGGCCCTTGCCAGTTGCAGTTGGGACTGACCCAGCTTAACCCAGGTGCTGCATGGAACACCATGCCACCTCACACCCACGGTCGTCGCATAGAGGCTTACTATTACTTCAACCTGCCTCAGGAGCAGACCATCGCTCACATCATGGGCGAGCCCCAGGAGAGTCGCGTGGTTTGGTTGCACAACGAACAGGCCATCATGAGTCCTGAGTGGAGCATGCATGCAGCCGCAGGTACTTACTACTATACCTTTATATGGGGTATGGCCGGCGAGAACCTGTACTATAACGACAAAGACAATATACCCGTTATCGACATTAAGTAACTCTAAATTATCAATTATCAATTCTCAATTTAAAAATGACCCCTGTACAAACAACTAAAATGTCCAACTTCCGTTGGGTAATCTGTGCGCTGCTATTCTTGGCAACCACAGTAAACTATATGGACCGTCAGGTTCTTTCGCTAACCTGGAAAGATTTTATTGCTGTAGATTTCCACTGGACCGATGCCGACTATGGTACTATCACGGGACTCTTCTCGCTGTTCTATGCCATCGCCAATCTGTTCTCGGGTAAGTTTATCGACTGGATGGGTACCAAGAAGGGTTACCTCATCGCCATCTTTGTATGGAGCACAGGTGCTGTGATGCACGCTGGCTGCGGATGGGTAGCCATGAACTGGGAAGGCTACGACAGCATAGAGGCCCTGCGCATGGTGCAGGCCGGTAGCGATGCAGCTGTAGCTATTGCCACCATTTCGGTATGGCTGTTCCTCTCGTGTCGTATGATCCTGGCCGTAGGTGAGGCTGGTAACTTCCCTGCAGCCATCAAGGCCACAGCTGAGTACTTCCCCAAGAAGGACCGTGCATTCTCTACCTCTATATTTAATAGTGGTGCATCGGTAGGTGCGCTGGCTGCTCCTGCCACTATCCCCCTGTTGGCTCGCGCCTGGGGATGGGAGATGGCCTTTATCATCATCGGTGTGCTGGGTTATGTATGGATGGGCCTGTGGATGTGGCTCTATGAGAAACCCCGCAAGAACAAGTTTGTGAATCAGGCCGAGCTGAACTATATCGAGCAGGACAACGATCTGGCCGAGTGCCAGAATCGTGAGGAGGCTAAGGAAGAGAAGGCTATCCCATTCCTGAAGTGCTTCGGCTATCGTCAGACATGGGCATTCCTGGTAGGTAAGCTGATGACTGATGGTGTATGGTGGTTCTTCCTGTTCTGGGCTCCTGCATACTTCAGCGATCAGTATGGCTATACCTCTGATTCGGCTATGGGTATCGCACTTATCTTCACTCTGTATCTCATCGTGACCGTTTTGAGTATCGGTGGTGGTTATCTGCCTACATACTTTGTGGACAAGAAGGGCATGAACCCATATCTGGGCCGTATGCGTGCCATGTTGATATTCGCTTGTTTCCCAGTGTTGGGGCTGTTGGCTCAGCCTCTTGGCGCCTATAGCGCTTGGTGGCCAGCCATCCTGATTGGTCTGCTGGGCGCAGGTCATCAGGCTTGGAGTGCCAACCTGTTCTCAACCATCGGCGACATGTTCCCAAAGAGCACCATCGGTACTATCGTAGGTCTGGGCACCATGACTGGTGGATTCGGCTCGATGGCCATCAACATGGGTTCGGGTAAGTTCTTTACCTGGGCTGCAGCTCAGGGCGAAGCTTTCCAGTTCTTCGGTTTCGAGGGCAAGCCTGCTGCCTATATGGTAGTGTTCTGCATCTGCGCCGTGGCCTATCTGATAGGCTGGTGCATAATGAAGGCTCTGGTACCAAAGTACAAGCCAATCGTAGTAGAAGACTAAAAAATAAAGCCTCTCCAAATCGGAGGGGCTTTTTTGTTACATTTTCCACAGCAGTATGGTGTGGGGCAGAAACCCTTGGCGTACTAAGGTTTTGATCAGTTCTTGCGACATCGCCTCATTGTCTTTACGGGTGTAGCGGATATCCGTAAATATTTGGGCAAGCGTCTCTTTGTTGTTGATCTTGACAAACTCCTTGTTCTCCTCAAGATTCTCCTTGTAATTATAATAGGTGTCGATATCAGCACCCAGATAGTCCTGATACGTCTCCTGATGCACAAAACTCTCCAGCGGCAGGCGGTCGCTCTGAGCAGGCTCCTCATCGGGCCAACCAACGGTGAGTGTGGCCACTGGCATAACGAGTTTTGGCAACTGCAGTGTGTCGATTATCTGTTGTGGCTGATAGACGGTGGTGCCCAGATAGCAGTATCCCAGTCCCTCTTCGTCCATCAGGTTGCACAGAGTCTGTGTGTAGAGCAGAGCATCGGTGGCGGCATTGATGTACGACAGGAAATTGTCGTAGCCAGGTTCGGCATTGCGGCACTTGGCCCAGAAACTGGTGCGGTTGAAGTCGGCACAGATAGTAAGCACCACAGGAGCCTCTTTCACCATCGGCTGATTGAAATGTGCAGGCGAAAGCTTTGCTTTCATCTCGGCCGAACGGGTAACAACCACGCTATATAGTTGCAGGTTTCCCATCGTCTGGGTGCGTGCGGCCTCGTTCATCAATCGGTTAAGCAGCTCGTCGCTAACATCCTGCTGGGTGTATTTGCGGATGGTTCGTCGTGTCAATAAATTCTTCATATCTCTTAATTTTGCTTATAAAATTCTGATATTCTGTAATATTTGGTTGCAAAAATACTAATTATTCGTGAATTTTGACTAACTTTGCACGCAAAAATTATAGGTTATGGAAGAAAACTTGCGTAGTGAACTCGTTCAACGTATAGCTCACGAACTAACATCGATCGGCCAGAAATCAGATAATTCGATCACAGAAGAGCAGATTTCGGGTATCCTCGATAAGTGTCTGCAGTCAGTCAAGGCTGCCGATGCCGAGTTGGTATTGAGTCTGGCTGGTCAGGCCATCGACATATTCCAGCAGGGTTTGCGTCCTGATGTCACCGAGGTTCGTCCGCAGGTGTTGGAGTGTGATGTGGTACGTTTCCAGAACAACCGCGAAAAGTGGGTGGCTCTGGTGGGACTGCTCAATGGCTATCCATACGAGATATTTACCGGACTGGCTGACGACGAGGAGGGTATAGTACTGCCCAAGAACGTAACCACTGGTAAGATAATCAAGCAGGTTAATCCAGATGGCTCAAAGCGCTACGACTTCCAGTTTGAGAACAAGCGTGGTTACAAGACCACTGTTGAGGGACTCTCGGAGAAGTTCAACCCCGAGTATTGGAACTACGCCAAACTCATCTCGGGTGTGCTGCGCTATCGCATGCCTATCGAGCACGTCATTAAGCTGGTTGCATCGCTCTCGCTCAAGGATGAGAGTATCAACACGTGGAAGACTGGCGTGGAGCGAGCTCTGAAGAAGTACGCTCCAGGTGCACACGAGGAAGCTGACGAAGCGATGAACGTTGAGGATTAAAGAAGTGAAGCTGGAGGGATATATATTTCTGAGCAATGTGCGCTTTTATGCCTTCCATGGGGTGATGCCCCAGGAGACAAAGGTGGGTGGCGAGTTCCTGGTAGATCTGCGCGTGGGTTATCCTATCGCCGATGCTATGCAGAGCGACGAGGTGGCCGATACGCTGAACTATGCAGAGTTGTATCAGCTGGTTAAGCGCGAGATGGAGATACCATCGAAGTTGCTCGAACATGTGGCTGGCCGTATCGCCCGTGCTATCGGCGAGCAGTTCCCGAAGGTTTCGTCAATACATTTAAAGATAACAAAGAAGAATCCCCCCATGGGTGCCGACTGCGATGGGGCAGGGGTGGAATTAAGAATTGAGAATTAAGAATTTAGAGGTGAAGAAGTTAAGATATATAATAGGTGTAGTGTTGCTGGGGGTGGCTATGGTGGCTACTGCGGCAACTAAGACTAATTTTACATTGGTAATCGATGCTGGTCATGGTGGCCACGATACTGGTGCTGTGGGTGCTATCTCTAAGGAGAAGAACCTCACGCTTAAGTTTGCTCTGGCCTTTGGCCGACTGGTTGAGGAGAACTGTCCTGACGTGAAGGTGGTCTATACCCGCAAGACAGATAAGTTTGTTGAGTTGTTCCGTCGTGCCGAGATTGCTAATCAGAACAAGGCCGACCTGTTTATCTCTATCCACATCAACGCTCTGCCCAAGGGTAGGGTGGCACGTGGATTCCAGACCTACACTCTGGGAACCAGCAAGCGTACCGGCAAGAAGAACGGTGTGCTGCAGAACCTGGAGGTGGCCAAGCGCGAGAACTCGGTAATATTCCTCGAGAAGGACTATAAGCAGACCTATAAGGGCTACGACCCAAACTCGCCCGAAAGCGACATCATGTTTGAGTTTATACAGGACAAGAATATGGAAAACAGCGTAGAGCTGGCCAAGTATATGCAGAAGTACGTGTGTCAGGCCACAGGTCGTCAGGACATGGGTGCTCAGCAGGACAATCTGGCTGTGCTTCGCCTGTCGTCGATGCCAGGAGCACTGCTCGAGCTCGGCTTTATCTCAACCCGCGACGAAGAAGACTTTATGAACTCATCGCGCGCCGAGACACTCTACGCCCGTGGCATATTCAATGCGTTCCTGAATTATCGCAAGCGTCATGGTGGTAGCATCACCATACCTTATATGAAGATGGACGACCCCGTACCCGAACCACCTGTGGTAGAAGAGGCTAAGGTAGAACCCATCGAAGCAAAATCGGTTAAAGATCCTGAACCCGAGGTGGTTGAGACTCCACAGGCTGAGGTTAAACAGCCTGAGGTCAAGAAGCCCGAGACCAAGAAGCCTGCAGCCAGCAGTGATGCTCCCGTCTTCAAGGTTCAGATTCTCTCCAGCTCATCCAAGCTTAAGTCGACTGATGCCCGATTCAAGGGACTTAAGGATATCGACTTCTATCAGGATGGCGGTATGTATAAGTACACCGTTGGTGCATCAACCAATTACAACGAGATCTATCGCCTGCGCAAAGAGGTGGCCGCCAAGATCCCCGAGGCATTTATCATTGCCTTCAAGGATGGTAAGCGCATGGACGTAAATGCGGCTATTCGTGAGTTCAAGTCTAAGAAATAACCTATATTGATATGATGAAGTTTACAAAGGAGATTAAGATTGCCCTTGTGGCCATTGCGGGTATTGCGATACTCTACTTCGGACTGCAGTTCCTTAAGGGAATGACTCTGTTTTCGAGCGACAACAGATATTTCGTAAAGTTCCAGGATGTCAGCGGACTTTCTGTAGCCAGTCCTATCTTTGCCAACGGCTATCGCGTGGGCGTGGTCGAGGACATCGAGTTCAACTATGGCAACACTGGCGAGATTATAGCCACTATCGGCATCAATCCCGAACTCAACGTGCCCAAGGGTAGTCGGGCTGAGATTTCTACCGACCTGATGGGAAACGTAAAAGTGCTGTTGACACTTGGCAACACTGCCGACGGTATTGTAGCTCCTGGCGACACCATCTTTGGTGGTCAGCAGATTGGCGCCATGGGTAAGGCTGCCGATATGATACCTACCATCCAGCAGATGCTGCCCAAGCTCGACTCGATACTGGCTAGCGTAAACACACTGCTGGCTGATCCTGCTATTGCAAGTTCGCTGCACAATGTCGACCAGATTACAGCTAACCTGGCTCGTACATCAAGCGACTTGAACCAGCTTACGGCCCAGCTTAACAGTCAGATGCCGCAGATGCTGAAGAATGCCGATGGTGTGCTGGCCAATACCAACCAGATTACCAAGAATCTCAATGATCTCGACATAGCAGCTACAATGAGCAGTGTAAACACCACCCTGCACAATGTAGAGCAGATGACCGCCAAGCTGAACAGCAAGGAAGGTACGCTGGGACTGCTGATGCGCGACCCCGGACTGTATAACAATCTGAACGCAACGATGATGCATGCCGACTCGCTTATGATCGACTTGAAGCAGAATCCGAAACGCTATGTACACTTCTCGGTTTTCGGTAAAAAAAATAAGTAATTTAAATTTTGTCTAAATAAGCAAAGAAAATCCTCGGTTAATCTCCGAGGATTTATCTATTAAATATAGTATAAAGTTGTGCGTAACCTACTGAAATACAGCAAATGAGAAATATGCAACAGCAAGATACGGGCTGTATGTATGTGAAACGCCATAACCTCCACGTTTTTAGTAAGTTACAAAAACGTTGTTACACATAGCCTCGTTTTACCCATTTGCATGTTTCGAATTTTTGTATTACCTTTGCAGCACAATTATGAACTCTACAGACCTAAAAGTCTTGTAACAGTGTAATTTATTAACATTAGTAACATTCGCCAAATGAATAATAATCATCAGGCGCTCTGGGACGACTGCCTTCGTCTGATCCGAGCTAACGTAACAGAGCAGCAGTTTAAAACGTGGTTTGCACCAATCGTCTTCGAATCGTTCGACGAGACGAACCACACCGTATTGGTGCAAGTTCCAAGCCGATATGTATTCGAGTACTTGGAGCAGTACTACGTTGGATTATTAAGTAAGGTACTCGCGCGAGTGTTTGGAACGAGTGTTAAGCTTAACTACAGAATCGTTGAGGTCAAGGCCAACGAAGGTCATGGTCGCAATGTTACCACTATAAATGAGAGTGAAGGTCCAAGCAGTCTGGAAACTGTACCTGTTCGTCAGAACATCAACAAGTCGCCCAGCGTGCTCGATGCCCCACGACAGCAACAGCTCAATCCGCAGCTCGACCCTAAGAAGAGCTTCAACAACTACATCGAGGGTGCTTCGAACAAGCTGCCCCGCACTGTAGGATTGTCTATCGCTGAGCATCCGGGTAAGACCACCTTCAATCCATTCTTCATCTATGGCCCATCGGGTTGTGGTAAGACCCACCTGGTAAATGCCATCGGACTGAAGTGCTGCGAGACGTATCCCAACAAGCGTGTGCTCTACGTCAGCGCCCGCCTGTTCCAGGTGCAGTTCACCGATTCTGTACGTCAGAACACCACTAACGACTTTATCAACTTCTATCAGAACATCGACGTACTCATCGTAGACGATATTCAGGAGTGGGTAAATTCGCCAAAGACTCTCGATACCTTCTTCCACATTTTCGACCACCTGTTCCGCTTGGGCAAACAGATAATTCTGGCCAGCGACCGTCCTCCTGTAGACTTACAGGGTGTTAAGGATCGCTTGCTCACACGTTTCTCGTGCGGACTGATAGCCGAACTGGAGAAACCCAACGTACAGTTGTGTGTTGACATCCTGAATGCCAAGTGTCGCCGCGACGGACTCAGCATCCCCCGAGATGTCATCGAGTTTATCGCTCAGACCGCCAATGGTAGCGTGCGCGACCTTGAGGGTGTAGTCAACTCGCTGATGGCTTACTCTATCGTGTACAATTCTAATCTCGATATGAAGTTGGCCGAGCGTGTCATCAAGCGTGCAGTCAAGGTTGACAACCATCCGCTCACTATCGATGATATCCTAGAGAAGGTTTGCAATCACTATGGTGTATCGCAGCAGAATGTGTTCAGTAAGAGTCGCAAGCGCGATTACGTACAGGTGCGCCAGATATCTATGTACCTGGCCCAGAAGCATACCAAGATGCCAGCTTCGCGTATCGGACAGCTCATCGGCGGCCGCGATCATTCTACCGTCATTCACAGTTGCAACACTATCGAGAAGCGACTGAAGGTAGATAAGGCTTTCGTAGCCGAACTTAGTTCAATAGAGAATTCATTCAAGCTTAAAAAATAAAAGCGAGCCGTTTAGCTCGCTTTATTTTTTACAACTGGATAGAGAATCCCGCTATCAACCATCGTCCTGGCTGCTCCACGTGGCCGTAGTCTACATATGATTTATCCAGAAGGTTGTTTGCCTCTACATACACTTTCCACTTAGGCTCGGTCCATGCCAGACGTGCGTCAATCAGTGCGTATGGCTCGTAGTCGTGCACCTGTCCGGCAAAGTCGGTGTACTGTCCCACGCGGTCCTGCCAGCGCATATTCACATCGGCAGCAAGCCTATATATAATAGGTACGTGCGCGCTAGCCACCAGTTTATGTCTGAGATACTCCAGCGCATATTGCGACACGATATTCGCCTCGCGCTCTTTTTCCTGGTTAATATAACTGTAGCTGAGTTTCAGCACCGACTGTTGTAAGCGGGCTGTGGCTGAAAGCTCCGCGCCGATGCTATTGACTTTCGTGTGGTTCACGCTCTGCCAAACGGCATCATCGCCCAGGCTGGTATCCATTATCCAGTCTATCATATTGCGGCCGTGGTGGTACCATACGTTGGCTGATACGTTAAGCCAGTTCTGGTTCCAGCTCGCACCGCCCTCTATTGCCGTCATCTCTTCTGGCTTCAGGTGTGGGTCGGCCTTGTAGCCTTGCAGTTTGTAATACATCTCTGTGAATGACGGCATGCGTAGCGATGTGTTGCACGATGCATGCAGGGTCCATGCCGGGGTGGGGCGAAAGCTTACGTCGATGCCTGGATACACCGTCATGTTCATGTTGCTCCACGTATTCTTTACTGCCACCAGTCCTGCTGATATAGTAAGGTGTTTGAGTAGCAGATTATGCTCCAGATAGGCACTGATGTTGGTTCGGTTCACGCCCAGAGTATAGTCGCGATCGGTACCACTGATGTGGTGTGTCTCGCTAAGCGGTTCGCCCAGATTGCCACTCACCAGGTCTTCGTTGCGTAGTTCGCCGCCCAGTGCGGTTCGTCCTGCGGCCCAGTCCAGATACATGTTCAGTGTAACACCATACACATCTGTACGGTTGTAGTTATACTTCATCTTCTCAGGCTGGTTGTGATAACCCTCGTAGCGGTCGCGGTTCTGGTTCCAGTATATGCTTGGTGCCAGGTGCAGTCGTCCGCGCTTGGTCTCGCCCTGTATCGCCGAGTATATCTTGGTGGTATGCTCATACTGGTTGTCGGCCTGCCACTTGGGGGTAGCATAGAAAGTGCCGCTTCCCCAACCCTTGTCGGCCAGTCCCAGGTGCCAGTGCAGTAGCACGTCGTCGTTCTCATACTGCCCCTGATAAAAGGCCTTTGCCCCGCTGTAGCCTGTGTTCAGGTTTCCCGCCTTCGATCGGCTGTAACCATCGCTCCGTGCGTAGTTCGCTGAGAGGCTATGCCCACCAAACGAATACTTGGCACCTGCTTTAGCGTAGCCGTACGAGCCGGCTTCGGCATGCACAGTAGTAGGACCAGTGGGGCGTGTCACGATGTTAATCGCTCCCACCAGACTCGACGAGCCGTAGATACGTCCTGCAGGCCCCTCTATCACCTCTATGCGCACTATCTCGCTCAGGTCTATCGGCAGGTCCATCGCGTTGTGTCCCGTCTGCGGGTCGCAGATGTTTATGCCGTTAAGCAGCAGGATAATCTGGTCTTGCGTACCTCCGCGTATGGATATGTCGGTCTGGGCACCGATAGCACCTCGTTGCCTTACATCCACGCCGATGGCGTACTTAAGCAGATCGTTAATACTTTGTACTGGCGCCTGCGCAATATCGCGGCGATCCAGTACAGTTACCATTCTCGCAGCCTGACTCTTGGTCAGTGGCGCCCTCGATCCGGTCACGCTGACCTCGTCGAGCACCATCTCTCTTGCAGTTGTAGTAGCGGTAGAGTCGCTCACCACAGGGTGAGTGCTCACGCTCTCGGCCGATGCGTAGGTAAGAGTGCTGACAGACAGTACGCTGCAGATTACCTCGCGGCCCAGACAACTAAAGAGCGAGTAGCCCTTGTTTCCGAAACGACGGAACACCAGGCGCTGGCGCTTCATGTTGAATGTTGGTTTGTACATTTTAAATCTTATTACCTTAAAAAAATCGGGTGCAAAATTACTGCATTTTTCTTAAATTGTGCAACAATTTGCTCAAAACTTTGAAGTTTTTTCAAGTTTTCTTTGTTTATCTCGATTATTATTTGCACCTTTGCACCCAGTAAAAAATGATAATAAATCAACCAAACTAAGTAAATGAAACAGTCTAGTGTAGCCCCCGCCCAGGGCAAATTGGGTATATTGGTAGTTGGCTGCGGTGCGGTTTCAACCACCTTCATGACTGGTGTGCTGATGGCTCGCAAGGGACTTGCCAAGCCTGTTGGCTCTATGACTCAGTACGACAAGATGCGTGTAGGCCGTGGAGCCGATGCCCGCTATCTGCACTATGCTGATATCGTTCCCCTGGCCAAGCTCGATGATATCGTGTTCGGTTGTTGGGATGTATATCCCCAGAACGCCTATCAGGCAGCCATGTATGCCGAAGTGCTCAAGGAGAAGGATATCGAGCCTGTTCGCGCTGAACTAGAACAGATCGTACCCATGCCTGCCGCCTTCGACAAGAACTACGCCAAGCGACTTGATGGCGACAACGTCAAAAGCGGTTTGACTCGTTGGCAGATGGTTGAGGCTCTACGTGAGGATATCCGCAAGTTCAAGGCCGATAAGGGCTGCGAGCGTGTGGTTGTACTCTGGGCAGCGTCTACCGAAATTTACGTGCCCATCAACGAGGCTGTGCACTATCAGTTGGCCGACCTTGAGGCAGCAATGAAGGCCGACGACCGCGAGCATATCGCCCCATCTATGTGCTACGCTTATGCTGCACTTACCGAGGGTGCACCATTCATTATGGGTGCTCCTAACACCACCGTTGACATCCCAGCCATGTGGCAACTGGCCGAAAAAACCAAGATGCCTATCGCCGGCAAAGATTTCAAGACTGGTCAGACCCTCGTAAAGTCTGGTTTCGCACCTATCATCGGCACCCGTTGCCTGGGTCTAAGCGGATGGTTCTCAACCAACATCCTGGGCAATCAATCGCGACGGACTGGTGCTCGACGAGCCAGCCAACTTCCGTACCAAGGAAGTAAGCAAGCTCTCAACCCTGGAGACCATACTGAAGCCAGATGTACAGCCCGACCTGTATGGTCATGGCAACGATGAGGACACCCAGTATTATCATAAGGTTCGCATCAACTATTATCCCCCACGCAACGACAACAAAGAAGGTTGGGACAACATCGACATCTTCGGATGGATGGGCTATCCCATGCAGATCAAGATCAATTTCCTGTGCCGCGACTCTATCCTCGCTGCCCCGTTGTGTCTTGACCTCTGCCTGCTAAGCGATCTGGCCGCCCGTGCCGGCCGCTACGGCATACAGCGCTTCCTGAGTTTCTTCCTCAAGTCGCCCATGCACGATTACACCCAGGGCGAGGAAGCCGTAAACCACCTCTATCAGCAATACACCATGCTGAAGAATGCCATCCGCGAGATGGGCGGCTACGAGGCAGACGAGGAAATTGATTAATACAAAGCGTCTGGCAATAATAAAGGCTTGCAAATTTCTGCAAGCCTTTTATTCTTTTTACTCCTCAACCTTAATGTATATGCCTTCGAAGGTGGTGAAGGCACCGAAACAGTTGAAGGTGTTGTAGTCGGTGGTTGATTTGATCTTTAAGAACTTGTCGTAGAGCAGGCACTCGAAACCATAGCCGCACTCGTTGACGTTGTCGTATTTGAAGTAGCTGCCGTTCAGAACAGCGGGACGGCCTGGGGCACTTTTGCCCTCGGCTATATTGCTTGGGGCGTTGCATATCTCCCAGTGAACCTTGTCCTTGCCGGCACCACGGAAGCTTACGTGTCCACCCATGTAGTCGCCCATGCCGCTATGCCACTGCTTGTAGCTGTAGCGCTTGCCTATATGGGCTGGGTCGGCAGGTGTAAGGGCACTATGGAACCAGTCGGGAGTGTAGCTCAGACCGTGATAGTAGTTATATGATGGCATGTCCTTAAGTGTGAGACTCTTGCCAGTCTTGGGGTTGGTCCACTCTCCCTCTACTATGCTGGGACCCTCGGCATACTCAAATCCATCAACCTTGAAATGCATGGTGCCCGATATGGTGCCGTCGGACTGATACTCGTTGAACACAAAGTGGTCCTCCTCAGGGAAGTAATTGCCCACGATGAGTATCGGAGCAGGATTTTTGGCATTGGGGTAATAGATGTAGCCAGC
The DNA here is from genome assembly GCA_900317405.1 of uncultured Prevotella sp. Taxonomy (GTDB): domain Bacteria; phylum Bacteroidota; class Bacteroidia; order Bacteroidales; family Bacteroidaceae; genus Prevotella. Next base: position 25,412 of record ONGP01000031.1, read on the forward strand.
GGGTGGCTCCTCATTGTCGATGTGATACTCGAAGGCGATGATGACGTTGATGCGTCCGCCCATCTTGCCCTTGAAACAGAGTGTTTCGCGGCCGTCGGCCCAGGCACTAAGCACTGCCAGAAAGAGTGCACACACGAGAATAGATAGATGTTTCATGATTTTATTTTTGGTTTTTAGATAATTGGTCGATCTTTTCTTCCAGGCGGCGTAGTTTCTCAAGTACTTCGTCGTTGTTGTCTTCGGCCATCGCATCTACAAAGATAGAGTTGATGAGCGAGAGGCCGATGATGCCACCAAGGAACATAAGTATAGAGAAGTACACGCGCGCGAAGAAGCCCCAGCCTGCACTGCCGTTCTGAGCGATGGCATCGGCAAACTCGTACCAGCCCTCGATGGTGAACAGGCGGAAGATGCTGTAGACGCTGATGGCAGGATTGCCGAAGACGACAGGATGGAGAAGATGATAAGGAACACGATGAAGGCGATGAACACCAACAGCGATGCACGTGTGGCCAGGCGTATGCCAGCCAGAAGCTTGTGGATGTTGGGGATGAAACGCAACATCTTGAAACTTTTGAACAATCGCATGGAGCGCAAGGCCAGAATGGCGTTGGTGGCGTAGGTCTGCTCGAGTATAGGCGATGCAAGCGAGGGCAGGGCTACAATGAGCACGATGAAGTCGAAACGGTTCCAGCCCCCAGCCCAATAGGCCCGCCAACCCATGCGCGATATCTTGGCCCAGGCCTCGAAGAGGAACAGCAGGGTGAACACGGCGTCGGCTGCCTCGAACCATAGTGAGTCGGGCCAGAATCCGCCGATAAACATCAGTGCGGTGTTGATCATGATGGCATAGAGCATCACGCGATCGCTACAGAGCAGGTCCTTTAGTCGTTCCATATCGTTAGTGTTTTATTTACGTACGTAGTCGGCCTTGTATTCAGGGAAGAATGTGTCGGCCTCCTTGGGAGTGTCGTCTACCTCGGTCAGACACAGGCGGTCGGCCAGGCTAAGAGCCTGGGTATAGACGCTGGCTCCGCCGATGATGTATACATCTTCATCCTTGGTGCAATGTACCAGAGCCTCTTCGAGCGATGGGTAGACATCGCAACCTGGGAAGTCGGTAACTGTGCGGCTGAGCACGATGTTGCGACGATTGGGCAGTGCACCCTTGGGCAGCGACAGGAATGTGTTGCGACCCATAATGATGGTATGCCCTGTGGTGAGTGCTTTGAATCGCTTAAGATCGTTGGGCAACCAATAAATCAGTTTATTCTGAAATCCGATGGCACGATCTTTGGCCACGGCGGCAATGATGCTTATCATTAAACATTAAAGATTAAACATTAAACATTATACCGAAACTTCGGCTTTGATATGTGGATGTGGATCGTAACCCTCCAGCTGGAAGTCCTCGAACTTAAAGTCGAAGAGGTTCTTAACGTCGGGGTTGATAATCATGCGGGGCAGGGGACGTGGCTCGCGGGTGAGCTGAAGTTTGGCCTGCTCTATGTGGTTCAGGTACAGGTGGGTGTCGCCAGTGGTGTGGATAAAGTCGCCCGCCTTGAAACCAGTCACCTGGGCCATCATCTGCAACAAGAGTGCGTAGCTGGCGATGTTGAACGGCACACCAAGGAATGTGTCGGCCGAACGCTGATAGAGTTGCAGCGACAATCGGTCGTCGGCCACGTAGAACTGGAAGATGGTGTGACATGGGGGCAGAGCCATCTTGTTTACCTCGGCCACATTCCATGCCGAAACGATCATACGGCGCGAGTTAGGATTGTTCTTCAGTTGGTCGAGCACATACTGTATCTGGTCGATGGTGCCGCCATTATAGTCGGGCCAAGAGCGCCACTGGTGACCATACACCGGACCCAGTTCGCCGTTCTCGTCGGCCCACTCGTTCCATATGCGCACACCGTGGTCCTGCAGGTATTTCACGTTGGTGTCGCCTTTTAGGAACCACAACAGTTCGTAGATTATCGACTTTAGGTGCAGCTTCTTGGTGGTGAGCAGAGGGAATCCGTCGTCGAGATTATAGCGACTCTGTGTACCAAAGATGCTTATGGTGCCTGTGCCCGTGCGGTCGCCCTTCTGGGTGCCTTCGGTCAGGATGCGGTTCAGGATGTCTAAATACTGTTTCATTTATGTAGATTAAACATTAAACATTAAAGATTAAACATTGATTATTTCTACAGGGGCAGAGGGCAGGTGAGTGCTCTTGATGCGCCAGGGTTTGGGGTATAGATTGTTGGCGCGATTGCCGATGTTTTTTGCTGGGCCAAGGGGCTGACCTTTGTACGTGATGGTTACTATGCCCTTTGGTGTGTCGGGGGGCAATACCATCGCCTCGCCACGGAGGTATTTCAGTGCCTCTGTGTAATCTACGTCTACGCTTGTTTCACTTTTCTCCAGTTCGGCTTCAAGTACCTTGAGCGATAGTTTTTTAGCGTTGAATGGCTTTGGTTCTGCCGAACCAGCCTTGCGCATGGCGCAAACAAAGAGTCCTTCGCCACGGGTGATGCCGGGGATGAAGCGGTATACGGGGTGATTGAAGCCTGGTAGTAGCGAACTCGTGATCTGCCACGATGGGTCTGTGGGGATGTCGAGCACTTCGGCATCGTAGTTGTCCAGAATCCACTGGATGTTCTCTTCGTTCTCCTTAGTATTATATGTACACGTACTATATATAAAGAGTCCGCCTGGGTTCAGACACTCCCATGCGTCGGCCACAATCTCGCGCTGCAGTTGCCAGCACTTCTCCACGTTCTGCATGCTCCACTCGGCTATTGCTCCAGGATCCTTGCGCATCATTCCCTCGCCCGAGCAAGGTACGTCGCACAGTATGAGGTCGAACTTTAGCTTGGCCTTTCGGAAATCGCGTGGATAGTTGTTGGTTACTATACAGTTAGGTGCTCCCCACTTGGTGATGTTCTCAAGCAGTATCTGTGCACGATTGCCCATAGGCTCGTTGCTTACCAGCACACAGTCGTCGGGCAATACGCTACGTAGTGCGGTCGACTTGCCGCCAGGGGCTGCACACATGTCGAGGGCCGATTTATAGTCATTACCCACTGATCGCAGGATATGCGTTACGAACATCGATGATGCCTCCTGCACGTAGTAGCATCCGGCATGGAGTAGGGGATCGAAAGTGAATTGTGGGCGATTTTCTAGATAGTAGCCCTCTGTGCACCATGGCACTTGGCTACCACCCATCACCTGACATCCATCACCCGCTATTCGCGGATTCACGCGAATGCTCACTGGCGCCTCCTCATCAAAGGCCCCAAGGAAGCGGTTAAAGCGCTCGTCGCCCATCACACGCCTCGTTTCGCTGACGAATATTTCGGGTAATTGTATCATTTTCGATGCAAAATTAAAAAAAATCTGAGAAAAATCACTATCTTTGCAACTAATTTTAAACTTCTTACGTCAAACAGGTGTAGAATTTCAAAAAATAAGAGATATGAAAAAGTATTTAATCGCAATCGCCATGGTGCTCACGCTTAGCACAAACGCTAACGCTACCGCACAGAAGCATCGCCACACTCCTCGCACAGAGCAGGTGAGCGACACAGTGAAACACAATCCTGATGCCATCGAGGCATTCTCTGACACTACTGCTGCTAAAAGTAATGCAAACGCCAACTTCGACGATGACGATGACGACTACGCACGTCACCACGTGACACTGGAAGGTGAAGAAGCCGAAGATTTTATCGGAAAGATTTTTGGCGGACTCGGAATCGCAATGATCATCCCTATCCTGGCCATCGTGATCTTCGGACTGCTGCTGCCGCTCATCATCCTGTTCACGGTGCTCTACTTCGTCAATCGCAATCGCCGCGACAAGTATCGCCTGGCTGAGATGGCTATCAAGAACGGACAGCCTATCCCCGACGAACTGCTGAAGGAGGTGAAGGACGACTGGGACAGCAATAGCTATAATGCAGGCGTACGCCAGATGTTCACAGGTGTAGGACTGGCCATCTTCCTAGGAATCATCGTTGGCGAGATGGGTATCGGAATCGGAGCTCTGGTATTCTTCATCGGACTGGGCAAGTGGTACATCGCCCGCCAGAACCGTCCCAACGGCAACAATGGCAATATTCAGAACTTTAATAATAAGGAGAGTGAGTTATGACAAAGAAACTGACGAGATCAAACGATAGAGTGCTTGCAGGAGTATGCGCAGGTATCGCAGATTATCTGGACTTCGACCCCACAATGGTTCGCATAGCCTACGCATTCCTTACGCTCTTTACATGTTTCAGTGGAATAATATTCTACATTGTACTTTGGATCGTAATGCCTGAGAGAAATCTACTAGATAGATAATAGGTAATGACAAGTATCAGCGACATAGCACTAGTGACACAGGTGGCGGTGTTCCACAACAAGCAGGCCTTCGACCAGCTTGTGCGGAAGTACCAGTCGCCTGTGCGCAGGTTCTTCTTGAACCAGACACTAGGCAATGAGCAGCTTAGCGACGACCTTGCCCAGGAGACCTTTATCAAGGCCTACATGAACATCGGCAAGTTTCGCGGCATGAGTAGCTTCTCAACGTGGCTGATGCGTATAGCTTACAACGTGTATTATGATGATGTACGCGCACGTAAGCAGACTTACGATATCGAAGACTCGAGTGCAATGCGCAAATCGGCAAATACAAGCGATCAAAATACTAAGATGGATATACATGCGGCTATGGCACTACTCAAGCCCGACGAGCGCACTTGTATCACACTGCAACTGATAGATGGATACCCCATCGACCAGATTAGCAAGATAACTGGAATACCGGAAAATACAGTAAAATCGCACCTTAAACGAGGGAAAGATAAAATGGCTAACTATTTAAGAGAAAACGGATATGGAGGATAAGAATGACATTATGCTGAAGCAGCTGTTTGAACAGGCTGCACAGCAGCAGATAGAGGACAATGGGTTTACCGAGCGAGTGATGGCAAACCTGCCCGAGCGTAGTGGCTACAGCGTACGCACGCTGTCGCGACTGTGGACTATGTTCTGCTTGATTATCGGAATGCTGGCATTCTGGTTGGCTAGCGGCTATTCTGCACTCGAGGGATTCCTCTCTGGCGGCAAGCAGATGCTGATTACCACCATCGAGGTGTTCCTGGCTACTGCCCCAACTACCGAGATCCAGGTTAATCCTTGGGTTTTGGTTCTGGTTGCGGGCTTTGTATTAATTTTCCTACCTTATCAAACATTCCGTAAGTTGTCCGCAACACTTTAAACTCAGTGCGTCTGTTCATCTGATGACACTGCTCTTGCTGTTCCTTAGGGAGCGCGGCTATAAATTCCTCCGTTAGCACGTCGCCCTCCTTGAGGAATTCGTATCTCTCAGCCACCTTGCGCTTAATCTTCTTAGGACTGCCCTCGCCATAACCCCTTGGTGTGAGTCGGTCGGCGGCTATACCGCTGGCTATCAGATAGTTTACCACGCTCTCGGCTCGCTGTTGCGACAGTCGTTCGTTATACGCATCCGAACCTCTGCAGTCGGTATGTGCCGACAGCTCGATTGTCACGTTAGGATTCTCGTTCAGCAGCTGCACCAGTTGGTCTAGCGCAGTCTTCGATTCCGGTCGAAGTGTGGCCTTGTTGAAGTCGTAGAATATGTTCTCGATAAGCACTGGGGCCGATATGTTGGCCAGCGGGAACTGCAGCACATACTCCTCCGATTTGGTTACGGGTTCCACACGTATCTGCTCCTGATGGTTCAGATATCCCTTGCATGTGCCAAGCAGCACGTAGTCCACGCCTGGGTTAATCTCCTGAGTAAACGATCCGTCGCTACGCACGCTCAGTTTCACGTTGGTGCCATCGTTGCCCACCATATATACCTGTGCGGCAGGCAGTTCGTAGCCATCCTGCTCGTACACCCAACCCTTCACCGTCTGTACTATCTCGGGATTGAAGAAACTGTAGATGTGGTCCATGCCTCGCAGGTCGCCACGATTACTGCAGAAGTAACCCTGATTCAGCTTGCCCTCAAACGTCATGCCGAAGTCGTCGGACTGCGAGTTCAGTGGGAATCCGGGATGATTTAATTGAGAATTTAGAATTGAGAATTGAGAGGCTTGATTGCCTTTTTGGGTGATGTAGTAAATATCGAGACCTCCTAGTCCTGGATGGCCGTTGGATGAGAAATACAGGTCGCCGTTGGGGCGGAATGTGGGGAACATCTCGTCGCCAGGAGTGTTGATGGTTGGGCCGGCATTGTCTATGTAGCCAGCCTCTGTGGGACTTAGCAGTCGGCACTTCCATATGTCCAGTCCGCCCATGCCGCCGCTTATGTCGCTTACAAAGTATAGCCATTCGCCATCAGGACTAACGGCTGGATGAGCAAAACTACTCAGTGTGTCGTGACTTATCACCAGCTCTTTTGGCTTGCTCCATGCCGCATCGCTACGTGTCGACACCATTATGCGTGCGTAGCGAGGGTAGTTGGGGTCGGATACGCACTGTGTCAGATACATCGTCTTGCCGTCGGGCGAGAAACAGCATGCACCTTCGTCGTAGGCCGAGTTCAGTTCTGATGAGATAGCCTGAGGCTTACCCCATTTGCCCTTCTCGTCCTTCTGTGCGTAGAATATGTCGGCATTCTTGGTGCCAGTTATGCCGCTAAGCTCGTCGCCCTGCGCCTGATTGCGGGTTGAGGTAAAGAATAGTTGGTCGTTCTCGTCGCCAGCCAGCATGGGCGAGTAGTCGTCGCGACGAGAGTTAAACAGGTCGGCCTTCTTCACGGTATATGCCGAACCCACCTTCTTCCACAGCGGAGCCTTAGTGGCCGATTCCAGTCCCACCTTGGCCAACTTCAGATTCACGCTATCCTTCTGCAGGCTGTCAACCGAAGCCGAGAAAGCCCTCGCAGCCTCTTTGTAGTTGCCGTTGCGTAGGTACATCTGTCCTAAGTACAGATGTGTCAGCGAGTCGGCTTGTTTGTAGCGTATCACGTTCTTGTATGCGGTTATCGCCTTGTTGGTCAGGTTCAGTCGGCGATAGCATTCGGCCAGTCGTTTGGCCCGTTGTCCGCGAGTGTTTTTCTCCTTGTTGGGTGTCTGTGCGTAGGCCTTCTTATACTGGTCGGCCGCATCGTAGAATTCGCCTATAGCCATGTGCTTGTCGCCCTTCTTCATGGCCTGATCGGCCCCGCACCCCACCATCAGCAGGGCGAAAACCGTCACGTATATCGCGCTTAATACTTTTCGCATACCTATATAATAACGCAAAAATCTTCGAATTATTTCTTCGAAGATTTTACTTTTTTCAGTTCGGCGTCTGTCAGTACCGTTACACGTCTGTTCGTGGGGTCGGTCATCACGTCGTGAACTATCTCGGTTACCTGCTGTTTCAGTTCGTCGATAAACTGGCCCGCATCGTATTTCTGATGCTCTATGTCGCGAAGCTTCTTCTCCCAGATACCCGTCAGTTCGCAACTCTTCAGCAGTTCCTCGCGTATCAGGTCTATCAGCTCTATGCCAGTAGGCGTGGCTATCAGTCGCTTGCGCTCGCGCTTAATGTAGTGGCGCTTAAACAGAGTCTCGATTATGCTGGCTCTACTTGATGGACGTCCGATGCCGTTCTCCTTCATGGCCGCACGTAGCGTCTCGTCCTCCACAAACTTACCCGCTGTCTCCATCGCACGTAGCAGCGATGCCTCATTATAATAAGGTGGGGGAGTGGTCCACTTCTCAGTCAGCGTAGGCTTGTGCTCTCCGCTTTCGCCCTTAACGAATGTGGGCAGAGTGCGCTCCTCGTCCTCCTGTTGAGGCTTCTCGTCGCCCTCAGCTTCCTTCTGCACCTTGCCCTGAACCACGCGCCAACCTGGGTCAAGTATCTCTTTACCCGTCACTTTAAACTCCACGGTCTCGTCGCCTTTCACCTCGCCCAATACCGTTGTGGTCGAGAACTTACAGTCGGGCAGGAACACAGCGATGAATCTTCGTGCCACCAGGTCGAACACCTTGCGCTCCAGGTCGCTCAGTCCCTGTGGGATAACGCCTGTAGGTATGATGGCGTGGTGGTCGGTCACCTTCGATGTGTCGAACACGCGCTTGGTCTTTTTCAGCGCCTTGCCGCCGATGGGCTTTATGTATTCTGCATACACAGGCACACCGTCAAACTTGGTCTGATACAGTCCGTTAAGCGTCTGCGGACACTTGGGGTAGATATCGTCACTGAGGTACTGAGTGTCTACACGTGGGTAGGTGGTATACTTCTTCTCGTACAGACTCTGAATCAGGTTCAGCGTCATCTCGGCCGAGAATCCGTATTTGCGGTTGCAGTCCACCTGCAGCGATGTCAGGTCGTACAGCTGTGGTGGCTGCTCCTTGCCCTCCTTCTTCTCCACCTTGGTCACCTCGAAAGGCTTACCCTCGATGGTGGCAAAGGCCTTTTCGCCCTCCTCCTTCGATGTAAACTTGCCCTTGGTGGCAGTAAAGGTGGTGTCGCGATATACCGTGGCCAGCACCCAGTAGGGCTCCGGCTTAAAGTTCTCTATCTCCTTCTGTCGGTTCACTATGAGTGCCAGCGTAGGTGTCTGCACACGTCCTATCGACAGCACCTGGCGGTTCTGTCCGTACTTTAGTGTGTACAGTCGTGTGGCGTTCATACCCAGCAGCCAGTCGCCGATGGCACGACTCAGTCCTGCCAGATACAGCGGCTGGTAGTCGCCCTGATCCTTCAGCTGGGCAAAACCCTCGCGTATGGCCTCGTCGGTCATCGACGATATCCAGAGTCGCTTCACGGGGCATTTGGCCTGTGCCTTCTGCATCACCCATCGCTGTATCAGTTCTCCCTCCTGTCCGGCGTCACCACAGTTCACTATGCTGTCGGCCTTCTGCATCAGGCCCTCTATTATCTTGAATTGCTTCTCTATACCCTTATCGTTTATCAGCTTTATGCCGAAACGTGGTGGTATCATGGGCAACTGCGTCAGCGCCCAGGGTTTCCACGCCTGGGTGTAGTCGCCTGGTTCCTTCAGTGTGCACAGGTGGCCGAATGTCCACGTCACCTGGTAACCATTGCCCTCCATATATCCGTCGTGCGAGCTGTTGGCCCCCAATATCCTTGCTATATCCCGGGCCACGCTCGGTTTTTCTGCTATACAGACTATCATATTCTATTTATAATTTGCGTGCAAAGGTAGTGCAAATCGAATAAAATACCAAATTTGAATCGGAGATATTTAAACTTTTCGCGTGTTTTTTCGTCATTTAGATATAAATAAACCACATTTTTACGTAATGAAGAAACTAATTATTATCACTGTTATGATGGCAATGTGCGTAGGCGCGAGTGCCCAGTACCGTAATGTTTTTGTAGAGAAGGGCTACGACAAGGCCCAGGTCGAAACCCGCCTGCAACAGGTGTTCGACGAGGTGTTCCACGGCCCCAACAAGGTCTACTTCGAGGTGGGCGACTCGATGGGCTACATCAGCGATATCAAGAACCACGATGCCCGTACCGAGGGCATGTCTTACGGCATGATGATAGCCGTGCAGTTCGGTCAGAAAGACATCTTCGACCGCCTGTGGCGCTGGAGCAAGAAGTACATGCAGCATCAGGACGGCGACCGCAAGGGCTACTTTGCCTGGAGCCTTAAGACCGATGGCACCCGCAATGCCGAAGGCGCAGCCAGCGATGGCGAGCTTTACTATATCACAGCCCTGCTGTTTGCCAGCAACCGTTGGGGCAACGATACCGGCATCAATTATAAGAAGGAGGCCCAGTTCATTCTCGACTGCATCCAGCCCAAGGAGTACACCCCGGCCCCACGTCAGGGCGGATTCCCCGGCTTTGGCGGCTTCGGTGGTCAGCAGGGCCCACAGAAGATGTATCTCATCGATCCTGACACCAAGCTCATCACCTTTACCCCCGACGGTTTCGGCCAGCGATTCACCGATCCCTCTTACCACATCCCCGCTTTCTACGAGGTTTGGGCCAAGTATGCCGACGATGGCCGCTCAGAATATTGGAACGAGTGCGCGCGCGCATCACGCGAGTTCCTGCATAAGTGCATCAACCCCAAGACCGGTCTTAATGCTGACAACTGCAACTACGACGGCACCGAGATGACCATGCCCCGATTCCCAGGCATGCCCCAGCGCCCACAGGGCCAGCAGGGTCAGCCCCAGCGCCCCCGTCGCATGGGCAACAACAACTTCCGCTACGACTCATGGCGCGTGCCTATGAACATCACCCTCGACTACGTGTGGAGTCATGGAGCCGATGGCGACTGGCAGCGCAAGTATGGCGAAACCATCCAGAACTTCTTCTACTCTCAGGGAGTCGATAAGTTTGTAGATCAGTATCGCCCCGATGGCACACTGCCCGAGGAGGATGAGATACTGCCTGCAGGCGGATTCCGCAAGCTGCGCCACAGCATCGGCCTTGTCAGCACCGTTGCCGCTGCCTCTATCCTGTGCAGTCACGATAAGAGCAAGGAGTTTGTCGATGCCCTGTGGAACGCCAAGCACGAGCCCTTCGACGATGGCTACTTCGACGCCTACTACGATGGTTTGCTTCGTCTGTTCGCATTCATGCATCTTAGTGGACATTATCGAGAAATTACACCACAAAAGTAGCAAAAATCAAAAAAAATCCCGTTCTCGTTTGGTAGAATGGGATTTTTGTTTTATCTTTGCATCCGATAATGGTTTTCAGGCCATAAACTTTAAAGAATAAGGATGAAGAAATATATTATAGCTCTCGCAGTTGTCATCAGCTGCATCATAGCCAGCGCTGTATACACAGCGTGTGCCACCGACACCGTCGACAACCCTATCCAGAGTGAGTCGCAGTTCAAACGCATGCTTGTAGGCAAGTGGACCGTTTACTATGTCGAAGAGGGCTACACTCAGACCATTCTGGGCTCAGAGTGGTGTTACGATGCCGATGGCAATTTTACCAACATCCAGGGCGACTGGCACAGCGAGGGTATATACCACTGGGATGGCAAAGAGCTCATTATGACCATCGACAATCAGCCCTGGTCGGCTGTGGTCAAGGATATCACCTCTGCCGAGATGATTTGGCTCGGTCCTAACACCGGCAAGATCATCAAGCTTAAGCGCCAGCAGTAAAAATCTGTTATTTTTTTTGTAATCGTTTGGAACTTTCACAAAAAGTTCCTATATTTGCCGTCGTAAAACTTTAAATGTAAGGAATGAAGTCCCTATGAAGCGATTTTGGAGAACTATCGAGGTAAAGGTTGTGCTGCACATGGCTGTGTGGGCACTATTGGCGCTTGTGGGGGTGGCTTACTATCTGTTCACCGATAGCTCGCGCGCCTTTGTGTCTCTCTACACAGAGAACTGTCATTCTCGCATGCTTATCAACTACGAGTACACCCGTCGCGTGCTGTCCGATGTCTACGTGCAGGTAACCAACAACGTTTACCAGATAGAGAGCACCATCGACACGCCCGACGATCAGCTTGCCCAGATGAAGCGCATCGTGCAGAACGGCAACCGCATACACAGTTGCGGCATGAACTTTGTGCGTGGATATTATCCCCAGAAGGGCGATCGTTACTGTCCCTTTGCATGGCGCAACCCCAAGAATCGCAACGAGATATTTACCGACGAGAAGGGCGATCACGACTTCGACTATCTGCAGCAACGCTGGTTCAAGGCAGTGGTCGAGGGCGACACAGCCGAGTGGAGCGACCCCTTCTACGATGGCTACGACAACACCACAGCCCTTGCGGCATATATGGTGCCCATCCACGACCGTACTGGCAAGGCTGTAGCCGTGCTTGGTGCCGACATCTCGCTCGACTGGTTGTCGATGAAGCTGGCCGAGACCGATAGCACTTACAATGCCCAGAGCCGTTTCATTTCCGAGGTCATGGGCCTTAAGTCCGAGAGTCACATCATCGATTTCGACGGCAAATACATCACCCATCACGACCGTGAGAAAATGCTTGCCGGCAATTTCTACGATTACATCAGTCGCAAGGACTCCAAGCGCAAGATGCTTATCGAGCGCATGAAGAGTCGCCAGAAGAGCAGCAACGAGAGCAGCGAGAGCTACCTGTATCGTGGCGAAGAGTGCTATTTCTTCTACACCCCGCTCAAGTACACCAACTGGATGATGGTAACCGTAGTGCCCTGCCGCTCCATCGATATGCTTGGCGTTCAGCAGTGCCTCCGCGTCCTGGCCATCGTAGCCCTGGGTTTTGCCGTCCTCCTGGCACTCACCTTCTACTACGTTCGCCGCGAGCGTTACCGTGCCGCCAAATCGCGCCACTAATCTTTTTTTCATATCACTGACATAATTACTATGAAGCAAGACAATATTCTACGTGTGGGAGTAATCGGCGCCGGTAGGATAGCCGAGAAAGCCGCCATCACGCTTAACGGTCTCCACGATTGCATGATTTACGCCATAGCCTCGCGCTCGCAGGCTAGGGCCGACGAGTTTGCTGCCAAGTGGGGAGTGCCCCGCGCCTATGGCAGCTATGCCCAGTTGGTAGCCGATGCCGATGTCGACCTGGTCTACGTGGCCACACCCCATTCACACCACTACGACGTTACCCGTCAGGCCCTGATGGCCGATAAGCCCTGTCTGGTTGAGAAGGCCTTTATGGCCAACTGTCGTCAGGCCGATGAGATTATCCGTACCGCCCGCGAGCGAGGAGTGTTCCTTGCCGAGGCCGTGTGGACCCGCTATCAGCCCATTGTCCACACCGTTCGTCAGCTCATCAGCAGCGGTCGCATCGGCACGCCCCGCCTGGTCACAGCCACTCTGGGCTACTCCATGGGCCCCAAGCCCCGCATCATGCAGCCCGACCTATGCGGTGGCGCACTGCTCGACCTCGGTGTCTACGCCCTCAACTTTGTCCGCATGTTCTTCCCCCTGCCCGTCAGCACCATGCAGTGCAGCTGTGTTAAGAGCGATACCGGCATGGACATCACCAATGCCATCACGCTAGTGCTCGATGGCGGCAGCGATGGTCAGTTGCTGTGCAATCTGCAGAGCAGTGCCAGTTGCGTGGGCGATAATATCGGCGTGATAGCCGGCACCCAGGGCAATCTCATCATCGATAATATCAACAATCCCCAGACCGTCACGGTCAATGGCCCCGACCGCACCTACGTCGAGACCATTCACGTACCCCAGCAGATCACCGGCTACGAGTACGAGTTCCAAGCCTGCCGCCAGGCCCTCCTCTCCGGCCAGCTAGAGGCCGAAGCCATGCCCCTGGCCGAAACCATGTACATCATGGCCCAGATGGACGAACTCCGCCGCCGCATGGGCGTAGTCTATCCGATGGATTAAAGCTCGCGCTTTGAATTCGGAAATGAATTAATGAATTAGTGAATTAGCGTCAAATTTTGACCTGACATCCATATAAAATACAATAGACAATGAGAAAGATGCTGAATTGGGTGCTCGCCGCCATCCTGACAATCTGCGGCATGACGATGGTGTCCTGCTTTTCGGACACTAAGAAGAGTGCGGCAGTCAGCGCGACTGACGATGCTAGCCAGTTTGTAACCATTTCCGACGTAGTGCCCGACGTGATACTGGAAATCCGCTACTTCAGCACGTACAATTTTGTGGGTACGCGCATCGATGGTTACGAGGAGCCGACGGCGTTGCTTACCAAACAGGCTGCCGACAGTCTGAAGGCCGTGAGCGATGACGTGAAAGCGCAGGGCTACCGTTTGAAAATCTATGATGCCTACCGTCCACAGAAAGGTGTTGACCATTTCGTGCACTGGGCTGAGGACATCAACGACACGCTGATGAAGGCCTACTTCTATCCCGACCTCGAAAAGAGCGTGCTCTTTCCTCAGGACTACATCTGCCTAAAGAGCGGCCATACCCGTGGTTCCACTCTCGACCTGACGCTGTTCGACATGGCGACGGAGAAAGAACTGGACATGGGCGGCACCTTCGACTGGTTCGGTCCCGAGAGCCATCCCGACTTCTGCGGCAATCCAGAGACGGGCGAATACACGGGCGACAATTCGAAGAGCCCTGCCAATCCGAAACGCAGCATTACAGAGCAGCAGTTCAAGAACCGCATGATTCTGCGTCAAGCCATGCTGCGTCACGGCTTTAAGCCTTTCGATACCGAGTGGTGGCACTTCACACTCCGTGACGAACCTTTCCCCGATACCTATTTCACCTTTCCTGTCAAGCAACTGAGTAAATGAAACAGATCGAAGCTGTCAAGGGACAGGTACCTGACATCACGCCAGATGATCTATCACGGGGATAATGGTTGGAAATTAGAATTATAACAGAATTATGACACAAGAACAATTAAAAGAATTACTACGTAGTCAGCAGGGCGAACTTAATGCCGTACTGATGTATCAGCGTTTGGCTAAGGTGGTCAAGACGGATAAGGAATGTGAGGCGTTCCTGCAGTTAGCAAAGGAAGAAGGCAGGCACGCAAGCGTGTTCCATGCCTATACAAAGCAGGTATTGAAACCAAAGAAGACGATGGCCCGCATCATGCCCATACTCTATTATCTGTTGGGCAAGAAGCGTCTATACAAGATCATTGCTAAAGGGGAATACGACGCAGCCGTAGCCTATGAGCATCTGATTGCCGACTTCCCCGAGGTTGAAAGCGTAAAGAATGACGAGCATCGTCATGGTGATATCGTATCAGGACTGCTATGACCGATGGATTCACAGACGATGAACAGGAGGACTTCTGGGATGACTTCGACAACCTTCAAAAAGCCAAAATAATACGATAGATATGACTGAGAAAGAAAAGATGCTTGCAGGTGAGATTTATTCTGCAGTTGACCAAGAGTTGTTGGAAGAATTAACCACAACAAGGGATAAGATCTTTGAGTATAACTCGCTCCGGCCATCTGAGACCAAAAGGATGAAGGAAATCATCAAAGAGTTGTTCGGCCACGTGGCTGATGACGAATTCAATCTTAATCAGCCATTCCGTTGCGACTATGGCAAGCAGATAAGTATAGGAAAGCGGTTCTTTGCCAATTTCAACTTCACCGTTCTCGATGAAGCACGCGTCACCATTGGCGACGACTGTTTCATCGGTCCCAATGTCAGCATCTATACTGCATGCCATAGTACTGACCCTGTGGAGCGAAATAGCCGTCAGGAATGGGCAAAGCCCGTCACTATAGGAAACAACGTATGGATTGGCGGCAGCGTCACCATCCTCCCTGGAGTGGAAATCGGTGATAATGTAAGCATTGGCGCAGGCTCAGTTGTAGTAAAGGATATACCTTCAAACTCTGTCGCTGTAGGTAATCCATGCAAGGTCATCAAAAAGATATGACTGACTACGACTCCATCTGGCGCACACAGGACGAGATACGAACGGTAGTGAACGCCGTTCTGGGTTCACTTCAGTACCTGACATCTTACTAATCTTCATATGGATAATATATACGTGTGGCTGGCTGGGGCTTGTAGATAACGAGGTTGCCCGGCATGGCATTCTCCATATACAGCTGATGATCC
>ONGP01000014.1 GCA_900317405.1 uncultured Prevotella sp.
CCCTAATCCCTCACATCAACCCTCACTTTTATAGTCTGGCATAGAATTGCCATGTGAGAGATTGGGTGAGAGATTAGGGAGGGATGAGGTGAGGGATTGAGTGAGAGATGATTTTTCAAAAACTCCCTGTTTATGCGGGTTTCAGAAGATTTAAGTGAGGGATGAGAGATTTTTTGAAAATCTTTTTTAAAATCGAATCGGGTATTTTGTTCGAACTATGTCTATGAGTGGTTCGACTGATGCCTACAAGCTGTCCGAATCGTGCTTTCAAGGTGTTCGACTGATGCTAACGAAGTGTTCGACTGAGTCCTTAGGGGGTATTCCCTTCGGTGGAACACTTTGTTCCCAACGTGGGAACGCTTCATTCCCAACGTGGGAACAAGCCGTTCCCATGCTGGGAATCTACATTTGCGGCTACAGTTTTTTTATCTTTATGCCAAATACGTATATGAGGGGACTGTTGTGGAATGTGGCGGTGGTGAGGTAGTCATTGTCAAACTCTCGCACATCGCAGTTGCGGCAGATTTTGTCGTCTGGGTCGTACCACGACGAACTGTAGGCTGCAATGGGTATCACCTCGTTCTCCTTCCACTCTGGATGGATTACAAATGGACGGCTTTTGAAATTAGAGTATTCTGAGCCGTCGGCCTCATTCTTTACTGGCGGCATAGGCAGACTCATCGTGAAGCCGCACACATCATCGAACTGAAAATTGCAGACGCACAATGTGTCGGTCTTTGGCATAAGGTTGACGGTAATCTTAGGCGCCTCGTTGGTATATGCGAAGCAAAAGTCGGACATCAGGTCTTCCTCCATTTTACCCTTCGACCATACTTGTATCACGGGCGACATCAGGTATTTTTTCTTCTCAAACTTCGACATATCGAGGGCAAACACTTGGTATCCCTGCTTGTTTAGCAACTTGATGTAGTCGGCGGCCGTGGGCTCAGCCTTGCTGATTTCTTGTGCCTGTCCTGCCATTGCGATGAGGGCCAGCACGAGGGTGATGATTGATTTCTTCATTTCGTTTTATTCTTTGTTTTCTCTTATATACGCTCGACGTGAAGGATTGTTGCGAATGACGGCGTTAATTATTCTTAATTCTGATTTGAGGACATTACTTAAAGTCGTTGATCGTCTGTTGTAGCGACTCAAGGAATCGGGCGGCGTGACCACCATCCATCTGGGCGTGGTGGAACTGCATTGAGATGGGGAGCTTTACCTTGAACCACCCCTTGCGATAGCGGCCCCAGGCCAGGAAGGGATTGTTGTATATGCCGCTGTATTGGTTTACAAGGCTGTCGAGCTCTGTGCCCGTTACGGCCGATGTGCCAAGTATCATCGCCTCCTCGTCGGCAATCTCCTGACAGGTGGTGCTGCACTTGAGTGTGATGGCGTCGTAGTCGCGGCTAAACTGCTGGAAATCATCGCTATAGGGCACATCACACGTGCTGATGCCGCCTTTGGCATTGTCTACTATCACGTTGATGGCCAGACGGTCGAACTTATACAGTTTGCCATCCTTTGGCAACAGGTAGAACTCGTCTATCATGCTAGCCGCACGCCCCATGCTCCAGCACAGCAACTTGTTGAACTTCAAGCCCTTACGCCTGCACACCTTGCACAGAGGGGTAACATCAAACGTCTTAGTAAGCGTAACCATAGGCATAGGCGACTTCATCCACATCTGGAACGCCCACGCACGACTGGTTTCATTTGGATCAACTACTTGTTTCATCGTTTCTATCTATACTTTCTGCGCTGCAAAGATAGTGATTGCAGCTTAAACCACCAAACATTTTTGGAGTAAATTTATTTATGTTTTTGCACATTATTAAAATATATTTTGTACTTTTGCAGGCAATAATCCTATAAACTATTATATGAAACTAATTAATCTTAGAATCGCTGTAGTAACGCTGTTGATGGCAGGTACAAGTATGATAGCCAAAGCACAGCATGTAGAAAATGCACTTGCTAAGTTTGACAAGACGCCAACAGCTGCTACGGCCAACGCCTTTTTCGATGCTCTGCTCAAAGAGGAGTTTATCGACGAAGGCATCAAGTTTCCTGCTTCTTCGAGCACAGATTCATTGTGCCAACAGGTGTGGTACTGGGCTGCCGAATGGTTATACGACCAGCAACAATTCAAGGAAGCCGAAAAATATGCACTACAGGCCCTGCCTAAGTATAGCGACTCGAATCCTGAGAAAGCTGATTGTCTGAACATGCTAGGCTGTATCTACGTACGACTGAGCGACATAAAACAAGCTGCCAATTATGCCAAACAGAGTGTAGAAATCGAAATGAAGAGCGGCGACCACGACCGCATATCGTCGAGCCTTAACACGCTGGCAGGAATTTATATGGCAGGCTATCAGGCCAAAGAGGCAGAGGGAATTATATTACAGGCACTCGACCATGCCAACAAGGTGGATAATCCTGGCAGAAAAGCCATTATCCTAGGTATGGCTTCAGAGATTTATCATACGTTGGGCAACGACAGCAAAGCCCTGCCATACGCAGAACAGGCCATAGAGATTGAGAAACAGCTCGATCGCAAGCCAAAGCTCACCATCCGCCTTTCGCAGAAGGGTTCAGCACTCTTGGGTCTGCATCGCTACAAGGAGGCCGAGGAACTATATCGGCAGATCATCCCCGACTTTAAGGAGATGGGCGATTACCACTCGTATGCCATCGCGCTCAATCGCTTGGGCATGTCGTTGCTCTGTCAGAAGCGTCCTGCTGAGGCGATACCTTATTATAAAGAAGCTGCCGACCTGTTCTCGAAGATGGGTGATCTCTACAACGAGATTCATGCCCATCGCGGACTCTACGAGAGCTATTGGACAATCAATCCCGATAGTGCCAAAATAGAGCTCGACTACTTCGACCTGCTGAAGGATTCGCTCTACACCCATTCCACCGCCGAGGCCCTCTCGCGCTATAATGCCGAATTTGGCAACGACCAGCTGATACATGAGAATGCTGAGGTTCGTAGTGCCCACCAGCGCACTATCATCATAGCCATCGTCATCATCATCGCTATTGTGCTGGTTTCATGGTTCATTATTCGCAGAATCCGTCTCCGCGAGCACAAGCGTATAGCCGACTTGATGCACGAGGTAGAACGACTAAAACCGCAATCACAGACCGAGATGAGTGCAGAGGACAATGCCGACCGCCTATTCCTGATGCGTGTCATCGAAAATGTGAACGAAGGACTGGCCGACAGGCAATGGAGTGTAGAGGTGATAGCCCAGAAGATGAATATGAGTGTGCAGACCTTCCGTCGTCGACTGATGGCGGCAGCAGGCGAAAGTCCGAAGGCATTTATTTCAGCCATCCAGATGGAGAAAGCTGGAAAATTCCTGACAGATTATCCAGATATGCCTATAGTTGACGTAGCATTCAAATGCGGTTTCGACGAGGCTAGCAGTTTTACGCATACCTTTAAGCGAATATATGGAATAACGCCCTCACAATACCGCGAAAAGTAACTTTGGAAGAAAATAACAATTAATTGGAAGGTTTTGACAAGTGTTGAAACCTTCTTTTGTAGTACTTTTGCACCATCGAAACCAATCTGCAAGAATCTATGATGAAAAATAGTGATAAACAGCAAGCCGCACGTCGTCTCATCGCAGAGCATCTGCAATACCTCGCCAATCATGAACGGATGATTGAGCGAATGGTGGACCGTAAGGTTCAGGAGATGCTTCCAGAGATAGAGCGCACCATCGACCGCAAGATAAATGAACGTATCATATAATAATGTATAACTCTTTAAAAACATCAATCATTATGAAAACAAGACAATCAATCGTAAGAATCCTGATGGCTGCAGTCATCATGTGTGGAACCGCAACTACCGCCAGTGCCCAATTTGGCGGGCTGCTGAAAAAGGCCAAGCAAGCTGTCGTTAAGGATCAGCCTAAAAAGGAGACGGTGGAGAAGGAAGAGACAGCGACGACTGTAAAACGCGAAACATCGACTGCAAACCGCGAAACGACGACAACGAAACCCAAGGAGAAGGTGATGGCCGAGTTAGGTCCTGGTGAACCTGGCGTGGTAACCATAAAGGCACGCAAATCGGGCAAGGTGCTAGGCACATACGATCGCGAAGCCTGCAAACTGACTGCTGGCAACAAAACTTTCTTGTTTAAGACAGACGGAACAGTAACATATGGCGACGGCACAAAGGTTGGCAGCATCGATGGTCAGACGTTTACAACGCCACGAGGTGAGCAGCTGAAATGCGATGAAATCGGCATAATCTTTGTAGACAAGCAAAATGTAGGTGCAGTATCAAACCCCAAGATGGCAATTTTGGGCGATGGCTCTTTCATTGACGTGTCAGACAAGATGAATCCTGTGGTACTTGGCTATTTCATTTTTGCCATTCTGCACAACAACAAGCAATTAGTCGATATCAAACAAGGCTATCAGGCAGCTACAATGACTGAGAATCCTACTGATGAAGAGTTCTATGCCCAGCTGAACAAGGAATCCGAAAAACGTTTTGGGTCAAGCAGTTCGTCGGCTGGTGGCGATATGCAGTTACGCAAAGGTGGCAGTATCGTGGGCAGTATCCTGGCCAATGGCACTGTATACGTAGGAGGTAGAATTGCAGGTAGAATTGATGCCGACGGCAATATCTATGTAGGCGGCCACATCGAGGGCGGTATACGCAACAACGAGGTACTCAAGAATGGCCATGTAGTAGGAACCATCGACAGCGATGGTACGGTACGTCTGAACGGTTCTATCGTGGGCGGCATCGACAGTCGTACGGGCGATGTCCGCAAGAATGGCTCCATCATTGGTCGTGCCGAACCTCTGACAGACATGAAGAAGGCGGCAGTTTTCTACTTCTTCGGCTTCTATTAAAAAATACGGAATCAATAATAATCACATTAAATAAACTATTGAAATTATGAAAAAGAATCAAGTTATCGTTAGAATCCTGATAATGACGGTTATTGCATTCGGAGTAGAAACTACTGCCAGCGCACAATTTGGCGGACTGAAGTGGAACGCCAAGTGCTGCATTGTAAAATGACAAAAAAAGATGATTTTTAGGGAAAAATGTGCGGTTTGGAGGAAAAAAGTCGTATATTTGCACCGTTCTATTAATCACATTAACCAATAACGGACATGAAAAAATTATTTGAAAACCGTTGGAAGTCGTGGAGTTTGGCTGCTGTGATGGCAGTTGGGCTGAGCATGACGCCCAACACAGCTGATGCCACAGAAGTGATGTGCCTGAAAACCAATAGCGGTCAGTACATCGAAGTGGTACGCGTTAGTATGATGGTAGTGGCCGATGGTGCCAGTACCTTCGAGATCGTAGTGAAAGATGGCGAGGGAGCTACGAACGTAGAGAGCATCTCGTTCGAAGCCCACGAGAGCGACATCGACCTGAGCAAGTATCAGGGCGGTAGTTCGGACAACAACCAGACCATCGACACCTCTAAACCAGTGTTTCTGATAACCAGCACGGGTAAGTATTTCTACCTGAAAGAACTGCCTACGCTGAATGCCAAGGAGGGTTCGTCGAAGTTTGACATAGAGGTGGGCGCCGAAACTGTGTCGGATGTAGACTATGTGTATTTCTATCGCGGCCCTGAGGAGAACATCACGGGCATAGAGAGTGCAAAGACACAGCCCAATGAAGAGCGATTAACACTGCAGACACAGGTTAGCTCGCAACTGCAGATATCAGGCTGTGGAGCCGCAACCCGCGCTGCGGTCTACTCGGCCAACGGTCAACTAATGCTCGAAGCCCCTGTGGCTAATGGTGCTACTACCATCAACGTAGAGAAGATGGCACGTGGCGTCTACATCGTAAAGGTGGGTCGCAAGTCACTTAAGTTCATCAAGAGATAATCAACCACATTATTAATGTATAAAAGAAACTAACAGTTATGAAAAAGATATTTACTACTATCGCCCTGGCTATGATGGCCATCGGCATGCAGGCTCAGAACAGCCAACAGTATTTCCGCGTAGAGTTTAATGTGCCCATCACGGGGCACAGTGTGGAACCAGGCAAGTCGAACAACAGCGTGGCCGCCACCATGCCCGACGACTACACATTCTGCAATCCAGCCCACGAATATCTGGATTTCCAGGCTGCCAAGCCTATGGGATTCCGCACCACTACCAACAACGTCACCGCTACATCGGCCTTTTATTTGGAGAATGGACGTACGGCCCAAACGCCTGATGTGGCAGTGAAATATCCCTATCAGGTGGATCGTATCAAGAAGATATCAGCTTATTCCATCCCCGTTGAGAAGATTACATGCGACTCTACCACTACTCATGAATACGTGTTCCATGGTCGCGACGTGAAGAATGAGGGCGACGGCACCATCATATTCCAGGTAGCCGAGTTCACCTTCAACAAGCTGCCCCGCAATGTGGCCGAGTTGAAGACGCTCATCGAGGATGCCGACGGCAACCGCATCGAGGGTATGAATAATCCTTTGTTTGTAGCTGCCTGTGTGGTAGCTGTATGGCCAAGAATCCTTGACTGCAGTCAGGACTGTCGCGACATGCTCGACTATCTGTATGGCAAGCACTACTCGCAGCTAAACACCACTGGTGTAGCAAATACAGAATTTCAGGATGTCTGCATAGGCAAACTTAGCGACAAGGATGCTTCTGGCAACTGGCAGTACAACTCGCTGTTCGGCTACTTCGACGGCGCTACACCTGGCAATCAATACAAGCCAAACGGCAAGAGCTATGCCGAGGGTCCTTATAAGGTTCGCATAGGTTGGCATCCTTCTACTCCGCTTACACCAGTAGGTAGCTGGGGCAACAAGAATATGGCCAAGATTTGCTTGTTCCCTAACCCAAGTGCAGAAAAACTGGAAGACATGGGTTTTGAGAATCCTGACATGCGTTTTGTAGAATTACGCGAGACCAATAAAAACGGTTGGTTCCTCTCTTCCAAGGAGAAGGTAGTCACCATGACTATGAAGGACCAGTATGATGATGATTTCTAAAACTCTGAACTAGAGAATAGGGAATTATATAGACTTAAACAATCCCTTGAAAAGCAGATAGGGATCGATGGTAATCTGATGGCGGCAGTGGGGGACGATGGTCTTCGACATGCCGCCTGTGGCTATGATTCTAGGCGTGGTGGATAGGGTAGCACTGACCTGGTCTATCAGGCCGTCGATCATGGTAGCTGTGCCATAGAGTATACCGCTCTGCATGCATTCTAAGGTGTTTCGGCCGATGAAATGGGTTGGTTTCTCGATGGTGATAGCGGGCAGTTGCGATGCACGAGTGCTGAGTGCGCTAAGCGATGTCTTTACGCCAGGAATAATCATTCCACCCAGAAAATGTGCGTTTTCATCGATAACTCCCAGTGTGGTAGCTGTGCCAAAGTCGATGACGATGGCTGGTATGCCATAGCACTTGGCGGCTCCGATGGCATCGGCTAAACGGTCCTTGCCTAACTGCGATGGCGATTCTACATCGATGGTGATAATACCCTCAGCATCGGCTATCGAGAAGAAGTGTGGAGTGATACCCGTCAGGTCGACTACGGCCTGCGCGATGTCATCGTTTACCTCAGGCACTACCGATGAAATGGTGATATTCTGTATATCAGCAGCCTCTATGCCATACTTGCGTAGTCCCTGGCGCAACTCATAGCGGAAGAAACTGGCAGTCTCCTCTTTCTTTGTCTTGAATCGCCATGTAGCAGTAATGTCGCCCTTGCTATCTGCCAGAGCGATAACAACGGTGGAATTGCCGATGTCTATCAGAATATGCATAGCCGTGCTAGAGTGTTAGGATGTGCGAGAGTATCTTGTCGGCTGTTTCCTCCTTAGAACACAGAGGCAACTCGGTTACGGCATCGCTGGTGATGAGTGTAACCTTGTTGGTGTCGACAGCAAAACCTGTATTGCCATCGGCGATAGAATTGGCGCATATCATATCTGCATGCTTCTTGTCGAGCTTTGCACGTGAGTTCTCAATCAAATTCTCCGTTTCCATCGAGAATCCTACCAATGTCTGGCCTTCAGGCTTATGCTCTCCCAGCCAACCCAAAATGTCTTGAGTGCGCTTAAGCTGTATGGTCATCTCGCCATCGTGTTTTTTCACCTTCTGGTCAGAATATTCAGCGGGTGTATAGTCGGCCACAGCGCTGCACATAATCACCACATCGGCTTCAGTGCTGCGGCTGGTAACAGCCTCGAACATATCGGCAGCGCTCTTAACGGGCATCACATTGACGCCTTCGAAAGGCTTGATATTTACAGGACCAGAAACCAACGTTACCTCAGCTCCACGCAAACGGGCCATTTTAGCGATGGCATAGCCCATTTTGCCCGATGAGTGGTTGGTGATATAGCGAACAGGGTCGATAGACTCCTGTGTAGGACCTGCAGTGATAAGGAAACGCTTGCCCTTAAGATCTTGCTCCTTGGCCATAAACGTAAGGATATGCTCTACTATCACTTCCTCAGAGTTCATCTTGCCTGTGCCCGTATCGCCACAAGCCAGTCGCCCCACGATAGGATCGATGATGTGATAGCCGTAGCCCTTAAGTTTGGTAAGATTATCCTGCAGGATGGGATTCTCCCACATACCAGTATTCATGGCTGGCGCAATCAGTTTAGGAGCGCGTGTGGCCAGCATGGTGGTGGTGAGCATATCGTCACAGATGCCATGAGCCAGTTTGCCGATGACATTTGCAGTACAAGGAGCCACAACAAACAGGTCGCCACGTTTGGCCAGCGACACATGCTTGACATCGAAAGAGAAATTGCGGTCGAAGGTATCAACAATGCACTTATTGTTGGTAAGCGTTTCGAACGTCATGGGCGTGATGAACTTGGTGGCGTTCTGAGTCATTATCACATGCACATCAGCATGCAACTTAATGAGCATCGAGGCCAGATTGGCGCTCTTGTAGGCAGCAATACCGCCTGTAACGCCCAGTACGATGGTCTTTCCTGTCAGCATATCTTTTACGTTTTACTGTTCCTTCAGCAGTCCGTGCTTCTCGTAGTTGGCCTTGCGTGCAATACGATTGTGCTCATCCACAAACAGCACAGTAGGCTTGTGGTCGCGAGCCTCCTCAGGAGTCATTGTGGCATAGGCCATAATAATCACCTTGTCGCCTACGTTTACACATTTGGCAGCGGCACCGTTCAGGCAGATAATGCCCGAGCCAGCCTCGCCTGCAATCGCATAGGTGGCAAAGCGGCTGCCGTTGTCGATATCGGCAATTTCTACCTTCTCGTACTCCAGGATACCACTCTCGCGCAGCAGGTCAGAGTCGATAGTGATACTGCCCACGTAGTCCAGATCGGCCTGGGTAACCACAGCACGATGAATTTTTGCCTTCAGCAGTGTTATGTCCATATACCTATATTAAATATTTACGATGAAATTGTCGATGAGTCGTGTCTTGCCGATATAAACAGCGATAGCCACCAGCACCTCACCTTCGATACGGGCTGTACGCTGGATGTTCTCGAAGTCGACCACCTCAACGTAGTCGATGCGTGCCATTGGCTCAGTCTCCAGGTTCTGGCGGATGATGTCAATCACCTTCTGTGCGTCGCGTTCGCCGGCCTCGATGGCTTGCTTACCCAAGTTAAGACTCTTAGAAAGAATAAGTGCTGCCTGACGCTCGTTGGCATTCAGGTATGTGTTGCGGCTTGACTTGGCCAGTCCGTCGTCTTCGCGAACGATAGGGCAGGGCACAATCTCAACGGGGAAGTTAAGATCGCGCACAAAACGCTTAACGGTAGCCAACTGCTGGGCATCCTTCTGTCCGAAGTAAGCACGATCAGGACAAACGATATTAAACAGCTTGCCTACTACGGTGCAAACACCACGGAAGTGAACGGGGCGAACAGCACCACAAAGCAGCTCAGTAGTCTCGGTGGTATCGATAAACGATGTGAAGTGGCTAGGATACATCTCGGCAGGCTCTGGATTGAAAATCAGGTCGCCACCAGCCTCTTCTACCTTCTCCATATCGCGGTTCAGGTCGCGTGGATAAGCCTCCAGATCCTCGTTAGGACCAAACTGAATGGGGTTAACGAATACTGAAACCACAGTACGGTCGTTCTGGCTGGCCGACTTGCGGATAAGACTCTGATGACCCTCGTGCAGGAATCCCATCGTGGGCACCAGGCCTACTGTGAGTCCCTCTTTACGCCATCCGGCTACAATCTCTCTTACCTCCTTTACTGTCTTAACAACTTTCATATTCTTTTATCTTCTTACTTCTTCTAACTCTGTTTCAAAAAGCGCCTGCATCACCTCCTCGCTTATAGCATATGTCTGCCCTGTTGCAGGGAAGGCACGCTCTTCACACTCTTGTTTATATTGTTTAAAAGCCTCAAGCATCACACTGTGCAAGTCGGCATATTTCTTCACGAACTTAGGTATGAAACCATTGTTATAGCCCAGCATATCCTGATAAACTAACACCTGACCGTCACACCCATTACCAGCTCCGATACCAATGGTCAATGCCTTGGTCTGTGAGGTGACGAGCTTAGCCAATGCTGCTGGCACACACTCCAAGGTAATGGCAAAAGCGCCGGCCTCTTCCACTGCCTGGGCATCCCGAATCAGTTTCTGGGCCTGTTCTAATGATTTGCCTTGTACCTTATAGCCACCCATGGCATTAACGGACTGTGGTGTCAGTCCGATATGTGCCACGACAGGGATGCCTGCCTCTACGATAGCCTTGATACGGTCGGCATATTCCACACCGCCCTCAAGCTTAACTGCCTGACAGTTAATACTTGATATGACATAAACGGCATATCGACAACCACGAATGCCTGCTTAGCACCACGCACGACTGCTGCGCCGTGATGAATCATATCATCAACTGTAACTGCTAATGTATTCTCATAACCCAGCATCACATTGCCGAGCGAATCGCCAACCAAAATCATGTCGATTCCAGCCTCATCGATAGTGCAGGCTGTATGATAATCGTAAGCCGTCAGCATGCTGATCGGCTGTTTACCCTTACGTTCAAGTAAGTCAAAAATAGATTTTCTCATTTCCTGAAATAGAATTCTATGCTCTCTTCGAGGGTGCAAAAGTATTACATTATTTTAATATCAGCAAATTTTTTAGTTATTTTCTGTTGAAAATGGGTGTTTGTTGACTAAAAAGTAGTATCTTTGCGGCGTTTTAATTCGAATTAATTATGAAAATAGCTTTGATCGGCTACGGAAAGATGGGTAAGATGATCGAGCAGATAGCCATCGACCGTGGTCATGAGATTGTAAGTATTATCGACATCGATAATCAGCAGGATTTTGATTCGCCTGAGTTCGCATCGGCTGATGTGGCTATCGAGTTTACTGCCCCACAGGCTGCCTATGGCAACTATCTTAAAGCGTGGAGCAAGGGAGTCAAGGTTGTAAGTGGATCGACAGGATGGATGAAGGAGCATGGCGACGAGGTGCGCAAGGCTTGTAGCGAGGACGGCAAGACACTTTTCTGGGCATCAAACTTCTCTATCGGAGTGGCTATCTTCTCAGCCGTAAACCGCTATCTGGCTAAGATTATGAACCAGTTTCCACAGTACGACGTGGAGTTGGAGGAGACTCACCACGTGCACAAGCTAGACCACCCAAGTGGTACAGCTATCACGCTGGCCGAGGAAATCGTTGAGAACATCGACCGCAAAGAGGCTTGGAAAGAGGATACTACCGACAAGAAATACCTGCGTGTAGACAATATCCGTCGTGGCGAAGTGCCTGGTATCCATACCATCCGCTACGACAGCGATGCCGACCTGATAACCATCACCCACGATGCTCACAGCCGTAAGGGATTTGCACTGGGTGCGGTTCTGGCTGCAGAATACACCAAAGAGCATCAGGGCCTGCTGACAATCAGCGATATGTTTAAATTTTAGCCTTAACACGAAATGGTAAAAAAGAAAGAATTTAACCCCAAGGTGCAGTGGGCCAAGTTCATTGGCGTGCTGGTGCTTTATCTGCTCTTCCTGTATTGGGTAGAGAGCTGGTGGGGATTGTTGGTGATACCTTTCATATTTGATGTGTATATCACCAAGAAGATAAAGTGGCAATGGTGGAAAGAGGCCGAAAAGCCTGTTAAGTTTGTGATGTCGTGGATAGATGCTCTGGTGTTTGCTCTGGTAGCTGTCTACTTCATCAATCAGTTCTTCTTCCAGAATTACGTCATCCCATCAAGTTCGCTCGAGAAGTCGCTGCTTACAGGCGACTATCTGTTTGTATCGAAGGTAAGCTACGGTCCACGTATCCCACAGACACCACTCACTATGCCGCTGACTCAGCACACTCTGCCTGTAGTAGAGTGCAAGAGCTATATAGAGTGGCCTCACTGGGACTATCGCCGTGTAAAGGGCCTGGGTAATGTTCAGTTGAACGATATCGTAGTGTTCAACTATCCTGCTGGCGATACTATCTGCACAGCCTTGAACTATCAGACAGAGTATTACAACCTGTGCTATGGCTACGGATTGGGCAGTTGGCCAAACATGCCAAACCTCGATTCGCTTTCGACAGAAAAGCGTTTGCAGGCGTTCAGTCAGATTTACGAAATGGGTAAGAGCGTGATACAGCAGAATCCACAGGAGTTTGGCGAGATAGCTACACGTCCTACTGATCGCCGCGAGAACTACGTGAAGCGTTGTGTAGGTCTGCCTGGTCAGACTCTGCAGATTAAGGACCACATAGTATATTTGGACGGTAAGGCCAACAAGGAGCCTGAGAACGTGCAGTATACATATAATCTGAAACTTAAGCGCCATTTTACTGAGGAGGAACTGGAAGAGTGGAACATCACCAGCGAGGAGTTGGCTTCGCTTAATAACAATGGTTATATGCCGCTTACAAAGCGAGTTGTTGAGGAGATGAAGAAGCGTGGCGACCTGTTGGAGAGTATATCATTCCACATGGATAAAGAGCAGTGGAGTATGTATCCCCAAAACGGCAACTATCACTGGACCCGCGATAACTACGGACCAATTTGGATTCCAAAGAAGGGGGCATCAGTCAAGCTGACACTCGAGAATCTGCCCATCTATGAGCGCTGTATTCGCGCCTACGAGGGTAACGACCTGAAGGTTAGCGATGGCAAGATATTCATCAACGGTAAGGAAGCCAAGGAGTACACCTTCAAGTTGGACTACTACTGGATGATGGGTGATAATCGTCACAATTCGGCCGACTCTCGTTATTGGGGATTTGTGCCTGAGGATCATATCGTGGGTAAGCCAATCTTCATCTGGTGGAGCAGCGATCCTGATCGTAAGGGATTCAGCGGTATCCGTTGGAGTCGTATCGGCAACATCGTAGACAATATTAAATAAGGTGAAACCATGCAGGTTTTGCTAAGTACGACATATTTCGGCCCGGTGCAGTGGTATCAAAAGCTGCATCGGGCTGATGCTGTGCTGATAGAGCAGTGGGAGAGTTTCCAAAAACAGACCTATCGCAATCGCTGTCAGATAGCCACAACCAATGGCGTGCTGGCTCTCACAGTGCCTGTTGAGCGTGGCAGTTCATCACTAATAAAAGATTTGCGTATAAGCGATCATGGCAACTGGCGTCATCTGCACTGGATGGCTTTGCAGAGTGCCTACGGTGAGTCGCCATTCTTTGAGTATTATCAGGACGATATCCGTCCGTTTTTCGAGAAACGATGGGACTTTCTGATGGACTACAACGAGGCTATCTGTCAGAAAATGTGCGAATTGATCGATATCGAGCCAAAGGTAGAGCGCACCTTAGAGTTTGTGCTGGAACCTGATAATCTGACAGATATGCGTACAGTTATCAATCCCAAGCACCCTGGACCCGACGCTGGCTTTGCACCTAAGCCTTACTATCAGGTATATGCTCAGAAACATGGGTTTCTACCGAATCTATCGGTATTAGACCTACTTTTCAATATGGGACCAGAAAGTGTTTTCTATTTGTAGTAAATCCAAAACATAATAACGATGATACGTAAACTACTGCTAACTATATTTTCAATCATTACATTGACAGCATCGGGTCAGTCGCATTTCTATACTTCAGAAAAGTTGTCGAGTAATCAGATTACCCAAATCTGTCAGGATAAGGATGGATATATCTGGATAGGTACAGAGTATGGACTGAACAAATATGATGGTTACCGATTTACCAACTATCTGCACGAGAAGGACAATAAGAACACTGTGAGCAGTAACGTGATATCGTATCTGTTTCTAGATAAGGATGGTACGCTATGGGTAGGTACGCAGATGGGACTGGACCGTTATGATGCTGAGAATAATCAGTTTATATCGGTAGAGATGAAGGGTGCCACCAGTATTCCCCGTATCAACTCTATCATTCAGGAAGACGATCATCATCTGTTGATAGGTACTGCCGGCTATGGACTGTTCCGCTTAGACACGCGCGACAATTCATCGAAGATGCTACAGGGTTATGCCAAAGCCGATAACCACTACTTTAGCTACATCTATATCGATGAAAAGGGATATTTCTGGAAATCAGGACATGGTAATTCGATAATACGCCGTTCGCCTGGTGGTAAACTTGAAGAGTTCTTGTCACCTTATGGTATGGTGACAGGTTTTGTAGACTATCAGGGCGGTGTGCTGATAGTATGTAATCACGGACTGCTTTATTATCGTGACGGACAGATGAGGACCGATTTCATCGATCCAGGAGAGTTGCGAGGTAAGGACTTGCTATTGCGTACAGCCAAGAGCGACAGAGACGGCAATCTGTTTATAGGAACCATGGGTAACGGCTTGTGGTGGGTGCCACGTGGCGAAACCCAGATGAGACGTTATGACTATCAGAACGCACTGATGGACCTGAATACTGCTACTATCTGGGCGCTGTTTGAGGATAATCAGGAGAATCTTTGGGTTGGCTGTCAGAATCGCGGATTGCTTATGATTCCCCAGCATCAATCACCCTTCAGATCGTGGAAATTCATAGATCAGCATATTACAACAGGTGGTTCGCTTACATCTATCTGTGCTGGAGATAACGGAATGACCTGGTGTGCTGTACAGAATAATGGTGTGTTTGGCTTCGACGCCCAGGGTAGAGTGGTAGCCCATCCCCAATCGCCAGAAGGTACATATATTATTTATCGCGATGGATTGGGAAGATATTGGATAGGAACAAATGCTGGACTATATGCTTACAATCCTGCAAACGGGCAATATCAGTTGAAATCATCGTTCAAGAGCGGATTTATAAATACTATCACCGACGATGGAAAGGGGAAGATTTTCTTCTCAGTTTATTCGCAGGGTTTCTTCTCGTTCGACACTAAAACTGATGAGGTAAGGCATTTCAGTATGTACGACGGAGACGGTCCCAAAGGCAGATTGCATAACGATTGGATAAAAAAACTGATGATGGACAGTAGGGGATATCTTTGGATATGTACAGCATCAGGTATCAACTGCTACGACACCAATGGTGATCATTTCCGTCCGTACGGATGGGAGGTGCTGCTAGACTATAATGCAATAGAAACAGCCTGCGAGACTCGCGACCATAAGATGCTGTTTGGTACTAATACTGGATTGTATATCTACGACGAAAAGCAGAAGAAAGCAGTTCCATTCGAAGGGGCTAAGGCTCTGAATAATAAGGTGGTGGGCGGAATAATCGAAGATTTTTCGGGTGACCTATGGATAAGTACCACTATGGGACTGTGGCAGTATAAGCATAAGGACGATCAGTTTGTGGGCTATCTTTATGGTAATGGACTTGCAAGTCGAGAGTATGTTAGCGGCGTGGCTATGCGTACTGCTGATGGTAGGGCATGGTTTGGTTTCAGCGATGGCATCACATCGTTTAATCCAGAGGATCTAAGACTAATGAGCAATGATATCGGGCAGATACTGCTTACCGGCATATATGTTGGTGGTAGGGCGTTGCCTGGCCAGAAGCATTTCTCTTTAGATTTCATCGACAATACATTCTCGATGGAGTTTTCGTCGCTTAACTATGCCAATGCCGAAAACGTGATATACGAGTACAGACTGAACGGCTCGCAAGAGTGGAGTCAGACAGAAGCTGGACGTAACGTGGTGTCGTTTACTCATCTGCAGCCCGGTTCGTATATCCTAGAGGTGAGAGCTTACGATAATGGCACATATACCGATACAGAGGTGTATCATATCACTATCAAGGCCCCATGGTATCGTTCTTCGTGGGCGTACCTATTATATATAATGTCGGCTCTTATTGTTCTTGGTTCGTTGATGTGGACCTACATCCGTCGTCGCCGTCAGGAGCTGGATGAGGAAAAAATGAAGTTCTTGATTAATGCCACGCATGATATCCGTTCGCCGTTGACGCTAATTATGAGTCCGCTGCACAAACTGATGAAGCGTGATTTCGACCAAGATACAAAGAACGATTTAAAGACTATCGAGCATAATGCCCAGCGAGTGCAGAACCTGGTTAATCAGATATTAGATATCCGTAAGATAGACAAGCAGCAGATGAATCTGCACTGTCAGAAAACGGATATGGTACAATATGTGGGTAATCTGCTCAAGTCGTACGAGTATACTGCCAAGGAGCGTAACATTACATTTCGCTATGCACCGCAAGTAGATAAGTTGGAAGTTTGGTTCGATCGCAAAGCCATCGACAAAGTAGTAGACAATCTTTTATCTAACGCCTTTAAGTACACCTACGATAATGGTGAGATAGAAGTACGTGTGGCTGAAGATGGCGGTAAGAATGCTATATTGCAGGTCATCGATAATGGTATGGGTATTAAGGGAGATCCACGAAAGCTCTTCGATAGATTCTATCAGGGTAGCAGTTCACGTAGTATGCATATCGAAGGAACAGGTATCGGGTTGAACCTCTGCAAGATGATGGTAGAGATGCATCACGGTACCGTTGAGGCGGCCAATCGAACTGATGATCAGGGCAGTATCTTCACTGTAAGACTACCATTGGGTAGCGACCATCTGAAGAAAGAGGAAATACTGACTGCCGAAGAAAAGGAGAAGAATACCAAGCAAAAGGCACAGTCAAACTATCGTGTAATGATTGTTGACGACGACGAGGAAATCGGCACATATATCTCTCAGGAGTTGGGTAGCTACTATCATATCACACCTGTTACCAAAGGTCGTGATGCATTGCGATTGCTTCTGGGTGCTGAGCCTGATAAACAATTCGACTTGGTAGTGAGCGATGTAATGATGCCAGAGATGGATGGATTTACTCTTCTACGTATGATAAAGACCAATATGAATATCAACCACATACCAGTGGTAATGCTCACGTCGAAGGCAGCAGTAGCCAACCGCTTGGAAGGTCTGGAGAAAGGTGCTGATGCTTTCCTTGCTAAACCATTTGATATGGACGAACTTCATATGGTGATAAATAACCTTATCAGCAAGAACCTGCGACTGAAGGGTAAATACTCAGGTACGCAGCAGCAGAAGGATAAGGTAGAGGAGAAGCAGGTAAAAGGCAATGATGAAATGCTGATGGAACGTATTATGAAGGTGGTGAACGACCATCTGGATGATAGCGAGTTCAATGTGGATATGCTTACAAAGGAAGTTGGTATCAGTCGCGCCCAACTGCATCGTAAGATGAAAGATATGACAGGACTGCCCGTAAGTGAGTTTATCAGAAACATCAGATTGGAGCAAGCAGTACGACTACTTGAGGAGCAAAAAATCAATGTTACGCAGGTGGCATACAGCGTAGGGTTTAGCAATTTGGCTCATTTCTCTACGGTGTTCCGCAAGCAGTTTGGCGTGTCTCCAACCGAGTATTTAGAGCAAAAAGGCCTAAAAAATCAAGGTTGATACAAAAATGAAATGAAACGAAACATACGTTAAAGCCTTTATAAGAGAATCTGCCTACTTTTGCGGCAGATTTTTTTTATAACTTAAAAAATAATTAATTATTAACTAACAAACCAAACGTATGAGTTTCAAAGCAAAGAAAACAGCCATGTTGGTAGGATTGTGCTGCTTAGGCATGATCTCAACACAGCAGGCTTCGGCAGCTACCACAGCAGTAGCTTCCGTACAGCAAACGAAGCAGGCAACTGGTTATGTAGCTGACTCTCAGGGTCCGCTGATCGGTGCCACGGTTAAGGAGAAAGGTACTAGCAATGGTACAGTTACCGATTTTAACGGTTTCTTCTCTCTTAATGTTAAGCCAGGTGCAACACTCGTTGTATCTTATGTAGGTTACGAGTCGCAGGAGATTAAGGCCGGCGATAACGTAAAGGTAAACCTTAAGGAAGACGGCCACGTAGTAAACGAGGTTGTCGTTATCGGTTATGGTACCCAGCGCCGCGAGGCTGTTACTGGTTCTGTAGCCAACATTGGTGGTGAGAAACTGAATCAGATTGCAGCCACCAATGCTGCTCAGGCTCTGCAGGGTCGTGTAGCTGGTGTGCTGATGACACAGACAGGTTCTAAACCTGGTGATGAAATGCAGATCCGTATCCGTGGTCAGCGCTCACTGAGTGCAAGTAACGACCCCCTGATTGTGCTCGATGGTATTCCATTCATGGGTCAGCTTTCAGATATCAATCCAGCCGACATCAAGTCGATGGATATCCTGAAGGATGCCTCTGCTACCGCTATCTATGGTTCTCGTGGTGCAAATGGTGTTATCATCATCACAACAGTGAAGGGTGCTCAGGGTACCCCTGCAAAGGTTACCTATAATGGCTATGTAAGCTTTAAGAAGGTTTTCCATAAGTATCCTATGATGGACGGACCTACGTTTGACAAGTTCCGTAAATATGCTGGTAAGTACCAGAACTCGCTTGATGAGAACGAGAATACTAATACCGACTGGCAGGATCTGTATTACAAGACAGGTGTAAGCCATAATCATGATCTCAGCGTAGCTGGTGGTACCAATGGTGGTAGCTACAGCTTTGGTGCAGGTTACTATCACGATGAATCAGTTCTCCCTACTGAGGGTTACGACCGTATCTCTGTTCGTGGTAACTTCGACCAGACTGTTGGAAAGTACTTCCGTTTCGGTTTAAGCACCAATAACAGCTATCGCAAGACTCAGGGTGTAAACAATATGTATAATGTACTTAGCGCATCTCCACTTTCAAGTCCTTACGATGAGAATGGTAATCTGAAGCGTTACAACACTCTGCCTGCAGATGATCAGGTTGTTGTAACCAAAGAGACTGTTGAGCGCGATAAGGATGTATGGTTGAGCGAAAACAAAGGTATCGGTTCTTACAATACGTTGTTTGCAGAGGTTAAGTGCCCATGGATAGAGGGACTGAGCTATCGTGTAAATGTAGGTCTGAACTTCCGTAGCTCTAAGGGGGGCAGCTTCACTGGTACTGGTGTCAATAATAAGGATGCAAATGCTGTTAACAGTGGTAGTATCTCAGAGAATCAGACTCGTAACTGGGCTGTTGAGCATCTGTTGACCTTTGATAGAACCTTTGCTGAGAAGCACAACCTGAATGTTGTAGCTATGTATTCTGCCGAGCAGACTACATATGAGTCTACAGGTGCTTCGGCTCAGGAGATTCCTGCCGACTACATGCAGTATTATAATCTGTCGTACGCTACAGGCGAAGTTAACCTGAACAACTATAGTTACTGGCAGAGTGGTCTTATCTCTTGGATGGGTCGTGTGATGTACTCTTATGATAATAAGTATATGCTTTCTGCAGCCCTCCGTTCTGATGCATCTTCACGTCTGGCTAAGGGCCATCAATGGCACACCTATCCTGCAGTAAGTGCCGGTTGGAACATTTCTCGTGAGCAGTTCATGGAGAATCTTACTTGGATTGACAACTTGAAACTGCGTGTAGGTTACGGTGAGACTTCAAACCAGTCTATTAACCCATATTCAACCTTGGGTACCCTTTCAATCCGTAACTATAACTTTGGTGACACCTATAAGGCTGGATATTATGTATCATCTCTGCCTAATGTGGATCTTGGATGGGAGTATTCTAAGACATGGAACTTCGGTCTCGACTTCTCTTTGTTCAATGGTCGTCTGTCAGGTTCGTTCGAATACTATGTTCAGAAAACAAATGACATCCTGCTCGATGTAACTATGCCTTCAACTTCTGGCGTAAGCAGCTATACTGGTAACATTGGTAAGACTGAGAATAAAGGTTGGGAGTTAACTCTTAATGGCATCATAATCGATAATAAGAATGGATGGAGCTGGGATGCCGGTATCAACCTCTACGCTAACCGTAACAAGTTGACATCTCTGGCTTCTGGTCAGGATCGTGATGAGAGCAATCGTTGGTTCGTTGGCTATCCAATCGATGTTATCTACGACTATGAGTATGAAGGTCTGTGGAACGAGAGTGATATCGTTAAAGGTCCTGATGGCAAGACCAATCTCGAGGCTCTGGTAAAAGGTGGAAATGTGGGAATGATTAAGGTGAAGTATACTGGCGACTATGACGCAAACGGCATTCCTACTCGTCAGATCGGTCCAGAGGATCGTCAGATCATCAGCATGGAACCAAAACTGATGGGAGGTTTCAATACTACAGTTGGTTATAAGAACTTCGACCTGACTGTAATCGGTGCGTTCCAGGTAGGTGGTAAGTTGATTTCTGCTATCCACTCTTCAAATGGTTACCTCAATATGCTGACAGGTCGTCGTAACAACCTTGACGTTGATTACTGGACTGAGGAGAATACAGGTGCCAAATACCCCAAACCAGGTGGTATTCAGGATGGTGATAACCCCAAGTTCGGTTCTACTCTTGGCTATTTCGATGCTGGCTATCTGAAGATCCGTGCCATCACTCTTGGTTACAACTTCGACAAACTGAAGGCTATTAAGGATCTCGGCATCAGCCGTCTGCGCCTCTATGCTACTGTTCAGAATCCATTCGTTCTCTTCTCACCATTCAATAATGAGAGCGGCCTTGATCCTGAGACCAACTCTTGGGCTAACCAGAACACTGCTGTTGGCTATAGCGAATATTCTGGCAAGCACAAGATGCCGATTGTGGGTTATAACACACCTGCAACCCGCAACTTCCTCTTTGGAGTAAACGTAACATTCTAATGAATCATTAAAGAATAAAGAGTTATGAAAACTAAAAGTATAAAATATATTCTCGCTGCGGGTTTGGTTTGCTGTGGTCTTTCCACAACATTCACCTCTTGCGGTGAAGTGCTCGATGAGCAGCCACGCAGCACTTTCGACCCATCATTCTTCACAACGAAGACGGGTATTGAGGGCGGTCTGACATCGCTCTACGCTCACCTGCGCTATTTCTATGGCAACGGTTACTATCTGAACACCCTCGAGACTGGTACCGACGAATATACCTACGCACAGAGTGCCGATGGTAATTTCAAGGATGCCGACCTTTCTGGTGTAGGTTCTGTTACTTCTACCAGCACTGTTGCTGGTGGTGCTTGGGGCACATTGTTTGCAAATATCAATACCTGTAATGGTATCATTGAGAATGGTGCAGCTGCAGGTATCGACGATGCACTGCTCGCTGAGGCTTATTTCTTCCGTGCATTCGACTACTTTATCCTGGTGCAGACCTATGGTGGTGTGCCCCTTGATCTGGGTGCTGGCGAACTGAAATTCAATACAACAACTGTTCGTACTTCTGTACGTAACACTGTTCCTGAGGTTTATAAGGTTATCTTCAGTGACCTGGAGAAGGCTCTGTCTGATCTGCCTGATAATCCACGTCTTACAGGTTCTGCAACCAAGAATCTGGCTCGTTTGTACCTTTCAAAAGCTTACCTGACATACGCATGGTGGTTGGAAAATCCAAACAATATTCCTACCTATCCTGAGTGCAGCCGCGACGCTGGTCAGGCTCAGAGCTACTTCCAGAAAGCTTTCGATATGGCCAAGGCGGCTATCGACAATCCTGGCCCTTATGGATTGCAGCCCACATTCTATGATGTTAATGTAGCTACCAACGACCGTAACTCAGAGATTATGCTCTATGCTGATCACAATGAGAATGAGAAGTTTGGTAACGGTGGTGCTGGTTACGGCTGGGGTAATGGTGGCTCACCTGAGAACTTTGCTTACTGGATGGAGACCTGGAACTATACAGAAATGATTGCAAAGACCGATAGAAAGAATGATAAGGGTGAAACTGTTTATATCAACCCCGTTCAGCGTGAGGCTGTTCAGGCTCTTGGACGTCCTTGGACACGTATGGCTCCTATCGCCGACAACTTCATGGAAGGTGGTGTATGGGAAGATGCTGTAAAGGCTATCGACTCTCGTTATGATGCAACTTTCACACTGCGTTATCACACCAACTGGCATAAGGCAGGAGGTAGCGATGCATTTGTATATGGTGCCAATGGTGAGAAGGTCTATCCAGATGATGTTTACTTCAGCTGGATTCCTGAAAGCGAGGATGAAAACATCAACTATACAGGTGCTGATGACAAGCTTGGTTTTGGAGAAATGCCTGGCCGTGCTGACTTTGTTGTAGCTGTTAACCACATCAGTCGCAAGAAGTACCCCATCAACTGGAAGATTGGTATCTATCGCACAGATAATGATGGAGGTCTTGGTTCAAAGGTTAATGGTGGTAGCCCACGTCCTTGGAACATTGCTAAGTTCTCTGAGTTCTATTTGATTGCTGCTGAGGCTGCTGTTAAGATTGGCAAGAACGATGACGCAAAGACACTGGTTAACGTGCTCCGTGCCCGTGCTGGTAAGCAGACTTTCAATCAGAATGACAATGTTGCTGTTTCTATTGATAAGAGTGCAGAAATGGTTGCTGCAACTCCTGAGACTATCACTATCGACTTCATTCTTGATGAGCGTAGCCGTGAGTTCTGGGGTGAG
Organism: uncultured Prevotella sp.; assembly: GCA_900317405.1. Taxonomy (GTDB): domain Bacteria; phylum Bacteroidota; class Bacteroidia; order Bacteroidales; family Bacteroidaceae; genus Prevotella. The sequence continues at coordinate 22,857 of ONGP01000014.1, forward strand.
GGATACCGTTGGTTTGACCTCGTTCGTACTCAGAAGTGGGCCGAGCGTGCAGGTACTTATCGTATTGCCGGAAGTGGTTACACTGATAAGGATCTGGAGACTGTTACTCGTAACATTCCTGCAGGTTACTATATCCGTCCTATCCCACAGGGACAGCTCGATGGTATGGAGATGACCGACGCAGAAAAGAGCGCATATCAGAATCCTGCTTACAGAAATTAATTTAATAGTTGATAATAGTTAGTTAGATTGTTCGCAAAAGAACAACGTTACGTCTTAAAAAAAACACTGGCCGTCGAGAGACGACCAGCGTTTTTTTTCATAAATGCTTGTTGTATTTAATGTATTTTTTGTATCTTTGCAGCCGAAAAGAAGAGAGAGATAGGAAAAATGACTCATTTTATCCATCGCATAGCTATCGTGTGTGCCGCAATATTGTTGGTTGCAGCACCGGCTTGGGGCGAAAAGTTTGTGTTTACTACAATCTGGACCGCTCAGGCGCAGTTTGCTGGCTATTATGTGGCTAAGGAGAAGGGCTTCTATAAGGAGCTTGGGCTGGATGTGGTCATTCAGCATCCATCTCTCACCAGTTCAGCATCAAATCGACTAAAGACCGACCAGTGCGATGCTGCTATGTTTTCGATGATGTCGGCTATGGACTTTATCGCCCAAGGCACTCCTTTGGTCAACATCTTCCAAGACTCGATGAATAGCAGCAACATCCTGGTATCGCGATGGGGCATCAATCCGCTACAGATGAAGGGTAAGAAGGTGGGCATATTCAATGCCGACCCTAACTACCTTACTTATATAATGAGCAAACGTGAGGGTATGAACTACCAGTGGGTGCGCTTCACTAGCGATATAAACGTGTTCTTGTCGGGTGCTGTTGATGCCACAATGGTAGTAAGCTATAACGAGTATTGCCTGCTAAAACAGGCAGGCTTCCGTATGACCGAGGAGTGCATCTATCGCTTTAGTGAGCATGACTATAACATCCAGGAGAATGGAGTGTATGTTAAGCGCGACTATTTCCAAACCCATCGTGCTGAGGTGGCTAAGTTTGCAGCCGCTAGCCGTAGAGGGTGGGAGTGGGTAGCAGCACATCCTGAAGAGGCTCTGGAAATAGTGATGAGGTATGTGAATAAACATAAGTCGCATACCAATAGAGTGATGCAGAAACTGATGCTCGAGGAGGTGCTGCGACAGCAAGTAGACAGAGAATCAAAACGTCGAGAATTCCGCGTGCGACCAGATATGGTGAAGAAGGCAAGCCGGTTAATGTTTGAGAGCGGTATGCTTAAGCGAGAAGTGACATATAAGGAATTGATGGGACTATGAGTAAAGAATGGTTTGGCAGATTCAATGAGTTTTATATGAGCCGTCAGTGGAAGTTTTCCATTCTGGGGGCTATTCTCTTGATTGCTATGCTGTTTACTCTGCATTATAGTCGCCAATATTTCCAGCAGAACGCTATGGATGATGCTGTGCGCTCGCTAGAACGCGTGCTTAATAACGCTGATATGCGCCTACATCAGACTGAGATTGCTACCGATAGTCTGCTACCACTAATCGAACAGCATCTAGACAACCCTGACATAATGTTTGACTATAGTAGGAAACTGCTTGAAGATCATCCCGATATGAAAGGTTGCAGCATTGCGTTTGAGCCATATTTCTTTAAGCAGAAAGGGCAGTACTTTTCGGCCTATTCGTATAATAACAACGGAACCATTCAGACAGAGCAGGAGGGTAACGATGGATATCAGTACTTCTATATGGATTGGTATCTAATACCGCACCAGCTAGACCACAAATATTGGATTGAACCATTCGAAGACGCTAGTGCCACAGGTATTCAGGTAAACGAGGTGATGACATCCTACTGTCAACCTATCTGTGATGCAGATGGAAAGGCTGTTGGCGTTTTGTCGACCGATGTTCCGTTAAAGTGGCTGTCCGATTTGGTGTTATCTCAGCGCCCTATGCCCCGTTCGTATTGTATGCTTATCGGTCGCGGCGGATCATATATAGTGCATCCAGATACCACGAAACTGCTTTACGAGACGATATTTACGCCTTGCCAAGAGCGTAGAGATACAGCCTTGATGGCTTTAGGGCGTGCTATGGTTGATGGTGAGACGGGCTATAAGTCGATAGAACTCGATGGCCAGGAGAGCCATGTATTCTATATGCCATTCCGCCAAACGGGGTGGAGCATTGCTATGGTTTGTCCTGATGATGTGATATTAAATAACTACCTACGCTTACTCTGTGTATTTTTGCCATTCATATTATTAACCATCATACTTATGTTAATACCATTCTGGCACTTGCTGCGTCGTTATCGCAATAAATTGGCCGTGTGTCTAGCGGCCTTTGTGTTTATCCTAACCTCGTGTCAATCCGAGCAGCAACGTAGTAATATGTCAGTTAAGCAAAATGCAAAACTATCTAGACATGATCGAGCAATTAAATCCATCGTGGATATTGATGGTGAAAGCAATGAGAGTTATTTCCAGTTGCTAGACAGCATAGAGCAGCAAGGAGTATTGGCAACAAGCGAACTTGACTATTTCCGTGCCAAGAGATATTACGAATCCGACCAGTTTCGCTCGGCCTTAATCTACTATAAAAAGGCAATAGCAACCGATGCGCTGCTGAATATCAACAAGGACAGCTATTATCGTTCTTTTGTAGGCATTCATACATGTTATAGCAATATCAACAATATCCAGGAGGCACTTGCTGCTGCCACGCAGGGATACCAGTTGGCAAGTAAGGATACCACGCTTGTAGGTCGTGATATGGCCAACAATCTGCTGATGGAGATAGGTACTAGTCAACTTAAACTGAATCATGCCGACGAAGCTGCAAAAACCTTTGAACAGGTAAGAAAGCAGACTGAAGAGTTGGCTCTGGCTAATCCTCTTAATGCCGATTTACAGGAGAGTTGCCTGCTTATACCATCAGAAATCATCAAAGGTTATCTGAATCGTAGAGAGTTTGACAATATAGACCCTTGGCTAAGTATGATGGAACAGGCGTTGGAACGCTATGCCGCTACTGATGCTTCGACCACCAGCTATGGCCGATATCTGGCCACGCTGTTGCGTAACAAGGCTGTAATCTATGCCAAGACTGGCCGTATGGAAGAGGCTGATGTGGCCTATCAGAACTATCTGGCGTTGCCTTACGCACAGACCTTCAATGGTATATATAATCAGGCCTACTATCTAGAGGTAACAGAGCAATGGCAGAAGCTACTCGACATACAGCTTCGTATCGATTCGGCCGAGCAGGCAGCAGGTATTCCACCTACTATCGATTATCTGATAGAGAGTCCTGCCACAACCTTCAAGGCTCTTATAAACACGGGGCGCAAGGAAGAGGCATTGCAACGAGCTGGCCAGATTATTAATCTGCTTGACTCTGTAAAGGAGTATCAGCACCGTAGCGATGCCGAAGAACTTGCCGTAATCTACGAGACCCAACAGAAAGAGGCTCAGATAGCACAGCAAAAGGCCGATATCAACCATCAGCGCATGATTGGTATTGGTGTGGGATTCTTGTTTCTTATTGCATTCATCGGTGTACTGCATGAGTTGTATCGCCGACTACGTAAGGCACATGCCGAACTTGAGATGAGCTATAAGAATCTGGTTATAGCCAACGAGCGTGCTGAGGAGTCGTCGAAGATGAAGTCAAACTTTATCCGTCAGGTCAGTCACGAAATTCGCACTCCATTAAACATCCTGAGTGGTTTTACACAGATTATCACTATGCCTGATATGGATCTCGATGAGTCTACACGCAAGGATGTTAACCAAAAGATAATCGAGAATACAGGTCGCATTACCGACTTGGTTAACAAGATGATAGAACTCAGCGACGCCAACAGCCAGACCGTAATAGAGCGTACAGACCAGGTATTGGCCATACAACTAGCCGCAAAGGCAGCCGATGCCAGCGGTATAACCGAATTGCCTCATGTAGAGTTTGACATGCAGATACAGCCTGAGGTAGAATCGTTGATGATTACCACCGATGAGAGTGCCGCTTCGCGTGCTCTGGCTATGATCCTCGATAATGCTGGTAAGTTTACACGCCCGGCTAATGCTTCTGACAACAAACCAACTGTAAAACAGAAGGTTACTCTTTCTGTTGGGCGTACTAAGAATTATCTTTGCTTGGCTGTCGAAGATACAGGTATAGGTGTGCCCGCAGAGTCGGCTGAGATTATTTTCGATGAGTTTGTGCAACTTGATGAGTATTATGAGGGTACTGGTATCGGACTTACTGTTGCCCGTTCGTTTGCCCGTCGCTTGGGTGGCGATGTGGTTCTGGATACAGCTTATACAAGTGGCGCCCGCTTCGTATTGACGCTACCGCTATAATTAAGTCAAATAATTATAAAAAATGGAAGTAAGAGGACTATGATATAAGTTTTTTGTGTAAATTTGCATAGTCGATTAACCCCCAAAACTATATTGATTATGAAGAAAAACCTATCCAAGTTGGCCATCATGGCGATAGTTGTCCTAGCGGGCGTGGTATTGTGTGTACAGACGGTATCAGCTCAGGCTAAACGCAGACCGGCAGCCAGACCAGCTGCAAAGCCAGCAGCAAAGAAAACTGCGGAAAAATTAAACAACAATTTTGCTATCCTGGAGTTCGACGAATGGATTAACGATAATAATCCGTTTGAAGACGAGGAGTATATCTACTTCCTCGACTATCCTAGTGGTTCGTCGAACGCTCTGCGTGCTGTTAACAAGAAAACCGGCGATGTAAAACTGGTAGTGCCTAAAAAGAAGCGTGCTCGTACCAAGATATGCAGCGCAGGCAGTGATGGCAAGAACATCTATATGCGACTTGAGAATAAGGGTATCGCCCTGTTTAATGGTACTGACGTGAATACATCTGAACTGATATTCCCGCAGAACGATAAAGGATACCTGAGTTATGGTAACCGTGGTAGCAACATTATCACATCACCTAACGGACGCTATCTGTTCTTCTATGGCGACTCGCCAATACTATACGATCTAGAGAAAAAGGAAGTGATGCGTGTAGGTATCAGCACGACTACAAATGGAGCAATTGTTACAGACGATGGACTACTTATAGGCACAGATTATTCCGAAGTATTCACGGGTGGAAGAAATCCGAATGTAACGCCCGATACAGGAAGTCCCAAAAACCGTGAGGGCCTGAAGGTGATAAGAGGTAACAAGATAGACAATGGTGCTGGTGGAGATTTCTGCTCAATATGGTACGACGCGGCCGACACAACTGTCTATGTAGCCATCGGCGAACAGGTGCTGAAATCGAAAGCCGAAGCCGACCTAAAGTTCCAAGAGGTATACTGTCTGCCAGGCGAGAATAAGAAGTTCACAAAGGTTGTAAGCAACGGGAGACGAGTATTTGCACTAACTGACCACTATGAGAAGCATATATACGAGTGGGACAATAAGGATATGGCTGGTACACCAAAAATATCGAAGGAACTTGATACAGGCATCCACTATACAGACAAGTATGGATATACTGACCCTAATACAAAAAAGGTGTCTTATGTGGGCCGTATATTCTACGACTCTATGGGCAATCTATGGATGCAAGAGAGCGACGCAAGGTTTTATATCTACAACCCTGATGGCATACAGGGACTTACCAATCTAAAGGGTAAGTGGACTAAGAACGAACTGCCAAAGGAAGAGGATTGAAAATAGATGATAAGATAACAGAGAAGCCTTCGTATTACAACCATCTGGAAAAGATGGATGTAGGCGAAGTGTTGAGGAGCATCAACCGCGAGGATATGCTTGTGGCTGGGGCTGTTGAGTGTGCCATTCCTCAGATAGAACCATTGGTTCGTGCCATTGAATCAAGAATGAAACAAGGCGGGCGACTTTTCTATGTTGGCGCAGGAACCAGTGGTCGACTAGGGGTGCTGGATGCCAGTGAACTGCCGCCAACGTTTGGCGTGTCGCCCGACTGGGTGATAGGTATAATTGCTGGTGGCGAAGAGGCTCTACGCCAAGCCGTAGAGCATGCAGAGGATGATGAGGAACAAGGTAGGCTAGACCTGGAGGCTTATCGTCTATCGCCTCTGGATAGTGTTATCGGCATAGCTGCTTCAGGTACAACTCCTTATGTGATAGGAGCAGTAAAACACGCTAGAGCAAATGGACTGCTTACTGGCTGTATAACTAGCAATCCCCACACGCCGCTAGCCTCAGAAGCCGAGTATCCGATAGAAACTATTGTAGGCCCTGAGTTTGTTACAGGTTCTAGTCGTATGAAGAGTGGTACTGCACAAAAGATGGTGCTGAACATGATAAGCACAGCGCTGATGATAAGAATGGGTCGTGTAAAGGGCAATCGGATGGTAAAGATGCAGCTTACCAACGAGAAACTTATTGATCGAGGCACGCGAATGATTCAAGAATCATTAGGAATTACATACGATGAAGCCCGTCAGCGGCTATTAGAAGCTGGAAGTGTAGATAAGGTCATTTCTTAAATAACATGAATAAAAGAGATTTCTTTTATGGATAATGACGGATTTAGCTGAATTTTGTATAATTTTGCAGCCGATTTGAAAAAAGTGTCAATACTAAGCAATGACTTACATAGGAGAATTGATTTCGATTGGTGTAGCTTTCTCATGGACTGCTACCGCGCTGCTGAGTGAATTCGGTAGCAAACGTCTGGGTAATCTTACGCTAAATGTACTAAGAATGGGCCTTGCACTGGTATTCTCGCTAGTGCTGTTTATGGTTGTTACGGGCAATCTTTTGCCTCCAGGTGCTTCGGCCGAGGCGGCAGGGTGGATGTTGCTGTCAGGCGTTGTCGGATATGTGATAGGCGATTTCTGCCTGTTTCAGTGTTATATTATAATTGGTTCGCGCTATGGACAGCTGTTTATGACGCTAGCCCCATTAGCTGCCGCACTGATGGCTTGGATAACTCTTGGTCAGCAGATGACGGGCATGAGTATCCTTGCAATGTTTATCACCCTTGCTGGTATAGGCATCTCAGTGCTTGGTCGGGGAGAACATCACAAGGTTGGGCTAAAATTGCCGCTCAATGGCGTGCTGTTTGCTATCGGAGCAGCAATGTGTCAAGGTATAGGATTGGTACTTAGTAAGATTGGAATGGATCACTATGAGGCGACCGCAAATATGCCGGATTGGCTCATTCCATTCAGCGCCAACTTCTATCGTTGTGTGGCTGGAATCATCGGATTTACACTATTGCTATATTTCCGTAAGGGCTTAGATCCTTTGCGTGAGGCTATTCATGATAAGAAAGGACTTGCAGTCGCTACAGCTACTACAGTGTTTGGTCCGTTTGTTGGTGTAGGTTTCTCGTTGATGGCTGTACAATACACAGCAGCAGGTATCGCCAGCACACTGATGGCGATGACACCAATTATAATTCTGTTGCCTTCGTATTGGCTGTTCCACCAGAAGATAACTTGGCGAGCCGTAGCTGGTGCTGTTATCTCCGTGGTGGGTGTTAGTCTATTCTTCTTGGGTTAACGCTTACTTAACGCGCCAAACGTTAAGCACTATACCCTTAAAGTCGGGCGAAAACGTAGGTGCACAAACAAATAGCGAGTTGTTAAGCCAGCCGTATTTGCTATCGGCAGGAGCCTCAAACTGCGGTGCTGCACGGAAGTAGAAACTTGGCTTTCCGTCAGCATCCTTGCCGTTTGCGATGATTCCACGGTTGCGAACGTGGATATAAATCCCGTCATCGGTCTTGATGCAGTAGATGGCTTCGAGCTCAGTGCGTCCTTCTGCATTAAGTTGATAGTCGGCACCACCATTCACAATGGTTCCCTTAATCTTTGGTCCCTCAAAGGTTCCGCCTGTGATGGGAATCACGGTGCGTCGGCCGTGCTGAGTGTTGTCGATGCCGAAAGCCTCACCAAGAGTAACCTTAAGTTGAAGTGCAAACTCCAGTTGTGGCGCCTCGGGCACGTCGGTTTGTGCGCTGACTGTTATCATCCAGCCCGTCAGCAAGGCCATCAAGAATAGCTTTTTCATAATCCGATTAATTTATTTCTTAAGTATCTGTTCGGCATGTTGCTTGGTATTTACCTGCTTGCCGGTCAGGATTTGTTCTATTATTCCTTCCTCGTTTATAATGAATGTGGTGCGGATGGTGCCCATTGTCTTTTTTCCATACATAGTTTTCTCTCCCCAAGCCCCCATAGCTTCCATCAGTTCGCGATTCACATCGGCAATCAGTGGGAATGGCAGTTGGTGTTTCTCCTTGAACTTTACGTGTGATGCGGCCGAATCCTTGCTCACACCAACTACTTCGTAGCCTTCGGCCTGCAACTGATCATAGCCGTCGCGCAGACTGCAGGCCTCTGCAGTACAGCCGCTAGTGTTGTCCTTTGGGTAGAAATACAACACAAGTTTACGGCCGCGATAGTCACTCAGACGTATGTCACGTCCCTGTTCGTCCTTGCCCAGAATCTCAGGCGCTTTGTCTCCAATCTTCATAGTTTTTGTTCTTTTTGTTATTATCTGCTTGCAAAGATACAACGTTTTTCGGAAAATGCAAACCTAATTGCAGAAAATATAGTAACTTTGCAGGCTGAAACATTATTTCTGCATGGATAAAGGAATATCACAACAAAGTATTTTTCAACGTCCGCTATGGGCTGCACTCATGGCATTTACTGCTGCCTTTCTGTGGGGATGGGCATATCCGTTTATCAAACTTGGTTTTGCTGAGTTTGAGATTACTACGGATATGACGGGAAGCAAAATGCTGTTTGCTGGTATTCGTTTCTTTATTTCTGGTGTAATAATTCTCTCTATAGCATGTTTCACTCATCGTTCATTCCAATTGAAAGATGAGGCTAGAAATTATATGCTTACCAGTAGTTTGTTTCTACTTGTATTTACTTTGCTCAATACAACCCTGCATTATGCTGCCTTCTATATCGGATTGTCGCACAGTAAGGGAAGTCGTGCTGCTATTCTTAATTCACTTAGTGTGTTTACATTGGTACTCCTAGCATGTATATTCTTTAAGAGCGATAAACTTACATTACGAAAAATCATAGGTTGTACTATTGGCTTTTGTGGTATCTTATTGCTTAATATCGGAGGAGAGGAGAGTGGGGCTTTTACCTTTTTAGGCGATGGTATGATCATTCTCAATGCCATGTGCGGAGCCTTTGCCGGACTGATGACGAGAGGTGTGAACAAACGAATAGATGTATTTGTTGGTACTGGTTATAGTCTTGGTATTGGTGGTGTATTGCTGATGATTCCTGGTCTGTTGATGGGTGGTATGCTTCCTAATATAACTATACTTGGACTATTCTATTTGCTGATGCTGATAGGTATATCTACCATAGGTTTCACACTCTACAACAAGCTGCTTACGTGCAATCCCGTTGGCAAGATTGCCATTTGGAATTCGCTTATTCCTGTGGTGGGAGCCGTTACTTCTTGTTTATGTCTAAGCGAGGAGTTCCAGTGGAAGTATGCACTAGCTGCAACAATGACTACAGCAGGAATATATATCATCAACAAAGGAAAGAAGTGAATTTTTCGTAAAAAAGAATTTATAATTCTTATTTTTTTCGTACCTTTGCACCCAAAATTCTTAAGATATGAATATTGAAGCATTAATCAGCAAGGCTGCAGGTGAGGCAGTGAAGGCCCTTTATGGCGTGGATGCCACAGAGAAGATGCTGCAGTTGCAGAAGACAAGAAGTGAGTTTGAGGGTAACTTGACTCTGGTGGTTTTTCCTTTTGTGAAAGCTGCCAAAAAGAGTCCTGAGCAGACTGCACAGGAAATTGGCGAGTACTTGACTGCCAACTGTGCCGCTGTAGAGAAATTTAATGTAGTAAAAGGATTTTTGAACCTGAGCGTAGGCGATGGTGCCTGGCTGCAGTTGCTCGATGCCATCGATAAGGATGAGCGTTTCGGCATGAAGCAGGCCACCGATGAGAGCCCGCTCGTGATGATAGAATATTCTTCACCAAATACCAACAAACCGCTGCATCTGGGCCATGTACGCAACAACCTGTTGGGTTGGAGCTTGGCACAGATCATGGAGGCCAATGGCAACAAGGTGGTGAAGACCAACATTGTAAACGACCGTGGTATCCATATCTGTAAGTCAATGCTTGCATGGCTTAAGTATGGCAACGGCGAGACACCTGAAACCAGCGGCAAGAAGGGTGATCACCTGATTGGCGACTACTACGTAGCCTTCGATAAGCACTATCGTGAGGAGGTTAAGGAGTTGATAGCTCAGGGCATGGACGAAGAGAAGGCCAAGCAGGAGGCACCATTGATTAAGGAAGCTCACGAGATGTTGGTTAAGTGGGAGCAGAATGATCCTGAGGTTCGCGCCCTGTGGGAAAAGATGAACAACTGGGTATACGCCGGATTCGATGAGACATATAAGAAGATGGGCGTATCGTTTGATAAGATCTACTATGAGAGCCAGACATATCTTAAGGGTAAAGCCAAGGTAGAAGAGGGACTTGCAAAAGGTCTCTTCGAGCGCCATGAGGACAACTCTGTATGGGCCGACCTTACAAACGAAGGCCTTGACCAGAAGTTGCTGCTGCGTAGCGATGGAACCAGTGTTTATATGACTCAGGACATTGGTACAGCCGAGATGCGTTTCAAGGATTACCCCATCGACAAGATGATATATGTGGTAGGTAACGAGCAGAACTATCATTTCCAGGTACTCTCTATTCTACTTGACCGTCTTGGATTCAAGTGGGGTAAGGAACTTACACACTTCTCTTACGGAATGGTAGAGTTGCCAAACGGTAAGATGAAGAGCCGTGAGGGAACTGTGGTTGATGCCGACGATCTGATGGCTCTAATGGTTGAAGATGCCTACAAAACTTCGATGGAATTGGGCAAATTTGATGACATGACCGAGGAGGAGCGCCGTGAGATTGCCCGTGTGGTAGGTATGGGTGCCCTGAAGTATTTCATCCTTAAGGTAGATGCTCGCAAGAATATGCTGTTCAATCCAGAAGAAAGTATCGATTTCAACGGTAATACAGGTCCGTTCATCCAGTATACTTATGCTCGTATCCGCTCAATCCTGCGCAAGGCTGAGGGCTTGAAGCCTGCAAATGCCCAGGTAGAACTGGCTGAGAAGGAGGTTGAACTGGTTCAGAAGATGAACGAGTTTGGCGCAGCTGTTGAGCAGGCAGGTAAGGACTATTCTCCTAGCGGTATCGCCAACTACTGTTATGAGCTCACCAAGGTGTTCAATCAGTTCTATCACGATTACAGCATTCTTAACGAGCCCGATGAGCAGAAGAAGGCTGTGCGCCTGATGCTGGCTAAGAACGTAGCCAAGATTATTAAGAATGGTATGAGTTTGCTGGGTATCGAGGTACCCGAGCGTATGTAATAATGACAAAACTCGTCAATCCCCCAACAAATCGTCATGATACCGTACTTCCATTGCCAATGGAGGTACGGGCTGACGCTTGGGCTGTGGATGCTGCCTGTTCGGGCAATCCTGGCCCGATGGAGTATCAGGCCATCGATTTGCAGACGGGATATCAGGTCTTCCACTTCGGGCCTGTATATGGAACCAATAATATCGGCGAATTTTTGGCAATTGTGCATGCCTTGGCACTATGCTGGCAGAAGGGATTGCATAACAAGACTATCTATTCAGATTCGTACAACGCCATCCTTTGGGTTTCTAAAGGCAAGTGTAAAACTGCGCTTGAGCGTAACCCAAAGACAGAACAGTTGTTCCAGATTATAGCCAGAGCCGAGAACTGGTTGAAAACCCACCAATATCGTAATCCCATAATTAAGTGGGAAACAAAGCAGTGGGGAGAAGTTCCTGCCGATTTTGGCAGAAAATAAAATAAGTTAGCGTTATTTGTTACACAAATAGGGGGCTTTAATTCTTTTTAACTAATAGAACAAGTCCCCAGTCTTATTTTTTTTCTATATTTGCAACCAATTTAAGTTATAACTATAGAATTGCTATACCCCAGAGAAGATGACTGATATCATTATATCTAGTTTCCTGAGCTTGTTTGCTTTATTTGGCAAAGAAGAAAAAGTAGACGAAGTATGGGCTAAAACCATCCTCGCTAATTATTTGCGTAGACATTTTGGTATCAGAAACATAGAACACTATCTCAATTTGTACTCAGATTTGCGTGGAGTGTATGAAATGAGCGATAACCTGGATACAAATAAAACGGTGACAGCCATTTGCTCTAATCTTCTTGGAAAGATATCCAACAAGGAGAAGTCTCTTCTTTTGCTGCGTTTGATGGAGTTCTGCTCTGACGACGGAGTGCTGCTCCAAGCCATAGGCATGTTCAAGACCATGGCTAAGATATTCAACATCTCTGATGAACTCTATCAGGATTTCTCCGATTTCGTTGAGAATAAGGAGAATCGCCGTGTGATGGTGCATAAGTTGGAAGGGACGGATGGCGAACTTAAGACTCTCGCCTGTCCTTCTTTGGGATTGCTTATTTTTACCTATAAGGGAACCGATACGGTGCTGCTCAATGATGTGCCTGTGCTTCCCGGTGCTTTCATGGTATGGTTACAAAGCAGTGTAATCAAAGGAAAGAAGGGCAACCCCATCTATTTCTCTACGATAGTCGACAAATATGCAGCTCGCGATGGCAAGGCTCTCGAAAACATACATCGTATAGAGTTCTGTGGTCGTGATATCAATTTCCGCTTCCCCAATAGCGATAATGGTATACACAACCTGAGTTTCAATTTGCACCATGGCGAACTGTTGGCTATCATGGGTGGTTCGGGCACAGGAAAATCTACATTGCTCTCACTTCTCAATGGAACGTTAGTTCCTCAGGAGGGCAGTATCACTATCAACGGACATAGTATTTCTGAACCAAGAGTTAAAGATTTGATAGGATTTGTACCCCAGGACGATCTGCTGATAGAAGAACTTACTGTGTATCAGAACCTTTGGTTCACTGCCAAGTTGTGTTTTGAGGGTATGAGTGATGCCGAGATTGATAGTCGTGTGATGAAGACTCTTAAGGATCTTGGTCTTGATGCTGCCAAAGACCTTAAGGTAGGTTCTGCTATCAATAAATATATCTCTGGCGGCCAGCGCAAGCGTTTGAACATCGCTCTGGAGCTAATCCGCGAACCGTCTGTACTTTTCCTTGATGAGCCTACTTCCGGCCTTTCGTCTACAGACACTGAGAAGGTTATCAACCTACTTAAGGAGCAGACCTATAAAGGAAAACTCATTGTGGTGAATATCCACCAGCCTTCGAGTGATGTATATAAGCTCTTCGACCGTTTGTGGCTCTTGGATAAAGGTGGTTATCCTGTCTTCGATGGTAATCCTATCGATGCGATTACTTATTTCAAGACAGCTGCAAACTACGTAGATGCAGCCACCAGCACCTGCCCGACGTGCGGAAATGTTAATCCTGAGATTGTTTTAAATATTATTGATGAGAAAGCGCTTAATAGTAGTGGGGAAATATCCGACGAACGAAAGATGACACCTCAGGAGTGGCATGAGCTTTATCTTAAGAAAAGGAAACAGCAGGATAAGGTGAATGTAAGTGCAGTGCCACCTTCTGATCAGAAGAAACCTAATGCCTTCAAGCAGTTCCTTATCTTCCTGCGTCGCAATTTCACTACAAAGATTACCAATCTGCAGTACCTCTGTATAACTCTGCTCGAGGCACCTCTGCTTGCTGTCGTCTGCGGCATGCTTACTCGTTTTGCTCCTCCTGAGGGTTATAGCGTAATGGACAACAAGAACCTTGTCAGCTATTTCTTCATGTCGGTAATCGTAGCTACATTCATTGGAATGAGTGGTAGTGCCGAGGAGATTATCAAGGACCGTTCGCTGCTTAAGCGCGAGAAATTCCTCAGCCTCTCACATAGCAGTTATATATGGTCTAAGATAGTATATATGGCAGGTGTGTCGCTGTTGCAGACACTCTTGTTCATCACAATAGGTAACTATATTATGGGCCTGCAAGGTCTGTTCTGGACTTGGTGGATTGTTCTTTTTGTAACATCGCTACTCTCTAACCTTGTAGGATTGCTTCTCTCACAGTGTCTCAGTTCGGTGGTTGCCATCTATATCAGCATCCCGCTGTTGCTTATTCCGCAGATATTGCTTTGCGGTCTTGTGGTTAGCTTCTCTGACTTGACACCAAAAAGCACCACAGGCAATGTGCCTATTATTGGCAACATCATACCATCACGCTGGGCATACGAGGCACTTGCTGTTACATCTTATACAGACAACAGCTACGAGAAGCCTTTCTTCGAAACTCATAAGGAGAAATACGAAACTCAGTTCTATAACATGGGTTATCTATATGAGCTACAGTCACAACTGGAGACAATGAATGATGAGGCCACACGTGGTAAGGAGGTTAATCCTAGTCATCTTGAGATTATAAAGACCAACCTTCCTCACCTGACACAAGTATGTGGAATGGATGCCTATAGTGGTGACTTCTCATATAATTCTCTGAAGGACTACTTAGGTAAGAGCGAAGAGATACTTTCGAAGAAGAGTAACCAAGCCACGCTGGCTGCCGATGCTAAGATGGCAAGTATAATTCGCGAGCTGGGTAAGGATGCTATGCTTGATCTGAAGCGTAACAACTATAATATACGTTTGGAAGAATTTGTTGTGGGGGCCGACAATGCTCGAATGCTCGACATTGTTGATAATGTCATCGTGCCCCGCACCAGTATCATTTTCCTTACCCCACAGAGTCACATCGGCAGTGCACCCTTCTACAGTAGCGAGAAGATCGTTGGCCCATGGCACGTTAAGACCCTCTGGTTTAATATGTGTGTGATGTTGTTGATGTGCATCTTTGTAGCCCTGTTCCTGTTTGCTGACTGGCCAGGCAAGTTGATTAGAAAAAGTGAACAATAATAATAGTATTAATTAATAACTAAAATTTTAAGAAATGAAGAAATTATCAATTTTCGCTGTAGCATTTGCAGCAATTGCTTTCGCAGCATGCGGAGGAAACAAGAGTGCCCAGAATGTTGAGGATGCCGACTCTACCAAGAGTTTCGAGCAGGAGCAGATTGAGGCTAGTATCAAGATGCACGTTGACAGTCTTGCCTCTGAGATTGGAAAACTTAAGCAGCTTCCTATTCTGGCACAGGATGGCAGCATTAAGTTGACAGCTGATGAGTTGAAGGTTAAGCCTGATTACCTCCTGAACCCATCTGTTGCCGACAACGCTACCACATTGGCCGAAAAGTATCGTGCACTGGCAGCTCTCCAAGTAGACAAGTCTACAGCAAAGCTTTACGAAATGCCTGTCGAGGACTTCGATAAGGCTATTACCAAGCTGGTTGCTGATATCAATGATCCTTCATTCAAGACTTTCGAGGAGGGTGCTCCTGTGGCTGAGGCAACTGAGGCTCTCTACAATGCAATGAATGAGAACGGACGTATCAACTACTTCTGGCAGTCTGCTGCTGCTTCACTCGTTGAACAGCTCT
The DNA here is from genome assembly GCA_900317405.1 of uncultured Prevotella sp. GTDB lineage: Bacteria > Bacteroidota > Bacteroidia > Bacteroidales > Bacteroidaceae > Prevotella. The sequence goes on from ONGP01000014.1 coordinate 38,385, forward strand.
ACCTCATCAATCATAACGCAGACAAGTTCCTTGCTGCCTTTAACGATGAGGCTGCTGCTAACAGCACCTTCCGTGTAATTCTGATTCTCGATGCTCTGAACCGCCTTGCACAGTACGATCCAGACATCAAACCAGTAGCTGACGCTCTCGCTCCTCTGGATGTTCTCAACGCTACAACAGTTGCTGAGCTGAAGACACAGCTGGAGGCTGCCAAGGATAAGATTGAGGCAGCTCGTAAGGCTCTCGTAAAGTAATATTTACACCTTATATATAATATACCCCCCGACACAGCTGTGCCGAGGGGTGTATATTTTAGTGTTAATCCTTAACGTTTGAAAACTACAATACTGTTACTACCGAATGCTTTCAAACTTACAACTACCGCGTTTGCAGGAATAATTGGTGCTCGTGTTCCATCTGTAACTGTCAATGCTGTGTTTGTTTCTACACGTATCTCGTCCCATAAACCTTGGATCAGGAAAGTACGCAATGTTTCTGCACCACCTTCTACTATTAGTGATTGTATGTTTTGAGCATACAGACTATCAATGTTTAGAGGGTGGGTACGATCTATAACCAAGCGTTTGGGATCTGGGCCGTACCATTCACGTACGTTAAGTTGCGGATGCTCGCGCTCATCGGTTATTCGGCCAACTAGGATAGCATCTTCCTCAGCGCGAAGTTTGTGTGAGAGCATCTTAGTGAAGTCTGTAGAGATTTTCAAAGGCTTGTGATGGTCATCGATAAAACCGTTGGCAGTCTGAGCCCATTTTAATATGATATACGGGCGCTTTTCGCGATGGAATGTGAAGAAACGGCGATTTAGGGCTTTGCATTCTTCCTCAAGTACACCAACTTCAACTTCGATACCTGCCTTGCGAATCTTCTTTATCCCTCGACCTTGAACTTCTGCAAATTCATCGATGCAGCCAACAACCACACGGCGCACACCTTTCTTTATAATAAGATCGGCGCAAGGTGGAGTCTTGCCGTAATGTGAACATGGTTCAAGACTCACATATATGGTTGACTCAGGCAACAATGCCTCGTCTTCTGGTTTTACCGATGCAAACGCATTTACCTCTGCGTGACCTTGACCACAACGTACGTGATAACCCTCACCGATAATACGTCCATTGTGCACTATTACGGCTCCAACCATCGGGTTGGGTTTTGCGTTCTGCTGTCCGTTTCTTGCCAACTGGATGCAGCGGCGCATGAATTTTTCGTCGTCTATCATCATTTTTTCTTCTTTTTACTTTTCTACCTATCTACTTTTTTGTAATTTTGCAGTGTGAATTACGAACAACTCTACCAACGACTCAGCAACATATATGATACTGGCGAGGCAAAAGCCATCGTCCGTTGGGTGCTTGATGTCCGCTTTGGACTTTCAACAGCCGATATTTATTGTGGCAAAGTTACACAATTATCACCAAACGACCAAGCAGAACTTGAAAAAATAATGCAAAGACTCGAAAAAGCAGAGCCTGTGCAGTATGTTTTGGGCATGGCCGACTTCTGTGGCCGACAGTTTCATGTAGCTCCGGGTGTGCTTATTCCAAGGCCCGAAACTGCAGAATTGTGCCAATTAATCGTGCAAGATGGTGGCGGCGATATACTTGACATTGGTACGGGTAGCGGATGCATAGCAATAACTCTGGCTTTGGATATCGCTGATTCTAAAGTTACTGCCTGGGATATTTCGGATGATGCCTTAGCGATAGCTAAAGGTAATGCAGATAAACTAGATGCTAACGTCGTGTTTGAACATCGCGATGCACTAGCTATAGAACCTGATGTAGAGCGGTGGAATGTGATTGTTAGCAATCCGCCATACATCTGTCGCAAGGAAGCCGATGAAATGGAAGAAAACGTACTTAGATACGAGCCCGATACAGCCTTGTTTGTTCCCGATGATGACCCGTTGTTGTTTTATCGCCATATCATGCATTATGCTCAATCTTCATTGAGACAGGGTGGACGATTATACTTTGAGATTAATCCTATTTATGCCGATTCTATCGTGGATAAGCTAACAGATTTGGGATTTGTGGAAGTATCAAAGATAGACGATCAATACGGCAAAACTAGATTTATAATAGCCTGCAAGAAATGACTAAGGAAAAGACAGAACAAGAAGCATACTTGCAACTAGCCGCCATGTGTGCTCAGGCAGAACACTGCGAGCAAGAGATGCGCGACAAGATGAAGCGTTGGGGCGTTGAACCTGATGCTCAGGACCGTGTCGTAGCTCGACTTGTAAAGGAACGTTATATCGATAATGAACGTTATGCACGTGCTTTTGTCAAGGATAAGATTCGCTATAACAAGTGGGGTAGGCGAAAAGTCATGCAGGCACTGTGGATGAAGCGCATAGATGATGACATACAGCATCGTGTGCTCGATGAAATCGATGATAAAGAGTATATAGATGTGCTCATCCCCTTGCTTAAGCAGAAGCGAAAAACTATAAAAGCCAAGAGCGATTACGAACTTAATCAGAAACTGGCGCGTTTTGCATTGGGCAGAGGTTTTGATTTTGGTATTATTCGTCAATGTATGGATGTTGACGATGAAATGGCCGAGTTAGATGAAGATTGTTAGCTTCTGGCATCGTGTACTCGATTTGATATCACCACGAATCTGTGTGATGTGCGGCCGACGTTTGTCGGCTACTGAAGAGGTGATATGCAATAAGTGCAATTTCCATCTTCCAAGGACGGGTTTGGCTAAGGATGCATATAATAATGTGATGGCTAAACTGTTTTGGGGGCGACTACCTGTAGAGCATGCTTCGGCACTGTTCTACTACGAGGGCCATTCCGAAACAGCAAATATCATTTATCAACTTAAGTATAAGGGGCATCCAGAGATTGGCTATATCATGGGCCGCATGGCAGCTAAGGAGTTTATGTGCGATGATTTCTTCGATGGAATCGATGGAATAGTACCAGTCCCCCTTACTAAAGATCGATTTAAGGCTCGAGGTTATAACCAGAGTGAGGAGATAGCTAAGGGCATCAGTGAGATAACAGGTCTGCCTATCTATAATGATCTGGTAAAGCGAACGGTGTTTCAGGGCAGTCAGACCAGGAAAAGCCGATGGGAGCGTAATGATAATGTAGAGCATGTGTTTACCGCCAACAAACCCATACCAGCCCGCTTAAAGCATTTGTTGGTGGTTGATGATGTGGTAACAACTGGCGCCACTATCGTTGCATGTTCAAGCAAATTGGTCCAATCAGATGACATAAAGATAAGTGTTCTGTCGCTTGGTCTTACAAAAAGATAGGAAAATAATTCTAGTTTTATTTTGCATTTCCCTCACTTATTCGTATCTTTGCACCCAAATTACAGAATAACGTTATGGAAATCAAGAATCAATTTGCTCAGAAACTGATGGAAATTCAGGCCATCAAGTTGCAGCCCAACGAGCCATTTACATGGGCTTCGGGTTGGAAATCACCTATTTACACAGACAATCGTAAGACCCTTTCATTCCCACGTCTGCGCTCGTTCGTAAAGTTGGAACTCTGTCACGCCATTCAGGAAAACTTCCCTGAGGCTGAGGCTGTAGCTGGTGTTGCTACTGGTGCTATTGCTCAGGGTGCATTGGTTGCCGAGGAATTGGGCCTGCCTTACAGCTACGTTCGTCCCAAGCCAAAAGATCATGGTATGGGCAATCAGGTTGAAGGTGAGATTAAGAAAGGTGCCAAGGTGGTTGTAGTAGAGGATTTGATTTCTACAGGTGGTAGCAGTCTTAAGGCTGTTCAGGCACTTCGTGACTATGGTGTAGAGGTTATCGGTATGGTAGCATCGTTTACCTATGGTTTCCCCGTGGCCGAGAAAGCTTTTGCTGATGCAGGCGTTAAGCTTATCACTCTGAGCAATTACGAGGCAGTGATTGAAGAGGCTGCCAAGACAGGATATATCAAGGAAGAAGACAAGGCTGTTCTTGCCGAGTGGCGTAAGAGTCCTGATACCTGGAAGCAGAACCTTTAATGTTTAATCTTTTAATGTTTAATGTAACTCATGGGATTATTCGGAGGAGAAAGTAAGTTTGAGAGCAGCGTTAAGCAGGTTCCATACCCGCAGCAGGCTGTTTACAACAATATCAGCGACCTTACCAATCTTGAGAAGGTTCGCGACCGTGTGCCCGAAGATAAGGTTCAGGACTTTAGTTTCGATCAGGACACCGTTTGCATTAACGTTGCTCCTGTTGGTGAACTGAAACTGCGTATCTGCGATCGCGAAGAACCTAAGTGTGTAAAGTTCGAGACCGTTCAGAGTCCGGTTCCCTTCAATGTATGGGTTCAGATACTGCCAGTAGACGAGAATTCATCAAAGATGAAGGTTACGGTAAAGGCCGAGCTTAATCCATTCATCAAGTCTATGGTTGAGAAACCACTGCAGGAGGGAGTAGAGAAGATAGCAGATGCCCTTGCAATGGTACACTACGTGTAGTTAGGAATATAGAATTAAGATTTGAGAGATAAGAGATGAAACTCTGGGAAAAGAATTTTGAAATCAACAAGGAGATAGAGCGTTTCACCGTTGGTCGTGACCGCGAGATGGATCTCTATCTGGCCAAGTACGATGTGCTGGGCTCTATGGCCCACATCACAATGCTCGAAAGCATTGGTCTGCTCGAGAAAGATGAGCTTACGCAACTGCTGGCCGAGCTGAAGAACATCTATCATCTGGCTGAGCGTGGCGAGTTTGTTATCGAAGACGATGTAGAGGATGTACACTCTCAGGTTGAGATGCTGCTCACTCGCAAGTTGGGCGATATGGGTAAGAAGATTCACTCAGGCCGCTCGCGCAATGACCAGGTACTTGTCGACCTTAAGCTGTTTACACGTCACCAGTTGATGGAGATAGCCGACGAAGTAAAGATTCTTTTCGATGAGCTTATACAGAAGAGCAATCAGTACAAGGATGTGCTCATGCCGGGTTACACTCATCTGCAGATAGCTATGCCATCTAGTTTCGGCTTGTGGTTTGGTGCTTATGCCGAGAGTCTGGCTGATGATATGCTGTTCCTGCAGGCTGCATATAAGATGACCAACCGCAACCCGCTGGGTAGTGCAGCTGGCTATGGTAGTTCGTTCCCATTGAATCGTACTATGACCACAGAACTTCTTGGTTTCGACTCAATGGACTATAATGTGGTTTACGCCCAGATGGGACGAGGCAAGATGGAGCGCAACGTATGTTTTGCCATCGCTACTATCGCTGGCACCATCGCTAAGATGGCCTTCGATGCATGTATGTTCAACTCGCAGAACTTCTCGTTTGTCAAGCTCCCAAAGGAGTGCACCACGGGTTCTAGCATCATGCCTCACAAGAAGAACCCCGATGTATTCGAGTTGATTCGTGCAAAATCTAATAAATTGCAGTCGCTGCCCCAGCAGATTATGCTGATGATGAACAATCTGCCCGTGGGTTACTTCCGCGATCTCCAGATTATCAAGGAAGTGTTCCTTCCAGCCTTCGACGAACTGAAGGACTGTCTGCAGATGGCCGCGTACATTATTAATAAGATAGAGGTAAACGAGCATATACTCGATAACCCGATGTACGATCCTATGTTCTCGGTCGAGGAAGTAAATCGTTTGGCTGCCAACGGCATGCCGTTCCGCGATGCTTATAAGAAGGTGGGACTTGATATTGAGGCTGGTACATTCAAGGCCAACCACGATATCCATCACACTCACGAGGGTAGTATCGGCAATCTGTGCAATGACAAGATTCAGGCACTGATGGAGCAAACGCTTAAGAGCTTCAACTTTGAGCGTGTGACTGAGGCAGAAAAGAAGCTGCTGGGATGAAACGTTTTCTCACACTAGCTCTGTGCACCCTACTTATGGCTTGTACTGGCGAAGAGAATATCTATCGCGAGTACGAGTGCTACTTTGTGTTTGATACATTCCTGCATCCGTTGCCTTGTCAGCTTACGGCCACATTGGGCAATCTTGGGCAGTATGTTAAGATAGAAACACGTGTGGAACAAGGTGTGCGCCACCTTATTACCACCCGCAATTACGACAATGCTACCGAGGACATCCGACTTACCACCGATCGCGAGTCGCGGCTTAACTATGCACTTGGAGCCAACAATTGCATAATTGTGGGAGTGAGCAGTTACGATAATGTGCTGGTGGCTTACGAGGGTCAGTGCTCAAACTGTCTTAAGGAGTTGGGGGGTCGCCGATACCCATTGGTATGGCAGAATAATGGTACCCAATTGTACTGCGATAAGTGCAAACGCTCATACGATGTAAACAACGGTGTAGTGGGCAATGGCAGCCCCGGAATAGAATTATATAGGTACAAAGCGGCCTTGGATGGAGGTATTCTTAGGGTTTGGAATTAAAAAAAGATAAAAAGTTTGGCTATTCCAATAAATAAACTTACCTTTGCACCGCAAAAAAGGCAGCCGCGATGGTGAAATGGTAGACACGAGGGACTTAAAATCCCTTGACCCGTGAAACGGTCGTGCGGGTTCGAGTCCCGCTCGCGGCACAAATCACATTTTATTTTATTATGAAGAAAGAAGCAATTTTAATCCTATCAGCAGCTACGCTGATGACTTTTACATCGTGTTCAAAACTAGGCGAATTATCTGCCGACAATTTTACAGTAACCCCAAACCCACTCGAAACTCAGAAGGGTGTTGTGCCTGCAACTATCAACGGCCACTTCCCTGAGAAGTATATGAAGAAGAAGGCTGTGGTAACCGTAGTTCCAGAGCTTCGCTATTCTAATGGTGCAGTCGAGAAGGGTACTGCAGCTACATTCCAGGGCGAGAGTGTTCGTGGCAATGATCAGACCATCAACTATCGCATGGGTGGCAACTACACAATGAAGACCAGTTTCGCTTACGTTGGCGACAATAAGGCCGAGATGTTCCTCACCTTCGATGCCCGTATCGGTAAGAAGAAGATGGAAGTTCCTGCCGTTAAGGTGGCCGATGGTATCGTGGCCACTTCCGAGCTTTACAAGCAGACCGTTCTGTCAACTCAGGCAGCTGTGGCTCCCGATGCATATCAGCGCATCACTAAGAAGAAGCTCGATGCCAACATCAAGTTCCTCATCCAGCAGGCCACACTGCGCAAGAGCGAGCTCAAGAACAACTCTGTACAGGAGTTTGTACGTATGCTCAAGCAGATCAACAACGATCGCGAGAAGCTCAACCTTGACAATATCGAGGTTTCTGCATACGCATCGCCCGATGGTGGTTTCAGCATCAACGACAAGTTGGCTGGCGAGCGTCAGAAGGTATCAGAGAAGTATGTAAACCAGGAGCTTAAGAAGAATAAGATCGATGCCCCCGTTGACGCTAAGTACACCGCTCAGGACTGGGAGGGATTCCAGCAGTTGGTTAAGGCCAGCAACATCCAGGATAAGGATGTAATTCTGCGTGTTCTCTCTATGTATAAGGATCCACAGGAGCGCGAGCAGCAGATCAAGAACATCTCTTCTGCCTTCCGCGAGTTGGCCGATGGCATTCTGCCTGAGCTCCGCCGTGCTCGTCTCACTATCAATTACGAGACTATCGGCCGTAGCGACGATCAGATCCTTGAGCAGCTTCAGGCCGATCCTGCCAAGCTTAGCATCGAGGAGATCCTGTATGGTGCTACACTCAAGTCTACTCCTGATGAGGCTAAGGAGGTTTACCTCACAGCCGCCAAGGTTTACCCCAACGATTATCGTGCTTACAACAACATTGCAGCACTCGAGTATGCTCGTGGCAACTACGAGGCAGCCAAGCAGTATCTGGCCAAGGCTCAGAATCTGCCCGAGGCTAGTGCCAACCTGGGTCTGCTGGCACTTAAGGATGGCGATGTAGCCACAGCCGAGCGTTACATTGCAAGTGCTACCGATGCCAACGGACTGGCTGAGATTATGGGTAACCTGAATCTGGCCAAGGGCAACTACGCTCAGGCCGAGGAGAACTTTGCTGAGGTTTACTCTAACAGCGCTGTTCTGGCTCAGATTCTTAACCACGACTATGTATCGGCTGCTGTTACACTGAAGTATATCAAGGATCCAGATGCCACATCAGAGTATCTGCGTGCACTGATGAGTGCCCGTATGAACAACAACGATGATGCTGCTGAGGCTCTTCGAGAGGCCATCAAGAAGGATGCTTCGTTTGCAAAGTATGCCGAGAACGACATCGAACTCAAAAAGATACAGAAGTAATCGAAAATGAAAACGAAGGGCATCTTAGCATGTTTAGTTTCGCTCTTGCTACTCTCTTGTGGCGACGGTGAGAACAATTTCAAGATAGAGGGCAGTTTCGGTGGATTCAACCAGGGAGAACTGTACGTCTATGGCTTGAATGGTACTCACAAGCTCGACACGATAGCAGTAAGCAGAGGAGAATTTATCTATAAGGCTGCCATCACCGAACCAACCACACTTGTGGTTGTATTCCCCAACTACTCTGAAATCCCTGTCTTCGCCGAGCCAGGCGTAACCGTTAAGATCAAGGGCGATGCCTCGCATCTTAAGGAGACTGAGGTTAAGGGTACGGATACTAACAAGGAGATGACCGACTTCCGCCTGCGAACTAACAGTATGACGCCCCCGCAGATGCTTAGCGAGGCCGAAAAGTTCATTAGTGAACATTCGGCTTCGCCTATAAGCGTCTACCTTCTAAATAAGTACTTTATACAGACCTCTGAGCCCGACTTTGCTAAGGTCCAGAAGTTGGCCAAGACCATCCTCGATGCCTCGCCCGACAATCATAAGTTGGCTGCGATTATGAGCAAGCTCGATGCTCTGAAGGCTCTTAAGGTGGGTGCTCGTCTGCCACAGTTCTTTGCGGCTGGCCTCAATGGCGAGAGCGTATCATCGTCCGATCTCAATGCTAAGGTGAATGTCATCACCCTCTGGGCATCGTGGAACTACGAGAGCGTTAATATCCAGAACCAGCTTGCCCGACTGCAACGCCAGCATCCTGGCAGCTTGAAGGTGCTTAGCATCAGTATCGATGGCAGCGTTAAGGACTGTAAGAAGATAATAGAGCGCGACTCGATAAAGTGGACCAACGTGTGCGATGGTAAGATGTGGGAAACACCTGTGCTGCAGAAGTTAGCACTTACCTACTTGCCCGACAATATTATTACTGATGCACAGGGCAAGATCATTGCGCGAACATTAAATTACCAGGATTTAAACAAAAAGATTGAAGAACTAATAGAGTAAAATTGCGATGCTTGTAAAAACCTATTGTGCCGCAGTTACAGCACTCGAAGCAACCACCATAACCATCGAAGTAAACCTTGCCCGTGGAACCATGTTTCACCTGTCTGGTCTTGCTGATACGGCAGTTAAGGAGAGTTATGACCGCATCAGGGCCGCTATAGAGAACAATGGCTACAAGGCGCCAACAGCCGACCTTACTATCAATATGAGTCCTGCCGATATCCGCAAGGAGGGCAGTAGCTACGATTTGCCTCTGGCTATCGGCATTCTGGCAGCTTACGGCAAGGTGAGCGAAGAACTCCTACCCCGATACATGATGATAGGCGAGCTTGGACTTGATGGAAAACTCAAGCCCGTAAGCGGTGCATTACCCATAGCCATACGCGCCCGAAAAGAGAAGTACAAGGGACTGATAGTGCCCCGCGAGAATGTGCGCGAGGCCGCTGTGGTCAACAATCTCGATGTGCTGGGTATGGACAATCTGGCCGAGGTCATCGGATTCCTTAATGGCGCAATGGATTGCGAGCCAACCGTTGTTGACACGCGAAATGAGTTTTACAAGCAGCAGTATTCGTTCGATTTCGACTTTGCCGATGTGCGAGGGCAGGAGAGTGTGAAGCGTGCCCTCGAGGTGGCCGCTGCAGGCTCGCACAATGTCATCCTTATCGGCCCTCCAGGCAGTGGTAAGTCTATGATGGCCAAGCGTTTACCAAGCATTCTGCCTCCGTTGTCGCTGGCCGAGAGTCTGGAGACCACCCAGATACACTCTGTGGCAGGCATACTGCCCAGTGGCACATCGCTCATATCGCAGCGCCCGTTCCGCAGCCCCCATCACACCATCTCGCAGGTAGCCATGACCGGTGGCACCCAGAAGGCACAGCCCGGCGAGGTGTCGTTGGCTCATAATGGCGTGCTGTTCTGCGACGAGTTGCCCGAGTTCAGCCGTACCACACTCGAGGTGCTTCGCCAACCGCTCGAAGATCGTAAGATCACCATCAGTCGCGCTAAATACACCATCGAGTATCCCTGCTCGTTTATGTTTGTGGCATCTATGAACCCCTGTCCTTGTGGATACTTCGGCGATCCCACCCATCACTGCGTTTGCACACCTGGTCAGATTCAGAGGTATATGAACCGCATATCGGGTCCGCTGCTCGACCGTATGGACCTGCATATCGAGGTGCCTGTGGTGCCGTTCAATCAGCTTTCGCAGATGCAGCCGGGCGAATCGAGCGAGGCGATACGCAATCGCGTGATAGCCGCCCGCAAGCGTCAGGAAGAGCGCTACAAGGACTATAAGGGTATCTACAGCAATGCACAGATGACCGAACGCATGATTCACCAGTTTGCTGAGCCCGATGAGGCCAGCCTTAGCATGCTCCGCATGGCTATGGAGAAGCTTCACCTTAGTGCTCGCGCCTACAATCGCATACTAAAGGTGGCCCGCACCATAGCCGACCTTGAAGGTACAGAGCGCGTACAGTCGCACCACATAGCCGAAGCCATCGGCTATCGCAACCTGGACCGTGGCGACTGGGCCGACCGCTGATGCATTTTCAGGAGCATTGATTGTTAGCGTCGTCTTTGTTGAGATGGGGGAGGCATGCGCACTGGACCACGCGGCATCATTTGGTCTTGATTTCCCCAGATTAGTCCTTTCAGCATGTTGCCGAAGTCAAAACCAAATTTCTGTCCATTATTTAGCTTAATGTAGGGTCTTACAATCGGATCGGTTACCCATTTCCCAGTCATTGGGTTCAGGTAGCGCTGGGCACCGGCATCCACGCCAAAGTTCTTGTGTAGCCTTATGTCAGCATAGCCGCCAAAGGTGGTGGTGGCCAGAAAGGGATTCACCGTAGGACTTATCATAGTAGAATTGCCATAGTAATAGCCAAAGGCATGGAGAGATAGCACACTGTTAACCGTATAACCCACCGTACCGCCAACACCGTAGCGCGTCTGCAGGAATCCCATTCCCACAAAACGGTATTTGTCGGCCAATGCAGAGGCCGAGAAATCCCATCGGCCTAAATTCTGATAAAGTGTTAGTGCACCTGTCTCACGGTCTAACAACCCGGGCATTGAGTTGGCACCACCACTTACAACAACTGCCGATCCACGCCACGGCGTGAACAGCTTACCGCCCTGTATCGTATTCACTTGCCAGTCGCCACGTCGGTTGTCGTACAGGCTGGTATTAATATCTAGTTTGGTTGCGTCTTTAAATCCGCTAGTGGGCTGGATAAGTTTGAGCAATAGCAGCGAGTCATGTTCCATCAGGGGTGAATCACTGCTAGGGATGTACCCGTCCAGCCGCAAGGAATCTTTCGGAAGCATCTTGCCTCCTTCTTCCTCACTTTGTGCCGATACCCCATATGTCAGCAAAGACAGCATGGCTATCAGTATTGCTCTTCTGTTCATAATAATACCAATTAGCACAGCAAAGTTAAGCAATTAATGAACATCCTCCAAATTTTAAATGGATTATTTTCTTTATTTGTTTGTTTTTTCTCGGAATAGTTGTATATTTGTAGCGTAATTAGCTCATTATGAATGATTATATAGTACGTGCAGCCAGAGCCGATGAGGCCGAAGTAATAGCAACACTGATAATGGAAGCAATGAACCATGAGTGTTGCCAGTGGTTTGCTGGACCCGACCATACACTATCCGACTTTCATAGGTTGATGACAGAACTGGTGAGGCGTACAGACAGCCAATACTCATACCTCAACACGTCGGTAGCAGTCATATCATCGCAGGTGGTTGGTATATGCATTACCTACGATGGTGGCAAGCTACACCAACTGCGTCGTGCTTTCGTAGAAGCATCACTACATGAGTTCGGAATGGACTATAGCTCTATGGACGACGAGACGCAGGCTGGCGAACTCTACATCGATAGCCTATGTGTAGCCGAGCCTTACCGCCGCAAGGGCATAGCCACAGCCTTGATTCACGATTCCATCGAGAAAGCCCGCGCCCAGGGCCTGCCTGCTGTAGGACTCTTGGTAGACAACGACAACCCCCGTGCCGAGCATTTTTACCGTCGATTAGGCTTTACGCATATAGACAATAACACATGGGGCAGCCACCCCATGAAGCATATGGTGTACAAATCAGGACCACGCCCGTAGGGCAACTGATTCAATCGAATAAATCTTTACACATCTGCGCATTGGGGATGATGTGGGTTTACTACCCCGTTTTTGCGCCCTCGTGAGGGATATTTTGCGCCCTCACGAGGGAAATATTTTTTCTATTAATAGTAGCAAATCGCGGGCGCGCGCGAACATTATAATACAACAAGGAAAATCCTTTACTCATGATGATTATAGCCTTTGTAGATAGTACGGAAGTATCTCATAGATAATCGTAATATATTTGGTAGATTGCCGTAATATATCTATCAACGATCCGTAACATCGTGCCCAATGAAGTGGCACTTCTGTTGCTTTGAAGGGTAGAAACGTGGAAACATAGAAACGTGGAATCAGGTTGGTTTTCCCAAAACCACAAGCAAGGGGGGCACAATTTGTGCCCCCCTTATTCTGTGTTTAATACTTCTAATCTTGAAATCGTTACTATGATTACTCTACGACAAGAGTTGTGTTTGAAGCTACTGTTGCTTGAACCTGTTAAAGAGAATGGAATCTGGATTCCTATGTCAGATGTATTTGACTTAGGCGTGTCTGGTCCTAGCGGAAACGAGAATGACACCTATGTTTCCAACGATATTATATATAAGGTAAATGCTCTGACAGAGATTATGGTCTCCGGCCGCATAGCCGCCCAGCAATGCAAATAAGATAAATAGGTATTTTTGTTGATTTGTTTACATTTTTGTCA
>ONGP01000026.1 GCA_900317405.1 uncultured Prevotella sp.
TGTGCCTACCACGATGGCATTCTCCTGATTGGCTACATCCATCAGTATCTGAGTGCGCTCACGTGCCTGCGAATTCTCGTAGGTAATATCGTGTACGCTGGCGTCGTGATTAATGTCAGCGAAGTGCTGGATTACAGCTGCCGCAATACTAATCTCGCGAATGGTAACACCGAGTGTCTGCATCAGTTTAATGGCGTTGTTATATGTGCGGTCGGTGGTACCGAAACCAGGCATAGTAATACCTACGATACCCTTGCGGTCGAGTCCGAGTTTATCGAACGCCTTTACGGCGACAAGCAAGGCCAAGGTAGAATCGAGTCCGCCGCTGATACCTATCACAGCCTTCTGTCCATGGATGTGGTAAAGGCGCTTAACCAGTCCCATCACCTGGATGTTAAGTATCTCCTCGCACGAAGCCTGCATGTCGTCGGTTGTAGGTATGAATGGATATGGATTTACCTTACGAAGTTTGTTTGCAGCTAATAATACGTGCGCTGGCGCCACGCTGGGCATTGATAAATGTGGTGTTGGTGCGGCGCTCTACATGAAGTGCCTCTATGTCAATCTGAGCCATCTTGAGTTGTGGTTGCAGCGAGAATCGGTCGCCCTCCTCGAGCAGTCGGCCATTCTCAAATATGATGGCATTTCCACCATAAACCACATCCTGGGTTGACTCGCCGAATCCGCAGCTGGCATACACGTAGCCACTGATCATGCGGGCACTCTGCTGAGCCAGCAGCGACTTGAGGTAAGCGTGCTTACCAATTAGCTCATCGCTGGCCGAGAGATTAAAAATGATATCGGCACCAGCCAGTGCCAGATTATTGCTTGGTGGTGTGGGCGCCCATACGTCCTCGCAAATCTCTACGCCGAACTTCACGCCGTCGCGGGTAACGAACACCTGCGGTTGGGCCGAAACGAGCACCGGACTACCGGCAAAGTAAATCTCGGTAGGATTAAGATCCTGCGAAGATGCAAACCAGCGCTTCTCGTAGAACTCGCCATAGTTGGGCAGGTATACCTTAGGAATGATGCCCAGCAGCGTGCCGCTCTGGATGACTGCTGCACAGTTGTACAGCAAACCGTTGACCACTACTGGCAGACCCACTATCGCAATGATATCGAGCTTACGGGTAAAGTCGAGCAGTTTTACTATTCCCTCCTCGGCATGATTCAGGAGCAACTGCTCCTTGAACAGATCCTGACACGAATAGCCTGTGATGCAGAGTTCGGGGAATACGATAATCTCAACCCCACGATCCTCGGCCTGGGCAATCAGACTCTCAACTTGCTGCACATTGTATTCCACATCGGCCACCTTGACCGTGGGCACTGCAGCTGCCACGTTTACAAATCCGTATTTCATAGCTTTACTTTTTGTACGTCGTTTTCTATCAGAGTGTAGATGAGTGCGGGCTGCTCGAAGAAGTCGTTCTCGCGGAAGGCGTGCAGCTTGTAGAACTTAACAGTATCTACGCGCACCTGGGCGTTGACGGGTGTCTTGAGCAGATAATGTTTTTCGCGTTTATAGGCGATGATCTGCAGGCAGCAGTGCTCGATGTCGTTAAGTTCATCGCGACCGAACTCCTCTACGAACTCCTTGCAGTTTGGTTCAATTTCACCCTCGGCTCTCAACTTCCAGGCGCTACCCTCTGCAGTCATGTAGGCATAGCGCAGATAATAGTTTGAGTCGTTAACAATATATGTCTCGAAACGGCTCTGCGACAGTTCCTTGATATCCATAGGTACGAATGCCAGATAGGCACTAAGCTTGTCGCCACCCTTACGCTCCTCGGGTTTAGGTTTGAATGTGATGGGACGGTCGGCAGGCTCTATCTCGGGCTCCTCATCATCGTCGGCAGCCTGCTGAGCCTTAGCCTTAGATTCAACCATGCGGGTGGTTTCGTAGCTCTCATCATCACTCACCACAACCACCTCATTTATCATCATCGGCATCTGGAATCCGTCCTCGTCTTCCACCAGCACTATGTTCTTACCCTGAAATCCGGCAACCTTTCCGCCGCCTACTTCGCTCAGGAATCTTACTTTATCTCCAATCTTCATTTCTTACAAATTCATTATTTTCGGTGGCAAAGTTAAACAAAAAAGCCCGAACTACAAAATAGTTCGGACTCTTTTTAGTAATCAGTAGTATTTTAGTCGATGCCGAAGAGAATCTTAAGTCCTCCGTCGACACCCGAGAATCCCATAAATGCCAAACTGAGCAGACCAGCCGACAGCATGACGATGGCCATACCCTGCATGCCCTTTGGTATTTTGGTGAGTTCCAGCTGTTCGCGCATTCCGGCAAACACGGTGAGTGCCAGTCCGAAACCGATGGCTGTAGAGAATGCATAGACCACAGACTGCAGCAGGTTAAAATCCTTTTGGATGACCAAAATGGCTACACCCAGCACAGCACAGTTGGTGGTGATGAGCGGAAGGAAGATGCCTAGTGCCTGATAGAGCGCGGGCGACACTTTCTTGAGTACAATCTCGACCAGCTGCACCAGCGAAGCAATCACCAGGATGAACGCTATCGTCTGCAGATACTGCAGGCCGAATGCATCGAGCACATATTTCTGAACCAGCCAGGTAACGATGGTGGCCAGCGTGAGCACGAATGCTACAGCTGCCGACATGCCCAGCGATGTGTCAATCTTCTTAGATACGCCAAGGAACGGGCAGATGCCGAGGAACTGCGACAACACGATGTTGTTGACAAAGATGGCGCTAATGAAAATCAAAACGTATTCCATAATTGATTAAACATTAAAGATTAAACATTAAACATTATGCATTGCGCAGTTTGTTGACAATTGCAATCAGGAACCCCAAAGTTATAAATGCACCCGGAGGCAAAACGAAGAGCAGAATGTTGTAAGTCTCGGGCACAAGTGTAAGTCCGAAGATAGAACCTGCACCGAGCAACTCGCGACACATACCGAGAAGAGTCAATCCGAGTGTGAATCCGAGACCGATACCAATACCATCAAACAGCGAAGCTACTGGCGAGTTCTTGGCAGCAAATGCCTCGGCTCGACCCAGGATAACGCAGTTGACCACAATCAGCGGGATAAACAATCCCAGCGACTTGTCGACATCGGGCAGATAGGCCTTGATGACCATCTGCAGGATAGTAACAAAGGCAGCAATCACCACAATGAACACAGGTATGCGGACCTTATCGGGAGTGACTGATTTCAAGCACGAAATAACGAAATTGGTGCAGATAAGTACCGCCATAGTGGCAAGTCCCATAGACATGCCGTTGATGGCCGAGGTGGTAGTGGCCAACGTAGGACACATACCCAGCATCAGTACGAACGTAGGGTTCTCTTTTACGATGCCATTCTTGATAATACTTATATAACTCATATCTCTCTAAAATCTTAGTTTTTTACTTGCTTTGAGGCTCCCGTTTCTGCATCGGTATTCAGGGCACCCACATAAGCATTATAAGCATTGTTAACGGCCAACAGGAATGCACGGCTGGTGATGGTAGATGCTGTGATGGCATCAACCTGGCCGCCGTCCTTTGATACAGTCAGAGGTTCGGCAGGTGTCTTGCCGATGATGTCGCCCTTCTGGCCCTTCTGGAACCAGTTGTCAGCCTTGGCTCCAAGTCCTGGAGTCTCTGCGTGCTCAAGCAGAGTGTAGCCCAGGATGCTGCCCTCGGTATCGAAACCTACCAGCACCTTCAGGTCGCCACCAAATCCACCGGTGGTCGACTCTACTGCAGCACCCAGGTCTTCGCCCTTGGCGTCGCATACATTATATACAATATACGTAAGTTCCTTGCCCTTGGCATCGGTCTGCTTCACGGTGTCGGTACTAGCCACCGTCAGGTCGCTTACACACATCACGGTCTTGATACCATCGGCCAATGCAGTAGCTTTCTGCTCAGCTAT
Source organism: uncultured Prevotella sp. (assembly GCA_900317405.1). Lineage (GTDB taxonomy): Bacteria > Bacteroidota > Bacteroidia > Bacteroidales > Bacteroidaceae > Prevotella. The sequence goes on from ONGP01000026.1 coordinate 3,912, forward strand.
CGGTCCCTCGGTAAGATGATTTACGAGAGCGAGGATGCCACCCATGATGACTGCTACCGATGTGAGTACCAGCACCATATTTAGTAATGTAGATTCTAGCTTCTTCATTTTGCAACCTCCCCGAATCGTTTTGGTTTAACATAATTGTTAATCAGCGGTGTGAACGCATTCATAATAAGAATAGCGAACGACATGCCCTCAGGATAAGCACCCCAGTTGCGAATTACCACAGTAAGGAATCCGATGGCAACACCATAAATAATCTGTCCCTTAGGTGTCATAGGACTGGTGACATAGTCGGTAGCCATAAAGATGGCACCAAGCATCATACCACCGGTAAGCAGCACGCTGATAGGATCAGGATAAATAGGATTGGCCAGATGCAGCAGGCCTGACAATACAAACGCTGTACCGAGAATAGACACAGGGATGTGCCAGGTTATAATGCGATTGTAAAGCATAAATGCCAGACCCATCAGCAGAGCCAAGGCACAGATCTCACCCATGGCACCAGCACCGCCTGAACTTGAACCCAACAGAAGGTCGAACGATGACGGCAGCTGATCGAGTATCGATGCATCGCCTGTGCGGATGGCCGAGTTGATAATCGACAGCGGTGTAGCACCGGTCTCGGCGTCGAGATAGGTATCCCACTGACCAATCTTAGGCCATGTGGTCATCTGTGCAGGAAATGCCACCAGCAAGGCTGCACGACCCACCAATGCGGGGTTGAAAATATTATTGCCCAAACCACCAAATGTGAACTTAGCCACACCAATGGCAAACAGAGCACCGATCAGGATAATCCAGATGGGCAGGTTTGAAGGTACGTTGAACGCCAGGAGCAGACCGGTAATTACAGCCGACCCGTCGAGCAGCGTGTTCTGTTGTCTCTTCAGAATATATTTGCAGATAGCCCACTCAAAGAAGCAGCAGGCTGCCACACTTGTGGTGGTTACGATAACCGCACCCAAACCAAAGAAATAGAACGATGCAGCCAGCGCAGGCATCAAGGCAATGATGACACCATACATGTTGCGTTCTATCGTATCGCGGCTGTGGGCGTGTGGCGATAATGAAACTATTAACTTAGACATTAAACGTTAAACATTAAAGATTAAACATTTTATTACTTGGCAGCGCGGCTGCGGATAATACCCATAACTGTAGACTTGCCCAAACGGATATTGTCGAGCAACGGACGATGTGCTGGACATGTGTACTGACACGAGCCACACTCGATACAGCTTACGATATCTTCGCTCTCGGCACGCTCCCAATTCTTTACCTCCGAGAGTTTTGCCAGCAGATATGGCTCCAAGCCCATCGGACAAACACCTACACACTTGGCACAACGAATACACGGCTGTGGTTCCTTGCGGCGTGCTTCATCGTCGCTTAGTATGGTAACCGAGTTTGTTCCCTTACAGATGGGGACCTCTGTAGAAGTAAGAGCCTTACCCATCATCGGTCCACCAGCCAACAGTTTGTTATCGCCCTCGGGCATACCGCCACAGGCATCAATCAAGTCCTGCATAGGTGTACCCATGCGAACAAGGAAGTTGCCTGGATTAGCCAGTTTCTTACCTGTCACTGTGGTATATCTCTCAAACAGAGGTTTATTCTTCATCACAGCCTGATAAACAGCGAAGGCTGTACCTACATTCTGTACGATAGCACCCACGTTTACAGGGATGGCTGGCGGAGCGGGCACCTGGCGTTGTATCACAGCATCAACCAACTGCTTTTCTCCGCCCTGTGGATAACGCTGCTTCAATGGAACAACCTCAACTTGGAATTTAGTGCCGTTGAACTTCTTGGCACACTTTTCTGTCAACAGTTCGATGGCCTTGGGCTTGTTGGTCTCGATACCTATATAACCCTTTGTAACCTTAGCACCTATCATCAGCAACTGCAGTCCAATCAGTATCTCGTCAGCATGTTCCATCATCAATCGGTAGTCGGCTGTGATATATGGCTCGCACTCTACTGCGTTGATAATCACACACTCGGCCTTAGCCGTTGGCGGCGGTGTAAGTTTGATGAATGTGGGGAAGCAAGCTCCACCCATACCTACCACACCGGCATTTTTTATGCGATTAACAATCTCCTCGGGTGTAAGGTCGGGATGAGTCTCAACCAACTCAAGTTTATCACTGCGGTCAATGCTCTCTTCCCACTCGTCGCCCTCTACATTAATAATGATTACGGGCTTACGATAACCAGTGGCGTCGATAGCTGTATCAATCTTGAATACTGTTCCGCTGACCGACGAGAAAATAGGAGCAGAAACAAATCCACCAGCCTCGGCTATCATTGTTCCCACTTTTACTTTGTCGCCCTTCTTAACCACAGGCTTGGCTGGAGCACCTATGTGCTGACTCAATGGGAAGATAGCCTGTTTGGGCAGAGCAGCCACCTTGGTAGCAACCTCGTGGGTTAGTTTATTCTCTGCAGGGTGAATACCACCTATGCTAAATGTTCTGATATTCATGCTGTTGCCTCCTCTTCTTTTTTAGGTTCTTTTGGCTTTGGAGCAGGTGCCGGTGTTGGGAAGTTCACGTCAACGATAGCATGCTTTGGACATACTGTCACGCACTTACGGCACAGGCGACACTTCTCGTGATCGATGTAAGCCAGATTGTTCTCGACGGTGATAGCACCGAAGTTACACTCCTTCTCGCACTTGCCACATCCGATACAACTTACTGCACAGGCCTTCATAGCTGCAGGACCCTTGTCCTTGTTTACACAACTTACGAATACTCGACGATTCTTCGGGCCCTTCTTACGAAGTTCGATAATGTTGCGAGGACATGCTTTTACGCAGGCTCCACACGATGTACACTTGTCGTCATCTACCTCAGGTATTCCTGTTTCAGGATTTACATGGATAGCATCAAACTGGCACGCAGCCTCGCAATCGCCGCATCCTAAGCAACCAAATCCACAGGCTGTCTCGCCAGCACCACAGGCATGCATGGCTGCACAGGTGCGCAGACCGGCATACTCAGCTATCTTGGCACGATGCTCGCAGGTTCCGTTACATCGCACTACAGCCACCATAGGCTCGCTATTTGCTATAGCAAGTCCAAGCAAGTCGGCTACTTTCCCCATTGTCTCGGCTCCGCCCACGGGACACATCAGTCCGTCAAGGCTACCTGCATCGGCACCCTTCACGAGTGCATCGGCCATACCGCTACATCCTGGGAAACCACATCCTCCGCAATTGGCACCAGGCAGCAGTTCGCCTACCTGCGCAATGCGTGGATCCTCATAGACAGCAAACTTCTTGGAGGCGGCAAAAAGCACGATAGCAGCTATCAGTCCGATAGCTCCAAGTACAATTACTGCAATCAAGATAAAATCCATAAATTCTTCTATTTGTTTTAGTTACTACTTTCTATTAAATTTCAAGATTAAAGGAAATCGTCCTCTGGATTCTGTCCTTCATCAACCATAATGCCAGATAGTAAGGCACCAGCGATCCAAGTGCTACCAAGGCAGATATGCCTTCATCGCCTATCACCTTGAGCGAGATCATCAGTACGCTTATTAATAATAAGAAAGGTACACCGAAGCCCAACAGCAATGCACGATTGGCCACATCCTTTGATGCCCATACAGTTACCTGCTGACCGATAGTATAATCACACGTATTATTACAGAGCACATCCACTATCTTCACTTTGCTCTCAGAAGCGTTGCAATGGGCAGCCACCTTACAGGCAGCACAAGCCGATGTCTGTACTATCTGCACCTTGATGCAGCCGTCAGCAATGCTTTTTATTGTTCCCAAGTGTGATATCTTATTACTCATCGATTTGCTATGTAGACATTACATAATGCAAAGGTACGACAATCTGCCGAATAAAACAAGCGATTTGCGGTATTTTTAGCAAAAATAATCGTAATCGTTTGCAATTACAAAAGTTTTTTTATACTTTTGCCCCAAAATTAGTAATAAAAATGAAGACAACCGAACTGACTATCCAGCAAATCGAACGTGCTATCCGCAAGATAGCCGAAAAATTTCCTCCATCAGAGGAAGCTAACATTATGACCGATATCCACTTCCGCGTAACACAGGAAACGGGTGAACTAATGGCTTTCGACGATAACGATGAGGAACTTAATCGCTGTATCATCGAGGATTGGATAGACAATACGGACGACGATTTCTTCGAGCATATTCCATCTGTTTTCCGCAAGTGTCTAGACAAAATGAGAGACACCGTAGAAAACATGTCGATACTCAAACCATTCTCATTTGTTCTGGAGAATGAAGACAAGGAGTCGGTTGCCGAGCTATATCTGGTTGATGACGAAACTGTCATCATCGATCCCGATCTGATGCAGGGCCTTAACGAGGATCTCGACGATTTCTTAAAAAAACTCTTCGAGGACTAATTATCAAGTTCTTCACTCTTTTGTAGCAGGAAGTTTCGCGACGCATCAAGCGTGTAGACTTCCTCTGTACGTGTTTTGTGTTTTTCTTTAGAATAATCCATCAGGTGTATCTCGTAATCACTGGTGATGGTGAAGTATTGTAGTATCTCCTCTTCATCGAAGTCGAAATCGTCTTCTTCGTCTTCAATGGCATACAGACATAACTTATCTACGGGCATACAGTCATCATCCATCGAGTACAGCCATAACGAATACTTTGTGGCATCTTCGTTCTCGTCAGCAGCCAACAACATTAGTTTGGCACCTAGCGATTCGGAAAGCGAAATGGCCTTCTGTTTGCCGTTGCCTTCAAGGTCTAGCACCTTTGCAATCTCCTGTGGCACAGGTTTAAAGTTAGGCAGATATCTCACAAACTCGTCGGTATAGGTGATAGGCAGGGGCAACAGTGCCAAGCTATCGTAAAACTGCTTCAGCGGATTGTCTGCATTCTCAAGGTGTATGCCCTCTGCCTCCAATCGCTCAGCAATTTCAATCTTCTTGATACTGTCAAGTTTCTGCTGCATCTGTTCGGCAGAAAGTCCTCTGCCACCACAGGCGCTCAACAGCAACATCCCAAATATTCCTCCTATCAATCCTTTCATATCTGTAGTGCTTTAAAGCTTTACTTTCTTTTTAGCAGGTTTGCTCTCGTTCTGTATGCGATTCAAGGCTGTTACCACGTAAGTGTATTTTTCTGTTCCATGCTCGTATGGCAGTTTGTAGAAGAACTGATCAGTAATGGCAACAATCTTCGATGGATCGTTGATATTTAGCTTCTCCTTAGCTGCAAAGCGATAAATGACGTATTTCTCCGACTTAGAATCCCAATGCTTACCATTAGATGGAGTCCAGAAGAGTATATATCCATCCTCGGTCCAGATAGGCGCCAGCTTTTTAACCTTTTTAGGAGCTTTACTGCTTATAAAATCCATCTCTGGCTGCAGAGCTGGGTGCTTCCAATACACTTCGCGCAGCGATGTTCCATAGTTGCCAACATTGTCTACAGCAGCCTTGGCATACCACAGTACAGTACCCTTTACAGCAGGATTCTGGCGATGCAGATTCATCTTGACACCAAGCTGATGTGTGTTAGGATTCCGTGGATCGGGATACTTTACGGTTCGTTCCACATCCTCGCCGATAACCAGCGGACGAGCAGCAGCATGCTGACTCCACCACTTAATCAGTGTGGCGTAATCGGCAGCTTTATTGCCAATCTCCCAATAGAGCTGAGGCACACAATAATCCAACCAGCCATTGTTCACCCACAGCAGAATATCAGCGTACAAATCATCATAATTCTGGGTGCCGTTAGTATCGCTGCCTACGGGCGAAGACTTCTTATTGCGATAGATGCCGAATGGCGATATGCCCACCTTGACCCAAGGCTTCACGCTGTGAATCTCCTTGTAGAACTGCTCAATAAACAGATTTACGTTATATCTGCGCCAATCGTTCTGGTCTTTTATGCCGTTAGAATGGTCGTGGAACAGTTCATCGTCAGGAATCGACAGCCCCTTAACTGGATAGGGATAGAAGTAGTCATCCATGTGTATACCGTCTACATCATAACGTGCCACAATATCCTTTGCCACCATACATATATAGTCGCGATTCTCCTCGATACCAGGATTCAGAATAAACAGATCGTCGTAAGCAAAACATGTATAAGGCTTGCGAACGGCAATATGATTGTTTGCCAGCTGATGGGTGGTCTTGGTCTTGGCACGGAAAGGGTTAATCCAAGCGTGCAGTTCCATACCTCGCTTGTGACACTCATCAACCATCCACTGCAGCGGATCCCAGTATGGATTAGGTGCCTTACCCTGCACTCCTGTCAGGAATCGGCTCCAAGGCTCGATGTTACTCTCGTAAAGCGCATCACACTCAGGACGAACCTGGAAGATGATAACATTTACGCCATCCTTCTTCAACTCGTCCAGCTGATAGGTCAGCGTCTGTTGCATCTTCTTTGTTCCCATGTTCTGGAACTGTCCGTTCACACACTGTATCCATGCGCCACGCATCTCTCGCTTCTGAGCCGTAGCTGTAATCACCATCATCATTGCGATGGCCATCAAAATCAGTTTATTCTTCATATTTCGTTTTATTCTTTCTTGCTTCTTCAAGTGACACAATCTGTGCCTGCTCCTGCTTATATTCCTCGCGTAGAGTATCGTATTTCTCTTCAAGTTCGTGCTCCACCAATTCCTTATCGGTCATCAGTTTTGCTGCGATCAGAGCATTCTGCGACGCATCCTTCATCCACACTACAGGACCACCATATACAGGGGCTATCTTAAGTGCAACATGAAGTTCGCTTGTGGTAGCACCACCTATCATAATGGGCAGATCCATACCGGATTTCTTCAGTTCCTCTGCCACATTAACCATCTCTTCAAGACTAGGTGTTATCAGTCCGCTCAATCCAATCATGTCTACATGCTCTTCCTGAGCTTTTTTCACAATCTGGTCGGCAGGCACCATTACACCCATGTCTATCACCTCGTAACCGTTACAAGCCATCACCACGCTCACAATGTTCTTACCGATATCGTGAACATCGCCTTTAACTGTGGCCAGCAACACTTTTCCTGCTGATGTAGTACTCTCGGTCTTCTCGGCCTCGATGTATGGCTGCAGAATGTCGACGGCCTGCTTCATGGTGCGAGCAGTCTTTACAACCTGTGGCAGAAACATTTTTCCTTCACCAAACAGCTTGCCTACCTTATTCATACCGGCCATCAGCGGTCCCTCGATTATCTCTACGGCATGTTCGAATTTGGTGAGCGATTCTTTCAGATCTTCCTCCAGAAATGTACCGTCGCCCTTTATCAGTGCTTGGGCCAGACGCTCTTCTACAGGAGTCTGAAGTCTATCTTGAAAAGGGGGGGGGGCGTCGGTTCCTCCACCCTGCTCTTTCTTAGCCAGTTCCTCCTCAAGTATCTTGCCTGCCAACTCTATCAGATTCTCCGAAGCACCCTTGCGGCGATTCAATACCACGTCCTCGATTACCTCAAGTTGATCTTCAGGAATATCAGCGTAAGTTACTTTGGTTGAAGGATTTACAATACCGAAGTCCATACCAGCTTTGATGGCGTGATATAGGAATACGGCATGCATAGCCTCGCGGATATAGTTGTTGCCGCGGAACGAGAAACTTAGGTTACTCACACCACCGCTGATATGTGCACCTGGCAAATTTTCCTTAATCCAAGCCGTAGCACGGATAAAGTCGATGGCATACGCATCGTGCTCTTCCATACCTGTGGCGATGGCAAGAATATTAGGGTCGAAGATGATATCCAGCGGATTCATTCCTACCTTCTCTGTCAGTATCTTGTAGGCACGTCCGGCTATCTCAATGCGGCGCTCGTAAGTTGTGGCCTGTCCCTCTTCGTCGAAACACATCACCACCACAGCAGCACCATATCGCTTTACATCCAGCGCGTGTTCTATAAATATTTCCTCGCCCTCTTTCAGCGAGATAGAATTGACTATGCTCTTACCCTGCACACACTTCAGTCCAGCCTTAATAACCTCCCAGTTACTCGAGTCGATCATTACTGGCACCTTGGCGATATCAGGCTCTGCGGCTATCATATTCAGGAATGTGGTCATCTCCTGCTTGGCGTCAAGCAGTCCGTCGTCCATATTAATGTCGATAACCAAAGCGCCGTCGCTCACCTGTTTACGGGCTATCGACAAAGCTTCGCCGTATTTTTTCTCTTTAATCAGGCGCAAGAACTTACGCGAACCTGCAACATTGCAACGCTCACCAACATTCACAAAATGTACCTCGTCCGTTACATTCTGTAGTTCCAATCCCGACAGCCACATGGTCTGTGGTCTTGGTGCCGGCAAATGCGGTTTTTTACCAACTACCAACGGCTGATACAATCGGATAAACTCATCGGTAGTACCGCAGCATCCGCCTATGATGTTTACGATACCTTCATCCACAAGTTCGCCCACCTTAGGTGCCATACTCTCGGCTGTTTCATCATACAGTCCAAGAGCATTGGGAAGTCCGGCGTTAGGATAGCAACTTATATAATAAGGTGCTTTCTGTGCCAACTCACGGATAAATGGTTTCATCTGCGTAGCACCAAACGAGCAGTTCAGTCCAATCGAGAATATAGGATATGTGCTCACACTGGCTAGAAATGCCTCGAGTGTCTGTCCCGATAAAGTTCGTCCAGCCAGATCGCTCACCGTAACCGATAGCATGATTGGTAGTTCTACACTGCGTTTATCCATCACACGCATGGCAGCATCGATGGCACACTTGGCATTCAGAGTATCAAAGATGGTCTCTATCAGCAGGGTATCTACCCCACCCTCTATCAGTCCATCTACCTGCTCCATGTAAGCCTCGAGCAGTTCGTCATATGTGATATCGCGAAGGGCAGGATTACTAACATCCGGCGACATCGAAAGCGTCTTATTGGTTGGGCCTATCGAACCAGCCACAAATCTTGGTTTCTCGTTTGTTGCGAATTTGTCAGCTTCGGCGCGAGCCAACTGGGCACCGCTACGAGCCATCTCCCAAGCTTTATCTTCCAAGTGATAGTCGGCCTGCGAAATGCGCTGACTACTGAATGTGTTGGTAGTGATGATATCGGCTCCTGCATTCAGGTATTTTCTATGTATCTCAGATACCACTTCAGGGCGAGTCAGGTTCAGTTCATCACTGTTGCCCACCTTGCCTATCACAGCACCAATCATTGTTCCCATGGCTCCATCGAGCACCAGAACCCTCTCCTTTATTATTTCGCCTAGTCTGTTATCCATCACCTATCCACTAATACCTATTTCCACACTTTCATCGCGCGATCCATCTCGCGTCGATCTTCTTTCTCTTTCAGCGTCTGTCGCTTGTCGAATTCCTTCTTACCCTTACACAGCGCTACATCCACCTTGGCACGTCCTTTCTCATCAATAAACACCAGTATCGGCACAATGGTATAGCCCGTCTGCTTAGTAGCACTCTCCAGGGCTCGTATTTCTTTTTTCGTAAGCAGCAACTTTCGGTCGCGCTTAGCTTCGTGGTTGTTGTACGACCCGTAGAAGTAAGGGCTTACGTTCATGCCCTTTACCCACAGTTCGCCGTTTATCACCACGCAGTATGTGTCCACCAGACTCGCCTTGCCTAGTCGGATACTCTTAATTTCAGTACCCGTAAGCACAATACCTGCAGTATAGGTATCAATAAAAAAGTACTCGAACGATGCTTTCTTATTGCGAATCTGTACCGGACTCTTTTTTCTTATCTGTTCTTCAGTCTTGTTCATCTCTTAATTCTAAACGATCTTAGCGAAGTTCTCAAGATGGTCGTCCACATAGTGGGCAATATCCTCCACCCACTCTTCTTCGTTTTCTATGAAGATGTCGTCGAGGTTTTCGAACTCCGGATATTGCTCAAACATGGCCATGAAGTCCTCATCACTCTTCTCTGTCTCAATCTCTTCGCGGTATTTCAGCCACAGCGTGTGGGCATCATATATAAGCTTTGATGGTGCACGCATATCCCACTGGCGCAAGGCCTTGGCCAGAGGATTCTTGAAGATGAACGGACCATAACCATTGTATATCAACTGTACGAATCCACCGTCCATCACCTCGTCGTGCAGGATGGTCCAAGCCAACAGCGTCAGCTGGTCGGCATTCAACTTCTGCATACTCTCGGCCGTCAGTTCACCTCCAATAGCATCGTAGATAGCCTTCACAAACACTGCCAGAAACTCGTCCATTCCTTCCAACGCTGCCTTCTGCAACTCCTCATCCTTCACAATTACCTCTGCCATAAACTTCAATTATATAAATCTTCAATCTTTTACGATTTCATACACACCTGTTGGAGTCTTACGTTTCAACACCTCCAGCTCCACATCCTTACCTGGAATCACTCCGTGACTACGCATAATCTGCTCTACGGTCTTACGAGCCAATTCTGGATGATTATTCTCTTCACTCAGGTGGCACAGCCATATGTGCTTAAGGTCCTCGCTCATATTCTCAACCAAAGCTTCACCACACGACACATTCGACAGATGTCCGCTACCACTCAGTATACGCTGCTGAAGATAAACAGGATATGGACCATTCTTAAGCATCTCCACATCGTGGTTGGCTTCTATCACCAAGTAATTGGCGTGATTAATGGCCTCACGGATATCATCGGTTATGCTACCCACATCGGTAAGTACCACAAAAGTTATTCCCTCTACTCCTATTTCATAACCTACGTTCTCGCTCGCATCGTGGGGCACAGCGAAAGGACGCACAAAGAAATCGCCCAACTGTACAGACTCACCTACCACAAGCTCCTTCTTATGGTCAGACGATACCTTACGTGTAACACAATAGTTATGATCAATACCCTCGTGCACTTTGCACGTGGCATATACAGGCAGATTCATGTCATGACTCAGGGCTCCCACCGATTTTATATGATCGGCATGATCGTGGGTTATCAAGATACGCTTTACCGAATTCAGCTGAATTCCATATTCTCTGCAATACTTTTTTAGTGTGCGTATTCCGATTCCTATATCTATTATCAGCCCGTCTGTCGCAGTGCCCAAGTAATAGCAATTACCGCTGCTACCGCTTCCAAACGATATAAATTTCAACATGTCAGATTATAATTTTCGTGCAAAGGTACTAAAATAATATGAAAACGCCATCGGCTTTTCACATTATTTATAACTTTAAAATGGCATACCTACAGCAAAGTGGAATGCGAGGTCACGACTTAATTTGGGATGGATCAGCGGATAGTGGTCGTCCGACTCTATCTCATAGGCAGGATTAACAGCCTTCATGCCTAAGTCAAAACGTAATATAAAATAGTCAAAATTTAATCTCAGTCCAAGTCCGTAACTCACTGCCAGGTCATTAAGCACACTATTTAGTTTGAATTGTCCACCAGGCTGACCTTCATAATCTCTAATAGTCCATATATTACCGGCATCCACAAATGCTGCACCATTAAATTTCCAAAACAATTTCATTCTGTACTCCACATTCAGGTCAAGTTTCAGGTCGCCGGTCTGTGTAATAAAGTTTATACGTCCGTCACTGTCTTTATATCTACCTGGTCCAAGACTTCTTACCGTCCATCCTCTCACACTATTGGCACCACCCGAAAAATATCTTTTTTCGAATGGCAACACCTCAGAGTTTCCGTATGGATATGCCACACCTACCCCGATATGAAACACCAGCTGGTCATTAGTTCCCTTCAGTATCTCCTGAGTATAATCAAAGTCGCCCTTCACATATTGAGCATAGGCGATGTTAAACAGTTCATATTGTCCCATACTGTTTTTCGAACTGCCAAATATCTTTGAACATGCACCAAGCAAATTGCCTGCAGTCTCAACATTCGTACGAAGTGCCACATGACCATTATTATATGCGTAGCCAAATCCCATACGCATAATAAACAGGTCTTCGTAATTGTATCTTAATATCACATTCGAATTTGTCTCGTTATCCAAATACTCCTTTTTGAATGTGTCACTTATCCAGGGCATAAAGACATAGTTTAGATTCACCAGGTCGAATCTGTAACTATCGTAACGATTACTTGGTCGCCACTGATATGCCCATCCTGCTGTGAGCACTCTACGATGGAATTCCGGACGATCCTGAGTATCATAAATAAGACTCAAATCGCTGGTAGCCAACGTTCTGCGTCGGAATGCATGACTAAGAAACGGTACGATGAATCGTGGGAACGATAATCTCGTTTCAACACTATATTCAGTGAAGTTCTGATTACTATACCCCTCCAATCCTTTTATTGCCTCATAGGCACCACGTAACTGCAAACTGAACGTCTCTGAACCACGAAATAGATTGCGATTCTGATAAGTAAGCGATGCGGCAGCACCAAAGTCACCTGCAGTATTGGTACCTTCTGGCTGGAAACTAATTGTGCTTGGCTTGTTTGTAAGTACCTGTATCTTTGCATTAAGCAGTGTAGTGTCGGGACTCTGCTCAAATGCTATGTTGGTATATTTCACAGCGCCCAAACGTCCAAAGTGGTTATACGTATTCTGTAGTTTTTCGGCCGAATACGGCATGCCAACCTCCAGGAATGTGTTCTCACTCAATACCTTGGGGCGCAGATGCATCCTGTTGTCTTCAGCACCAGCCTCGTAGTCGATGGCGGCAATGGTATATGCCTTATGTTGTTGCTGAAGTCGCAGCGTCAGATTCACACCGTGCTGCTCTTCGTCCTTGCTGGCTGCATAGGTGATATACTCCTTATGGAATCGGTAGTAACCCTGATTCTGCAAATACTGTGTTATGCTGTTACGTTCCTGCGCCAGCGTCTCCACACCGAACTGCATACCAGAGTGCAGCTGTCGTTTCTGTCCCTTCAGCAGTCGGGCTATCGTCGAGTCCTCTATCACATAGTCCAGCTCTCTAAGATAATAAGCCTGTCCTGGATGTAGCACATAAACAGCATCCAGCTTCTTGCCTTTCTTGTCGATGTAAAGTTCTACTTGCGCATCGAGATAACCTTTGTTCTGCAAAGCTTGCTGCAAGTCGCGACACGTCATCGTAGCCTGTACCGAGTCGTAAATCACAGGCGCCTCGCCCATCTGTCGCAAAGTACGACTTAGCCAGCTGCTATCGCGACCAGCCATAGCATACACACCTAGTGGTAGTTTTACTGCCGAGAACCAGCGTGAGTTTCCTTTCTGGCGAACGTAGTTCATCAGCTGACTGGTGCTGATGTCGCGATATTTGCCGTCGGCCACCACTTTCACATCGTCTAGCAGATAACTGTCTTCGGGTATGTCGCGAGTTGCCGAGCAGCCACACATCAATAGCGCAACTGCCGATATAACTATATGTTTAAAATTTATAATTCTATTCATTTTCGCTGCAAAATTAATAAAATCTATCAATTCTTAATTCTAAATTCTCAATTAATTCGTATCTTTGCACAGAATTAACGCAATTTATAGAAAATGATTAGCAAAAATCAGATTAAATACATACACCAACTTGAACTCAAGAAGTTTCGCAAACAGGAAGGTCTCTTTATAGCCGAAGGCCACAAGGTAGTAGGCGACCTGCTCCGCGCTGGCTTTAAACCCCGCCAGATCTTTGCCGTCCAGGATTGGATAACAGATAACTCTTCACAACTCTCAGTTTTAGATTCTCAATTATCCGAAGTCAATCTCGAAGAGTTGACAAGATTAAGTCTTCTGCAACATCCACAACAGGTGCTCGCACTCTTCCCTATCCCCGATGAGCAGACCATTCCTTCGCCTAAAAACGCCCTGAGCATCCTGCTCGACAATGTGCAAGATCCAGGCAACCTTGGCACCATCATCCGTATCGCCGATTGGTTTGGTATCGATACCATTTATTGCAGCTTAGGCACCGTCGACGCCTGGAATCCCAAAGTGGTTCAAGCCACGATGGGCAGTATCGCCCGCGTACATATTAAATATGCCGATCCACAGTTGCTCTTTGATAGTCTTCCCGATAAATTCCCCGTTTATGGCACTTTCCTCGATGGCGACAATATCTATACCCAGCAGCTTTCGCAGCAAGGCATCATAGTGATGGGCAATGAGGGTAATGGCATCAGCGATGCTGTACGTTCGCGCGTCACACATAAGCTATTAATTCCCGATTTCCACAAAGGCGACACAGCAGATAGTCTTAATGTGGCCATAGCTACAGCCATCACATGCTCAGAGTTTCGTCGCAGAATGTAATCAAATTGTATAAATAAAAGATTGCTGAGGTTTCTAGAAAAAACTCAAATAATATTTGGTGTTTTGCTTAGATTTTAGTAATTTTGCACGCAAAATTGAAAACATAGAGAAAAAATATGGCAAAAGAATTAAAAGAACTTACGAAAAGAGCTGACAACTACAGCCAGTGGTTTAATGACCTGGTAGTTAAAGCCGACCTGGCTGAGCAGAGCGCCGTACGCGGATGTATGGTGATTAAGCCCTATGGTTACGCCATCTGGGAGAAGATGCAGCAGCAGCTTGACAAAATGTTTAAAGAAACAGGAGCACAGAATGCATATTTCCCACTGCTCATCCCAAAATCATTCCTCTCAAAAGAGGCAGAACATGTTGAGGGATTTGCCAAGGAGTGCGCAGTAGTAACTCACTACCGCTTGCGCGCCAAGGAGGATAAGAGCGGTGTAGAAGTTGACCCAACAGCTAAGCTCGAGGAGGAACTGATTGTACGTCCTACTTCAGAGACTATCATCTGGAACACATATAAGAACTGGATTCAGTCATGGCGCGACCTGCCACTGATGTGCAACCAGTGGTGTAACGTTATGCGTTGGGAGATGCGTACTCGCCCATTCCTTCGTACATCTGAGTTCTTGTGGCAGGAAGGTCACACAGCTCATGCCACACGCGAGGAGGCTGAAGAGGAAGCACAGAAGATGCTAAAGGTTTACGCCAAGTTTGCCGAAGAGTGGATGGCAGTACCTGTGGTACAGGGTGTTAAGAGCGAGACTGAGCGTTTTGCAGGTGCTCTCGACACATACACCATCGAGGCTATGATGCAGGATGGTAAAGCTCTGCAGAGCGGTACCAGCCACTTCCTTGGTCAGAACTTTGCAAAGGCATTCGAGGTTACATATCTTAATAAGGAGAATAAGCCAGAGTATGTTTGGGCTACATCATGGGGTGTTTCTACACGTCTTATCGGTGCGCTCATCATGACTCATTCCGATGACAACGGACTTGTATTGCCTCCACGTCTAGCTCCTATCCAGGTAGTTATCATTCCTATCGCCAACAAGCCCGAGCAGCTTGAGCAGGTTAACAAGGAGGTTACTCCTATCATCGAGGCTCTGCGCGCCAAGGGCATCAGCGTTAAGTTCGACGATGCTGATAACAAGCGTCCTGGATTTAAGTTTGCCGACTACGAGCTGAAGGGTGTTCCCGTACGTTTGGTTTTGGGGGCTCGCGACCTTGAGAACGGTACAATCGAGGTAATGCGCCGCGATACTTTGGAGAAAGAGACTCGCCCCATCGAGGGTATCACAGAGTACGTAGAGCAGCTGCTCGAGGATATCCAGCAGAATATCTTCAAGAAGGCCAAGGACTATCGCGATGCTCGCATCTACGAGTGCGATAACTACGAGGAGTTTAAGGAGAAAGTTAAGGACGGTGGATTCTTCCTGTGCCACTGGGATGGTACAGCCGAGACTGAGGCGCGTATCAAGGAGGAGACTCAGGCCACTATCCGTTGTGTGCCATTCGGCGTAGAGCAGACTCCTGGTGTAGATATGGTAACTGGCAAACCTGCCAAGTGTCGTGTGATTATTGCTCGCAGCTACTAAGCCAAGCATATATAGACAGTAAAAGAGGAACCTTCTCAGGTTCCTCTTTTTTTAACCATAAACTAATGTTCTAAAAAAATAATTCAAACATTACTTTATGGAGGCCGAAATATCACTTACCTCACGATAAACGATCTTCTAATTAACCTTAATAATCTAATACCATGAAAAACACGCTGCAAAAGTAGTGTTTTTCTGCAAAAAGCGGTAAACTAGAAGAAGGAAATCGCAGTATTTTAACGTTTGTTCAGCAAATCATCGTCGCGCTTTACTATATTTTGCAATTTCAAACTACTGATACGCTGCTTTTGTGCCTCGCTGAGGCTTGGTTGCTGCAGTGGTTTCCACTGGGTTGTAAAGTAGCTTACCTTACTCTCACCGTAGATAGAATCTACCAAGAAAGTCTCTATCATCACTACCGTACTGTCCATTAACAGCATATCTACTCGTAATCCGTTACTCATGCGTATAGTCAGACTATCGTCGGCCATCGACGTCATCTCGCTCATGCCGCTAAGCGTATTACGTACCTCAGCTTTCATGCCCGAATCGAGGAAATCTATAAAGTCCAGACGATTGTTGAGTGAAAGATAAGGCATAAGTGAGTCAGGCATCTCCCTGAACACGTCGCGAATCTTGACGCCATCAGCCGATGCCTGACCAAATGTCATGGCCATCAATACAGCCACTATAAGTTTCTTCATCCTCTAGAGGGTCTTAAATCTTTTACACGAACGGCCTTGCCCTCGCTCTGAGGCAGTGAGCCCTTCTTTACCAGTTTCACCTGAGGTGTGAGCAGTATCTCATCCTTAAGTGCACGCTGTATGTCCTTCATCATCTTCTGCATCTCTGGATAGATGTCGGTATCCAGTCCATCGAGCTCAACCTCAACTGTCATCACGTCGTTATCGTCGATGGTTTCGAGAGTGATAAGATAATTAGAACCCAGACCAGGATATTGTACCAGTATCTTCTCTACCTGCATTGGGAATACATTTACACCCTTGATGATAAACATATCATCGGTACGACCCTTGATACGGTCGATACGGCGATGGGTGCGGCCACACTTACATGGCTCTGGGATTATGCGGGTAAGGTCGCGAGTGCGATAACGGAGTATTGGCATCATGGTGCGATCCAGTGTGGTAAGCACCATCTCACCCATCTCGCCATCGGGCACAGGCTCCAGTGTGTCAGGATCAACAATCTCTACGATATAGTTGTCTTCCCACAAGTGCATACCTTCCTGATATTTACACTCGAAGGCTACACCAGGACCATTCATCTCAGTCATACCAAACGAGTTGTAGGCCTTTACTCCAAGCATGCGCTCTATGCGACGACGCTGCTCTTCGGTGTGAGGCTCAGCTCCGATGCAGAGTGTACGTAGCTTGGTTGTAGCAGGATCTACACCCTCCTCCTTAAACACCTCAGCCAGACGGATGGCATAAGATGGGATAGCGTGGAGGCAGGTGGTACCAAAGTCCTTCACGAACTTAATCTGACGTTTAGAATTACCTGCTGCAGCTGGCACTGTCATAGCACCCAGCCACTCTGCTCCGTACTGGAATCCCAAACCACCGGTAAACATACCGTAACCGCTAGAGTTCTGGAACACATCGCTCTTGCGGCAACCTACCATATACAGATTGCGGGCAATCATGTTAGCCCACGAACAGATGTCGTGCTCAGAATATACTACCACACATGGATTACCTGTAGTACCACTGGTAGAGTGGATACGTACAGCATCGTCAAGATTTCCACCAACGAGACCAAAAGGATAGTTTTCGCGCAGATCCTGTTTTGTGGTAAACGGAATCTTACGCAAATCATCAAGGCTGTTGATAGAATCAGCCGTGATACCCAGATCGCCCAAACGTTTCTGATAGAAAGGCGACTTAAGGCATACGTTGATGGTATCCTTCAGTTTTTTCACTTGCAACTGCTGAAGTTGCTCTCTTGGCATTTTCTCGAGTTCGGGCTGCCAGCACTCGCCGTCGGGCTTGATGGTAGCCATAATCTTCTCGTCGGTCATATCTTATAGTTTTAAATGGTTATCTTTAGTTTATTGTTATCTGTTACTTCTGTGCCAGCTGCATCATCATCACGGCAGATAGTCCGGCTGTCTCTGTGCGCAGACGGCTCTGGCCGAGACTTACCGACACCCAACCAGCCTCGACTGCAGCTTTAACCTCGTCGATAGAGAAGTCGCCTTCTGGGCCTACCAGTACTGTGGCGTCGTTGCTATCCGATGGTTTGCGCAACTCGTCGAACAACTCTGTGCGTGGTACTTCCTCATAGCAGTGGGCAATATACTTTCGCCCCTGAATAGGCTGCTCCAGGAAGTGGTTGAAGTGAACCATCTCGTTCACTTGTGGCTTCCAAGCCTTGTGGCTCTGCTTTACAGCAGCTGTGATTATCTTATCCAGACGTACCAGCTTTACCAGGCGGCGCTCTGAGAACTTACAGTTAAGGAACGACACCTCGTCTATACCTATCTCTGTTGCCTTCTCCATCATCCACTCCATACGGTCCATCATCTTGGTTGGAGCTATACCCAGGTGCAGATGGCCTTTCCATTGGCGCTCCTGTGGCAGTTTCTCCAGTATCTCGTAGTAACAATGATGTGTTGCAGCTACAGTTACTTGTGCACGAAAATAATTACCCTCGCCATCCATCAAATACAGCTCGTCGCCACTCTTCAGGCGCAACACACGCATGGCGTGCATTGCCTCGTCAGTGGGCAACTCTGTCTGATTTTCAGCATCAGGTACAAAAAAATATCTTGATTCCTTCATATTTTTATATGTGATTATTTCTTTTCAGGATGGAACACAAGGGCGAACGATACACCCACAACCAGTGCGAATGCAGCGAAGATAAACCAGCATGTGGTCCACTCGCCCTGCAGGTATCCATTCTCCCAGTTACAATAATGATTAACTATCTCGCCAGCGGCCAGTGTGCCAAAGGTAGCTCCTATACCATTAGTCATCATCATAAACAGTCCCTGAGCCGAAGCCTTGATACTGGGCTCGCACTCCTGATCTACGAAGATACCACCCGACACGTTGAAGAAGTCGAAGGCTACACCATACACGATACAAGAGAGGATAAACATGATTACACCAGGCATAGCAGGGTTACCTACACCGAAGAATCCGAAGCGGAACACCCATGCAAACATCGACATAAGCATCACGATCTTTATACCATAACGCTTCAGGAAGAATGGTATCATAAGAATACACAGCGCCTCGCTTATCTGCGAGATACTGGTGAGCAGTGTGGCATTGTTAGCAGCAAACGATGAGGCTATCGCAGCGTCGGCACTACCCTTGAAACTGGTGATAAACGGACCAGCATAGCCGTTGGTTACCTGCAGACACATACCCAGCAGAGCCGAGAAGATAAAGAACAGCGCCATCTGCCTACTCTTAAACAGCTTGAAGGCGTTCAGTCCAAGGCTCTCGACGAGCGAAACCTTCTCCTTCTTAACCACCTTGCACTCTGGCAATGTGAAGCAATAGAAGCAGAGCACAATGCTCAGAATACCCGATACAAAGAACTGCATGTAGGTGTACTGGAACTTGTATGCGCTGTCGGCCAGCGTCAAGCTGAAGCTGCCATCCTGCCATACGGCACAGTTAACAAACCACATGGTTACGATAAATCCAACAGTGCCAAGCACACGAATTGGTGGAAAGTCCTTCACGGTGTCAAGTCCGTTGTTCTTCAGAATAGTGAATGCAGCGGTGTTCGACAGCGCGATGGTTGGCATAAAGAATGCCACACTTAATGTATATAGAGTGATAAACAGCGACTTGTCGGGCAACTCCTGGCCGAATCCGGCCTGATAACCCAGCCACCAGCATCCCAGCATAAAGCCGCCAGCTACCAAGTGGCAAAGTCCCAACAAACGCTGTGGCTGAATATATTTATCGGCCACGATACCCATCAGTGTGGGCATAAAGATACTTACGATACCCTGAATAGCATAGAACCACGAGATCTTGTCGCCAAGTCCGGCTACTCCAAGGTAGTTTCCCATGCAAGTAAGATAAGCTCCCCAGACAGCGAACTCCAGGAAGTTCATCAATGCTAAACGGAATTTCAGATTCATAATTATTACTTAGATATTGGTTTTAAATTCATATTCTTAGGCGGATCCTGCAGTCTGCGCATCTTCTGCATTTCACCTATGGTCATAGGTCTTCCTCCCTCCAGATGAGGTCGGCGCAGAGAGTCATACTGAGCCGAATCCAGCTTCATTGGTCGCATAGCACTGCTATCAGGCTGCGAAGTCATAGCTGCCGATGGCTGTCCAATAAGCTTGTTGTGGAACTTATAAAGCTGGATGTTGTCTACAAACAGCAGGCACAGATTATTTGCATTGTCGTTAGCCGGACGCATGCCGCACATCACAAAGCCCTTAATCTCCTTTACCTTCTCCTTGCAGTAAGCTATGCGCAGTGTGGTAATACCTCCACCAGTGATAGTGTTATACTGTTTTACCGTACTATCGTTATCATAAGTTATGGCCAGATATACCACAGCCTGACGGTTACCGTTCTGCATCAGCCAGTTGGTATTCATCGTCATCATAAAGCTGTCGCCTTCATGGAATGTGGTGTCGGCCTTCTGACTGAACTGATACAGATGATAAGGACGATCGTTGAGCAGCATCAGTGCGCGATTGCCGTTCCATACATCCACAGTGTCGCCATTAAGCGAAGCCTTAGCCAACATCTGAGCTGCACTGTTCACGGCTCCGCCATATTTCTCGGCCTCCTTGTTCAGTCGTGTCTCCACATTCTTGTAAATCTCCTGGAATCGATCGGCACGAGTATAGTAATACACCAGACTCGAGTCAAATTCGGCCTGTGTCACCCCATGCTCCTTCAGCACAAGTTCGAAAGCAAGTCGTTTCTGATATTCAGGATTGCTACCTTCTTGCGAAGCAATACCCTGCGCCACGTGATAGTCGTAGATAAGGTCCTCCATATCGTCGGGCTGTATGTACTTCGACGGTACCTCAGGTTTACAGCTAGTCAGCATAGCTACAGCTGCCACCATAAATATAATATGTGTAACCTTACGCTTCAACGCTCTTTTCCTCTTCCTTCTTTACAGAGATTTTACTTATTTCCTCACGATAGAACAGCAACAGCCATACCACGCTTACACTGATACATGCATCAGCAAAATTAAAAACCGGGCTGAAGAACACAAAGTGCTCGCCACCTACAAATGGCATCCAAGTGGGCCATTCTGTCTCAATCAGCGGGAAGTAGAACATATCTACCACCTTACCCATAAGGAACGGAGCATAGCCCGATCCGAACGGCACGAAATACGACAGATAATAGGGCGACGACTCGTTGAATATCAGTCCGTAGAACATACAGTCAATCAAGTTTCCGGCAGCACCAGCAAGCACCATGGCCAGACATACGATATATCCCGTATGAGCATTCTGTCTTACCTGATTGCGGATGTAGTAACCCAGCACACCGATGGCAATCACGCGGAATAGCGACAGAACTATCTTGCTACCCAGCTGCATGCCGAAGGCCATACCCATATTCTCGATAAAGGTGATGTAGAACCAGTCGGTGATATGAATGCTCTCATGCAGAGTCATCGATGTCTTAACCCAAATCTTGATAGCCTGGTCAACAAGGAGAATGGCGACTATGATCAAAGCCGCCAATCTGCCTTTTGTGATAAGAGATTTCAACGTCACTTCTTCTGGTTCAGCTTAGACTCTACACTCAGGGTAGCATGAGGAACGGCGCGAAGACGCTCCTTTGGAATCAGCTTACCTGTGATACGGTCGATACCATACGTTTTGTTCTCGATACGAACCAGAGCAGCCTTGAGGCCCTGAATGAACTTCTGCTGGCGGGCTGCCATAGAGATAAGCTCCTCCTTCGACTGGGTAGCACTACCCTCCTCCAATGCCTTGTAGGTGGGAGATGTATCATCTACATCGTTGCTATCCTCGTTGGTCAGCACACGCATCATCTGTTCGTAGTCACGCTTGGCCAAAGCCATCTTCTCATTGATTATCTGGCGGAACTCTTCGAGCTCTTCGTCAGTATAACGAGTCTTCTCTGCCATAATACTTAATTGATTTAGTTATTGATTATTTAATTCTTTGTTACTGTAATGTTCAACTTGAAGTCATCGAACTCAACCTCCTGACCCTCATTAGGTTGCAGAGTAATATCGTCGGCCAGAACCTGAGTCTTGATGTAGTCGGCAAAGCTGTCTACAGCCTTCTTCACGTCATCGTTAGGAGCGATGGTCACGTTGATACGATCGGTAATCTCGAAACCGCTCTCCTTACGTATGTTCTGAATACGGTTGATAAGCTCACGGGCCATACCCTCATTCTTCAGCTCGTCTGTGAGTTCTACCTCGAGAGCCACAGTCAGGTTACCCTCGTTGGCCACCAGCCATCCTGGGATGTCCTCGCTGATTATCTCGACGTCGGCCACCTCTACAGTGATATCCTGCCCCTCCACATTGATACCGATGGTACCCTGCTTCTCGAGTTCAGCTATCTGCTCCTGTGTCAGGGCATCCATTGCGGCAGCTACACTCTTCATGAGCTTACCAAACTTCTTACCCATGGTACGGAAGTTACACTTCACCTTCTTAACCAGCACTCCGGCACCCTCAACGAATCGCAGTTCCTTCACGTTCACCTCGTTCATAATCAGGTCCTTCACTGCCTCGATGTGCTTCTTCTGTGTATCGTCTACAGCAGGAATCATGATGGCCTGCAGTGGCTGGCGCACCTTGATGTTTACCTTACGGCGCAGAGCCAGAACCATCGAAGTGATCTTCTGTGCCATCTGCATGCGAGCCTCCAGATCCTTATCGATCTGTGCCTCATTAGCTACAGGGAACTTATCCAGATGTACCGAGTCGAGCTCGCCACCCAGGTCCTTATACAGCTGGTCGGCATAGAATGGAGCAAATGGTGCCAGCAGCTTGGCTACTATCATCAGGCAGGTGTACAGAGTCTGATAAGCCGAGAGTTTATCCTCGCTCATCTCCTTACCCCAGAAACGTTTGCGGTTCAAGCGAACAAACCAGTTACTCAGGTCGTCGTTCACAAATGCGTCAATCAGTCGGCCTGCACGTGTAGGATCATATCCGTCGAGCTCTGCCTCTACACCCTTAATCAGAGTGTTCAAGCACGACAGAATCCAGCGATCGATCTCAGGACGCTTCTCGAATGCCACCTGTGCAGCTGCGGGGTCGAAACCGTCCACATTAGCATACAGAGCAAAGAAACTGTAGGTGTTATACAGAGTGCCGAAGAACTTACGGCGAACCTCGTCTACACCCTCTGGGTCGAACTTCAGGTTGTCCCAAGGCTCCGAGTTGGTCATCATATACAGGCGTACAGCATCGCTACCGTACTTGCCTATCATGTCAAATGGGTTTACCACGTTACCCACGTGCTTCGACATCTTGTTACCCTTAGCATCGAGCACCAGTCCTGAAGAAATTACATTCTTGAAGGCTACCGAGTCGAATATCATGGTAGCAATAGCGTGCAGAGTGAAGAACCAACCACGAGTCTGGTCTACACCCTCGTTGATGAAGTCGCATGGGAATGCAATACCCTTATCAATCAGGTCCTTATTCTCGAATGGATAGTGTATCTGAGCGTAAGGCATCGAACCAGAGTCGAACCATACGTCGATAAGGTCGGTCTCGCGCTTCATTGGCTTACCGCTCTCCGATACCAGTACGATATTGTCAACGTATGGACGGTGCAAGTCTATCTTGTCATAGTTCTCCTTGCTCATGTCGCCAGGCACAAATCCATTATCCTTCAATGGGTTCGAAGCCATAACGCCGGCCTTAACAGCCTTCTCTATCTCGTTGTAGAGCTCCTCTACGCTTCCGATACAGATCTCCTTGCCATCCTCGTCGCGCCAGATTGGGAGTGGTGTACCCCAGAAACGTGAGCGCGACAGGTTCCAGTCGTTCAAGTTCTCAAGCCAGTTACCAAATCGGCCTGTACCAGTGCTCTCTGGCTGCCAGTTGATGGTCTTGTTGAGCTCGAACATGCGGTCCTTCTTAGCTGTAGAGCGAATAAACCAGCTGTCCAGAGGATAGTAGAGCACGGGCTTGTCTGTACGCCAGCAGTGAGGATAGTTGTGCACGTGCTTCTCTATCTTGAGTGCTGTGCCCTCCTGCTTCATCTCCATACAGATCACGATGTTCAGGTCCTCAGCCTTAGCTGCAGCCTGCTCGTCGTACTTACCATCCTTGTTAAACTCAGGTGCGTAGGCGTTCTTCACGTAGTCGCCGGCGTGGTGACCATAAGCCTTCACGTCTACACAGTTCTTCACGAAGTTATCGTCCAGCTCGTCCATCACGTAGTACTTACCCTGAAGGTCTACCATCGGACGTGTTTCACCTTTCTTATTTATAAGGAACAGGCTTGGTATGTGAGCATCCTTAGCCACCTTGGCGTCGTCGGCACCGAATGTAGGAGCGATATGCACTATACCGGCACCATCCTCGGTTGTAACGTAGTCGCCAGGAATCACGCGGAAAGCCTCGCTCTCCATCTCTACAAACTGATCCTTGCCGTTCTCGCTTGCAAATACCTTCTCAGGATGAGCAGCTGCATACTCCTTCACGTAGTCGGCTGCATTCTGATCGAGCTTAGCCGAAGGCTTAACCCAAGGCATCAGCTGCTGATACTTCATGCCTACCAGCTCATGACCGGTGTAACGGCCCACAATGCGGTAAGGCACAAACTTCTCGCCCTTGTTGTACTCAGGCATATCCTCGCCGTCGGTGATATTTCCCTCGGGAGCCAGATAAGCATTCAGACGGCTCTCGGCCAGAATGATGGTCATCTTCTCGCCGTTGTATGCATTGTATGTCTGTACTGCTACGTAATCAATCTTCGGACCTACGCAGAGTGCTGTGTTCGAAGGCAGTGTCCATGGTGTGGTAGTCCATGCCACGAAGTAAGCCTCGCCCCACTTGGTCCACTCTTCCTTAGGATTGAGTGCCTTAAACAGGGCTGTAACCGTAGTATCCTTCACATCGCGATAGCAACCAGGCTGGTTCAGCTCGTGCGAGCTCAGACCAGTACCAGCGCCTGGCGAATATGGCTGGATGGTGTAACCCTTGTAGAGCAGTCCCTTGTTGTAGAACTGCTGCAACAGCCACCACAGAGTCTCGATATACTTGTTGTCGTAGGTAATGTAAGGATTATCCAGATCTACAAAGTAACCCATCTTCTCTGTGAGGTCGCGCCACTCCTGAGTAAACATCATCACGTTCTCGCGGCACTTCTTGTTGTAATCCTCTGTCGAGATGTACTTGTCCGATGCCTTGTTGTCGATATCAGCCTTGGTGATACCCAGCTCCTTCTCTACGCCCAGCTCTACGGGCAGTCCGTGTGTATCCCAACCAGCCTTACGCTTTACCTGAAAACCCTTCATTGTCTTATAACGGTTGAAGGTATCCTTGATGGTACGAGCCAGCACGTGGTGAATACCAGGATGACCGTTAGCCGAGGGAGGACCCTCGAAGAATACAAACTGTGGACATCCCTCACGTTCGTCAACCGAACGCCAGAATACGTTCTTCTCGCGCCACATCTCCAGGATATCATTGTTAACCTGGGTCAGATTCAAGCCGTTATGTTCTGCAAACTTCTTTGCCATATCCTACTTTTTTAGCTTCTATATTTTAA
>ONGP01000034.1 GCA_900317405.1 uncultured Prevotella sp.
GTAGAGAATCTTCTTCAGGTGAGGCACCTGCTTCAGATCCACATCCACCTGTGCCAGATACGGTTCGGTTTCGGAACCGCGCTTATAGGTGAGCTTGCCAATGCCCTCAACCGAATAGCTGTAAGCCGACATCACCTCGGAGAAACCTGCGGGATTATCAGCCAGCTCGGCAAAGCGGGCAACTGCCGCGTCAACATCGTTCGTTGATACCACACGGGTATAGGGATCACCATCGACAGCCTTACCTATAGTAGGCTCGAAGGTCTTATCCTGCCAACCAGAAGGAGCTGTGCCCTCGTCGGTGAGCATACTGATCAAACGCCAACCGAGCGCCTCCTGCTCATTCTCAATCAGAGGCACATCGCTTTCATTACTGCCACCATTATCTGTATCGTTTTCCTTACAAGATACAACACCAGTAACAAATACAATTGACCATATAGCTGCTAACACAGCCCTAAAAAAAGTCTTATTCGTCATAACTTAATAAATTAGATTGCTTCAAAATGTCAAATTAACCATCACGGCTATATGGCTATAAGCCAAATAATTAGATTGTTGTAGCAAAATTATATATATTTTTAAATAAATAACTAGAAAATATAAACTTTTTTAAAAATTGTTGTCCCCAAACCAATAAATTGTCCCCAAAAGACTATTCGTCGATAAAAGTTAAACTTTACGTATAAAACCCTAACGAATTTTGCGAGTTTATTTGTACCTTTGCACCAGAAAGTATTAACTTAAAACAAATATGGAACAAAAAAGTAATTATAACCCGACAAGCACATCGCTGGTAGTGAATCAAATAGAAAGCGGTTTACCTCACTGGCTCATCAAGGTAGGTTTTGTGCTGATGGTGGTGCAAGCCATCTGCGTTGAGGATCATCTATACACCTGGATTGAGACCCATGGATTGGAGATACTGAGATCTATTGTGTTTTTGTCAGGCGACTTCATCCTGTTTTATGCCATGATGCGCGGCATGCGCCAACTGAGCCGACCTTACACCTGGATGTGGTGGGCCCTGATTGTGGCTGATGTCGCTGGTTGCCTGACCTTTGCAGTACCCAACTCGACCATCAACCTGGCATTAGCCATAGCTCAGCCATTATTCTTTTTGCCACTTGGCATTTCTATCGCCTATTTTTATCGCGGCCTACTACAATGGGTAGGCATCCTATTGGTAGCTCACATGGTAACCATCATCATCTTCCCTATCATGCTGATGCCGTTTATACCATTTATTCTGATAGACATAGTGGCCATCCTCACTCAGATGGCACTGGCATGGGTGATGCTGAAGGTACTTATTTAACCCTTACCACATCGTATTGGGAGTTAGCCCGGTATTGCGCTGGGGTAACACCAATGCGCTTTTTAAACTCGGTTTGGAACGTGGTGCGCGATACGAAGCCTGAATCCTTACTCACCGCCTCCATCGACCATTGCGGATTCGCCTTAATCAGTTCGCAAGCATAGAGCACGCGCTTTTCTGTGAGATAATCGTACAAACGGTTATAGCGTTCAGAATCTTTCACCAGCTGCTTGATTTTCTTCTGAGTAAGACCCAAACGAAGTGCCATATCCTTCAACGAGAGATCGGGATCGGTAAACATCTTACTCTCGTTCATATGCTTTTCTATCCACTCAAGCAACTCATCATCGGTCATATCCTTGGTATCCTTGATGTTCTCACGGAGCGAAGTTGTTTCTACTTGCAGTTCGGAAACCCGTTCTTTTGTCTTTAAATAGGTTTTCAATTCATGAATCTCGCCTGCCAACTGATCATTATCCTTAATAGCCTTATTGGTTTGGCGGTACGTAAAATAGATGCCGACAGCAACAGCTATCAGAAAAACAAAGAAGACTGCAAATATCACAACGTAATCTAATGTCATAGCGACTAATTTCTTTTTTGACTACAAAAATACCACTTTTTTATAAGAACACGAAATGAACAACTTCAAAAACGCAAATATTGTTGTCCCCAAAAACGCATTTTGTCCCCAAAGACGCAAAAACAAACCATACAGTACTCATTTTCTCACAAAAAAGCAGTACCTTTGCAGCCATGTTCGTAGTAATGATTACATTGTTTGCTATTGTGCTCGTGGGATACGGGGCTGGCAAATTAGGTTATTTAGGAGGCGACTTTGACAGACAATTATCCAGACTGGTAATTAATATAACTTGTCCAGCACTGATTCTGTCGTCGGCCATGACGGGTGAACTGCCCGACCGTGAATATATTCTACCCCTGCTGCTGATAAGCGTTATCACCTATGCTGTACTTACGGGAGTAGCATTCGTATTGCCTCGCTACCTCACCAAGAAGAAAGACGATGAGGGAGCTATCGGATTTGCACTGATGTTTGGCAACGTAGGATTTATGGGATATCCTGTAGTAGCCTCGATATTCGGCCACGAGGCTGTGTTCTATGCTGCGGTGCTGAATGTGGTAAATACATTTGCAGTGTTTACCATCGGCACGATACTGATTACAGGCAAAAGTGAAGTTGAGGAAAGCAGATTTCAGAAGAAAGTACTCTACTCCACCCCGATGCTGGCAGCATATCTTACGATGCTGATAGTAGCACTGAGGATAGACAATATCCCCGAATGCATCAGCCAGCCACTCACTATGATAGGCAACATAACCGTACCTGCAGCATTGCTGATTATAGGTTCGTCGATGTCGAACCTGTCGATAAAGTCGCTTTTAGGCGACAGTACGGTATATGCTACTACGATATTCCGACTGGCAATACTACCTATCGGAATATACTATCTATGCACGCTATTGGGATTTTCGAGTTTCGTGGTCAACATCAATACAGTAGTTATCGCTATGCCTGTGGCCACCTACGGAACCATTCTCTGTCTGAAATACGGCAAAGACACAACAATGATAACCGAGGTGACATTCATCACCACGCTCATCTCGATGATCTCCATCCCTGTGCTGGTCTTATTCTTTCTATAAGCAGATAAGTACAGAATATTATGACGTAAGTAAGCACCACCTGGAGCACATTTGGGTGAAAGCCTTCTATGCTGGAGCCTGGTATAGCTGTTATTCTGAGTAGAACGGCATTCAGAGTATCGACTATATATAATAATATGTACGCGAGGGACGGGAACAACAGTACTATCAGCGAGAAACCGAGTATAAGGTAGGCTGCGGGGAGAACGATGAAGTTAGTTAGCAGGAAATAAGTGGACAATCGGCCGAAGTAATATGCTATCAACGGCGCGACTCCTATCTGAGCCGAAACCGACACAGCCACCAATCCCCAAATACGTCGAATCCAACGATGCTCTTGAAGATATTTGGCTGAGAACACATCCTCGAACAAAGGAACAAACAGCAATATCGCCAGCACAGCCATAAACGATAGTTGGAATCCGATATCAAACAACCATTCGGGATTGCACATAAGCATAACAATAGCCGTAAAGGCTAGGGCATTGACCGACATCTTGTTTCGATGACCTATCGACAACAGACCATAAACTGTCAGCATAACAGCCGAGCGAACCACGCTGACAGGCATTCCGACCAATAGTACATACAACCATATTGCTATCAGGATAATAGTCTGAGACACTGCTGGCCATCGGCGATGAGGAAGCAATAGCCAAAGTAGGCAATAGATTATACCCAGATGCAAGCCGCTAAGCGCCAACACATGCGAGGCACCACTAACCGAATAAGTATCACGGATTTCGTGTGTCAAAGCCGACTTATCGCCTAACGCCATAGCTGCTACTACAGCATAGGCATCGCCACCCACACCGCTATCCGCCAATCGGTCAAGCAATATGCCACGCTGATTAAGGAAATAAGCCTTGGACTTGTCAAGACGGGACATGGACACCGATTCATCGGAAGCAGAGAGATGCCGCTGCATAAGAAACACGCCAACAAGCAGGAAACAAGCAAGGATTGCTATCGACTGCAGGTTCTCGTATTTCCATAATAGCAATGTTACCACCACCATTATAGCCAGTGCAGGAAGGACAGATAATGCCAACGGTACATAATTGGCAATAACAATACCAACGATAAGGCATACCGCCAACCGCAACAAGGGGGCATTATCTAGTAATCTGTTTCGCATATCGAGGTGCAAAAGTACAACTTATTTTCGGAATTTAAGAAAAAAAGCATTTTTCTTTTGTATTTCGCTCGTTTATTCGTAAATTTGCACCGGTAATTAAAGAAACATATATAATGGAAATGGTAAATATACCCCTTTGGGCATGGATATTATTTTATATCCTAGTTTTTATTATGCTGCTTATCGACCTAAAGTCTTTCGGTAAGAAAGGTCAGCACGAGGTTAGTGTATCCGAAGCATTAAAGATGACCGCAGTGTGGATTGGTGTTTCGCTGGTGTTCTGCGGAGGTATCTATCTATTTTATCCTGAAGCACCAAAAGAAAAAGCGATGGAGTTTCTTGCCGGTTATCTAATAGAGAAATCACTATCTATGGACAACCTGTTTGTATTCCTAATGCTTTTCTCGTTCTTTGGGGTGCAACGCAAATACCAGCACGAGGTGCTGTTCTGGGGAATATTCGGAGCTCTAGTTCTGCGCAGTCTATTCATCTTTGCCGGAACAGCGATGATTGCCAAGTTCGAATGGATACTTGGATTATTCGGTCTATTCCTGATATACACGGGTATAAAAATGTTCAGTCACAATGACAATGAACAGGTCGATCCTTCGAAGAACATCTTTGTAAAGCTATTCAAGAAGTTCTTCCCCGTTACCGACCAGATGCACGAGGGAAAGTTCTTTATCATAGAAAACGGCAAACGACTGGCAACACCGCTGTTTATTGCACTACTGGTAATCGAGACAACAGATGTAGCGTTTGCTGTCGACTCTATCCCTGCAGTATTCTCTGTGAGCCGTGATCCGTTTATCGTACTCACATCAAATATCTTTGCCATCCTGGGCTTGCGAGCACTCTACTTTGCTCTGGCAGCCGTTGCAAAGTACTTTACCTATCTGAAATACGGTCTGGGTATAATCCTTAGTTTTGTAGGAGTAAAGATGCTGTTGGCCATGAACGAGTACGTGAATGCCGCAGGCGAACTGGTAGGACTGAACATTAACATGCCACATATCGAAATTCCCACACCAATCTCATTGGCAGTGATTTTCGGGGTACTGGTATTGTCGATGTTGCTATCATTAACGATATCTAAGGCTAAAACTGAATAAGAAATGGACATCACAAACTACACCAACGACGCAGTAGAACTGCTGAAGGAGCTGATTGCCATACCTTCGGTAAGTAGAGATGAAACAAAGGCTGCCGACAAACTGGCTGAATACCTGACTAAATGGGGACTGCCATACGGAAGAGAGGGAAACAATCTCTGGGTGGGTTGTCCTGACTGGGACAACAACCGTCCCACTGTGATGCTTAATGCACACATCGACACAGTGAAGCCAGTAAACTCGTGGACACGTGATCCATTTACACCTACCCAAGAGGGAGACTTGCTGTACGGACTAGGCTCAAATGACTGTGGAGGAGGACTTGTTGCACTGTTGCAGGCCTATCGCATTATGCTTCAGCGTCAGCGCAGTTTCAACATTCTCTTCGTAGCCTCAGCCGAAGAAGAAGTTTCGGGCGAAAACGGATTCAGCAGGGTTCTTCCACTACTACCCAAGGTAGATGTAGCAATTGTTGGCGAACCAACAGGAATGCAGCCAGCAATTGCAGAGAAAGGACTGATGGTTATCGACGGCTATGCTCACGGAAAATCTGGTCATGCCGCCAGAAACGAGGGAGTAAACGCCATCTACGAGGCACTCGACGATCTGGTGTGGATACGTGATTATAAGTTCCGCAAGGTTAGTCCACTGCTTGGAGCAACCAAGATGACAGTAACCGTAGTAGAAGGAGGAACTCAGCACAACGTGATACCCGACACTCTACATTTTATAATAGATGTGCGCACCAACGAATTCTATCAGAATGAGTATCTGTTCAACTTCCTCTGCAAGAAGATGACCAAGTGCGAACTGCGTGCCCGTTCATTCCGTTTGCATTCGTCGTCAATCTCGCCCGATCATCCTATCGTGAAGAGATGTATCAAGAGAGGTATGCAACCATTCGGTTCGCCCACACTGAGCGACCAGGCCTTGATGCCATTCCCATCATTAAAGTTGGGACCTGGAGATTCAAGCCGGTCACATTCAGCTGACGAATTCATAAAGATTTCTGAGATAGACTATGCTATCCAGACCTACGTAGGGCTGTTGGAAAACAACTTGTCTATCTAGCCAACCATCCTTCCGGGTTGAGTTTGGCACTGCCCTTACGCAGCTGGAACTGCATCAAACCTTCAGCACCCACACGACCAAGCGTCTGTCGGGTGCTAACTTTTTGTCCACGACTCACGTTGACTGATGCCAGATCGCAGTATACCGACAGGTAGCTACCATGACGCACAATCACGACAGTAGTTCCAGCATAACTGAACACAGCACTAACCTCGCCATCGAAGATACAACGAACCGCAGCACCGGGTTGACCTTTGATGTCAATACCTTTCTTATCGAGTGTTACATGACCTTTCACGTCAGTAACGTGGTTGGTACCAAAGTGGTTAACAATGCGATAACTACCAGTGATTGGCATAGGCAGGCGACCGCGATTACTCTCGAAGTTACCGCTCAACTGGCGGTCCTCGGAAGACACAGTATATATAGCTTCTGACGACTTCTTAGCCTCAGCCACCTCTTTCTCATGTGCTTTCGCATCAGCAGCAGCCTTACGTTCTGCAGCCAGTCGTGCACGCTCAGCTTCAGCAGCAGCACGCTCCGCCGCAGCCTTCTCTTCTGCATTCTTACGGGCAGCTGCAGCACGAGCCTCAGCTTTAGCCTTCTCCTCTTTAGCTTTTGCCTCGGCTATGCGACGTTCGTTCTCCTTACGTGCGGCCTCGGCTGCAGCCTTCTTTCTTGCCAGTTCCTCGGCTTTACGTTTAGCTTCGGCTTCGGCCGCCTTTTTGCGAGCTTCAGCCTCAGCACGGGCTTTTGCTCTGGCTATCTCCTGTGCAATCAAACGATCGATCTGGGCATTCAGTTCAGCATCACGTTTCTTCTGTTGATCAATGATGCTCTGAATGGTTTTCTGCTGTTTCTGCAGCGATGTAACCATCTTCTGCTGCTCAACTTGCTTTCCTTCGAGCGATCTGCGTTCCTGTTCGTCTCTCACCAGCAGGTCGCTCTTCTGTCTCTTTGTGTCAGTAAGCTCGTCGTAGGCCTCCCCCACCTGAGTCTTCATCGACTTCACTGCCTCTGCCTGAGTCTGCTGATAAGCCGCATACTCACGAACAAACCTTAGTCGGCGATACATCTGCGAGAGATTCTTGGCACTGAAGATAAACATCAGTTTACTCTGCATATTGCGGTTGCGATGCATATAGCGCATCGACTTGATAAAACGCAGCTTTCTCTCCTCCAGTTCGCTATCAAGGTATTTAATATGAGCTTCGAGTGTGGTGATATCACCATCAAGACGATTGATATCATGGCGTATAGTATCAATCGACTTACGCTTGTCGGCTATTTCATTATTAATTATAAGCAGATTCTGCAAGCGCTTCTTCACATCGCGCTCATTAGCCTTAAGTTTGCGCTGCTGTTCCTCTATCTGTTTACGAACCTTCAGCTGCTCGTTCTTCAGACTGTTTACTGTCACCGGCTGATTAGCTGTAGTTGTTTTCTTGGTTGCAGTCTTCTTAGCCGGAGACTTTTTCGTCGTAGTCTTCTTAACAGTTGTAGTACGTCGCTGAGCAGACGATTTTTTCGCCTGCTGGGCCATAGCAGGCGAAGAGAACGAGATGAGTGCCATCAGCACCATCGCGAGCAAATCTTTAGGTAATACTCTATTCATCATAGAGCCATGAATCGGCGGAGTATCTCATCCACAGTTACCTCACGATATTTGTTTGATACTTCTGTTCTTGGCTCCCACTCAGAATCCGAACCAAGATAGTTCAACGTCATGCTCAGTTTCACTTCCTTATCTGGAGTTGTCAACTTGATGAGATTCTTCTTTGGGAACATCTTACGTCCGAATACTTCGAAATCAGAATAGTCCCAGTTCAACTGGGTATTACCATTGAATCGGTCCTTATACAGGATGTTAGCCATACGGATAATAGCCGTATTCTTACTAGCCAACCAACTGTAGTCCATCTTTCCGTCCTCAAGACTGATAATCATATCGTCGCCACTCTCGATAGTTGCGAAACTGCTAGCAGCCTTATCAAGTACCACAGCATCACTACCCTGATTGGGTTTGAAGAGTTCATTCCAGAACAGTGCCTGAAGTGCAGAGAAGTTCAAACCGCTGTTACGCAAGAAGTCAACCTGACGATATGGTGCCTTGAGATACTGCTTGTTTATACGATCCATAATCAGCACGTAGTCCTTGGTAAACTCAAGACGTCCTGCCTCAACAAAGCCGAAGGCCATCAACTGTAGACGTATCACGTCGTTTCGTCTCATCTTCAGGTTACCTGTAAGCGTAAGCTTCTGTTGGCCAACCTCAACCGAGAACTTTACCTTAGACGTTATGAACTTAGATGTCTGCTGGTTCTCACGTACCTGATTCACGAAGTCCGTGGTCTGTTGCTGTTCAATCACCGGCTTCGGATTTTTGTTGGACTTCTTGAATATTCCACATGAGCTAAACATCAATGGCAATGCCAATAAGGCAATTCTAACGATACCTTGTAGTTTCATTATTGATCTATTTTTTGTTTTATTTTGTCTGCATGTTCTTTTATCACGGAGTTGTCCTGCGACTGGTCCAGATTCTGTAGAGCCTGATCGATATATATCTTGGCCTCAGAGTATCGACCAAGCATATACAGTATCCAGGCGTATGTATCAAGATAGGTAGCATTCTTTGGTTCGGCCTTGATGGTTTTAAAACTCATCTGTTCGGCCTTAGCAAGTTGCTTACCCTCCTCACTAAGAAAATATGCGTAGTTGTTCAAGCATCCCATATTATCATCCTTCCACTGCAGGCAAGAATCGTAAGCCTCGTATGCCTCTCTGAGTAATCCCTTCTGATGAAGGATATCACCCATCACAGCATAGAAATCTGATACTATAGCAGGATCGCTATCTTCTTTGATAACACCGATGCCATTCTTAAAAGCCGAAAGAGCTGCGTCAAGACTATCGCGGCGATAGTACGCCACACCTTGATAATAATAGAATGCCATCTCATCAGGATTATACTGACGAGCATCCTGACAAAGAGTGATTACCTTCTCCATATCATCAGCCTCCCAGGCATATCCTATCAACTGCAAACGGGCAGAAGAGTTATCTGGAGCCAATTCCAAAGCCTTAGCCAGCACTGTGCTGATAGTATCCTTAGGCATCTTCTTTATGTTCATATACGATGCGCACAGGATAGCCATATTCTCATCAGTCTGAGGCTGTTTCAGTATCTTATCAAACAGTTGCAGGACCCTTGTGCTATCGCCACCAGCATTCTCGCTAGCCGATATCTCCTGACGCAACAACAGGATTTTCTCTTCCATTGTAGCGTTCTTGTTCAATAGCACACGCTCTGTCAAAGAATCTGCAATTTCCTTGTGGTTCAATGCCTGATGATATGTGCGGAGCGACATCAGCACTCGGTTGTTATCAGGTTCCTCTTTCAGTATCTTGTCGTACACCTTGAGTGCCTTTTTCAACTGTCCGTTCATCATCAGCGTCTCGCCATATAATGCCAGATAATTGAAATCATTAGGAAACTTCTCCGAAAGAGCTTTTATCTCAGCGATGGCAGCTTTCTTGTTTCCTTGACGGGTGTAGATTTCGCTCTTAGCCATCGACAAGCGTTCACTCTTTCCGTCTATAGCCTCTATTCGGTTCAACACCTGTACGGCACTTGTCAAGTCGCCTACCTGTTGATAGAGTTGGAACAGCATCTCCAGTAAATCCTCACGCTCTTTATCACGAGCATAGATTCCCTCTACCACCGGTATAGCAGCCTCGTAGTCCTGCTGTCGGATATAAGCCTGAGCCAAGGTTTCCATGTAAGTGTCATTATCTGGATCAAGCTCGGCTGCCTTCTTTATATAGGCAAGACTCTTATCCGTATCTTTCAGGGCGTTGTAGTATTGAGCCAGGAAGTAATAAGCCTCGGGGGCCTCAGGATTTATCTCCAAGCAATGACGCAACAGATCGAAGGCCGCATCACTGTTGCCTTTCTGTCGCTGCATCATAGCCTCGAGAAAGAACTCATCGTAGGTTCGCTGTCCGTAACCAGTGGTCACAGACAATAACAGCAACAACGACAGTCCTATCTTCTT
The DNA here is from genome assembly GCA_900317405.1 of uncultured Prevotella sp. Taxonomy (GTDB): domain Bacteria; phylum Bacteroidota; class Bacteroidia; order Bacteroidales; family Bacteroidaceae; genus Prevotella. The sequence goes on from ONGP01000034.1 coordinate 10,366, forward strand.
CATTCCTTTCATTTACTTCACGCCTGTATGTCCGTATCCACCTTCGCCACGTTCTGTCTCGTCGAGCACCTCAACGGGGACAAACTCACCCTGCTCATGACGTGCGATAACCATCTGAGCAATACGCTCACCATCCTCAACAACAAAATCCTCGTTCGAAAGGTTTATAAGTACCACACCTATCTCGCCACGATAATCAGCATCGATGGTTCCCGGAGTATTAAGCACGGTGATGCCCTTTTTCAGTGCGAGACCGCTGCGAGGTCTAACCTGTGCCTCGAAACCAACGGGCAAGGCTATGTGGAGTCCTGTTGGAATCAACTTACGCTCAAGGGGTTTCAGCGTGATGGGTTCATCTATATTAGCTCTCAGGTCCATACCTGCACTCTGCTCGGTAGCATACTGAGGCAGTGGCTGGTGACCTTTGTTAACGACTTTAATTTTCAGCATATTTTAAAATATTATTTTAATCAATGTGCAAAGGTAGTGCTTTTACCTTAGAAATCACCCTTTATAGCCCTAATTTTTTGATTTTTTCGTTAATTTCTGCGAAAAGTGCCGTTACTGCGCGTATTTTTCGTACCTTTGCACCCTGATTATGATGAATTGGCAACAACTTATATCAAATAAGCGTCTCGGTCAGGAGCATCGTCACCCTGAACGACACGACGACCGCACAGAGTTTAAGCGTGATTATGACCGCCTTATTTTCTCTGCGCCGTTCCGTCGTCTGCAGAACAAGACCCAGGTATTTCCGCTCCCGGGTAGCATTTTTGTACACAACCGACTAACCCACTCTCTCGAGGTGGCAAGTGTCGGTATGTCGCTAGGTAATGATGTGGCTGCACAGCTTACTGCCAAACATCCAGAACTGAAAGAAGGACTATTTCAGGAGATCGGTCAGATAGTAGCGACTGCTTGTCTAGCTCACGACTTGGGCAATCCACCCTTTGGTCATAGCGGTGAGAAAGCCATCCAGTCGTTCTTTACCGAGGGAGCCGGGTATGACCTCCAGCGTCAAGTAAGTTCTATCTTCTGGAACGATATGATTCACTTCGAGGGTAATGCCAATGCCTTCCGCTTGCTCACCCATCAGTTCAAAGGCCGCCGACCAGGTGGTTTTGTAATGACTTATTCCACACTTGCCAGTATCGTAAAATATCCATACTCATCGAGTGCAGCCAGCAAGAAAGGCAAGTTCGGATTCTTTGATTCCGAAAAAGCTTACTATCGCAGAATCACTGAAGAACTAGGCATACCATGCAAGTCGGAGGTAGGCGAACCATTGCGCTATGCCCGTCATCCGTTGGTATATCTTGTTGAAGCAGCCGATGATATCTGCTATGAGATAATGGACATCGAGGACGCCCACAAACTTAAGATTATTTCGCACGACGAAACTATGCAAATGTTGTTGGCATTCTTCGACGAAGAAACTCAGGAACGCATATTAAAGCGCATAGACGACGAGGGCGTTAATGATAACAATGAAAAGGTAGTGTATCTGCGTGCCTGCGTAATCGGAAAACTCGAGAACGAATGCGTCAGTGTATTTGTTGAGCACGAGGAAGAAATTCTTAGTGGCGACTTCCAGGGTAGCCTTATCGACCATATAAGCGAAGTGCCACAACAGGCCTACAAGAACTGCAGCGCGCTGTCGATGGCGCGCATCTATAAGAGTCGTCCCGTACTTGATGTAGAACTATCCGGTTATCAGATTATCCAGACACTCATGGAGAAGTTTATCAATGCTGCTGTGCACCCGGAACGTTTTTACTCAAAGCATCTTATCAGTCGCGTGTCGAGTCAGTACGATATCGACTCGCCCGACCTTGAAACCCGTATTATGGCGATAATAGATTACATCAGCGGCATGACCGATGTGTATGCGCTCGATGTGTTCCAGAAAATCAACGGCATATCGTTGCCGATAATTTAACCTATTTATACTTAGCATGATGAAGAAATTATATATTGAAACGTATGGCTGCCAGATGAATGTGGCAGATTCTGAAGTAGTAGCATCGGTAATGCAGATGGCTGGTTACGAAACCACCGAGACACTAGATGAGGCCGATGCAGTTTTCCTGAACACTTGTTCGGTTCGTGATAATGCCGAACAGAAGATATTCCACCGCCTGGAGGCTCTGGATGCGGAACGTCGCAAGCGCCAGAAGACAAATCCCGAAAACCCAAGAATGCTGATTGGCGTATTGGGATGTATGGCTGAGAGAGCACAACAGGATTTGCTCGACAACCACTTCTGCGACCTCGTAGCAGGTCCTGACTCATACCTGTCTTTGCCCGACCTCATTGCCCAGGCCGAACTTGGACACAAGGCGATGAACACCGAACTTTCTACCACCGAAACTTATAAGGACGTTGTACCACAGCGTATCGGCATTGGGCATAAGATTGGTGGATTTGTCAGTATCATGCGTGGCTGCAACAATTTCTGCCACTATTGCATCGTTCCTTACACTCGCGGTCGTGAGCGTAGTCGTGATATAGAAAGCATTCTTCGCGAGGTTCGCGACCTCCGCGATAAGGGTTACAAGGAGGTAACACTATTAGGACAGAACGTCAATTCGTACAAGTTCGAGGATATCGACTTCCCTACCCTGTTACGCAGAGTTGCCGAGGAAGTTCCAACCATGCGAGTACGCTTCACCACTTCGCATCCTAAGGATATGAGCGACGAAACGCTCCATGTCATCGCCGAAATGCCTAACGTGTGCAAGCATATCCACCTGCCAGTACAGAGCGGAAGCGACAGGATACTTAAACTGATGAACCGCAAGTACACTCGCGAGTGGTATATGGATCGTGTAAATGCCATCCGTCGCATCATCCCCGATTGTGCACTTTCTACAGATATCTTTGTTGGCTACCACTCTGAGACCGAGGAAGATCATCAGCTTTCACTCTCGCTGATGCGCGAAGTTGGCTACGATTCTGCCTTTATGTTCAAATATTCAGAGCGTCCAGGCACATACGCCTCAAAGCATCTGCCCGATGATATACCTGAGGACGAGAAGATTCGCCGACTCAATGAACTTATCGCCCTGCAGACTGAGATGTCGGCCGTTCAGAACAAGAAGGACGAGGGCAAGGAGTTTGATGTACTGGTTGAGGGATTCTCAAAGCGTAGTCGCGAACAACTCTGCGGTCGTACCGAACAGAACAAGATGGTAGTATTCCCAAAGGCAGGCCATCACATCGGCGAAACTGTACGTGTAAAGATTACAGGTAGTACAAGTGCAACATTATTAGGAGAGGCCCTATGAAAGAATTCATGCAAGTTCTGAGACGGTTTGTTTTACCGTACAAGAAATATGTAGTATTGTCGATAGTGTTCAATATACTTTCGGCCCTGTTAAACATATTCTCGTTTGCAGCATTGATACCTATCCTTCAGATTCTGTTCAAGACAGACGATAGCGTCACTGTTACATCAATGATGGAATGGAGCGATGGAAGTTTTAAGGATGTTCTGGTCAACAACATCTATTATTACATCAATACATTCATCGCCGATATGGGTTCTACCACAACACTGCTCTTTATCGGATTGTTCCTCATTTTTGCAACACTGCTGAAAACGATAGCCTACTTCCTTGCATCCGCCAGCGTAGTTCCCATACGTACTGGCGTGGTTAGGGATATGCGAAATCAGCTGTATAAGAAGATAGTAGCTCTGCCACTTGGATTCTTTACCGAGGAGCGCAAAGGCGATATCATTGCCCGTATGACAGGCGATGTACAAGAAGTAGAGACCAGCATCACGTCATCGTTAGACCTGATGTTTAAGAATCCTATTCTTATCATATCATATTTCACTACACTGATTGTAATCTCATGGCAGTTGACACTTTTCTCTATCGGTATCATACCTCTTATAGGCTGGTTCATGGGTTGGATAGGTCGAAAGCTTAAGGCTCAGAGTATACAGGCACAATCACTATGGAGTGACACTATGAGCGTGGTTGACGAGACCCTTGGAGGACTTCGCATCATTAAGGCATTCTGCGCAGAAGGCAAGATGCTCAACAAGTTCAACCACATCAACTCCACCTATCGTCATGATATCATGTGGGTTAACATACGCCAGAATATGGCCCACCCACTTTCTGAGTTCCTTGGAACATGTATGATTGTCATTGTATTATGGTTTGGTGGAGTTCTGGTACTTAACGACCAATCACTATCCGGACCAACCTTCATCTATTACATGGTGATTCTATACTCCATCATAAACCCTCTGAAGGAGGTATCTAAGGTTGGATACAATATCCCCAAAGGTCTGGCTTCTATGGAGCGTATTGACAAGATATTGTTGGCAGAGAATACTATTAAAGAGGTGGCTACACCCAAGCATTTACCAAGTTTCGAGCATCAGATAGAATTCCGCAATGTATCGTTCCGCTATGGCGAGCAATGGGTATTAAGAGATATCAACCTTACAATACCGAAGGGCAAGACTATAGCTATTGTAGGACAGAGTGGTAGCGGAAAATCCACACTTGTAGATCTCATTCCTCGCTACTACGATGTTCAGGAGGGCGAGGTGCTCATAGATGGCATTAACGTTAAGGATCTTGGTATTTATGACCTCCGCCAGCTTATCGGCAATGTTAATCAGGAGGCCATATTGTTCAACGATTCCTTCCGAAACAACATCTCATTTGGTGTCGACAACGCCACACAACAGCAGATTGATGAGGCAGCCAAGATTGCCAACGCATACGATTTCATAATGGCATCCGAGGATGGTTTCGACACCAACATCGGTGATCGTGGTGGACGTCTGTCCGGAGGTCAGCGCCAGCGTGTATCTATCGCCCGTGCCATCCTTAAAAATCCGCCAATCCTAATCCTCGACGAGGCTACATCTGCTCTTGACACGGAGAGTGAGCGACTGGTTCAGGATGCATTAGAGCGATTGATGAAGACACGTACCACAGTGGCCATCGCGCATCGTCTGTCGACAATCAAGAATGCTGATGAAATTTGCGTATTGCACGAGGGACGTATCGTAGAGCGCGGAACCCATGAGGATCTGCTCTCCATCGACGGCCACTACAAGAAGCTAACAGACATGCAGGCATTATAATCTGTCAAAATCAATGTTACAAAGAGTTCTTTATCTTCTGAAGACATACCTGTTGACGATGCTAGTATTTATCATCGCCAAGGTTGTGTTCATGCTATATAATAGCAGTCAAGTCTTTTCTGCTCAAGACATTCCGGCTGTTTTGTGGAATGGTCTGAGTCTGGATTTCAGCACTTCACTTTACATTATTATAGTACCATTCCTGGTCTGTGCGGTTTCCATTTGGTTAGGCGGAATCAAGACTCTTCGCGTCATATTACGCGCTTACTATTTGCTTATAGCAATTGCTATTACATTGGCGTTCGTAGCCGATACAAGTCTGTATGAGTTCTGGTTATTCAAGCTCGACTCTACATGTCTTCAGTATCTGAATACTCCTACAGAGGCGATGGCTAGTGTTTCTTTGGGCTATATAGTAATCCGACTTATTGTAATAGCTATAGTTTCTTTTGCTATCTGGTGGGCATACACTCATCCACGTTGGAGAATAACTCCCAGCCACCACCGTATAACAGAATCGATAGTCGCTCTGCTTTGCATTCCTGTCATTATCATAGGTATACGTGGCGGATTAGGAGAATCAACCACCAATATCGGACAGGTGTATTTCTCGCAAAATCAGTTCCTCAACCACTCTGCTGTCAACCCAGTATTTAATTTTATTGATTCATTCGATAAGGCTGATGCCGATTATAGTTTTATGAGCGACGAAGAGTGCAGCAAGCTAATGAGTGAGCATTACAACACACAAAGCATTGACTGCGACACTCTGCTTACTACTCAGAATCCTAACATTATAATAATTCTGTTAGAGGGCTGCGGAGGTGTTTTTACAGAAATAGGAGGAAGAACTGACATTACTCCAAATCTGAATAAGCTGACCAAGGAAGGTATCTACTTTACAAATTGTTATGGAAACACATGGCGCACCGACCGCGGAACAGTATGTGCATTGAGTGGTTATCCTTCATTCCCCACAATGTCGGTGATGAAGATACCATCAAAGTCACGCACACTACCCAACATTGCCCGCACGCTACAAAAGGAGCGAGGCTATAACACTTCATATCTCTACGGTGGCGACATTAACTTCACCAACATGCGCAGCTATCTCATCAGTGGAGGTTTTGAGAATCTCACATGGATGAAGGATTACAGCGTAGAAGAACAGAAGACAGCCCAATGGGGAGTACGTGATGATATCACCTTCAAGACACTATATCAGATGGCCACAAATTCAGAGACACCCTTCTTGATCGGTTATTCTACGTTGAGCAGTCACGTACCCTGGGATGTGCCCATACACCATTTCGATGACGAGGTGATTAATTCGTTCTATTATCTGGATCAATGCATTGGCGATTTCATCAATAACCTCCGTAAGAGCAAAGCATGGAAGAATACTCTCGTGGTAATGTTGCCCGATCATGGCATACCACACAACGGAGTAGACGAGAGTTCATCCTTGATGAACCATATTCCCATGATATGGGTTGGTGGTGCTGTTAAAAAGCCCGTGCAGATAGAAAAAGTCTGCAATCAGACCGACCTGCCGGCTACCTTATTAGGACAATTGGGAATATCACACGACGAATTCACTTTCAGTCGTGATGTATTAAGTTCTACTTATACCAAGCCTTTTGCTACCCACACATTTGATGATGGTTTTTCAATGGTTGATAGTACCGGTTTTGTTTGCTACGACTTAGTGAGCAACAAAGTTATTGCCGAGGAAGGCCGGAAGAACGAGCAACTCCTTACACTTGGAAAAGCGATATTACAAGCCGCATCGAGAGACTTTAAGGATAGATAATAGTTTTATATTGGGATAAAAAATGAGACAGTTGAAAAATAAGTTATTCTCACCACTATTTGCAGTACTTTGTAATCTGCTACTTGTATATCTGGTTTATCAGGTAGCCAGGATAGAGTATTGGTTAGAGAATTTAAGCTATTTCAACTACACCTTCGATGTATGGCGTGGCGGACTGATGTTCGACACATCTGCCATCCTTTATACCAATGCGCTATATGTAGTCCTGATGCTCTTCCCGTTGCATTTCAAGGAAAATGCTATATACCACAAGATATGTAAGTGGTTGTTTTTTATTGTAAATGGACTGGCATTTGCCATCAATCTGGCCGACTCTGTATATTTCCGATATACGATGAGACGTACTACTTCTACTGTCTTTGATGAGTTTTCAAGTGAAGGCAACTTAGGTAATATCATAGGAACTGAATTTCTAAACCACTGGTATCTGGTATTGCTATTTGCACTCATTATGACACTCCTCTGGAAGTTCTATACCACACCAGGCCTGAGTGTTCCTACATCCAACAAATGGAAGTACGCAGGAGCATGTCTTTTGTCTCTTGTTGTATTTACCCCATTTTGCATAGCAGGCATGCGCGGAGGTTTTGCAACCGCCGTACGCCCGATAACAATATCAAATGCCATGCAATATACCGAACGTCCAACAGATGCTCCATTAGTGCTTAATACGCCTTTCTCTCTTCTTCGCACCATCGACACTAATGTCTTTGTTGTACCAAATTACTTCAATAGTGCAGAAGATATGGAGGCCGTTTACACACCAGTACATACTCCATCCGACTCTCTGCAGATGGATAAGAAGAATGTTGTAATACTGATTGTTGAGAGTTTCGGCAGAGAATATATTGGAGCACTTAACAAGACACTCGAGGATGGTAAATACAAGGGATATACCCCATGTGTCGACTCTCTAATAAACAAGAGTACCACATTTACTTACTCCTTCTGTAATGGTCGAAAGAGTATCGACGGCATGCCCAGTATTCTCAGTAGTATTCCAATGTTTGTCGAGCCTTTCATCCTTACTCCTTCTTCCATGAACGATTACACAGGGTTGGCAGGAGTATTGGCCAATGAAGGATACGAAACAGCATTCTTCCATGGTGCACAGAATGGCAGCATGGGATTTCAGGCTTTTGCCCAGAAGATAGGTTTCCAGCGCTATTATGGACGTACTGAGTATGAGGAATCATGTGGCAAAGATGATTTTGATGGCACTTGGGCTATATGGGATGAGCCATTCCTCCAGTACTTCGCAAAAGAGATGAGCAAGATGAAGCAACCATTCATGACATCAGTGTTTACTGCATCCAGCCATCATCCATTTGCTGTTCCTGAGAAATACAAGAAGCAGTTTACTGAAGAAGAACTGGAGATACATAAATGTATCCGTTATACTGACATGTCGATTGGAAGATTCTTTGATACAGCTAGTCGTCAGCCCTGGTTCAAGAACACCATCTTTGTATTAACCAGCGACCATACCAACATGAGCAATCATGCTGAATATCAGACAGATCTTGGTGGTTTCTGCTCGCCCATCATCATATACGACCCAAGTCATCCCGAGGGTAATACACTCGACAAGATCGCTCAGCAGATAGACATTCTTCCTACGGTATTGGGAATGCTCCATTATCCCAAGCCATACTTTGGATTTGGCATCGACCTGCTTAACACCCCAAAAGAAGACACTTGGGCTGTCAATTACCTAAATGGCTATTATCAATATGTACGTTATGGTTACGTTCTACAGTTTGACGGAACCTCCACAACTGCCGTCTATAGTCTCGACGACAAACTGATGAAGAATAACATCAAGGGCAAAGTGGAAGTACAACAAAAGATGGAACGAGAACTAAAAGCAATCATTCAGCAATACATGGTGCGCATGACGCAAGACCGTATGCTACCTTAATCTAGTCACTTTCCCGTCGTTCACCTCAAAACGCTCGTTGAATTCCTCGCGTGTTCTACTCCAGCGGTTATGACTCCACAACCATAACTCTGGAGCGCGGATGATGCTTTGCTCCAACATCTGGTAGTAGATATCAGTAATACCAAATTCATCTTCTACCTCATTAGGATTGCGAGCAATGAGCTTGAATTCTGCCTCGTAGTAGCCACGTTTTACTCGACGCAAATCCAAATAGAACACGGCATGTCCGGCTTTACGGATAATGCGCTCAGCACCAGTCAGAACAGGAGTATCATGGTGCAGAAAGTCCAGCCAGTGGTGTATATTAATCCAGTTAGGCTTTTGGTCGCTGATGTAGCCAATAACCACAGGCTTATTTTCTCTACGGAACTCTATGATTCTGCGCAATGTATCCTGCATGGGGATACAAAGGGCTCCCTGACGCTGACGCAGTCGAAGAAACAAACGGTCGAAGGCCTTATTCTCTATAGGGTGATATATCTGTCCGCAAAGTGCTTCGGATGTAATCCAAAGGGGCAATGATGTTACCCATTCCCAGTTACAGTAGTGGCCTAAGTAAACAGCAACCGACTGTCCTTCATGGATACATTGATCTACCTGCTCAACACCCTTGAAAACCATACGTTTCTTCAGGTTTTCTTTTCTTATGGTCATTAGCTTAACGCTCTCTACCAGATAGTCACAGAAGAAACGATAAAAACCGTTTTCGATGCGACGAAGTTCCTTTTCACTTTTCTCCGGGAATGAGGTAGACAAGTTTTTGCGGACCACTTTCAGACGATATCTTACCACATAACGCAGCAACACATACAGCATGGTCGACAATAAGTAGTGCACCCTCAGTGGCAGGAGGGAAAAGGTGTAGAAAATTGCATATAGTAATGTAGATAGAATTTTCATGTGTGCAAAGATAGCTATTTCGTTGTAAATGAACAAATAATTAGTCTTTTTTTTGGCGAATTAGAAGAAAAAAAGTATTTTTGCAGTCGATATGAAGATGCGGAAAATCTATTATATGCTGAACAGCGGCAAGAACAGCCATATCACATACTACCTCAAGAATTACCTGAGGCAGTCGATACCAGCTTTTTTCTACCGCATGCGGCTAAAAAGTATACTTAAGGAGCTTGACAGACTGCCCGACAAAGAACAGCTGTTGCGAAGGGTTGACTACTACTGTAAACTTACGCCCGAGAGTTCTTTCGACCGGGCACTATGGGAGCAGAGTGCCATAAGCACAAAGGACCAGCCTAAGTTGCGAAAGAAGATGTACTATTTCGATGCGATGGAGATAGCGCGCTATTTCGACCAGTCCATGCGTTGGGTGTTCAAGTGGGGCGATATTGTCGACCTGCAACCTGTGCCAAGCATCCTTAAGAGTCGTCCCTTAGGCGATGATAATCAGAACTCCGTGCTACTTAAACTAGTAAAGGTGCGCCATTTCCTGTTTGTAAACGACAAAAAGGCATGGCGCGACAAGCGTAATATGGCTGTGTTCCGTGGTGATATCGGAAATGAGGCTGCAGGCGATGACAAGCCTAACCGCCGTGTGTTTATGAACCGCTGGAGAAACCACCCAATGGTTGATGCCGCCTCGACCGATTGCGTAGAAGACCACCCCGAGTGGCAAGGTGAGAAGATGACTATTGGCGAACACCTTGACTATAAGTTCGTGATGTCGCTAGAGGGCAATGACGTAGCGTCGAACCTGAAATGGATTATGTCGTCCAACTCTATAGCCGTCACCCCAAAGCTTACCTGTGAGACATGGTTTATGGAGGGAACACTCATACCAAACTATCATTATATTGAGGTAAAAGAAGACTTCTCCGATCTCGACGAGCGACTGCAGTATTATATAGACCACCCCGATGAGGCCGAGGCTATCATACAGCATGCCCACGAGCACGTAGCTCAGTTCTGCGACAAGAAGCGCGAGAAACTCATCTCGCTACTTGTGATGAAGAAGTATTTTGAAATAACAAATAATGTCAGCATATGATATTTGCCAGAGATAAGAGTCAGATGTGCAACAACCTGTTGCAATACGCCCATGTCTATGCGTGGGGCAGAGAGCATGGCCGTAAGGTTATCTCCATGCGTTTCAGCTATAAGTATCAGTACTTCCATATCTGTCATACCAACCTCACTGGCTTTGGATGGTATCTTTTCGCCAAATACATGGCAGCACTCCGTCTCTTGCCTACAGCCAGTTTTAAGCATCGCGACTGCAACCGTGAGGCCTTGGAACGCAAGATGTTACGTCATCGCAACATCGTAGTGAGTGGCTGGTTTGTGCGTTACTATGACCTCTTCTTGAAGTATCGTGATGAGATATGTGAACTCTTCACTTTGGACGATCAGTATACAGCCCCCGTCAAAGCTAAGATGCAAGAGGCTGAGCAGAACTCACAAGATAATATCTTACGTTTGGGAGTACATATCCGCCGTGGCGACTATGCCCAATGGCGCGACGGACAATTCCTCTTCTCCGACGAAGTATATGCAGACCACATAAATCGTTTTGCCGATATGCATCCTGGCAAAGCGCTCCATGTTTATCTCTCCACCAACGACCCTTCTGTCAGTGAGGAGCATTTCCAGAAACTATGCCCCAAGGTATGTATCCATCACCTGCAGGGTAGCGCTCCCGAAGACCTTTTCATGCTCTCTGAGTGCGATTATCTGATAGGTCCGCCCAGCACATTTTCGATGGTTGCCGCTATGTACAGGGATATTCCACTCTATCGTATGGATAGCGCCGATGCTCAGAGCATGACACCCGAGGGCTTCCTGCTCTTTGAATATTGGTTTAGAAACATGGTGTAGCTTATCTTACTGACAAAGCCAGTCTGAATCCCACTTCCATACGTCTTCGGCGCTGATCGTACATAAAACGATTGGTGATACGGCTGTATCTTGTATCACAGTCGTAAGCACCGCCACGGATGGTATGGAAATTGTTTGAGGGCTTGCTTGTTGGCGTCTTTCGATACCAGTCGTCGCAAAACTCCCACACATTGCCCGACATATCATAGAGTCCAAGTTCGTTGGCCTTCAGCTGGGCAACGGGCTTGTGATGATCATCGAAATCATTCTCCATGGTATAGGCCACCTCCTTGGGATTATTACTACCCGAATATAGATAGCCCTTCGACTTACGCCCTCCCTTGGCAGCATACTCCCATTCTGCCTCAGTAGGCAAGCGGAATTCCAGCCCCGTCATTTGGTTCAACTTGGCGATGAACTCCTTACACTGGTCGTAGGTAATATACTCCACAGGCATCTTGGCACCCTTCTGTTTCGAGTTATTCTCGGGCATGACGGCATCCCATAGTTCCTGAGTCACCTCAGTTTCGCCCATGTAGAAACTCTTCACTGCCACCTTGCG
>ONGP01000036.1 GCA_900317405.1 uncultured Prevotella sp.
GAGACTTCTCTGGCACGGATGCAGTAATATCCTCGAACGTGCCAATAATCTTGTGTCTTTGACCCGGAGTTACGGGCTTTAATTTACGTACTGCCATTTTTATTACTGAATATTGCTATAAAAATCAATTACATCGCCCTCCTTAAGAGTAACGATTGCCTTCTTGAACGCGTTCTTCTGACCCTTGATCAGACCAGCCTTAGTGTAGCGTGAGCTACGCTTGCCGGCGTAACGAACTGTGTTCACGTCGATTACTGTAACATTGTACAGAGCCTCAACCTCATTCTTAATCTCAAGCTTATTAGCCTCAGGACGAACGATAAAACCATACTTAGCCTCAGCCTTCTTGGTACGCTCCTCGCCCTTTACCTTATAAGTTTTCTCTACAGAAGACTTGTCTGTAATCTTGGTCATCTTCTCAGTGACCAGGGGTTTAATGATAAATGCCAGTCTCGAGAGACTTCTCAGTGATTACGAGAACATCAGCGTTCAGCACCTTGTAGGTGTTAACGAGTGAAGCCTCCATAACCTCTGCACTCTGCAGATTGCGAGCCGACAGATATACATTGTTATTAGTACCTGACATTACGAAGAGAGTCTTCTTGCCGTCTACTTTCAGGTTCTTTGCAATGTTTACGAACTCCTTAGTCTTAGGAGCGTCCATTGTGAAGTCCTCAACAACTACGATTGCATTCTCCTGAGCCTTGTATGACAGGGCCGACTTACGAGCAAGAGCCTTAACCTTCTTATTCAGCTTGAAGCCGTAGTCACGAGGTGTAGGACCAAACACACGACCACCACCACGCAGCAGAGGTGAGTTGATATCTCCGTGACGGGCACCGCCGCCACCCTTCTGACGTCCAAGCTTACGAGTAGAACCAGAAATCTCGCTTCTCTCCTTTGACTTAGCTGTACCCTGACGCTGGTTAGCGAGATACTGCTTTACGTCGAGGTAGAGAACGTGGTCATTAGGTTCAATACCGAAGATAGCCTCGTTCAGAGTTACCTTACGTCCGGTCTCCTGACCTTTGATATTCAATACGCTAACTTCCATCTTACTTGTTAATTAAAACAGTTGAACCATTATAACCAGCGCAGCTACCCTTAACAAGGATAAGATTGTGCTCTGGAATTACCTTTAACACTTTGAGGTTCTGAGTAGTAACTCTGTCGCCTCCCATCTGGCCGCCCATGCGCATTCCTTTGAATACCTTGGCGGGATAAGAACAGGCACCGATAGAACCTGGCTTACGCAGACGGTCGTCCTGACCGTGAGTAGCCTGGCCTACGCCACCAAAACCATGACGCTTCACAACGCCCTGAAAACCTTTACCTTTTGAAGTTCCTACAACGTCAACAAACTCGGCACCCTCGAAGATGTCGACTGTAACGGTGTCACCGAGGTTCAACTCGGTATCAAACTTGAACTCGGCCAAGTGGGCCTTTGGTGTAGTGTTAGCCTTCTTGAAGATACCCATCATTGCTTTTGTGGTATTCTTCTCCTTCTTCTCACCGAAGGCGAGCTGAACAGCCTCATAGCCATCCTTCTCTACAGACTTAACCTGAGTTACAACACAAGGACCAGCTTCGATAACAGTGCACGGTACATTCTTACCGTCGGCACTGAAAACGGATGTCATTCCGATTTTTAAGGCTAAGTTGCTATTTATCAGGGCATTGATAGCTCCACGGCCAGCGCAATACTCACTTTTGCGGGTGCAAAGGTACTAATATAATATAATATACACAAATATATCGAACCCCCGAAAGCAACTTTTAAGTTTTTTTATGTTTTACTTATCCTTTTTGACCATTATATGCAGAAAATTATACGTATCTTTGCACCCAAGATGAAATCAATTGGCAAAAAAGGATCATCAATTATGGTAAGAAAAGCTAATAAAAACGACATAAAGCGTATAATCGAATTATTGCATCAGGTAAACATGGTGCACCACGTGATTCGTCCAGACCTATTCAAGCCCCATACCACCAAATATGACGAAAAGGAACTGGAGGTCTTATTTAAAGATGACAGCAAACCCATCTTTGTTTATGACGACGGAAAAGTAGAAGGTTATGCATTCTGCCAGATTACAGAAGTAAAAAACCATAAACTGCTGGAAGACGTTAAGACGCTCTATATTGATGATATTTGCGTTGACGAGCATGCTCGTGGCAAACACATAGGAAAGACACTGTACGAACACGTGCTCAACTACGCACGATCCATACAGTGTCATCACATCACACTAAATGTATGGGAAGGAAATGCCCCTGCACTTAGTTTCTACAGAAGTATGGGAATGCAAGTTCAGAAAACCACGATGGAGTCTATTTTGTAACTCTTACCCGCTTGGGCTTAATCTTCGAGCCAGACTTTGAAATGCGTAGAAAAGCCTCTGCTTTTTCTATCATTTCCTTCAGCTGCGGAGTGGGCTTTTCTTCATTGCGGGCGGCCTGAAGGAACTTTTCCAGATAAACCTTAGCCTGTTGTTGGTCGTTAAGGAAATTATAGCAGGCGTTGGCAATATTATAGTAGGTAGCAACAGAGCTGGGGTTATACTCCAGATGGTGTTTCCACGCCTCAACAGCTTTATTATATTGTTTGGTAAGATAGTAGGCCTCGCCTTGCGAGAGAGTGATAGCTTTCATGATGGCTGTATCGGGTTTCTGTATTTCCAAAGCAAGGTCGAGATAACCAATTCCCTCGTCGTAACTATGCAAATCGTTACATACGATACCCAGGCGATAGGCACAACCAAAGTGTTGCATACCACTTTTAACCAAAGCCAGCTGCAGATACTTATAGGCACGATTCAGGTCTTGATTCTGCGCAAAACACATACCTGCGGAATAAATCGTATTAAATGTTGAATCGCCTTGTTCCATCAACTGTTCATACCAGATGGATGCTGCAGTAAAGTCACGCTTCAAGAAGAAAGCATCAGCTATAGCTCGATTCACTAAGATGTTATTACGATCCTTCAAACTATAATTTAGTCCATATGTCAGTCCTTTCTCTGGTTGGTTTTTCTGCGCCAAGGCAAGTGTCAGACCTGCCACAATCTCACCATCCATAGGATAACGTTCTATCAACTGAGTTGCCCAGTATATATAAGAGTCTAGGTCGCCCTGTTTCTGATAACTGAGAGCTAACTGGCGGAAAGATTCGTGCGATAGCGAATCCTCTGGAATGCTTTTCAGCAAATCAGCACTTTTAAGATAGCTTGCTCGTTTATAATAGCAATCGGCCAATTTCATCTGAACCCCACAATCTACTATTGCACTCTGTTCTGCCGAATGCTTCAGTCGCTCGATAATCTCATCCTGCTTCTCTTTTGGGAGTTTCTCTAAATACCCTAGAGGAAGGTCAAGATTTTCTTTGGCCCGTTTCTGACTTCTTATCTTTGCCAAGTCGTAGGCCCGTTGAAAGCACTTTAGCGCCTCGAAGGTATTGTACTGCTGCATACAACTGTCACCTGCCTGCAACAACAGTTGCAGTGAGTCGACTGCCACTTCAGCAGTCTTTTTCTTTGCAGAAACCTCACCTCTAACTGATGAGGCAGCTAGCAAAGCAACAAACGATAAAAGAATAAACCTAATTTTTCGCATATCTATAAATATTATAAATTGAATTCAGCACTCAACACTAACTCACGCGGACGGAGCACATAGCTATTGTAGATAACTGCTATACCGCTATAAGTGGTTGTAGAATAATCTTTCTTATTGAAGATATTTCGCAATTGAGCTTTCAGACGTATCTTTTTTAATCGCCATGTTACTGCAGCATTGCTCAACATGACATTCATAACATTGCCTTCTTGAAGCTCATTGCGATAGTGAACCATCGACCACGATAAGTCGACCTTATCAATTGTTGAAGTAAGCGTAAGTCGTTGCATCCAATTGAAGAACGTTGTCATCTGCTCTTTTTCTATTTTATTACCGCTGAAAGAGAAATCGCCCTCGTATTCCAGTTCACCCCAAGATGGAGAGAAGAGAACCTTCGGGGTCAATGCGAGAGATTGGGTATGGTAGTCTATCCATCGGCCAGAAGATAACTGCCGGCCATTTGAGAGACTGCCATCAACATCAAGATTCATCTTCAGGTGCAGGTCATAAAACCCTTTTGAAGCCGACAAGCTGCCACTTATTACATTGCTACAGGCATTAAGTTCCTTGAGCGAATAATAATAACGTCCGTCAACAATCTGCATATCGGTGGCAGTATTCGACCATATACGAGCAGCCGTAAGCGACACGTTCATGAAGAGCTCCCGGATAGGACGTTTATAGTGATACTCAACCCTGCCAGACAATCGCTGAGACAAAGGAATTATGCCTGTTGCGGTGTACCACGTTCGATAATCACGCTGATACTCATCAATAGCATAATCGCAAACCGAGCCAGTAGATTCAGAATAGCCAACAGAAGCTACATACTCATTACGCGAGGAAGGCTGCCAGTTCATAGATATGGTTGGAGATAACAGTATCAGTGTTTTCTGCTGACGAGCAAAGCGGTTCAAACTAATATTGGGGCGCATGGTCAGTCTGAACTCGTCAGTTTTATACTGCCATGAGGGATGTAAATATGCACTAAGATGCCAATTTCCCTGCTCTACATGAGTGTTCTGAGCAGACAAGCCACCTTCGTATTCCCGTGTCCAATAGCCTCGTTTAAGTGTCCACTCCACCAGATGGTCAGTGTGCCAAAGATTGGTGCGTATAAGTTTTCTATCGTCATTGACATAAAGATCGTTTACAGAATGGTGATAATCAAGTATTGACTTCCACGTTAGTTGGTCACCAGAATGCAACGGGAATAAGCGATAAATAGAGGCACCTATATCAACCTGAGGAACACGCATCCGCTGTGACAAGAAAGAATACTCAGTCAATCCATCATCCTGAGCCGCCTTTACAAAAAGCACTTCATTACCATAACAGTTCTCTTTATTAATCCTATGTTCAAATTCAGCAGAGAACTGATCACTGATTGCAGTAAGGCTACGTTCTTCGGTAGTGGTGACAGGAGACTCTTCGTCCATATAATATATAGAGGTATTGGAGGTGTACTGATTGATAACACTACGACTATAGAAAGCAGACAAACGATGTTCATTGTCACTTTTTGTTTTGGAAACTTGATTTACAGCGTAGCGCTGCGACGTATTGAAACGTAACAAGTCTGCATCAACAGGAGCCGACAACGATGGAATTGTATACCACGATGGTAACGTTCCTGCACTTAGGCGATTCCAATTGGAACCGAGAATCAGATACGACTCACTGATGTTTTGCCCTTTACGATCATAAGCCACATCATACATGCGTTGTTTTTTCTTTCCTATCTGTCGCACATTTACCGAGCCACCGGCATGAATAGGCTCATCAAACAAGATATAAGGGCGCAGCGTGGCCATCAGTTTGTCGCGGGCTCCGTCCTTCAGCGTTATATTCATACCCACGTCATCAGTGTACACACGTTTCTCCAACGCCTTGATAGGTTGGTCGTGTTCTACTATCTCTGCCTTCTTCACATCCTTGGCACGGATATTCTCTGTCAGCTGGTTATAACGTCCGCCAGTCAAATCCAAACCCTCCACCGTAAAACGCGATATCTGTTTACCGTTATAAGCTATCATGCCGTTTTTCGAGACATCCACACCAGGCAGCTTCTTCAGTACATCCTTCAGCGAGTTATCGCGATCGGTGGCAAAGCGTGTCAAGTCGTAAGTTATGGTATCACGCCCCGTAACACGACTACCCTGCACTTGTACCTCCTTCAACTGGAAGGCCCGACTGGGCAAAGCAACAGTTACCGACTTAGCACCATCCACAGGCACCCGGCAGCGACGTTTGTCGTATCCAATCATCGTGACCGACAGCTGATCGCCATGCTCTACCCTATCCATCTGGATGGCGAACTGGCCTTGCTCATTAGTGCGGGCAAACTTCAGTGTTTTTCCCTTACGCAGATAACTCACTGAAGCGCCGCGAAGTTGTTCGTGGCTGACGGAGTCTTCCACCACACCACGAACAACAGTCTGCGCCCTTGCAAGAATGCAGGAAGCAAGAGAGAGAAGAGTTAATAATAACCGATACATTTATTCCAACTCGATTGAGTTTGACGGCAGTTTGGTAGGTAATTTACCTTCTGAACCATCAGCCTCTTTCACACTGATTATTTTAATACCACGTGAACTCAGAGCTGCCATTGGGTCATAACGGCTAAGCACTTTACGAAAATTCTTCTGACTTATCTTCTCGCGTTTTTCCTCAACAATTACGACTGGCTGATCAGTGCTAACCTGTTCCAGACCAGCCCCCTCGAAGACGTACTGTCTTTTAGCATCGTAAGCCGATAGAACTAAACCGGGCAGGCCACGTAGTTTCCAAGGACCTTCGTCCAAAGGAATATCTTCAGTATACCACACAGTCCACTGGCGACCTTTGAAACGTGTCGTTGCCATCTGGCATTGATAACCCAAAATCTCCTTGGTACTATCAGGCACCAGCTGCCAGTCAGGAGTTTCGACAGTCTCCTCGCATTGGTAAGAATCGAGGGAGATTACATCAAGATACAAAGTCTTTCCTTGTACAGGATAATTCTTATATAACTCCCAAGAGATAGCTCCTCCCTTAGGAATACTGGTCAGATCAATACCACCTCCTTTCTTTATCATCTCTGCCGTCATCTGCTTACGCAAGAATCTGGTATAGCTATAAAATCTTGACACACCGTTCTTTCCTATTTCAAGACGCATCTCGTCATCCTTATATCTATAGGGAGTTTTCGTTGTATCGGTTACCGACTTGGAATTATAAGTGATTCGATAAGCCACCTGGTCGATTGTCAGTGTATCTGACTTTGCTTTTTTGGTATTTCTTGCCTGTGTCTTGTCTATAATCATTCCTTGTGCATTGGCCATCAGCGTAAATGAGACCAACATGAGAGTTGTTACAACTTTTTTCATATACGTTTTTTGAGAAAGTATCACTTTTTAGTCTAATCTATTGACTATCAATACATTACCCTAAGTGATACTTTTTATTTATCTATCACTTACTATCACCATAGTAAAACAACTTGTTTTAGTATCGTTAAGAATATCTTTTCATGGTGTAAAGCTATGCTTTTCAACACCAAAACAAGTTGTTTTACTTTTATGGAGCATATTACTTTATTAGCAATAACATAGCATTATCACTTGTTTTGCTTTAATTTGATGATGATAACACCATGCTTTGCTTTCTCGCCAAATCTCTCGATGGCAGCCCTATCCTTAAGTACATCCATACTTTCGATAGTCTTGGGATCAATCTCCTTAAGCTTTGTACCATCAATGGGCTGACCATCAACAACAATGTATGGGGTAGTTCCTGTTTGAGGCACCCATACCCCCTGGGCAGTATTACCATAACCTACAACAACTGTCTCGGCTAATGGATTCACCAGTTTCTCTTTATCTGCAGGAATGTCCGCCCCACCCTGAAGGCGGAATGTAATAGGCACAGTGTACTTTACACGTACTGTTTCGCCATTCTGCCTGCCAGGAATCCAGTTAGGCATGCCATTTACCACACGCAGAGCCTCAGCATCGAGAGCAGGGTCAATGCTTTTAACGATCTTTGCATTAGTTATGCTTCCATCCTTTTCTACTACAAATGTGGCAATCACACGTCCCTGAAGGCATTTATCCTCAGCCTCCTTAGGATAGCGAACATTCTTAGTCAGATACTCAAAGAGTTTACCTGTACCACCAGGATATTGAGGCATCTGTTCTACCACATCGTATGGCTTACTAGGATCAGTACCTTCCTTTCTCAACATAATCTTGTAGTCGTTTCTCTCCGAGAATGTTTTGCTTACACCAATAGTAAACGGTTCAAAGCCCATGTAAATCACTTCGATGCGGTCGCTAGCAGCTACTTCAAGACGGAAATTGCCATCCATATCAGTAACCGTACCCTTCTTTGAGCCCACTATCTTTACGATAGCTCCGATAATAGGCGTCTTCTGCGAAGCAGAACCATCGTAGACAGTACCACTTATTGTAAATTTTTCTAAGTCAGCAGATTGAGTAGCCTCAGCCTTTGCATCGTCTGCCTTTTCTACCACGATTTTCTTACCAGCTCCCAGGTTGATTACTCCAGCTCTATTGCCTTTCTTTACCGGAGTCTGTGGTTCATTGTACACATAATCGGTTACAGTCTCTGCATTTACAGCCAGAGTAACAGCAACTATTGGTAAGAGAGCCAACAACTTTAGGAGACTGTGACGAGGTGATTTAGTATGTAACATCATATTAATTCGGTTTTTTAGGGTACTATGAGAAATACCGTTAGCAAGGGAGTACCCGCCGATGCTCGCGGCTTTTGTGATTAGCAGGTATTGATATTGACGTGCATTGATCCCTTTTGAGAGTACTTCACCGTCGGCCTCATATTCGTGGATGGCACGCAGATCACTGCGAAGCATCCAGATGGCGGGATTAAACCACTGAAGTGCGGTGAGGGTATCAACGAGGAGCAGGTCCCACGAGTGGTGGAGACGGATATGACCTCGTTCATGAGTAAGGATCGCAGAATTGCGTTCTTCGAAATCACTGCGATTCATCACTATAAAAATCATCCAACTGAACGGGGCCATATCAGCGTTACCGGTCACACAGATAACAGTACCATCATCCTGAGGATGCTTTTCGCTTTTACTTATCAGAGAGACTATCCTGAACAACGACCATAGGGTATGTCCTAATGTTGCAAGCATACCCATTATAAAAAGAATGGGCAATAGGATCTGCCAAAGTGGAGTCTGCGGCTCTTCTACCGGCACATCAGGCACATAGAGATTGGTATCAACCAATGGCATCTCTGGAATCTCCATTGTAACCGTTTCATGCATAGTAATAACACACAGCGGCAACACAAACGAGGCCACGGCTGTGAGCAGAAGCACTATACGGTTAACGCGGTGGAAAGTCTCGCGAGCCAACAGTAGGCGGTAGAACATGTAGAATACCGCCAGTAGCACAGCCACCTTAAGGTCGTAGGTCAGGAATTCAATCATTGTTGCTTTCTATTTGGTCTATCAATTTTTTAAGTTCTTCTACAGAGATCTTCTCTTCCTTCACGAAGGATGATACAGCCGAGAGGTAAGAGTTGTTGAAATAGTTTTTGATAACACCGGCAATAGACTTGCGACCGTACTCTGCCTCAGTAATAAGAGGATAGTACTGATAGGTGTTACCAAACTGCTTATGATCAAGATATCCTTCCTTCTCAAGTATACGTACCATAGTGGATAAGGTATTGAAATGCGGGCGGGGCTCGTCGTAGTACTCTAAGAGTTCTTTGACGAACATGGGACCATGCTGCCAATACAAATCCATTATCTCCTTTTCCTTGTTTGTTAACTTTTTCATTTTACTACAGTTCGTTTTAAGTTTCGCAATCAATTTGCACGTCGCTAATCAATATCTGAGCGCAAAGTAACTAAAAGTTTTCGTTATTAGCAACTAATGTTTATAGTTTTTAAACTAAATTAATTAGTTAGCCATTCTTTTAACTAATATTTAGGAGTAATGAACAAAAAACAGCGCATCCCTTTGGGGATACGCTGTCTATCTTTAAGATAAAGGATAGTACTATACCTTGATCTCTACCTCAACACCACTTGGAAGCTCGAGCTTCATCAGGGCATCAACAGTCTTAGCTGTTGAGCTGTAGATGTCGATCAGACGCTTGTAGTCTGAAAGCTGGAACTGCTCACGAGCCTTCTTGTTAACGAAGGTAGAACGGTTCACGGTGTAGATACGCTTGTGAGTTGGAAGGGGGATAGGACCGCTAATGATAGCACCTGTAGCCTTAACAGCCTTCACAATCTTCTCTGCTGACTTGTCTACGAGTTTGTGGTCGTAGCTCTTCAGCTTAATACGAATTTTCTGACTCATGTCTTTAATTTTTAATATTTGATATTTAAATGTAAGGAGGCCGCTAAAGAGTCATTTGCTCAGCGGCACTCCCTTTTTGCTTAATTATACGAGATCTGCACGGCCCTTAACCTCCTCAAGCACAGTCTTAGCGATTGAGCTAGACAGAGGTGCGTGGTGATCGTACTCCATAGAGCTTGTTGCACGACCAGAAGTGATGGTACGCAGAGCGGTTACATAACCGAACATCTCTGACAGAGGAACCTGAGCCTTAACGACACGGGCACCACTACGAGCCTCTTCCATACCCTCAACCTGACCACGACGCTTGTTCAGGTCACCGATAACGTCACCCATGTTCTCCTCAGGTGTTACAACCTCGAGCTTCATAATAGGCTCCATCAGTACGGGCTTAGCCTGAGCACATGCGTTCTTGTATGCCTGGAGAGCAGCAATCTCGAATGAGAGCTGGTCAGAGTCAACTGGGTGGAACGAACCATCGAGTACAGTTACCTTCAGTGAATCCATTGGATAACCACCAAGGATACCATTCTTCATAGCGTTCTCAAAGCCCTTCTGGATAGATGGGATGAACTCCTTAGGAATGTTACCACCCTTTACCTCGTTAACGAACTGCAGACCACCGTCCTTAGCGATATCCCAATCGTCGTCAACAGGACCAACGTTTACAATAATATCAGCGAACTTACCACGACCACCAGACTGCTTCTTATAAACCTCACGGAGGTTAACAGTCTTGGTAATAGCCTCCTTGTAGTTAACCTGAGGCTTACCCTGGTTACACTCAACCTTGAACTCACGCTTCAGACGGTCGATAATAATATCGAGGTGAAGCTCACCCATACCAGAGATAATGGTCTGACCACTCTGCTCGTCGGTACGAACGGTGAATGTTGGGTCCTCCTCGGCCAGCTTAGCAAGACCGTTGTCGAGCTTAGCAACGTCGGCCTGGCTCTTAGGCTCAACTGCGATAGAGATCACAGTGTCAGGGAAGCTCATAGACTCCAGTACGATAGGTGCATCCTCAGAGCAGAGAGTATCACCAGTACGGATATCCTTGAAACCTACACCTGCGCCGATATCACCAGCGTCGATGCTCTCCATAGGAATTTCCTTATTTGAGTTCATCTGGAACAGACGGCTGATACGCTCCTTCTTACCAGAACGTGGGTTGTATACATAGCTTCCAGCAGTAATCTTACCAGAGTAAACACGGAAGAATACCAGACGGCCCATGTATGGATCGGTAGCAATCTTAAAGGCCAGAGCCGATGTAGGCTCATCCTCAGAAGGCTTACGATCTTCCTCCTCATCGGTATCAGGGTTGGTACCCTTAATAACCTCAACATCAACAGGTGCAGGCAAGAATGCACATACATAGTCGAGCAGAGGCTGAACACCCTTATTCTTATATGAAGAACCGAGCAGCATTGGAGTACAAGCCATAGAGATGGTACCCTTACGGATAGCAGCAATAATCTCCTCCTCTGTGATTGAGTTAGGATCATCGAAGTACTTCTCCATCAGAGCCACGTCATACTCAGCTGCAGCCTCGAGCAGTTTGTTACGCCACTCGTCACACTCAGCCTCAAGATCGGCTGGAATATCCTCAACGTCATACTCAGCACCCATAGTCTCATCGTGCCACAGGATAGCCTTCATCTTAATCAGGTCAACAAGACCCTTGAAGTTCTCCTCAGCACCGATGGGCACCTGAATTACAACAGGGTTAGCACCCAGGATGTCCTTCATCTGCTGTACTGTCTCGAAGAAGTCAGCACCTGAACGGTCCATCTTGTTTACATAACCGATACGTGGTACGTTGTACTTGTCGGCCTGGCGCCATACAGTCTCCGACTGAGGCTGTACACCATCAGCAGCAGAGTATGTAGCAACAGCACCATCGAGTACACGCAGTGAACGCTCTACCTCAGCGGTAAAGTCAACGTGTCCCGGAGTATCGATCAGGTTGATCTTGTATTGCTTTCCGTTGTAGTTCCAGTTACAGGTTGTAGCAGCAGAGGTAATAGTAATACCACGCTCCTGCTCCTGAGCCATCCAGTCCATGGTAGCAGCTCCATCGTGTACCTCACCAATCTTATGAGTCTTACCTGTGTAGAACAGAATACGCTCAGAAGTGGTTGTCTTACCGGCATCGATATGAGCCATAATACCGATATTTCTTGTCAAATGTAAGTCGCGATTTGCCATTGTTTTGTATCCTTTTAACTTCTTACCTTATTAATTAGAAACGGAAGTGAGCAAATGCGCGGTTAGCCTCAGCCATACGGTGCATATCCTCCTTACGCTTGAATGCACCACCCTGGTTATTGAAAGCATCCATGATCTCAGCAGCCAGCTTATCTGCCATTGACTTACCGCTACGCTTACGAGCGAACTGAATCATGTTCTTCATTGAAATGCTCTCCTTACGGTCAGGACGGATCTCTGTAGGAACCTGGAAAGTAGCACCACCGATACGGCGGCTCTTTACCTCAACCTGTGGGGTAATGTTGTCGAGGGCCTGCTTCCAGATCTCCAGAGCAGACTTCTCCTCATTGCTCATCTTAGCCTTCACTGTCTCCAGTGCATTGTAGAAGATTTCATACGACTTGGTCTTCTTACCATCAAACATCAGGTGATTTACGAACTTAGACACCTTCTGGTCGTTGAACACGGGATCCGGCAGGATCACACGCTTCTTGGGTTTTGCTTTTCTCATTTTGTTTTTGAATTAAATTCTGCTTGGGGGCTGTTCTTACTTGTTCTTCAACGTCCTTCGCTTGGACATTTACTCAACCTTATAACATTCACCAGCAAAACGGTTTAAATTTTTCTTTCTTTTTGGCCTGACTGACCATCTCCGGTCATTTACTTCTTAGCCTTTGGACGCTTAGCACCATACTTAGAACGACGCTGTGTACGGTTTGCAACACCAGCGGTATCAAGAGTACCACGAACGATGTGATAACGTACACCTGGCAGGTCCTTTACACGACCACCGCGAACAAGCACGATTGAGTGCTCCTGAAGGTTGTGTCCCTCTCCAGGGATGTAAGAGTTAACTTCCTTCTGATTTGTCAGACGAACACGGGCTACCTTACGCATAGCCGAATTAGGCTTCTTAGGTGTTGTTGTGTAAACACGTACGCAGACACCACGACGCTGAGGACAGTTGTCCAGAGCTGGCGACTTTGACTTGTCAACAATTACCTTTCTGCCTTTTCTTACCAATTGTGAAATTGTAGGCATAATACTTTAATTTTTAATTTATATATGTTTATTTTGTTTATAATCAGCGCTTTACGCACCCTGTCTCGCTCAACAGGGACGTTTCGGGCTGCAAAGGTACAACTATTTTCCGATTCCACCTAACTTATATGGAGAAAAAGTTCTTCTTAAGCCTCAATTTAACAAGATATAACTATTTTTAGAATTATTAATATCCATTTACGCCCAAATTACAAAAAAAGAGAGTGTTGTAAGCATAATACAACACTCCCTTTAAATATTTCAATAAGGTATACCCTTATTTCTCCTCGAGAATGGTCTCATCAGCGAAGTCAAGTACATTCTTGCGGTTAGCCTGAATGCGCTCATACTCCTCCTTAGAACCTACGATAATCTTCTCAAACTCACGCAGACCGGTACCAGCAGGAATCAGGTGTCCACAGATTACGTTCTCCTTCATACCTACCAGATGATCAACCTTACCGCGGATAGCAGCCTCGTTCAGAACCTTGGTTGTCTCCTGGAACGATGCAGCCGACATAAACGACTTGGTCTGGAGGGCAGCACGTGTGATACCCTGAAGGATCTGAGTAGATGTTGCAGGTACTGCATCACGAACCTGTACCAATCGGAGGTCACGACGCTTCAGCATTGAGTTCTCGTCGCGCAGCTTGCGTGCTGTAACAATCTGGCCCTTCTGCAGGTTCTCAGAGTCACCGGCATCGGTAACAACCTTCTTACCCCAGATACGGTCGTTCTCCTCAGAGAAGTCGAGTTTGTCAACAATCTCCTGCTCCAGGAACGATGTATCACCAGGCTCATTGATCTGTACCTTACGCATCATCTGACGTACGATGATCTCGAAGTGCTTGTCGTTGATCTTTACACCCTGCAGACGGTATACGTCCTGAACCTCGTTAACGATATACTCCTGAACAGCGGTAGGACCCTTGATGGCGAGGATGTCGCCAGGAGTGATCACACCATCAGACAATGGAGTACCGGCACGAACGGCATCGTGCTCCTGTACCAATATCTGCTTTGACAGTGATACGAGATACTTGCGCTGCTCGCCAGTCTTAGATGTAACGATAATCTCACGGTTACCACGCTTTACCTTACCCATGGTTACCTCACCGTCGATTTCTGATACGACTGCAGGGTTAGATGGGTTACGAGCCTCGAACAACTCAGTTACACGAGGCAGACCTCCGGTGATATCACCACCCTTAGCAGCAGCACGTGGAATCTTAACAAGAGTCTCACCAGTCTTTACTGTCTGGCCATCCTCTACTACTACGTGACCACCCACTGGGAAGTTATATGTTCCAATTACCTCACCGTCAGCACCGATAACATCACAGGTAGGAACCTTAAGCTTATCACGCGACTCGGTAACGATCTTTTCGGTCAGACCTGTTGTTTCGTCGGTCTCGGCACGGAAGGTAACACCCTCGATAACATCGTTGAACTTCAGTGTACCAGCATACTCTGTTACGATAACGGCGTTGAATGGGTCCCACTGAGCAATCTTGTCGCCCTTGGCAACCTCGTCGCCATTGCTGAAGTAGAGCGAAGAACCGTAAGGCACGTTCACTGTCGAGAGAACGATCTTTGTATTAGGATCTACGAAGCGCATTTCACCAAGACGGCTTACTACCATCTGGCAGTCGCGACCATCCTCATCGAATGGAACGGTACGAACTTCTTCGAACTCTATCATTGCGCGATCATATTTAGATACGATGCTTGCGTTAGCAGCTGCGTTGGCAGCCACACCACCGGCGTGGAACGTACGAAGTGTAAGCTGTGTACCTGGCTCACCGATAGCCTGAGCGGCAATCACACCAACAGCCTCACCCTTCTGAACCATACGACGTGTAGCAAGGTTACGTCCGTAACACTTCATGCAGACACCCTTCTTCGACTCACAGGTCAGCACTGAGCGGATCTCAACAGTCTCGATGTCAGAAGCCTCGATAGCATCGGCTACGGCCTCGGTGATTTCCTCACCAGCACCTACGATAACCTCACCAGTCTTAGGATTGATTACGTCGTGAACTGATACACGACCCAGGATACGCTCTGACAGACTTGAGATAATCTCGTCGCCACTCTTCAGAGCCGAGCACTGCAGACCACGGAGTGTACCACAGTCCTCCTCGGTGATGATCACGTCGTGAGATACGTCAACCAGACGACGAGTCAGATATCCGGCGTCGGCAGTCTTCATGGCCGTATCAGCCAGACCCTTACGAGCACCGTGAGTAGAGATAAAGTACTCAAGCACTGACATGCCCTCCTTAAAGTTAGAAAGGATTGGGTTTTCAATAATCTGGTGTCCCTCGGCACCGGCCTTCTGAGGCTTAGCCATCAGACCACGGATACCAGAGAGCTGCTTAATCTGGTCCTTACTACCACGAGCACCCGAGTCAAGCATCATGAATACGGCGTTGAATCCCTGGTCTGCCTCGGTCATCTGCTTCAGCAAGATGTTACCGATATCGTTGTTAACGTGGGTCCAGGTATCAATTACCTGATTATAACGCTCGTTGTCGGTGATGAATCCCATGTTATAGTTGTCAGTAATCTGCTGTACCTCATCATTACCCTTAGCGATAAGTTCAGCCTTCTCCTTTGGAATAATGATATCGTCGAGGTTGAACGACAGACCTGCCAGGTAAGCCATGCGGTAACCAAGGTTTTTGATACCATCAAGGAATTCACAAGCCTCAGCAAAACCTACATTCTTAATAACAGCAGCGATGATGTCGCGCAGACTCTTCTTAGAGATTACCTTATTTACATATCCAACCTCCTTAGGAATGATACCGTTCACGATAACACGGCCTACAGAAGTCTCAACCATGTGACGCTCAGCCTTGCCGTCTACGATATCGTCAACCATTACCTTAACCTGTGCGTGGAGATCACACTTGCCCTCGTTGTGGGCGATGATTGCCTCCTCAGGTCCGTAGAAGGTAAGTCCCTCACCCTTTGCACCTGGACGAATCTTGGTAATGTAGTACAGACCAAGCACCATATCCTGTGAAGGCACGGTGATAGGAGCACCATTGGCAGGGTTAAGGATATTGTGGCTCTGAAGCATCAGCAACTGTGCCTCAAGGATAGCCTCATTACTCAATGGGAGGTGAACAGCCATCTGGTCACCATCGAAGTCAGCGTTGAACGCAGTACAAGCCAGTGGGTGCAGCTGGATAGCCTTACCCTCGATCATCTTAGGCTGGAATGCCTGGATACCCAGACGGTGAAGTGTTGGAGCACGGTTCAGCAGAACTGGGTGACCCTTCATCACATTCTCCAGGATATCGAAGATAACCGGCTCGCGGCGGTCAACAATCTTCTTAGCGCTCTTTACAGTCTTCACGATACCGCGCTCGATGAGCTTACGGATAATGAATGGCTTGTAGAGCTCTGCGGCCATCAGCTTTGGCAGACCGCACTCACCCATCTTCAGCTCAGGACCTACAACGATAACCGAACGGGCTGAGTAGTCAACACGCTTACCCAGCAAGTTCTGACGGAAACGTCCCTGCTTACCTTTCAGCGAGTCAGAGAGTGACTTCAGAGGACGGTTGCTATCGCTCTTAACTGCGCTCGACTTACGAGAGTTGTCGAAGAGTGAGTCAACAGCCTCCTGAAGCATACGCTTCTCGTTTCGGAGGATAACCTCAGGAGCCTTAATCTCCATCAGTCGCTTCAGACGGTTGTTACGGATGATAACACGACGATAGAGGTCGTTCAAATCCGATGTTGCGAAACGTCCACCATCCAGTGGTACCAGAGGACGGAGCTCAGGAGGAGTAACAGGGATAATCTTCATGATCATCCACTCAGGACGGTTGATGCCCTTCTCCACACTACCGCGGAAGGCCTCAACTACCTGCAGACGCTTCAGTGCCTCGTTCTTACGCTGTACTGATGAGTCGCTGTTAGCACGGTCGCGCAGTTCGTACGACAGTGAATCGAGATCGATACGAGTCAGCAGATCGTAAACTGCCTCAGCACCCATCTTGGCGATGAACTTATTTGGATCGCTATCATCCAGATACTCATTGTCTGGCGAAAGCTGATTCTCTACGATTTCAGTGTACTCATCCTCAGACAGCAGGTCGTACTTGTTGGCACCCAGAGCATCATTGCCATCGGCGTCCTTACGTCCTGCCATAACACCTGGCTGGATAACCACGTAGCGCTCGTAGTAGATAACTGCGTCGAGCTTCTTGGTGGGCAGACCCAGCAGATAACCTATCTTATTAGGAAGACTACGGAAGTACCAAATGTGAGCTACGGGCACAACGAGCTCGATGTGTCCACTACGCTCACGACGAACCTTCTTCTCTGTTACCTCTACACCACAACGGTCGCAGACGATACCCTTATAACGGATGCGCTTGTACTTACCGCAGGCACACTCATAGTCCTTGGTAGGACCGAAGATGCGCTCGCAGAACAAGCCATCGCGCTCAGGCTTATATGTACGATAGTTGATGGTCTCAGGCTTGGTAACCTCACCGAAGCTGCTCTCTAAGATCTCTTCGGGCGAAGCAAGTCCGATGGTAATCTTCGTAAAATTATTCTTTATTTTTGAATCTTTCTTGAAAGCCATATATCAATTTTACTTTTTTCGTTTTACTTTGTTTACCTTTAATCGAGTGTGATACTCAAACCAAGACCACGCAACTCGTGCAGCAATACGTTCAGAGACTCAGGGATACCTGGTGTAGGCATTGGTTCGCCCTTGACGATTGCCTCGTAAGCCTTAGAGCGTCCTACGGTATCATCCGACTTGATAGTCAGGATCTCCTGGAGCACATGGCTGGCACCGAAGGCCTCGAGGGCCCAAACCTCCATCTCTCCGAAACGCTGACCACCGAACTGGGCCTTACCACCAAGTGGCTGCTGGGTAATCAAGCTGTACGGACCGATTGAACGGGCGTGCATCTTGTCCTCAACCATGTGACCGAGTTTCAAGAAGTATGTGATACCTACTGTAGCTGGCTGGTCAAAGCGCTCACCGGTCTCACCGTCATACAGGTGGGTAGAGCACAGACGTGGCAGACCTGCCTTGTCGGTCCACTCAGCGAGGTCCTCAAGCTTAGCACCGTCGAAGATAGGAGTAGCAAACTTAACGCCCAGCTTCTTACCGGCAGCACCCAGGATAGCCTCGAATATCTGACCGAGGTTCATTCGAGAAGGCACACCCAGTGGGTTCAGTACCAAGTCTACAGGACGACCATCCTCGAGGAATGGCATATCCTCCTGACGTACCACCTTAGATACGATACCCTTGTTACCGTGACGACCGGCCAGCTTATCACCTACACCGATCTTACGCTTCTTGGCAATGTAAACCTTAGCCATCTGCAGGATGCCGTTTGGCAGCTCATCACCGATGGTGATTGCAAACTTCTTACGCTTCATCTCGGCATCAAGCAGCTTATACTTCTTCATGAAGTTGATAATCAGCTTGGCAATGAGCTGGTTTTTGTGCTCATCATTGGTCCAGTTGCTAATCTGTACGTCACCATACTCAAGGTTGCGCAGGGCTGTAGCAGTAAACTTGCTACCCTTGGTGATAATCTCAGCACCTGTATAGTCCTTAACGCCCTGAGATGTCTTACCCTTGGTCAGCTCCATGAGCTTGTCGATCAGGATACCCTTCAGGTCGTCAACCTTAGCCTCGTACTCCTCGTCAATCTTAGCCAGCACGATCTTATCCTGCTGCTTAGACTTACGGTCCTTGATAGCACGCTGGAACATCTTCTTGTCAATAACAACACCGCTCAGTGATGGGTTAGCCTTCAGTGAAGAATCCTTCACATCACCTGCCTTATCACCGAAGATGGCACGCAGCAACTTCTCCTCAGGCGAAGGATCGCTCTCACCCTTAGGCGAAATCTTACCGATCATGATGTCGCCTGGCTCAACACGGGCACCAACACGTATAACGCCGTTGTCGTCCAGATCCTTTGTTGCCTCCTCGCTTACGTTAGGAATATCAGCAGTGAACTCCTCAACACCACGCTTTGTCTCACGTACGTCGAGTGTGTACTCATCTACG
Source organism: uncultured Prevotella sp. (assembly GCA_900317405.1). Lineage (GTDB taxonomy): Bacteria > Bacteroidota > Bacteroidia > Bacteroidales > Bacteroidaceae > Prevotella. Next base: position 19,282 of record ONGP01000036.1, read on the forward strand.
TGTACAGATGTAAGTACGTCCTCACGAACTATACGCTCGTTCAGCACGATAGCATCCTCATAGTTGTAACCCTTCCAAGGCATGTAGGCTACCAGCAGGTTGCGGCCCAGAGCCAGCTCACCGTTCTCAGTAGCATAACCTTCGGTCAGGATGTCACCGGCCTTCACGCGCTGTCCCTTGCTACAGATTGGGCGAAGGTCGATAGTCATATTCTGGTTTGTACGACGGAACTTAGCGATACGATACTCCTTCAGAGCAGGCTCGAAGCTTACGAACTCCTCGTCCTCAGTGCGATCATAAAGGATACGGATAGTGGTAGCATCTACATACTCGATAACACCATCACCCTCGGCAGTTACCATCGTGCGTGAATCCTCACAAACCTGCTTCTCGATACCGGTACCTACAATAGGAGCCTCGTTGTGAAGCAGAGGTACAGCCTGACGCATCATGTTCGATCCCATCAGTGCACGGTGAGCATCGTCGTGCTCCAGGAATGGAATCAGCGATGCAGCGATAGATGCGATCTGCTGTGGAGATACATCCATCAGGTCTACGTCTGTAGGTGGAACTACTGGGAAGTCAGCGTCCTGACGGCACTTAACTACCGAACGGATAAATGTACCATCGTCGTTCAGAGGTGCATTACCCTGTCCGATGATGTGCTCAGCCTCTTCCTCAGCTGTCAGGTAAACTATACCATTGTCGCTCAGATCAGCCACACCGTTCTCTACCTTACGGTAAGGAGTCTGGATAAATCCGAGCTCATTAATCTTAGCATATACACACAGAGAAGAGATCAGACCGATGTTTGGTCCCTCAGGGCTCTCGATAGGACACAGACGACCATAGTGTGTATAGTGTACGTCACGAACCTCGAATCCGGCACGCTCACGCGACAGACCGCCAGGACCCAGGGCCGAGAGACGACGCTTGTGAGTAACCTCGGCAAGCGGGTTGGTCTGGTCCATGAACTGCGACAGAGGGTTGGTACCGAAGAACGAGTTGATAACGCTCGAGATAGTCTTGGCGTTGATCAGATCGGTTGGTGTGAATACCTCGTTATCGCGAACGTTCATGCGCTCACGGATGGTACGGCTCATACGGGCCAGACCTATTGAGAACTGATTGCTGAGCTGCTCACCTACGGTACGTACACGACGGTTCGACAGGTGGTCGATATCATCGACAGTAGCCTTAGAGTTAATCAGCATAATCAGATACTTGATAATCTCAATGATATCTTCCTTGGTCAGTACACGAACATCCATATCGGTGTTTAGACCAAGCTTCTTGTTGATACGGTAGCGACCTACATCACCCAGGTCGTAACGCTTGTCAGAGAAGAACAGGTTCTGGATAACCTCACGTGCGCTGGCATCATCAGCAGGGTCAGCATTACGCAGCTGACGGTAGATGTACAGCACAGCCTCCTTCTCCGAGTTTGATGGGTCCTTGGCCAGTGTATTGAAGATAATGCTGTAGTCCTGAGCCACGCTCTCGTCCTTGTGCACCAGAATAGTCTGTGCGCCACTCTCAAGGATGTCCATCATGTTCTCCTCAGTAATCTCAGTCTCACGCTCCATGATCATCTGGTTACGCTCGATTGATACTACCTCACCAGTATCCTCATCTACGAAGTCCTCGTTCCAGCTCTTCAGTACACGTGCAGCCAGCTTGCAGCCGATAACAGCCTTCAGGTTCTTCTTGTTCACCTTAACCTCCTCGGCCAGGTTGAAGATCTGCAGGATATCCTTATCAGCCTCGAAACCGATAGCACGAAGCAGAGTTGTTACGGGCAACTTCTTCTTACGGTCGATGTATGCATACATCACATTATTAATGTCGGTAGCAAACTCGATCCAAGAACCCTTGAATGGGATAACACGTGCCGAATACAGCAGTGAACCGTTAGCATGTACGCTCTGGCCGAAGAATACGCCAGGTGAACGGTGCAACTGTGAAACAACTACGCGCTCGGCTCCATTGATAACGAATGTACCATTGGCGGTCATGTAAGGGATAGGACCCAGGAACACGTCCTGAATCACAGTTCCGAAATCCTCATGATCCGGATCAGTACAATACAGTTTCAGCTTAGCCTTCAGGGGCACGCTATAAGTCAGACCACGCTCCAGGCACTCGTCGATGCTGTAACGGGGTGGGTCGATATAGTAATCCAAGAACTCAAGAACGAAATTATTACGTGTGTCGGTGATAGGGAAGTTCTCAGCGAACACCTTATACAAGCCGTCATTCTTGCGTTCCTCAGGCGGAGTATCCAACTGCAGGAAGTCTTTGAACGACTTTAATTGCACATCAAGGAAATCCGGGAATGGCATCGGATTTTTGACGCTGCCAAAGTTTACTCTGTTATCTATTATTTTTGAAGCCATAAATTATAATTTAGAAAAAAAAGGCTAGGAACCCCCGACCGGGGAGTCCCTAACCGATTGCTATTTGTTTGTAACTGATTACTTCAGCTCAACCTCGGCACCAGCTGCCTCGATGGTCTTCTTCAGGTTCTCAGCCTCTTCCTTGCTCAGACCCTCCTTAACGGTAGCAGGAGCACCGTCTACGAGATCCTTAGCCTCCTTCAGACCAAGACCACAAGCCTCCTTAACGGCCTTTACAACCTGGAGCTTAGCAGCACCTGCAGACTTCAGAACTACGTCGAATCCTTCAGGACTGTTGCCAACTCGTTTACTTCTTTTACTGTGAGGTTAACCAACTCCTCAGCAATAGCTTTAATATCTGCCATTTTATTTAAAATTTTAATTGTTTTTAATGTTAATGTTACTAATTTCGCTTATTTGTTACGCTCAGCGATAGCGTCAAGCAGACCGTGAACCTTGCCACCAGCGTTCAAGCCAGAAACAACATTCTTGATTGGAGACTGCAGCAGAGCTACAACCTCGGCGATCAGTTCGTTCTTGCTCTTGATTGCTACGAGCTCATCAAGCTTGTCAGCACCTACGAAGAAGCTCTCCTCAGCATATGCACCCTTAAGTGCGGGGATACCGTCCTTCTTGTACTCCTTGATCAGCTTAGCAGGAACGTTAGCTGTCTGTGCGAACATAACAGCTGTGTTACCCTTCAAGCACTCATAAAGAGGTGAGAAATCAATCTCTGAAGCCTCAAATGCCTTCTGGAGAAGAGTGTTCTTCACCATCAGCAGCTTAATCTCATTCTTGAAGCACTTTTCGCGGAGCACGCTAGTCTTAGCTGCATCCAGACCGCCAAGGTCAACAAGATAGAAATGTGGGAACTGCTTCAGCTTCTCACCAAGTTCTACGATGATAGTATCTTTTACTTCCTTTTTCATTTGTCTAATCTTTTAACGAGTTATTCAACTGATTTAGGATCTACCTTGATACCCATGCTCATAGTGCTTGAGAGGAAGATACTCTTAATGTATGTACCCTTAGCAGCAGCTGGCTTCAGCTTGATAATGGTAGAGATGAACTCCTTAGCATTCTCAAAGATCTGATCAGCGTTGAAGTTGATCTTACCGATTGATGTATGCACGATACCGGCCTTATCAACCTTAAAGTCAATCTTACCCTGCTTAACTTCCTTAACTGCCTTAGCAACATCCATAGTAACAGTACCACTCTTGGGGTTTGGCATCAGGCCACGAGGACCGAGCACACGGCCGAGAGGACCGAGCTTACCCATACAAGAAGGCATTGTGATGATAACATCAACATCTGTCCAACCACCCTTGATCTTTTCGATATACTCGTCAAGACCAACATAGTCGGCACCTGCTTCCTTAGCAGCAGCCTCCTGATCAGGAGTACAGAGAGCGAGCACACGTGTTACCTTACCAGTTCCGTTTGGCAGCGATACAACGCCACGAACCATCTGGTTAGCCTTACGTGGATCAACGCCCAAGCGTACATCGATATCAACTGAAGCGTCGAACTTGGTGGTGGTAATTTCCTTCACCAGTGCGGCAGCTTCCTTCAAAGAGTATGCTTTCCCTGCTTCAACCTTATCAGCGACCAACTTTTGATTTTTTGTCAGTTTACTCATTGTCTCTAATTGAAGTTATTAATTATTTACCAGGGAACTCCCCTTCTACAGTGATACCCATACTACGCGCTGTACCTGCGATCAGCTTCATAGCTGACTCGATGGTAAAGCAGTTCAAGTCCTTCATCTTATCCTCTGCGATTGCACGAACCTGATCCCAAGTTACCTTGGCAACCTTCTTACGGTTAGGCTCAGCGCTACCGCTCTTCAGCTTAGCAGCTTCCTTCAGCTGTACAGCTGCGGGAGGAGTCTTCAGCTCGAAAGAGAATGACTTGTCAGTGTAGTAGGTGATAACAACAGGAATAATCTTTCCTGCCTTATCCTGGGTTCTGGCGTTGAACTCTTTGCAGAATCCCATAATGTTAATTCCCTTAGAACCCAGTGCAGGTCCTACTGGAGGTGAGGGATTCGCAGCGCCACCTTTAATCTGTAATTTGATTAATCCAGCAACTTCTTTAGCCATTTCTGTTTGTTATTAATTGAATTTTGTTATATAAGCCTCAGGAGTGGAAGCCTCCGTCGACATCATATATAGAACGGGCGAACCGTAACATTCACCCTATTCCTTTTCTACCTGATTATACCCAAGCTCCAGGGGAGTCTTGCGGCCGAAAATCTTAACCATCACTTTCAGCTTGTGCTTCTCGGCATTCACCTCTTCGATAATTCCACTGAATCCGCTGAAAGGTCCATCAGTTACCTTTACTGCCTCATCCACAGCATAAGGTACTCCAATCTCTTCTGTCTTTATCTCAGTCTCCTCGGCTGTTCCAAGGATTCTGTTGATATCACTCTGCTTCACTGGTGTTGGATTATCCAGACCACCCAGGAAGCCTAACACATTAGGCATAAAGCGCAGAGTGTGAGCCATCTCGCCCTGAAGGTTAGCCTCTACCAACACATATCCTGGCAAGAACAGCTTCTCTTTTACCACACGCTTACCATTACGCAACTGAGCATATTTCTCTGTAGGCAGAAGGATCTGGCCTACATTTGACTGAAGGAAGGAATCACGCTTCATGAGGGCCTCAAGATATTCCTTTACCTTGCCCTCTTTACCGCTAACAGCGCGGAGTACGTACCATTTCATTCCTGACTGAGCCATCTCTCAAAATGCGTAAATTAACCGGGATAAACCATACTCATTACCGACTTGAACACGAAGTCCATTGCCCATACCACAAGAGCAATAATCAGTGATGCTGAAAGCACCACTACTGCACTGTGTGTCAACTCCTTGCGGGTTGGCCATGTTGTCTTATGAGCCAGCTCGTCGTAACAAGCCTTGCAATAATCGATAAACTTCTTAAACATAAATCTTTCTTATTTAGCACGGGAAGGAGGACTCGAACCCACGACCCTCGGTTTTGGAGACCGATGCTCTACCAACTGAGCTATTCCCGTAAGTAAGCCCCCGCCCGAAAACGGGGGCTTGGTTTTATCTAGTATTACTAGAATTCTAGAGTCTAGAGCTTACTGAGGATTAGTCCTCGTAAACCTCTGTGATCTGACCAGAACCTACTGTGCGACCACCCTCACGGATAGCGAAGCGCAGACCTGGGTTCAGAGCTACAGCGTAGATAAGCTCAACAGTGATCTCTACGTTATCACCAGGCATTACCATCTCAACACCTGCTGGGAGTGAAATCTCACCTGTGCAGTCCATTGTGCGGAGATAGAACTGAGGACGATACTTGTTTCCGAATGGAGTGTGACGACCACCCTCTTCCTTCTTCAGAACGTAG
>ONGP01000038.1 GCA_900317405.1 uncultured Prevotella sp.
AGTGGAGGCGTTTCATGGATTTGGATATTTCCAAATGCTTAACAATGGAACGTGCGACTTTATCCAGAAGAAGCGCAAGCGCAACAAGCCTGAATTTAAAGGGTATTACGCCAGTCTGTCGTTTTGTGCCGACGGGTATGATAGGGTGACATTTGTGGTGCCCAATGAGCTGCGCGGAGAGCTGCCCACGATTCTGCGAAAGGGGATATTTCAGATAATTGCACACCTGCTAAAGAAAGGATGGGCTAGATGATCTATCGTATAACGTATAAGGACAAACATAAGTACGCTACACCTGTAAAGAATCGTACACAATTCTTGACGCTGAGAAACTCGAAGACCAACCTGAGTAATCTGGAGAAAGCGCGCCGAGGTGATAATGTGGCAAAGGGTAAACTAGTGCAGTTTGCGTATAATCTGGGTCATGTGAATGGCGCACTCGCGGGATGCAAAAGTATCGGTAGCTACTTCTTTCACGATATCGACTGCTACGATAAGGAGCAGGCTGAGGCTATCTGCAAGCAAATTCTAGACAAGAAAGATGAGATAGGACTGAAGATGCTGGAGAAGAGCGCCAGCGGTGGCTATCATCTGGTTTGCAAGCGAGAGCTAGGATTTACGATACTCGAAGCACAAGTAAAAATCTCAACAATTTTGCGCATTGAGATGGATACAAATACGCATGATTTGCAGAGGGTTGCGTACGGTTCAAGTGGATCAGCTGAAGACTTGATTTTTCTGGATGATGAGTTGTTTGGGGAACCGATGACGGCCGAGGAGTGTGAAGCGGAGTATGCGCGGCTGAAGGAGCGTGAGAGACGTGGGGAGGAACAAGTGCCGGCTGGGGCTAAGAAGGCTCGTAAGCATTATAAGCCTTGGGAGGAGGTGACTGGTGGGCTTGCTGACGTTCGGCGCCTTGACAGGGTACAGGGACCTGTCACAACTACTGGCGGCGATTTGCTTTGTGACAGGTACCAGTCCCCAGTCACAGCGAATGAGAGGACGAGGTTTATTATGGAGGCGGTGATGAAGGCTAAGGGGCTGGAGCCGTGCGACTTCGTGAACGATGGCGGTAGGCATAATGCGGTGAAGATATTCTTGAGCGGCGCCAACCAACTGCTATCGAAGGAGGAGGCCAATGGCGTGCTGGCAGAACTGATGCCGGAGCATTGGAACGATCAGAATATTCAGGACTGCGTGCGTGATTTTTACGATAAGTATTATAATCCCACGCAGAAGCTTACAAGAGAGCAGGAAGGCATATTCACCGAGAGTCGCCGACTGCAAGACACCGAAAGCCCTCAACCAACGATGGAACTAGACCCAAACACACCGATGGGAGAACTGACCCGACTGTTTGCCAGCGAAACTCCGCCGGAGATACCAAAGGTTGTGCCGCAACTGGTGGCTGCAGTAACGTGCAACACACCTTATAAATATAAGGCTACGGTGGCGCAGGCGATGTTCCCAGGGCTGATGGCTTATCCTAAGAAGCTGGGCTTTGTCTACATCGACAACCAGGTGCGCGAACTTCGCGGCAACTGCCTGATAGTAGCAGGTACAGGCTCGGGTAAAGACAGCTGCACAAAGCAACCGCTGACGCACATAATAGCCGACATGAAAGCGCGCGACGAGGAGAACCGCAAACGACTGAAGGAGTTTAATGATGAGTTCAACTCGAAGGCGGCTAACAAGCAGAAACCTCAGCGCCCCGACGATCTGATAATACAGACCATCAAGAGCGATATAACCAAGGCAGCGCTGGTGCAGCGCATGGACGAGGCTCAAGGAGCGCCGCTCTACGTGCGAATAAATGAGCTTGAGCAGTGGGACAAGATAGAGGGCTCATCAGGTCGCGGCAACCAGTTTACTACGCTGAAACTCTGCGATGATGAGGGCAACGACTACGGAACCGACCGCGCTGGAACTCAGAGTGTTACGGGCTCGGGCAGTCTTCACCTTAACTGGAACGCCAATACCACTACGGCCAAAGCCGTGAAGTATTTCCGCTACGTGCTTACCGACGGTCCAATATCCCGCCTGTGTCTGGCCACGATACCTGAGGAAGAGATTGGTGCAGAGATAGCGGTGTTCGGTACTTACGATGAGAAATACGACGAGGCGCTGAAGCCGTATATCGAGAATCTGAAGGTGGCCACAGGCACCATCGATTGCCCCGAAGCCAAGGCGCTAGCCCGTAAACTGAAAGACGAATGTGCCGACTTTGCCCGGCTGTCGCAAGACAGAGTATTTGATAATCTCTCGCATCGTGCTCTGGTTATCGCATTCCGCAAGGCGTGTCTGCTGTATGCCGCCAACGGCATGAAGTGGGAAGAATCGATAGAGACGTTCTGCCGCTGGAGCCTGTTCTACGATCTGTATATCAAGATGACGGTATTTGGCGACCTTATCCGCCACGCTGACGATGATATCATAGTTTCGAAGCGCGGTCCACAGAACATGCTGGCGCTGCTGCCATCAGAGTTTACGCTCGAGGACGCTAAGCGCGTTCGCCAGAAGCAAGGCCTGAGCACAGACGAGCGTCATACAAAGAAGATGATTCGCAACTGGATTTATAGAGAATTCGTGACTCAGAACTCAGAACTCAGTTTTAAAAAAGCAGGAAGTACAGGAAACATTAAACATTAAACATTAAACATTAAAGATTAAACATTAAATGGAACCAATAATACAATTGAATAGTCAAGCAAACCTCTCCGAGCACTTTGTGCTCGGGGAGATGACAAGAAGCAACAGTCATCCCGAAGTGTATAACATCCCTACCCATGAGGCTATCGCAAACCTGAAGCGGGTATGCGAGTGGCTGGAGGTGCTTCGCAAGAGGTATAACGATAAGTATGGAGTGGGCGAGGAGCCTATACGAATTAACTCGGGTTATCGCAGTCCGCAGCTGAATAGAAAGATAGGTGGCGTGGCGGGAAGCAATCACCTGACGGGGTGCGCAGTTGATATCCGTGTGCTGGGTATGGAGCAGCTGATTCGCTATGCGGCAATCCTGCTGGATTACGCTGACGAATCGAAACAGGACATCGATGAGTTGCTGATAGAGCGAAACCGCTACGGAGCCATCTGGCTGCACTTTGCGGTGCGCCCGTTCTCTAATCGACGTAAGGTCGCGTTTATTAATGCTTAATAAATACGAATTTTTTTGGTATTTCGCTCGATTTGCACTACCTTTGTCGGCGGAAATCAACCTACAGGCGTATGAAACAGAAATATATGGTACTGGTGCTGTTTGCACTGATTGCGGCCTCGAGCGCTGTTAGCTTCTCAAGCTATCGTGCCACCGAGTGGCTTGTAACCGAGGATATGAACCAGGCTCTGGCTAAGACTATGGCCGAGCAGCAGAGCGACGTGATAGACTGCGATACCATCAACGTGTTTAACAGTCATCTGCAGATGGAGGAACTGCGCGGGCAGGCTGTGCTTGCTGTCGACACGCATCAGGGATTCACACTGCATCCCGAGGTCTCGAGCGCTACCATTCTTGGGTTGTCTGATCAGCGACCGGCTATGGTGCTGTGGACTGCGGTGCTGCTGTGGGGGCTGTTCTGCCTGTATCATCGCCGCACGGCTATAGCTGGACTGTATGGCGGACTGGCGCTGCGCGATGGCAACATCATCGATGCACAAGGCGGCGCGATAAAGCTGACGCCGATGCAGCAGCAACTGATGGAGATGTTTATGAGTGCACCCGACTACACGCTGACAAAACAGCAGATCTGCGATGCGCTGTGGCCTAAGAAAGATGATGCCAGCGAGACGCTCTACACACTGATACGCCGACTGAAACCCATAATTGAGCAGCATTCTGAGCTAAAAATCGAGGTTGACCGCGGTCGTGCTTATCAGCTGAAAATCAAGTAGTTATCCCGCTGACAGCGAAATGTCAGACAAATGTCAGACAAAATTTTCGCACAATAAGAAATCTCTTCATACCTTTGCAGAAAAATCATTGCAAGTATGAAGAGATTTATATTTCTAACTATTGCTGCCTACTTTGTGCTGATGGGGCTGATGAGCAACTGTCAGCGTGTAACGCATGTGTCGACACTGGTAAAACTGCAGCGCGCCATGCGACTAACCAATATGGCTGAATATCACGACGATGACTACGGCTACACGGTGCGCTATCCGGTGTTCTTCCAGCGATCGGACGACACGATGATGGACAAGGGTAGTTGCCGGTTCAGCTTCTGGCGCGACGACATCGAGGTGGTGCAGTGCGCATTTGTAGAGCACAATCCCGATGCTCTGTCGGTAGATCAGGCCATCCAGAAGTACACTGCCCAGCTGCACGCCTCAAGCCACATCAAAGGTGACGACTACTTTATACTGGCGGGAGCGTTGGCCGATGATTCGGGCACGCTGTCGGGGCGCCGCTTCTTTGCCAAGTTTGTGCAGCATCGCAAGTTCTGGTTTGTGCAGACGCTTACCTATCCTGAGCAGTGCGAGCAGGCTCTGCAGCGCCTTATCCAGGAAATATACAACTGGCGGGTGTGGAAGAATGTGGTTAACCCCTGAAGGTGCCGACAAAGAACACTACGCCGCTGCTGTACTCCTGGATGACATAGACGAACGGACGGTCGCAGTGGAAGTCGATTCTCTCGGGCTCTGGAGAGGGGCCTATTGCTGAATCTTTCATTTCGGCGATAGTGACGGCCGATGCCTTGGTGCTCTCCTCGTCGACCTCGATGGCGGCCTTCTGCTTCATCAGTGCTACGTAGAGTTCGTGCTTATAGTTGGTGCTGATATGGGGGAATTCGGCAACTGAGCCATCAAACATCGATGGTGCTCCCATTGCGGTGAGAGGCTTTACCAGATCGGTCTCGAACTTGGTTGTGAAGCGTGGTATCTTGATATCGGCAATAACCGTACGGCTGCTGCGATGCACCTGGCGCCAACTGTCGCTGCTAAGGCTCTGGATGATGTCGTCGATGGTCTTGCCGTCGTTGGGCAGCATCACCGTCATGCTCCATCGGGTACCGCTTCCATAAGGCAGTTCGATAGTGGTATATACGTCGTTCTGAGCAGACATGATGCGGGCCTTTCGGTGCATCATAGGCAACTGCTGTTGCTGGCCGCTGGCGGTGGTAAATGTCTCGTTGCGAGTGTCTTTTGAGTCGAACTTTTCGGTCCATGTGGCCTTGAAGTATATTGCGTTCATCAGCACCAGCAGGGCGCGTGGGTCGAGTTCGCTCTCCTTTAGTATCTCGGGTATCATGCCGTGGGTCTTGTCTTTGCACCATGCGTTGATATTGCCCACAGCCTCGGCCGACTTGCTGAAGTCGATGCTGCTAAGTTCGGCGCTGTAGTATTGGCGCATGTCCTGCGAGTACTGCTCTTCTAGCTGCACGTCGCGATTCTTGTTGGATATGATGGTGTTGGCTATCTCGAGTGTTACCGATGGGTCGGTCTTCGGGGCCTCGTCGATCATAGTCTTGCAGAATTCGTTCACCGCCTTAGCTTTGCCCTCGCCGAAGCCCAGCACCGATGTTATCTCGGAGGCAGTCTGGCCGGCGGCACCATCGTTGAGCATGCCCAGCACATAGGTTACGCTGATGGGCGAGACGATGCTGCTCTTCTGTCCGGCAGGCATATTGCTGATGGTGCGGAACAGGCGGAATGAGAAGTCGGTGTTGTAGTCGACAAACGCGAGCTGTTCGCCGGTAAGTTGGATGGTGCTGGTTTGGGCCAGCATGTCGATCACTACACCACCTTCGGGCTCGGGTTCTGGCTCGATGTCGTTACTGGTGCTGCACGCCATCATGGCTGCGGCTGTGATTGATAATAGGAATAGTTTTTTCATAACGGTTTGATAAGTTAATAATAATGTTTATAATCTATCCCTAAAATGTAAAACCCGCAGGTTTCTTGTACAGAATCTGCGAGTTTTAACATTATTTTTCTATTACTTGCGATAGATGCGTTCGCTGTTGATCTGCGATTTTAGTTTCTGCCATTCGTCGGGTATCCAGCGTTCGCCTTTGGTGTTGGTCATCATCAGGTATAAGCCTTCATCCTTGGCGCTGTAGCTAAAGTGATAGTATTCAGTATCTCCCTGGTTACGTTTCAGTGTGCCCATTATCATTTCGATTACGTTCCATGCCATCAGTTGATTGTCGGTGAGATAACGATACATCTGCTCGGGATGATTGTCCACATAAGCCTTCGACAGCGAGTCGAGCTGGTGGTAGATGTCGTTGAACTGACTCTTATATTTCACTGGGATGAAGATGCACTTGCCAGTGGTAATGCCCCAATGCTGATCTTGAGTGTATCTCGCCCTTGAATAGAAGTCATCGGTTTCGGGGAATCCCTCGTCGTGCTGCCAGTGGATGGGGAAGGTCTTTACACCTTTAAGCTTCATTACGGGGTCGAGTACGGGCTGGATGAGCGACTCGAATGCTGCCACATCGAACGGCTTGGTATCCTTAGGCTGCAGACTTACCTCTTCCATCAGCGCGTGGTTAAACATGCCTTGCTCTACGTTGCCGTTATACTCGGGATTGAATGTATTGCTATAGGTAAAGTTGGCATCCTCCTTGGTATTGCCAAAGTACACCTGATTGTTGATGTGTGACTTTGAGAGCTCGCCGAATTTGTCGCGGGCAAAGGCTATCGAGTACATGATAGAGTCGGTATTGTTCTGGTGATACTCGTACATATAGCTCTGTGATGCCTCCTTGCTAAGCTGCGAGTATGTGTCGCGTATGGTCTGGAGTGACTCTATCCACTGATGGCGGCGCAGATTGTTTATGCTGTCGTATTCGTGGATTACGCGCTGCTTCTCTTCTTCGCTCACGTTGTCGGCTGGGTCGAACTCGGGTGCCAGCACCACTACATTGCTGTACGACATCCATCTGTGCTGTACTGTTCCAGCCTCGTAAACCTCCTGCAAGTACGTAGTCCTGAAGCCATGCTGCTGCAGATAATTGTCCAGCTGTGTGAGTTTTGTCTCGTTCTGTTGTGCGTGCGATGCTGTGGCTACTGCCATCATCATCAGGATTGAAAATAGTCTGTTCATAACTGTATGGTTTTAGTTGAGATTCATTGTTTGTGCTACATCGTTGTAAAGTCGCTGGCCGCGTGCGCGGATGGCTTCGGGCTGAGCCTGAGCGCTTGCCATCAGCAGCTCTTCGTAGTCCATAGGGCGCGATATCACCTTTACCTCTATTTTGCGCTTGGCTGTTTCGGGCTCGGGTGCTGCGGTCGGCTCGGCTGGGCGAGGGGCTTTTCTTGCTGTGCGAGCGGTCCTGGCTTTTGCTGCTTGTCCCGATGCTTTTGCAGCGGGGGCCTCAGCTTTAGGCTGGTCGGCCGATGGGGTAGGTGCCTGATCGCCAGCTGTGGGCGATGGGCTGTCGGCTGTCGTATCGATTGCGGGCTGTGGAGCGATCTCGACTCGCGCCTCTATCTTGGCTGCCTTATCATCGGTGTTGATTACTGTTATGCCTATACCTATCAGCACCAGTGCGCATGCAGCGGCCGAAATCCATCGCATCATCACTGCGCGGCGGGGCTTTCTGTCGGCTGTCTTTGCAGCTTCGTGCTCGGTGGCGGGTTCGGCTGCAGCGGGTTCGGCTGTCAGTCGGGCCAGCAACTTCTCGTTCAGGTCGGCAGGCATCTTGGGCTGCTTCTGCTGGTTGCGCATCACTGCCTGGCGCAGTATGTCGTCGTGCTGTATATCCTTAATGTCGTTCATCGTTCAGAGAGTTTTTATTATCTGATAGAGTTTCTTGCGTATCCGGCTCAGTTGCGAGCCAATGGTAGAGATTTGTGAGCCAGTGACATAAGCTATGTCGGCCAGACTCATGTCGTCATAGTAGAACATCGTGATGACAGCCTGTTCTTGTGGCTGCAGCTTGTCGATGGCCTGTTCCAGTTGTTGTAAGGTCTGCTCTCTGTCGGCGCTGTCGCTCTCGGCATAGCTCACTTCGGTGTTGTAATCCTCCATATACACCATCTGCGGCTTGCGGCCTCGCACCGAGTTAAGTGCTTCGTGATAAGCTATCCTGCTAATCCAGGTGCCCAGCGCGGCCTGATCGGGATCGTAGCTGTCTATGCCTTGCAGAACCTTTACAAACACATCCTGATACACCTCCTCTGCATCCTCGCGCTGCGTCACTATGCGCTGCACTATGCGGAATACGGCTGGTCCATAGTCTGACAGCAGTTGCTGACAGGCAGCAGGTTCGCGCTGCTTCAGTCGGCTGGTCAGGATGGCTGTTTCTTGTTTCATTACTGTCGATTTTAATTTCTTTTCTACCTATATATACACAGGTTATGGATTTATTTTGCACGATTTCGGAATTTTTTTTTCTAAAATCGCAGCAAAGGTACTATTTTAGGCGCAATTACGCAAAGAAATAGGGTATTTTATTTGGTAGCTTCGGATATTATTTGCACCTTTGCAGGCAGAATTTTATAAAAACTATGATTATTCAACTTAACATTCGGCCACCACGTGCGTATTATAGATGTATATGACACGTCAGGAGTTTGAACATATCGCCGCGCAGTTGCGCCAGAAGGTACTGAACGTCAGCACCCAGTTCTTTGCATCGCGTCAGGATGCCGAAGATGCTGCGCAAGAAGCTATGGTACAGCTATGGCGATACTGCGAACAGATAGACGCCAGCCGTAACATCGATGCTCTGGCGGTGCGAGTGGCCAAGAACTGCTGCGTGAGCATGTATCGCCGACAGCGGCACACGGCCGACATCGATCAGCAGACGCTGAAGTGTGCCGCCAACGAAGCCTCGCCACAACAGCAACTGGAGGCCAAGGACACGCAGCGCATGCTGAACGAGGCGCTAAGCCTGCTGAAACCTCGAGAACGCGAACTCTTTGATATGCGTGCTGTGATGGGACTATCAAATGACGAAATCTCAAGCCAGACGGGCATGCCCAAAACGTCGATAGCTCCGATGGTATCGGAAGCACGAAAGAAAGTAATGGCAGAACTCTTAAAACGCATGAAGCAATGACAAACAAGGATATACAACAACTCATCGACAAGTATCTTGCGGGCGAGACTTCGCCTGCAGAAGAGCTACAGTTGGCCAGCGAGTTGCAGCAGTGTGACAGCATGACCAACGAATGGCAGGCCGTGAGCATGATGCTGGGCGAGCTAACCCAGGGCGAGGCCGAATACGATCGTATCATGGCCAGCCGCAAGAAAGCATCCAGCCGTCCGTCGGCCGTCATCATCGCCCTGCGCGCGATATCGTCAGTGGCAGCTATATATCTGGTAGGACTGTTCATCTGGCTACAGATGCAGCCCGAGCCCAAAGCTGCAACCGCTTATATTAATAAGGTGGAACAAACACAAACGCCCCCAGCACCCCAATACTGCACCGAAGGTACACCCCGGGAAATCCTGATGTGCTACTTGGAGCGCCGACAGGCACAACCCGATACTTACAAACAATTAAAACTTATGAATTATGAAAACCAGTAGATTTTATATCATAGCCGCAGTCTTAGTGCTGCTGATAACATCGTGCAACGACGACTCCAGCATGCTTACCATCATCAATGAGGATGGCACTTGCAGCCGCGAGATGAGTTTTCATCCTAATCCTCAAGCCGTAATGGCTCCTGTCGATCAATCTATCGATAACGATGGCCTGCACTTCGGTTCCGATTGGGAGCGCACATGGTCGGTAATGGGCGACAGCACCCGCCACGTCTGTCCGATTACCGAAGCACAGTGGGACAGTCTGCAAAAGGTGTTTCCTAATAGTTATGTGCGCAGCCATATCCTGATGCACACCAAGCGCCACTTCGGTTCGGTGGCCGAGATGAGCGACTCGCTCACCAAGGTGGTCAAACATCTGTTCAAGGCCACAGCTTCGCTCGATAAGCACTTCAAGTGGTTTTATACCGACTACGTCTACACCGAGACCTATACCCTCACCAATATTCAGCAGCTGTTCCCCATTCCGCTCGATCGGTTTGTTAGTGCCGATACCGCATCGTATTGGTTCACTGGCCAGCCCAATCTGGCCGAAGACCTGACGGGCTCTGAGCAGAAGGAGCTGCTCGATGGCATCGAGTCGCAGATAAGCAAGTGGATGAACGCCAACACCTTCGACTACATTTATACCTACATAGTAAAAAGATTCTGGAAGGATATCAAGAATCCGCCTGTAGGCAGGGGGCAGTTCCTTGCCAACAAAGACTCTCTCTTAATGTCGCCGGCCGTAGCCAATATGAAGATATTCGACGAGCCCGAACAGGTAGCCAAGATTCTCAAGGACTACTATCACACCGATGCTTTCGAGCCGCTATTCAGCGAGGATCGTCATTGGGATAGGATTCTGGATCATCAATATATGAGTCTTAAATATCTGATGTGGATGAAGCCGCAGCTAAATTTGGTTATGCCTGGTCGAGTGATAGATGGCGGTATGGGCAAGGTCGACGGCAACGTGATCAGCTACCGATTCTCAGGCGAGCGTCTGCTGCCTCACGACTACATCATCTCAGCCTCCTCGCGCGTCACTCACGTCTGGGCCTACATCGCCACCATCCTGGTCATCATCCTGGCCATCGGCAGCTTCATCTATCGCAAAAAGTAATATCCACAACAATATGGGTCGCAGAAAATGCGGCCCATTATTGTATCCAAATGTTAAATATATCGAAATTCGATAAACTTTTATCGTTTTTATTTGGTTGGTATTTGGAAAATATATACTTTTGCATATCGAAATTCGATAAATTAATCAATAAAAACGATAAACAATATGAAAAAGAAACTTAACATTTTGTGTGTATTGATGCTGGTGTTGATGATCGCCAGCTTTGTAATGACGATTATAGGTTGTGCAGACGAGTTCCATAAAGGCTGGGAAGATGGCGCAAACGAGACTGAACCATCAACTTTTTTTGGTGGGTTTGGCATAATGATAGTGTTAATATGTCTGTTAGTATATCTTTACACTTTTGCCTGTTTTGTGCGCTTCATTCGTTGTACCTACGGTCGTCATGTTTGTCATCATGTCGCCTGATATTGAAAACCTATGGGAATTATGGGCTGATGCTATCGGATTTATCTCTGAAGGCATTTTCATCCTCATCATGGCCGAGGCATTTGCTATCGGTATGAAGCTGAAAGAAGAACAAGAACTTACTATTTAATTAGCCTATGGGACAGATTATAGTAAACCTGGATGTAGAGATGGCCAAGCGCAAAATGTCGCTTAGCGAGTTGGCCGAGCGAGTGGGTCTAACCCTCGCAAATCTCTCAATACTTAAGACTGGCAAAGCCAAAGCCGTACGCTTCTCCACTCTCGAAGCCATCTGCCGCGAACTAGGCTGCCAGCCCGGCGACATACTGGAATATCGCGATGAATAATACTTAAAAAACTAAAGAAAATATGATAGAAATAAAAATCAATTACTCTAAAAAGGTGCCAGCAATGGCTGTACTGTTAACCATTCCATTGATTGGTGCTTTGGTGTACTTTGCTATCTATTATGGAGGTGGTGTGGGATTCGTTTGTGGAGCGTCTGCATTCGCTATGTTCAGATTGGGTTACGAAATTGTCTCGGGTTGGCATCGCATCACTATCAACGACGAGTGTGTGATGGTTCACAGCAAATACCAGTGGACCGTCTGCTTCCGCGATGTAGAAGACTTCTACCCCATCACTTACAAGGGCCAATACCTGATAGGTATACATTACAAGCAGTCGCACGAGAACTATCGCACTGATGACTATCTGGATGATACCCGAGAGACACGCATGGGTTACGAGTTAAGCCCAGGTGCCCCATACGAAATACCAACGCGCGGTTTATCCATCAAACCGCAGGAGTTACTTAAACAACTAAATGAGAGATTAAATCTAGAAAAAATGACAGGCCGCACTGAGTAGTGCGACCTGTTTTTTGTTTTAGTTTGAACCGCCTTGGCTACCTCCGCTGTTGCCGCCGCCGCTCTTAACATCATCGTTGCTGATAGAACGCTCGGCCTTGCGCACGCTAGCCTTAAGTTCACCTATACGATAGCTTACTGTGAGGGTGAATCGCTGGGCTACATTCCTTGACCAGTTGGCTGCCTCGAAGTATGTATCAGTGGTGCGATAGTCGAACGTCTTGTACTTCTTCAGGAAGTTTGATGCCGAAAGCGTGAGGTTGAGGCGCTTCTTCATCCACGACTTCTGTACGGAAATGGTGTAGTTGCTATAGCTACTGCCGCGACCCTGAAGCATGATGCTGGGGGTATAGGCATAAAGGTTGCACGAAATGTTCCAATTCTTAGGCAACGTCTGCTGGGCGCCACCGTAGGCAAAGAGAGTCCAACCACAATTCGACATCGTTCCGCCATCGTCCATATCGGTATACGACACTCGGCTGTTCATATACACGCGGGTATTCTTGCTGGCATTCCAGTTGATGTATGAGCTGAAGTGGAAGCTCTGACTGCGGCCGATATTTTCGTAGCTGGTGTAGAGCACATCCATGCCCGTGGGGTGCTTAAGTCCTGGGATATCGGTGTCGCGCATCATCTTTACCACGTTCTCGATGCTGTTGTTGGTAAACGTGTACTGAGGGCTAAGACTGATGTTGAACTTAGGAGTGAACTTGCTGAAATTCAGGCTGATAGTGTGACTCTTCTCGCTGCTTAGGTTGGGGTTACCCTGACTGATGTTGTTTGGGGTAGAGTCGTCGAGATAGGGGTTAAGATACCAGATGCCTGGGCGATATATACGCATATTGTAGCCCAATCGCAGGTTGGTGGTCTGACCGAGTTTATAGCCCAGACTGGCCGATGGCACAAAGTCGTTGAAGTGTTGCTTGAAGTCGGCACCAGGGCCCAACTTATACTCTACGTCCTGCAGTGTGTGCTCGTAGCGCAATCCCAGTCGGCCAGAGAATTTCTTAATCTTCAGTCCGTAGCCCAGATAGGCAGCAAGGATGTCGTTACGATGCTTGTAGTGTGATGAGTGCTCGCTATCAAGCACGTCTAGCTCGTAGCGATCGTCTTCAGAAGTGTTGTTGCGCAGGATGTACTTCAATCCAGTCTCGATGGTGTGATGCTTGGCAAATGGGGTGGTGTAGTCTATCTGGAAAGTATGCTCGATGGTATTCTCGCTACCATCGTTGTGCTGACTCTTAAGTCGGTCGAGGAATTTCTCCCAACCATCGGCCGCACGCAGGTCGGCATAGTCGGTGTAAGAGTCGCTGGCATCGGGCTCGCTACCTATCTTATACGACAGCGTGAACAGTCGGTCTTCGACCGAGAATGTGCGCTGATAGTCGATGCCGCCATCGATATATGCGTAGCTGCTCTTGGAATGGCGCAGGGTGTTGTAGCTATACAGATGATTGCCGTTGAGCGGCGATGTGGCCAGGACTGAAGTCGAGCCGCTACCCTTGCTGCTGCCGCCATACAGATCGAACGAGGCCGTAAGGAGTCGCAGCGTGTCAATCTCGTAGCTGGCCTCGATAGAGCCGTACTTAGAGTCGCCGTGATAATCGGTTGAGCCAAAACTCTCTATGTCGGACGACGAAGAGCTGATGTTGCTCAAGGTCTTGCGAGTGCTGCCCGAATAGGTGGTGGGACGGTCGTAATAGCTGTAGTCAAAGTTGGCGCTCATGGTGAGTTTGCCGCTCTTGATGGTGGTGTAAGCTCCGCCGCCAAGTCCCTGATTACTTGCGTTAGCATTGAATGTAGCGGTGTATCCCTCGATGCTCTTGCCGTGGGTGATGATGTTGAGAATACCACCTACGCCTTCGGCATCGTACTTAGGTCCGGGATTGGTGATGACCTCGATGCGCTTGATGCTGCTGGCGGGCATGCTCTTGAGCACCTCGCTGGGATTGTTGCTCATCATTTGGTTGGGCTTGCTGTTTACGTAGATTTTAAACGAGCTGGAGCCGTTGACCTGAATCTTGTCCTCGCCGTCGACCGTTACCATCGGCACCTTGCGCAGCATCTCGAGGGTAGAGTTCGACTTAGAATCGGGATCGTCCTCGATGTTATAGGTGATCTTGTCGATGTCGGACTTTACCAGCGCTTTCTGCTTTACAATCTCTACGCCCTGAAGTTCGAGTGACTTAAAAATACTGTCGGCTCTGAGTGAGTCGGCCTTGGTCTGAGCCATTGCGCTGCTAAGTGAGCACAAAGCAAAGAGGGATACTAATGTTAGTTTCTTCATACTTATATATATATATTTAGTTTCTTGAAGTAATTTCTCTTTAGAAAATCACAGGTCGCAATCGCTGCGACCCATGACTGTTCCGCGGATTATGTATCAAAATCTGTCATTTGTTACTTATATATACGCATGAGGTATGGAAAATGTTGCAGGTTTGCTGGTTAAATTATCTTAATGGTTACGGTACGGGCAAAAAAATAAGACCGCTGAACTATCGTCCAACGGTCTTTTTCTCTCAATTCGTTCGTGAATTACTGAGCTACAGCAGCAGTGTCAACAGCAGCGGTGTCAGCAGCGAGGCTGTCAGCAACGGTATCAACTACCTCAGCGATAGAGTCAGTGTCCTGTACAGGAGCCTGAGCCTTGTTACCACATGATGCGAAAGAAATAGCAGCAACTGCTACGAACATAAATACCAATTTTTTCATTTTTTCTAAGCTTTTTAAATCTGTAAAACAATCATTTGTTTATTAAAACGCTGCAAAGTTAAGCATTATTTTAATACAACGTATCATTTTTTTCGATTTTTTTTAGGGTGATTTTGTAACTTTTTTGCAAAGCGCTGAAAATCAGCAACTTACGAAATGTTAAATTTAGTGTAAAAACTTCACGCTTGATAAATATCACTCAAAATCGATGTTTTTTGCAAAAAAAGTAGTACCTTTGTGCCCGATAACAATACACCTATTTTATATATGATAGATACGTCGGCATTTCAGGGCAAAAAAGCTGCCTATTTTACACTAGGATGTAAGTTGAACTTCTCAGAAACATCTACCTTTGGCAAGATGCTTCAGGACTTGGGCGTGACTACAGCCCAGAAAGGGGAGAAGGCTGACATCTGCTTGATCAATACTTGTTCGGTTACTGAGGTGGCCGACAAGAAATGCCGTCAGGCTATACACCGATTGGTGAGAGAGAATCCGGGAAGCTTCGTGGTGGTGACTGGTTGCTATGCGCAGCTGGAGGCCGACGAAGTGGCTAAGATAGAAGGAGTGAGCCTGGTGCTGGGCTCGAACGAGAAGGCTAATCTGGTACAGTTTCTGTCGGATGCCTGGGGCGATAACGCCACAGATGCTGGTTCTGCCAAATATTTCCGCGAAAAGACCAAGGATATCAAGAGCTTTGCGCCAAGCTGTTCGCGAGGCAATCGCACCCGCTACTTCCTGAAAGTGCAGGATGGTTGCGACTACTTCTGCACATACTGCACGATACCATACGCTCGCGGTTTCTCGCGCAATCCAACTATTGCATCGCTGGTGGCTCAGGCCGAAGAGGCTGCTGCCGAAGGCGGAAAGGAGATAGTACTGACGGGTGTGAACATCGGTGATTTCGGTAAGACCACAGGCGAGAAATTCATCGACCTGGTTAAGGCACTTGACGGGATAGAGGCTATCAAGCGTTACCGCATCAGCTCACTCGAGCCCGATCTGATATCGGATGAGCTCATAGAGTTCTGCGCAAAGAGTCGCGCATTTATGCCACACTTCCACATACCACTGCAGAGCGGAAGCAATACGGTGCTGAAACTGATGCATCGCCACTATGACCGCGAACTTTTTGCCGACAAGATTCACCGCATAAAGGAGTTGATGCCTGATGCGTTTATCGGAGTTGACGTGATGGTGGGTTGTAGAGGCGAGACGCCTGAGTGTTTCGAGGAGACATACGAGTTCCTGGACAGTCTGGACGTAACCCAGCTGCACGTGTTCCCATATTCTGAGCGCCCTGGGACATCGGCACTGAGCATACCATACGTGGTGAGCGAGAAGGACAAGAAGCAGAGAGTGAAGCGACTGCTGGAACTGAGCGACAAGAAGACTCACGCATTCTACGAGCGCCACATGGGGCAGGAGGCCGAAGTGTTGTTTGAAAAGGCAACACGAGGCAGAGCGATGCACGGATTCACCAAGAACTATATCCGTGTAGAACTGTCGGCCAAGGATGCTAACCCAGAGTTTGATAATCAGCTGATAAACGTGAAGTTGGGCGAGATGACTCACGACAAGGAGTCGCTAAAATGTGTTCTTATATAATAATGTACGCGCGCGTGATATGGATAAGGTAGCAATAGTGATACTGAACTGGAACGGAAGGAAGATGCTGGAGAAGTATCTGCCATCGGTGATGCAATACTCTCGTGACGAGGCTACGGTATATGTGGCTGACAATGCTTCGACCGACGACTCGCTGGAGTTTATGCGCAATCATTATCCCGAGGTGAAGCTGATAGTGCTGGACAAGAACTGGGGATTTGCCGAAGGATATAACAAGGCGCTGGCACAGATTGAGGCCGAATACTATCTGCTGCTGAACTCGGACATAGAGGTGACGCACCATTGGTTGACGCCTATGATAGAGTATCTGGACGCTCATCAGGATGTGGCAGCATGTCAGCCCAAGCTGTTGTCGATATTCGACAAAGACCAGTTTGAGTATGCTGGAGCGAGTGGGGGATATCTGGATGCATTCGGATACCCATTCTGCCGAGGACGAATATTCGAGACGGTGGAAGCCGACAACGGACAGTATGACGATGTGGCCGATATATTGTGGGCCACAGGTGCTGCACTGATGATTCGCGCTAAGGATTATTGGGACGTGAAGGGGCTGGACGCAAGATTCTTTGCCCACAACGAGGAGATAGACATGTGCTGGCGACTGAGAATAAAGGGGCGCAGAATAGTGTGCATACCTGACAGCAGAGCATTTCACGTAGGTGGCGGAACGCTGCCAAAGGGCAATCCGATGAAGACATTCTTGAACTTCCGCAATAATCTGACGATGCTGTACAAGTGTCTGCCTGACGAAGAGTTAGGCCGCGTGATGCGTTGGCGCTGGGCGCTGGACTATCTGGCTGCGTGGGAGATGCTGATACTGAACCGCAACTGGGGAGATTTCAAGGCTATATATCGTGCTCGCCGTGCATTTAAGAAATGGAAGAAGGATTTTGAGGCCGATCGCCGCGAAATCCAGGCTCAGCGCAAGGCCGAAAAAATACCAGAGCAAAAGGATTTCTCTCTGCTCTGGCAGTATTATGCTAAAGGCCGAAAGCTGTTTAGCGCTTTGCCACAGTAATCTTTACGGGATGCTCTACCTCATGGCGCCACTGGCGGAGGTAGGCAAACCAATCATTAGCTGAGTGATAGCCGAAAGATTCGTTGGCCGAAGTATAGGTAACCTTGTACTTCAGCACATTGCTATCTGTGCCAACTACGAAGGCATAGTTTCCGCCGCTCATGTTGCGGTCCTTGCCAGCAGCAACTTCTTTCACAATGTTTTTCTGAGGGATAAGAATGCCAAGACCAACGGTTTCGCGCTTGGTGTTGATGGTGTCGCCAGTGGGGAAATCGCTGCCCCAACAGCCGCGCAGACCTTTCTTATCGCTAAACTCGGTAGAGCCTTTTACATCGATAATGCCGGTAGAGAACTGGTATCGGCTGATGTCGACGTGCTTCTTGGTGAAGTATACTTCGACATCGGTGTCGCGATGGCCGGCATACTGGATATAGCGGATAGTGAGATTAAGGGCAGGTTTGCCGGCAGAATGGCGCCAACCACGATCCACTAGTTCGACAATGGTGCGCAGTGGACCATAAGAGATGATGCGCTGAGTGCGGCTGGAAACGGGATCGATCATCGTGGGCTGCTGACCGTCCCATCCGCGAAATGCGCCAAGTCCGAAGGTGTTTCCTACCCAAAGCACATCGTCGCCATAGCCCTGGGCCTTCTGTTCGGGTGATGTATAGAACTGTGTAGCCTCGAGCTCAAGTCGCTTATGGAACTTGCCATACAGGTCGAGCGTCTGGCGCTTGTCGAAGTAGATGCGGATGGCGTTGAGCTCGCTCTCGAAATCTACACCATGATGGTGCTGAATGTGATAAGAGTCGGCACAATCGCCGCGGGCTGTGATAGACTCGATGAAGTTGTTGTGCTTGTTCTTCTGCTTTACCTTATCATTGCGCAGAAGCATATCGGCATAAACGCGAGCGGGATAACGGGCAGGCTCGTCGCACTCGTCGTTAAAAAGCTCTACGCTGAAATCCTTGTGCTGTTTGCTCTTGAGATCAACCAGAAAACAGAGCTCGTCGAAGACTTCGTCCTGGTCTAGATCGTCTAGTTGGCAAGGTATCTCGGTGCCATCGCAAGTAACGATAGCACGACGCACTTCGCCATAATCGGCAAGCGAAATAACTACGGGCTGGTCTGTGCGATCGGTAGCCAAAGGATTGGTTACGCTGACGGTAATATTCTGCTGAGCAAAAGCTGCAGATGAGAGTAGGGCCGCGAGGGCCGTAATGATAATTCTGTTCATCGTGATGAATTTGTTATAGTAGGCTACAAAAGTACTTAAAATCATCCAAATGAGGCCGAATTTTTACACAAATAAACAAAAATGTGCAGTATTTTATACTTTTATTTAAACTTTTTAGGTTAAAATTTGGTTTTTAAAATACTTTTTAGTATATTTGCATCGATTTTTTTAACATACATATAGTATTCATAGATAGCAGCCAGTGCATAAGGTATATTATTTCCTACTGATAGTGATGTTTGGATGCATCAGTTGTGAATGGCAATTTATGGCGGAAGATGACGCCAAAGTTGTCGTTGACCGCTATGATCGTATCCAGAGTCTCTATCTCACCACGGGCGATTTCTCGGCTCTGCAACAGATGAATACTATGTATCCGATGCAAACCCGCACGCTGATAGAGGATGTGTTGCGTATCGGTAAGGTTGACGATCAGCAGATTAACACCAAGTTCCTGCGTTTTTATCAAGACTCAACGCTACAGATACTGATAAACGAGGCTGAGCAGCAGTATGCCAATATGGATGATATCAACTCTGACCTGACCGTAGGATTCAAGTATCTGAAGGAGAAGATTCCGGGAATAGAGATACCTGAGGTTTATGCCCAGATAGGTTCGCTGGACCAGAGCGTGATAGTGGGTAACAACTCGATAGGTATCTGTCTGGACAAGTATCTGGGTAGCGACTATCCACTATACCAGAAACCGCAGTATGGATATTCCAAGAGTCAGCTTGAGTCGATGAATCGCCACTATATAGTGCCCGACTGTATAGGATTCTATCTGCTTAGCATGTATCCTATGCCTCAAGATAGGGCACTGAGCCAGCAGGAACGCGACACTCATATCGGAAAGATACTCTGGGTGGTAAACCAGGCGTTGGGCAAGCAGGTGTTTAATACCCTCTATACCCGTATGGTGGAGCGATACATGAAGAAGAACGCAAATCTGACACTGGACCAGATGCTGCGCAATAACAATTACACAGATTTTAGAAAGAACTGACCCTGACGGATGTTGTGGGCGCGAAGATGGTTTGCCAAGAGATTGGTAAACTCATAGTTTTTTAGTCCCCAATGAGGCGCGATGAGCAGATCCTTGGGCGATTGCGAAACGAAACGCTCTAATACCATATCGGGCCGGAGTCGCTGTATGTATTCGGCTATCAGGCGGATATACTCATCGACGGTATAAATGTGGAACGGCTTGGCTGCATAGAGCTCGGCCAGACGGGTTCCGCGGATTATTTGCATCTGGTGAATCTTCAGTATGTCGATGGACAATCCGGAGATGACGGGTGCTTGGCGCAGACTTTCGTCGGCATCTTCGCCAGGCAGGCCTAATATGATATGTGCGCCTGTGAGCAAGCCGCGCTGATGGGTGCGCTCGATGGCATCGCACGACTGTTGGAATGTGTGACCGCGATTTATGCGCAGAAGGGTTTCGTCGTTAGTGCTCTCTACGCCGTATTCTACCAGTACGAAGGTTTGCTCGTTGAGTTCGGCCAGATAATCTAGCAACTCATCAGGCATACAATCAGGACGCGTACCGATGACGATACCTACGATATCTGGCACGCTGAGTGCCTCTTCGTAGAGCAACTTGAGCTGAGCGAGTGGGGCATAGGTGTTGGTGAACGCCTGGAAATAAGCCAGATATTTCATATCGGGATATTTGTGGGCGAAGAATCGTTTGCCCTCTTCGAGCTGCTCAGTCACAGAGTGTCGACGCTGACAGTAGGAAGGGTTAAAAGTTCGGTTGTCGCAATAGATGCAACCACCTGTAGAAATCCTGCCGTCGCGATTGGGACAAGTAAAACCAGCATCGATCGAAATCTTCTGCACACGATAGGGAAACTGACGGCGAATCCACGTGCCGTAGTCGTTATAATAGGGCGTATTCACTTTATTTAAATCCATCAGTGTGCAAAGTTAACGAAAAAAACGCTATCTTTGCAAGCTGAAACAATAAATACGATAAAAATATGAAGAAATTGAGACTTTTCTCGCTTGGATTGTCGCTTACGTTGGCTTTATCGGCTCTGGCTGGTGAGAAGCTTACGCTTAAGGGAATAACAAGTGGAGAATTTCGTAGTCAGTCGATGAGCGCAGTGCGACCAATGGCTGATGGTGAGACTTACGCGCAGATAAGCGATGATGGTAAAAGGATTGTAACTTACTCGTTCCGTACAGGTAAGCAGGTAGGAGTGCTGTTTGATGCTGCTACTGCTCGCGGGGCTGAGGTAAAGAGTGTGGATGGATATATTCTGAGTCCTGACGGCAGCAGGATTCTGATCCAGACAAACACGAAAGCTATCTATCGCCGCTCGTTTACCGCCACCTATTATATATATAGCATCCGCAACAACAAAATGGAACCACTGAGTGATGGTGGGCCGCAGCAGACGCCTGTATTCTCGCCCGATGGTAATCAGATAGCTTTTGTGCGCGACAATAATATCTGGCTGGTTAAGTTGCTGTACGACAATGCTGAGAGTCAGGTGACTAAGGACGGCAAGTGTAACGAGATAATCAATGGTATCCCCGACTGGGTGTACGAGGAGGAATTCTCTACAAACTCATCGATGGTGTTCTCGGCTGATTCTAAACAGATTATCTGGATCCGTTACGATGAGAGTGCGGTTAAGCAGTACTCTATGCAGCTGTTTAAGGGCCTGAAGCCAGAGCGCACTGAGTTTGCCGAATATCCTGGTGACTATACTTATAAGTATCCCGTACCAGGACAGGTTAACTCTAAGGTTAGCGTGTGGAGCTATGATATCAAGAGTCATCAGACTCGTAAAATCGACGTGCCTCTGGATGCCGAGGGTTATATCCCCCGCATAAAGGCTACGAGCGATCCTGCTAAGATAGCTATCTTTACAATGAATCGTCATCAGGATGTTCTGCGTATTTATATGGCCAATCCGCTGTCGACAGTATGTAAGTTGGCTATCGAGGACAAGGTGGATAAGTATATCAAGGAAGAGGTGCTGGATGATATCCAGATTACGGCCAACAATATACTGCTGCCCAGCGAGCGCGATGGCTACAATCATCTGTATCTCTACAATCTGAACGGTCAGCAGCTGCGACAGATAGTAAACGAAAAATATGTGGTAAAGGCTGTGTATGGTTTCGATGAGAAGTCTGGCGATACATATTTTGCTGCAAATCCAAATGGCGCTACCGAGCAGCAGGTGATGGTAGCTCATCAGAACGGAAAGATAGAGGTGCTGACACCAAAGGCTGGTGTGAACAGCGCTATATTCAGCAAGAACTACAAGTACTTCATCAATATCTGGAGCGACATCAACAATCCTGCTGAGTATACCATCTGTCAGAACAACGGTAAGGTGCTGACCACACTGATAGACAATCATGACTTGAAGCAGAAGTTGGCTGGATATGATCTGGGTAAGAAGGAAATGTTCCAGTTTACAACATCCGAGGGCGTGGTGCTGAACGGCTGGATGGTAAAGCCTGCTGATTTTGATGCGTCGAAGAAGTATCCTGTGATAATGTATCAGTATGGCGGCCCAGGCAGTCAGCAGGTACTGAACCAGTGGGGCATAGGTATGAACGGAAATGGTGCTATACTTGAGCAATATCTCTGTGAGCAGGGTTACATCTGTGTATGTGTAGATAATCGCGGAACAGGCGGCCGTGGCGCTGAGTTTGAGAAGTGCACCTATCTGCGACTAGGCGAACTTGAGGCTCGCGACCAGGTGGAGACGGCTATCTGGCTGGGTAAACAGAACTATGTGGACAAAGAGCGAATCGGTATCTGGGGATGGAGCTACGGCGGATGGAACACGCTGATGTCGATGTCGGAAGGTCGCCCTGTATTCAAAGCTGGTGTAGCTATCGCTCCTCCAACTTGTTGGCGCTATTATGATTCTATCTACACCGAAAGATATATGCGTACTCCAAAGGAGAATGCTAGCGGATATGACGACGTGAACCCGATAGCACGAGCATCGCAGTTGCATGGAGCACTGCTTATATGTCACGGACTGGCCGATGATAATGTGCATTATCAGAATACGGCAGAATATGTAGAAGCGCTGGTTCAGGCTGATAAGGATTTCCGTCAGTTAGTTTACACAAATAGAAATCATAGTATTTTTGGTGGAAACACAAGGAATCATTTATTCCGTCAGGCGATAGATCATTTCAACGCTAATCTCAAGTAAAAAATAAACCCCTGCCGATTGGCAGGGGCTTTATTTTATTAATAAGCGAAGAGTGGATATTCCTTCATCTTCTCATTAACACGAGCGCGAACAGAAGCAATTTCCTGTTCGTTCTCAGGATCATTCAGCACTTCCTCGATCCAAGCTGCAATCTGAACCATCAAATCCTCCTTAGCACCACGTGTGGTGATAGCAGGAGTTCCGAGACGGATACCCGATGTCTGGAATGCGCTGCGGCTATCGAATGGAACCATGTTCTTGTTGACTGTAATATCAGCAGCAACAAGAGCGTTCTCTGCAACCTTACCAGTAAGATCGGGATACTTAGAACGAAGGTCAACCAGCATAGAGTGGTTATCGGTACCACCACTTACGATGCCGAAACCGCGCTTAACCAGCTCGTCGGCCAAAACCTTAGCGTTCTTCTGTACCTGCTTAGCCCACTCCTTGAACTCTGGCTGCAGAGCCTCGCCGAATGCAACAGCCTTAGCGGCGATAACGTGCTCGAGAGGACCACCCTGCTGACCAGGGAATACTGCAGAGTTAAGCAACTGACTCATCATCTTGGTTACACCCTTTGGTGTCTTTAGGCCCCAAGGATTCTCGAAATCCTTACCCATCAGGATAATACCACCACGAGGACCACGAAGAGTCTTGTGGGTAGTAGAAGTTACGATGTGAGCATACTTAACAGGGTTGTCGAGCAGACCTGCTGCAATCAGACCTGCGGGGTGAGCCATATCGATCATCAGCAGTGCACCAACCTTATCGGCAATCTCACGCATACGCTTGTAATCCCACTCACGGCTGTAAGCACTACCACCACCGATAATCAGCTTTGGCTTGTGCTCGAGGGCCAACTGCTCCATCTCGTCATAATCTACACGACCGGTCTCCTTATTCAGGTTGTAGCCGATTGGATTGTAGATAATACCAGAGGTGTTGACGTGTGAACCGTGTGAAAGGTGGCCACCATGGTCAAGGTTCAGACCCATGAAGGTGTCGCCTGGTTTCAGTACTGCCAACAGTACTGCTGCGTTAGCCTGTGCGCCAGAGTGTGGCTGAACGTTGGCATACTCAGCACCGAAAAGTTTGCAAACGCGGTCGATAGCAAGCTGCTCAACCTCGTCGACTACCTGGCAACCACCATAGTAACGGTGGCCAGGATAACCCTCGGCATACTTGTTGGTAAGGTAAGATCCCATGGCTTCCATCACCTGGTCGCTTACGAAGTTCTCACTAGCAATCAGCTCAATGCCTTTCAACTGGCGCTGATGCTCTTTCTCAATCAACTCAAAGATTGTGTTGTCTCTGTTCATTGTTTTGTTTATTGGGTTTAAAATAAGCTGTCAACTCTAAATTGTTACTTAACAAAGCTCTACTTTGTTGATATCTTGTTCTTTCTCGCAGTAATGACATGTAAGTATACCATTTGCAACGTGGAAGTGGGTTGCCATCGGCTCGTTGTTGGTGATGCACTTTGGATTGTTGCATTTTACGATGCCCTTGATTTCTGCAGGGGTAACAACGTTTCGCTTCTCTACCACCTCGTAGTCGCGGATGATGCTAAGAATAACATTTGGCGCAACTACAGAAAGGCGCGAAATCTCGGCATCGGTAAAGAACTTGTCGCTAACCTTGATGATACCTTTAGAACCAACCTTCTTAGAAGGGTAGTTGAATCCGATTGTGACAGGAGTCTTCAGGGTGAAGAGGCCCAGCAGACTGGCAACCTGATAGGTTTTCTCGGTAGGAATATGATCAATCACTGTGCCGTTCTGGATGGCGGCAACTAAGCGTTCTTTCTTGTTCATATGATAATGGTTTTGTCGTTTTTAACTTCGTCGAGACTTATGCCAAGCACATCGCAGAAAATAGCCTCGCGGGCAAATAGCCCGTTGCCGGCTTGCTGGATGTAGTAGGCGTGTGGGTTGTCATCAACCTCGTATGCGATCTCGTTTACACGTGGCAGAGGGTGCAGAATCTTCATATTGGGCTTAGCGCTCTTAAGCAGATCGTTGTTAAGCACATATACATTCTTTACTCGCTCATATTCCATCAGGTCAGAGAAACGCTCCTTTTGAACGCGTGTCATATATAGAATATCGGCATCGGCAATTACCTTCTCGTTGAATGCTGTATGCTCCTGATACTTAATACCATGCTCATCGCAATATAACTTGTATTCCTTTGGCATAGCAAGTTCCTTAGGTGCTACAAAGTGGAAAGTTGGGTTGAAGTGACGCATCGCCATCAGGAGTGAGTGAACGGTGCGACCATATTTCAAATCTCCCACCATATATATATTAAGGTTGTCGAGCGTGCCCTGTGTCTTATATATAGAATATAGGTCGAGCATACACTGCGAAGGGTGCTGATGTGCTCCATCGCCGGCATTTACGATGGGGATGGGAGCAACTTCGGATGCATATTCTGCAGCTCCTTCGATATAATGACGCATCACAATCACATCGGCATAGTTAGAAACCATCAGAATGGTATCCTTAAGAGTTTCTCCTTTAGTTCCGCTGGTAATCTTTGGATCGGCAAATCCAATGACGCGGGCTCCTAATCGGTTGGCTGCGGTTTCAAAACTTAGTCGGGTTCGGGTTGATGGTTCGAAGAAAAGGGTGGCGACAACTTTACCCTTAAGCAACTCACGGTTGGGGTGCTTCTCGAACTCTTCTGCCATCTCAATCATGTAGAGAATCTTCTCTCGTGTGAGATCGGCAATTGTTACGAAATTATGCTTTTTCATTGCCTATTTTTATTTTCTCGGCACAAAATTACACAATATTTCTGATTTCCGTGCCGTATTTTGAAAGAAAATAGTAATTTTGCAGCAAAAAGTAACCAAAATTAGAATATGAGAAAGCTATTTGTCTATTTTCTATGGACATTATTGACCATAACCGTGCTGGCTGTCGCTGGTTCGTTTTATGCCATCGACAAGGGTTATATCGGTTATATGCCTCCTATCGAAGACCTCCAGAATCCTATCAGTAGATTTGCTACTCAGATTTATTCTTCTGACGGAAAATTGCTGGGAACTTGGAATTACAATCGCGAAAACCGTGTGATGGTGGATTATAATAAGATCGCACCATCGTTGATTCATGCCTTGGTGGCTACTGAGGATGTACGCTTCTACGAGCACTCTGGTATCGATTTTATTGCTTTAGGTCGTGCTATTGTTAAGCGCGGTGTGTTAGGGCAGAAGAGTGCTGGTGGTGGTTCAACTATTACTCAGCAGTTGGCTAAACAGCTGTATTCTGAACAGGCTCATTCTACTATCGAGCGACTGTTGCAGAAACCTATAGAGTGGGTTATCGCTGTTAAACTAGAGCGTAACTATACAAAAGATGAGATACTGACGATGTATCTGAATTATTTTGACTTCCTGCATAATGCTGTGGGTATCAAAACTGCATCTAATACGTATTTCAGTAAGGATCCTAAAGATCTGACCATTACAGAGTCGGCCACTCTTGTTGGTCTCTGTAAAAACCCATCATATTTCAACCCTGTTCGTAATCCAGAACGTAGCCGTGATCGCCGAAATGTTGTTCTTGCGCAGATGGTGAAAGCTGGATATCTGACTGATGCTGAGTATGAGAAGTATAGTGCAGAACCACTTACGCTTAAGTTCCATGTGGCAGACCATAAGGAGGGCTTGGCTCAGTACTTCCGTGAGTATCTGCGTCAGTATATGACTGCAAAGAAACCTGTCCGCGAAAACTATCCTTCGTGGAATATGGCGAAGTTTATAAATGATTCAATCAATTGGGAATCAGACCCTTTGTACGGTTGGTGTAATAAAAACAAGAAGCGCGATGGTAATTACTACAACATATATACCGATGGTTTGAAAGTCTATACCACTATTGATTCTCGTATGCAGGAGTATGCTGAAAAAGCTGCTTATCAGCATGTGGTAAAATACCTTCAGCCAGCCTTTGATAAGGAGATTGCTCACAAGACAAATGCACCATATTCTTCGAATCTGTCGAAGAGTCAGGTTGAGCAGATCTTGAATCGTTCTATCCGTCAGTGTGAGCGATATCGTGTTCTGAAAGAGAGTGGGGCATCTGATAGTGAAATACAAAAATCTTTCCGCACTAAGACTAAGATGTCTGTATTCACATATCATGGCGAAGTGGATACAACGATGACTCCTCTTGATTCGATTAAATATTACAAATCTTTCCTGCGTACTGGTTTTGTAAGCGTCTGCCCTCAGAATGGTTATGTAAAGGCTTATGTGGGCGGACTTAATTATGAGCACTTCGCATATGATATGGTGATGGAGGGTAGACGCCAGGTTGGTTCTACTATTAAACCTTATCTATATTCTCTTGCTATGGAGAATGGATTCTCCCCATGTGATGAAGCTCCTAACGTTCAGCAGACTTATGTGGTTGCTGGTCAGTCATGGACACCACGTAATGGTAGTCGCGCAAGATATGGCGAGATGGTTACTCTCAAGTGGGGACTTCAGCAGTCAAACAACTGGATTTCTGCCTATCTTATGAGTAAACTTAATCCTCAGGCATTCGTAGATCTGCTGCATGAGTATGGTATTCGTAATCCGGATATTCATCCTTCAATGGCTCTCTGTTTGGGTCCATGCGACATTAGTGTGGGTGAAATGGCAAGTGCTTATACGGCTTTTGTTAATCACGGAATTCGTGCAGCTTGTATGTATGTTACAAGAATCGAGGATAACGAAGGTAATGTTATTGCCCAGTTCCAGCCTCGTATGAATGAGGTGATTAGTGAGGAGAGTGCTCATAAGATGATTTACATGCTCCGCAATGTGGTTGATGGAGGTACAGCAAGTCGCTTGCGTTTTAAGTATAATCTTAAGGGACAGTTGGCTGGTAAGACGGGTACCACTAATAATAATAGCGATGCTTGGTTTGTTGGCTTGACCCCAAATTTGGTAAATGCATGTTGGGTAGGTGGCGATGATCGTGATATCCATTTCAATTCTATGGCTATGGGTCAGGGAGCTTCAGGAGCGCTACCGATATTCGCTCTTTATATGCAACAGGTGTACAAAGATGCAAAACTTGGGTATAGCGAGGACGCTGTTTTTGATCTTCCGCCAGGTTTTGACCCATGTCCTTTGAGTGGTGAATCGCTTGGCGAAAGTGGAGCCGAAAATGACATAGATGAGATATATGAATAATATATATTAATAAGGTGTATATCAAATATTGTAAACATTCCCGAAAACTTTCATGTTTTTGGGAATTTTTTTTGGAAAATGTTTGGTGGGAAAGAAAAAATGTCGTACCTTTGCACCCGCTTTCGCTCAAAAACGATAGCACACTAAGAAAGAGTTCTTTGAAAGATTTACATAGACAGAAGTAGTACA
>ONGP01000030.1 GCA_900317405.1 uncultured Prevotella sp.
AAATGCTCTGACAGAGATTATGGTCTCCGGCCGCATAGCCGCCCAGCAATGCAAATAAGATAAATAGGTATTTTTGTTGATTTGTTTACATTTTTGTCACGATTTGTTCGGAATCTCGAAAATTTTAGCTAAATTTGCCCCGTGAAATCTATTTAATCATGGACAAAACGAACTATGTAACACTGCTGGAAGAGCACGGCATTAAGCCCACGGCCAACCGTATTGTGGTGGCCGAGGCGTTGGCCTCGTCTATCCAGCCGCAGTCGCTGGCCGAGCTGGAGCACAGGATACAGTCGATAGACAAATCGAATGTGTTCCGCGCCCTCACGCTGTTTCGCGAGCACCACCTGGTACACGCCATCGAGGGCATGGGCGACGGCACGCGCTACGAGCTATGTCATAGTCACCATGATGACCACGACGACGACCTGCACCCGCACTTTTACTGCGAGGAGTGCCAGCAGACGTACTGTCTGGATGGGGTAGAGATGCCCGAGGTGAAGTTGCCTGCGGGATTTGAGCAGCACTCGTCGAACTATATGATAAAAGGAACTTGTCCGCACTGCCGCAAATGAAGATAGACGTACATAATCTGCGCGTGATAGCATTCGATGCCGACGACACTCTATGGGACTGCCAGTCGCACTTCGAGGAAGTAGAGAAACATCTCTACCGCTTGATTGCGCCTTATTGCGATGATCCGGCCCACGAGCTGTTCGTGACCGAATCGGGCAATATGGCCGACTTGGGCTATGGCTGCAAGGCTTTCACCATATCTATCATCGAGACGGCCCTGCGCGTGGGTGGCAGCCATCTTAGCGACAAGGAACTATCGGAACTGCTGGCTCACAGCAAGTCGCTGCTGCATCTGCCGGCCACACCGCTGCCTGAGGTTGAGGAAACTCTGCAGCGATTGCAGGCTTATCCTTACCGGCTGGTGGTGTTTACCAAGGGTGAACTGCAGGACCAGGAAAACAAGTTGCACCGCAGCCGACTGGGCCGATATTTTTCGCATGTGGAGATAACGTCGAACAAGACCGAGACCGAGTTCCAACAGCTGTGCGAGCATCTGGAGATAATGCCCAACCAACTGCTGATGGTGGGCAACTCGCTTAAGAGCGACATAGCACCAGCGCTTAACATCGGTGCCTGGGCCATCCACATACCGTTCCACGTAACGTGGCAACTGGAGCACTCAGAGGATATAGAGCACAAGCGACTGATAAAGATTACACATTTCAACGAAATACTAAAGTACCTATGAACTATATTTTTGAAACCCGAATGGAAGTGCGCGACTACGAGTGCGATATCGAGGGCATTGTGAACAATGCCAACTATCTGCACTATGCCGAGCACACCCGCCACTTGTTTCTGCGTAGCCTGGGCGTGAGCTTTGCCGCGCTGCACGAGCAGGGCATTGATGCCGTAGTGGCGCGCATGAATCTGCAGTACAAGACACCCCTGCGATGCGACGATGAGTTCATATCGCGCCTTGGACTGACCAAGGAGGGGATAAAGTATGTGTTCCACCAAGCCATCTATCGCGCCAGCGATGAAAAACTCTGTTTCAAGGGCGACATCGAACTAGTATGTATCGTGAACGGTCGCCTTGCTAATAGCCCTGAATACGACGAAGCATTTAAAAACTTTATCTAATGAAACCTAAACGTTGGATGCTTGCTGGCATCCTTGCTGTCATCGGCAGCGTATTACCACTTACAGCATCTGCACAAGAGGCTCCACCACTGGTGTTTACTCCACAGTGGACTGCTCAGGCACAGTTTGCCGGCTACTATGTGGCCGAATTTAAGGGATTTTATCGCGAGGCTGGTATCAAGGTGCAGATAGTGCATCCATCAGCCACTCAGCCGGCCATGAGCCGTCTGCGCGAGAACCGTTGTCAGGCCACCACGTTGCAGCTATGTCAGGCGCTAGAGATAGTTGGCGACGGTATGCCACTGGTAAACATCCTGCAGACATCGATGAACAATGCAATGGTTATAGTGGCTGCAAAGGACGAGGACCCGCTTAAGCATAAGGGCGCACGTGTAGGCATCTGGAGTGTAGGCTTTGGACAGTTGGCCATCTGCATGAGCATCATGGACCACCTGAACTACGAGTTTATACGCTTTGCCCAGAACGTCAACCTGTTTGTGTCGGGTGCGCTCGATGCCACGCTGGCCATGAGCTACAACGAGTATTACCAGCTGATACAGGCAGGAATAAAGGTTACGGATAAGAACGTGTACCGATTCTGCGACCACGGCTACAATGTGCAGGAGGATGGTGTTTACATGAGGCGCGACTACTACGAGAAGCATCGCGAACAGGCCCTCAAGTTTGCCCAGGCTAGCCGCAAGGGGTGGGAGTGGGCTGCACAGCATCCTGAGGAAACGCTCGACATAGTGATGCAGTATGTTGACCGCGAGAATATTGCCACCAACCGCATAATGCAGCGGCTGATGCTGAAGGAGGTGCTGCGATTGCAGATAGACCGCGAGTCGAAGAAACGTGAGTTCCGCCTGCGCCCTGATATGGTGCGCCTGGCCAGCCGATTGATGTATCAGAACCACATGCTGAGCCGCGAGGTAACTTATGATGAACTAATACCCAAGAAGTAAGGAGGCACGCGTATGAACAAAATACTTGCATATATCCGCCGCAAGCTCTCGGTCAGGGTTAGTATCTGGGTGGTAATGTTTGCCGCATTTATCTTTATTGCTGCTCTCGGTTTCTTGTTCTATCAGTCGCGCGAGGCTGTGCGTCAGGAGGCCATCAGCCATGCCACGCAGATACTCGACAAGACATCGCTGCGCGTAGAGGGTATCTTGAATCGTGCCGAGGTGGCCACACAGATGACCGAATGGCTGATACAGCGACACCCCGACAAGGCCGACTCTATGTTTGTATACAGCCATGGCATGCTGCTGAATAATCCCGATTTCTATACCTGTTCGATAGCATTCGAGCCTTACTACTTCAATCAATACGGCCGCTACTTCTCGGCCTATTCCAAGCATGTGGGCGATTCAATACGAACTCTGCAGGGCGGTAGCGACTACTACCAGTACTTCTTTATGGACTGGTATCTGATGCCCCAACTGCTGGATAAACCCTGCTGGACCGAGCCGTATATGGACCTGGATGCGCCAACCAATACCTACGAGATGGTGACCAGCTACTGTCAGGCCATCAAGAACAAGCAGGGCGAGTTTATCGGCGTGATCAATACCAGCCTTTCGCTCAACTGGTTGTCGCACACCATTTCGGCCGTTAAGCCATATCCTAACTCATATAGTATCATGATAGGCCGAGGCGGAACATATTTTGTGCATCCCGATACAACCAAGATTACCCGCCATACTATCTTCACCCAGACTATGGAGACTCCCGACACGGCTATGACCGCACTGGGCCACGCCATGCAGCGCGGCGAGGAGGGTATGAAGCGTATGACCATCGACGATAAGGACTGCTATGTGTTCTACAAGCCGCTGGGTAAGACCGGCTGCAGCATGGCTATAGTGTGCCCCGAGAGCGATATCTTCGGCGGTTTCGACCGCCTGCGCCACACTGTGATGGGTATCGTATTCGTAGGCTTGCTACTTATGCTGTACTTCTTCATTAAGATCATCACCCGCGAGCTAAGTCCGCTGCACCGCTTGGCTAAGGAGGCCGAGACCATCGCCTCAGGACAGTTTGACACCAAGCTGCCCGACTTCCAGCGTAACGATGAGATAGGACAGCTAAGCCACTCGTTTGGCAATATGCAGCAGTCGTTGGTGCGATATATCGAAGAACTCAAGGAGACCACAGCACAGAAGGCCTCTATCGAGAGCGAGCTCAATGTGGCCAGTAGCATACAGATGAGTATGCTGCCCAGCGTGTTCCCCGACCGCGAGGGACTGGACATGTATGCATCGATGACACCTGCCAAGGAAGTTGGTGGCGACCTGTATGGCTATCTGCTTAAGGACGAAAAACTGTACTTCTGCGTGGGCGACGTGAGTGGTAAGGGAGTGCCCGCATCGCTGTTTATGGCTCAGGTTACACGATTGTTCCGTACGCTGGCCAATCAGATGATACAACCTGCCGATATCTGCACACAGATGAACGAGGCACTGTCGGGAGAAGAGAACCAAACATGTATGTTTGTTACACTGTTTATCGGTCTGGTAGACTTGAAGACAGGACACCTATCCTTCTGCAATGCCGGCCATAACCCACCTGTAATCGGTGGTGGCGAGCATCACGGCGAGTTCCTGCAGATGTTGCCTAACTTCCCCATCGGCGTAATGCCTGGTTTGGAGTTCCAGGGCGAGGAGATAGATAGCATCAAGGGTCGTCCGCTGTTCATCTATACCGATGGACTGAACGAGGCCGAGAACCGCGAGCACGGTCAGTTTGGCGATGACCATCTGATAGATATCCTGCGCAATACGCATTTCGACACAGCCCGTCAGGTGGTAGAGACACTGGCCGCTAAGGTAGAGGAGCATCGCGATGGTGCCGAACCAAACGATGACCTTACTATGATGTGCCTACGAATAAGTCAAGATATACAATAATAAACTATGGATATAGTAGACAGAGCTATAATATTTGCTACAAAGGCCCATTCGGGCAAACTGCGTAAGGGCAGCCAGTTGCCCTATATCGTACATCCTCTCGAGGCTATGGCCATCGTTGCCACTATCACTAGCGACAAGGAGTTGATGGTGGCTGCTGTACTCCACGATGTAGTAGAGGATACACGCTATGAAATCAGCGAGATACGTCAGCAGTTCGGCGAACGCGTGGCTGAACTGGTTGACTCGGAGACCAGCCGCGACATAGAGGGTGTGAGTCATGTAGACAGTTGGCATCAGCGCAAGCAGATGGCTATCGACAGGCTTGCGGCTGCCAGCCGCGACTCTCAGATAGTAGCCATCGGCGACAAGCTGTCGAACATGCGAGCCATGGTCGTCAACTATCATCAGGTGGGCGAAAAACTTTGGCAGCGTTTCAATGTAAAGGATCCCGCCTGTCATGCCTGGTATTACCGCCAGTTGGTTAAAAGTCTGGCCCCGCTTAGCGACACCGATGCCTATCAAGAGTTTGCAAGACTGGTGGATCAGGTGTTTCCTGCCGATAAGTATCAATAATTAAAATATTTAGCCTTTATGAACAAGAACGAGAAATTTGTCATCACAGTCAACCGCGAAGTTGGTACTGGTGGACGTACCGTTGGCCGCAAATTGGCCGAGAAGTTATGTGTAAAGTACTGTGATAAAGCCATCGTGGATGGATTAACCCAGAAGTTTGGTCTTAACATCGAGCGTATCGAGGAAATCAAGGCTCAGAAAAAGTCGTGGTGGAATGATATCAACAACTACTACAACACACTGGTAAACAGCACCAGTCAGCCCATGGAGGCCGAGGTAAAGCTCGACAATGCAAGTATGTTCGAAACCGAGAAGCACATACTGCAGGAGATTGCGACACAGACATCGTGTGTGATTGCAGGTCGTACGGGCTTTATGATCTTCCGCGAGTGGCCCAATCATCTCAATATCTTTATTCAGGCCTCTATGGAACATCGTGTGCAGCGTGTGATGCGCCGTCAGAACGTGAGCGAGAAAGAGGCACGTGAAATAATTGCCAAGCTTGACGCCAGCCGCGAAACATACATCAAGAAGTATGAGGACACATCGCGATACGACACCCGCAACTATCAGTTGGTCATCTCGATGGACGATCTGAGCGAGGACGATGCAGTAGATGTAATCATGGCCTACATCGACCGCACCAGCAAGTAATATTTAATTAGCATAAAAAAAGGGCGTCGCAGATAAATCTGCGGCGCTCTTATTATTAATAATGTGTAATTACATTAATCGGCCAACTTGGCTTTAATCATCTCGCGGTTGAGGCGAGCGATGTTAGCGATGGTCTCGTTCTTAGGACAAACTGCCTCGCAGGCGCGAGTGTTAGTACAGTTACCAAAGCCGAGCTCATCCATCTTGGCAATCATGTTCTTAACACGACGGGCAGCCTCTACACGACCCTGTGGGAGCAGTGCCAGCTGGCTAACCTTAGATGATACGAACAGCATGGCAGAACCATTCTTACAAGCAGCTACGCAAGCTCCACAGCCGATGCAAGATGCGCAGTCCATTGCCTCGTCGGCATCCTCCTTAGGAATAAGGATAGCGTTAGCATCCTGAGCCTGACCTGTGCGGATAGTGGTGTAACCACCGGCCTGGATAATCTTATCGAAGGCACCACGGTCAACCATACAGTCCTTAATTACAGGGAAGGCTGCTGAACGCCAAGGCTCTACGGTGATAACGTCGCCATCGTTGAAGCGGCGCATGTAGAGCTGACATGTGGTAGCTCCACGCTCGGTCAGTCCGTGAGGAGTACCGTTGATGTAGAGCGAGCACATACCGCAGATGCCCTCGCGGCAGTCGTGATCGAATACGAAGGGCTCCTTGCCCTCGTTGATGAGCTCCTCGTTCAGGATGTCGAGCATCTCGAGGAACGAGGTATCATCGGGAATATCGTGCATCTCGTGAAATATTCTTTGCCATAGTGTTTAATTCTTATAGTTACGTGTCTGTACCTTGATTGCCTCGTACTCCAGTGGCTCCTTGATAAGCTCGGGCTCATTGCCCTTGCCCTTATACTCCCAGCAGCCTACGTAGAAGTAGTTCTCGTCGTCGCGCTTAGCCTCGCCTTCTTCGGTCTGATACTCCTCGCGGAAGTGACCACCGCAAGACTCATTACGAGAGAGAGCGTCGAATGCTACGAGCTGACCCATTGTGAAGAAATCGCGCAGGTGGATAGCCTTGTCGAGCTCGATATTAAGACCATCCTTGGTTCCAGGAACGAACAGGTTGGTATCGAACTCCTTCTCGAGCTCGTGCATCTTCTTCAGACCTTCCTTCAGGCCCTCAGCGGTGCGACCCATACCTACATACTCCCACATGATGTGACCCAGCTCCTTGTGGATAGAGTCAACACTGCGCTTACCCTTGATGTTAAGCAGACGATCCTGCTCCTCATCAACCTTCTTCTCAGCCTCTGCAAACTCAGGCAGATCGGTAGAAACCTTTGGCCATACAGCCTGATCGGCCAGATAGTTCTGGATGGTGTAAGGGAGAACGAAGTAACCATCGGCCAGACCCTGCATCAGAGCAGAAGCACCCAGACGGTTAGCACCGTGGTCAGAGAAGTTACACTCACCGATAGCGAACAGACCAGGAATAGAGGTCTGCAGCTCATAGTCAACCCAGATACCACCCATGGTGTAGTGGATAGCCGGATAGATCATCATTGGCTTGTAGTACTTCACACCGTTGATCTCGTTGGCTACATCGCCAGGGAATACATCGGTAATCTCCTCGTACATCTCGAACAGGTTACCATAGCGCTGCATGATAACATCCAGTCCCAGACGGTTGATAGACTCAGAGAAATCCAGGAATACTGCCAGACCAGTGTTGTTAACACCAAAGCCCTTGTCGCAACGCTCCTTAGCTGCACGGCTGGCAACGTCACGTGGAACGAGGTTACCGAATGCAGGATAACGACGCTCCAGATAGTAGTCACGATCCTCCTCAGGAATCTCCCAACCCTGCTTGGTTCCAGCCTGCAGAGCCTTAGCATCCTCAATCTTCTTTGGAACCCAGATACGACCATCGTTACGCAGCGACTCTGACATCAGAGTAAGCTTTGACTGCTTGTCGCCGTGAACGGGGATACATGTTGGGTGAATCTGAACGTATGATGGATTTGCAAAGTATGCACCCTTGCGATAGCACTGAACTGCAGCTGTACAGTTACAACCCATAGCGTTGGTTGAGAGGAAGTAGGTATTACCATATCCACCAGTAGCGATTACAACAGCGTTGGCGCTGAATCGAACCAGCTTACCTGTGCACAGGTCCTTAGCGATGATACCGCGAGCGCGGCCGTCAACGATTACTACATCCTCCATCTCGTAACGAGTGTAGAGCTTAACCTTACCAGCGTTTACCTGGCAGCTCAGTGAGCTGTAGGCACCCAGCAGAAGCTGCTGACCGGTCTGACCCTTAGCGTAGAATGTACGGCTAACCTGAGCACCACCGAACGAACGGTTGGCCAGCATACCACCATACTCACGAGCGAAAGGTACGCCCTGAGCTACACACTGGTCGATAATATTGTTTGATACCTCAGCCAGACGATAAACGTTAGCCTCGCGAGCACGATAGTCACCACCCTTTACGGTATCGTAGAACAGACGGTAAACAGAGTCACCATCGTTCTGGTAGCACTTAGCGGCGTTGATACCACCCTGAGCAGCGATAGAGTGAGCACGACGTGGAGAGTCCTGAATACACAGGTTGATAACGTTGAAGCCCATCTCGCCGAGTGAAGCAGCTGCAGAAGCACCAGCCAGACCGGTACCTACAACGATGACGTCGAGCTTCAGCTTGTTCTTGGGGTTAACCAAGCGCTGGTGAGCCTTATATTCCTTCCATTTCTCAGGCACTGGTCCTGCAGGAATCTTTGAATCAATTACTTTTGCCATAATCTTTTTCTAAAATTTAAAAATTAAAAGATTAAAAAATTAAATTAGCAGCAGCCAAGGCTTGGTGCACAACCGAAAGCGAATGCCAATACTA
This sequence comes from uncultured Prevotella sp., assembly GCA_900317405.1. Lineage (GTDB taxonomy): Bacteria > Bacteroidota > Bacteroidia > Bacteroidales > Bacteroidaceae > Prevotella. Next base: position 8,655 of record ONGP01000030.1, read on the forward strand.
CTACGAGGAACATGAGCATGAGCACGGTAACATAGATCATACCGATGCACTGCCAACGCTTCTGCCATACCTTGCCGTTAACGCCAAGGGTCTGCATAGCACTCCAAAAACCATGAGTGAGGTGGAACCAGATTGCTACAAGCCATACGATGTAGATAACTACGAATACAGGATTAGAGAATGTCTCCTTAATCCATCCGAAGCCATCGGTTGGGCTGATAGCTGGCATTGCACCTACAAGCTCTGCGAACATCATGTTGTACCAGAAGTTCCACAGGTGAATCAGCAGACCAACGCAGATGATGAGACCAAGAACGAGCATGTTCTTAGAAGCCCACTCTACCTTGCCGGCGTTAACCTGTGTGGCAACCTCATAACGGCTGTCGCCACGGGCGGTACGGTTCTGCGCTGTCAGGATGAAAGCGTAGACGATGTGAAGCACTGCCAAGGCGGCCAGACCAAGTGTTGCTACAACAGCATACCAGTTGGCACCCAGGAATTCGCAAATCATGTTGTAACCCTCTTCCGAGAAAAGCGCCACTACGTTCATGCAACCGTGGAAGGTCAGGAACAGAATGAGCGCAATGCCCGTTACAGACATTACAACTTTTCTACCAATTGATGAATTGAATAACCACATAAGTTGTTGAGTTTTAATGAATTATTGAATGTTATATACTTACTTGTTAGTACGGTATCACTCGATTAGGGCACAAAGTTAATTAAAAATTGCGATATCTGCAAACGTTTGCGGATATTTTTTGCATTTCTTAGGCAAAAATCTTCAATTATATTTGATAGTTGTAAAAATATTGCTACTTTTGCGGCGACAATTATAATTAGGTATGGAAATAGTAATAATAGGTTCGGGTAATCTGGCTACTCAGTTGGGGCTGGCACTGACCGATGCCGGACTGCATATCCGTCAGGTATATAGTCGCACGGCAGAACACGCCAAGCAGTTAGCCGATAAGATAGGGGCAGGATATACAGCGAATATCGATGAAATCGACGAAAATGCTGATGTGTATATCATGTCGGTCAAGGATGATGCCATAAGCGAGATAGCTTCTAAGGTATGTGCAAAATCGTCTGATGCTGTGTTTTTACATACTGCCGGCAGTATATCGATTGAAATATTTAAAGGCAAAGCGCAGCACTATGGTGTGCTGTACCCTATGCAGACGTTCTCGAAGAGCAGAAAAGTTAACTTCAAGGAAATACCATGTTTCCTCGAAGCATCTGATGATGAGACACTTAGTGTTATCCGTTCAATAGCAGAGCGGGTGTCGGATAATGTGGTACTGGCCGATTCGGCTAAGCGGAAAAAGATACACCTGGCTGCTGTGCTGGCATGCAACTTTACCAATCACTGCTACCGACTGGCCGAGAAGGTGCTTGACGAGGAGGGGATAGATTTTAAACTATTCCTGCCGCTTATCGATGAAACGGCACGAAAAGTGGCCCAGCTTAGCCCTAAACAGGCGCAGACAGGACCAATGGTTCGATATGACACGGGTGTGATGCAGATGCAGATAGACCTGCTAAGCGATGAACGCACCAAGCAGATATATCGCCTGATGGCTGACAGCATACACGAAGATGCTACATCAACAGATGATACATGCCGCCCGCAAAAGGCTTGATTATGCCCTTCATCTCTAACTGGAAGAGTAGGGCTGTGATCTGGCTGATTGGAATGCCAGTTTTTACACTAAGGATATTTAGTTGAAGGTCGTTGGTTTGCTGTAGCAGACTGACGATCTTCTGTTCATCTGCAGACAGTTCGGGGAACAGCTCGCGTTCGATTCCTTCGGCCAATGCCTTCTTGCGCAGCTTCTCATCATACCATCCCATAGCTTTTGCAAAATCCTCGGCACTACTGATTAGTCCGGCTGCATTGTCACGTATAAGGTTGTTGCAACCTTCGGAGTAAGGTCTGTCGATGTTGCCAGGGAATGCGAATACCGGACGACCGTAGCTCTGGGCTATCTCGGCAGTGATAAGACTACCGCCCTTAGCTGCGCTTTCGATAACGATTGTTGCATCGGCACAACCTGCTACAATACGGTTGCGACGCACAAAGTTTACCTTGTCGGCATTGGTCTGTGTCATAAACTCAGTGAGCAGTCCACCGTGAGTGGTCATTTGGGCAGCTGTATCGCGGTGATGCCAGGGATAGATGTTGTCCAGACCGTGGGCAAGAACACCCAGTGTGTTTAATCCACTCTCGAGTGCCTGGCGATGCGCACAGATGTCAACACCATAGGCTAAACCGCTGACTATCAGTACATCAGGACATATTTCGCGCAACTCGCGTACAAACTTGCGGCATACATCCTCGCCATAGCGTGTGATATGGCGTGTGCCCACAATGCTTACTATCCTGAGCTGATTAAGATCGGCGTTACCTAAATAGTATAGCACAAGTGGCGCATCCTGGCACTCAAGCATGCGTTGGGGATAGTCATCGTCGAGCAGGGTTATGGCTCGAATCTTGTGCTCCTCCATATATTTCAGTTCTACTTCGGCTCGTTTCATCGCATCGCCCCAGTCCTTGAGTGCGGTGATGAGTCGCGGCGTGCAACCTTCGATTATGCCACCTAAATCATCTCGGTGATCATACAGATTCTGTGCACTTCCTGCCGCCTTGTAAAGTTCCAAGGCCTGCTGGAAGTTGAAGTTGGTGAGGCGTGTGAGCGCCATCGCATAAAATATTTCCTGATGCATTATTATTTATTTTCGTTTAAGATATTCATAACCAAAGCGACAGCGCAGACAATCTTTTTTGTCGCAATACTCTTTTTTCAGTTGGATAAGTGCCTGTGAGTCGCCTGCTGTTTTTACAGGCAGTCCTACCTCGCGCCACATGCGGATGATATGGTTGTTTTCAGGTTTAAGTTGTTCCAGAAAATCAAATGCCCTGTCGCATAGTACTTCTTTCTTCTTATGTCGGCCGTAGGCAAACAGCATGGGGATGGCTGTGTTGATCATCAGCAGATTGATGGAACCGGTAGAGATATGCTTCTCGTTGCGATCGCTGGTAGAACCAAAGGTGTAGTGGGTCTCCCAGTAGGGAGTGACCTGTGAACCAAGAATTGATTTCAGTTGGTCAATGGTCTCACACTCAACCAGTTGGCTCAGTCCAGCCTTCTGTTGGTAATACAGGTTGGCCAGTTGTGATATACGTATGTGTGGGAAGTTCTGTGGGCGCAGTCGCAGGAATCGCCAAAGCTTGAAATCTATCGGTTTCATCGAGAACTTATGGGCCAGATACTGATACTCGTTGCGTAGTTGGGCAAAGTAGCCTTCATTGAGTGCATCCTTCTGGTAGAACTCGGGTATAGCATCGAGTTCAAGTAGTCCGGCCTGCCCCATAAAGATAGCTTCTATCTGAAACAGGTCGTCGCGATGATGGGCCACGGCGCTCAGTGGGATGTTATATGCCCACTGTTCGAACACGTCGCCATTGATACCGAAACCATAGTTGCGGGCCAGGGTAACGAAGTATGCATTCTCCCAATCGCCATTGCATAGTTTTACTCGCTGACGTATAGCCTCGGTCTTCTGCTCCAGTCGTTCGGCTTGCAATGCTGCCATCCACGAGTGGACCAATAGCGAAGTAAGATTAGGGATTGCCTTGTAGCATGGTGGATACAGTTCGCTTTGACGCAGTTCGTAGTAGTGGTCGATCACGTGCTGTGGTATATCCAGTTGCAACTGTGGCACATAGTCGCCATTGCTCTTCATCACCTCAGTGTCAAGAACCTTGGCCACGTGTAGTACTACATTGTCGTAGCCGCGATTTCTGTCGTGCCCGTGCAGATACCAGTCGCTCGATTTGTCGTGTATCTCTACATTGCCCACCCATACAGTGTCGTTGATTCTGATTTTTGCGTTGAAGAAGTCGGGGCCTGCATCAAAGTTTTGCAGTCCGGCGTCGATGACTTCTACCAATCGTCCATCGCTTGTATATAGCTCCTTAAGCGGAAAAAGTTTATGTTTCCACACATAGTGGAGAAGTTGTTCCATCGTTGAAATCTAATTTTTTTGAACGCAAAAGTACAACAATCTGTCGAAACCGCCAAATTTTAATGGGAAATATTGGAATTTACACTAGAAATTTAAAAATTTGGAGTAACTTTGCAGCCGAAATGAAGATAGGAGATATAGAGTTCGGACAGAATCCGGTGTTTCTGGCACCGATGGAAGATGTGACAGACATTGGTTTCAGACTGCTGTGCAAGCGGTTTGGAGCTGCTATGGTGTATACTGAGTTTGTGAGCGCCGAGGCGCTGATACGCGACGTTAAATCGACCATCTCGAAGCTCACCATCAGCGACACAGAGCGCCCTGTGGGTATACAGATTTACGGTCGCGATGTGGATGCGATGGTTGAGGCCGCAAAGATAGTAGAACAAGCTGGTCCCGACCTTATCGACCTGAACTTTGGCTGCCCTGTAAAGAAGGTGGCAGGCAAGGGTGCAGGTGCCGGCATGCTGCAGAACATACCAAAGATGCTGGAGATAACAAGCAAGGTGGTTGATGCGGTGAAGTTGCCCGTAACAGTGAAGACCCGCTTGGGGTGGAACCATGAACAGCTGATTATAACCGAACTGGCCGAACAGTTGCAGGACTGTGGCATCAAAGCACTTACCATCCACGGTCGTACCCGCAGTCAGATGTATACTGGCGAGGCCGACTGGACTCTAATCGGCGAGGTAAAACGCAATCCCAAGATACATATTCCTATTATAGGAAATGGTGACATACACAATCTTGATGAGGCAGATGAGGCGTTTAAGACTTATGGTGTGGATGCTATCATGATAGGTCGCGCCACATTCGGTTGCCCTTGGATATTCAGTCGTGAGGAGCTGACTTTCAATCAGAAGTTGGACATTCTGGAAGAACTATTGCGTATCAATGTGGAACGTATAGACGAAAAGCGAGGCATCCTCCATACCAGAAGACACCTCGCTGCTACACCTATATTCAAGGGAATACCCGATTTCCGCCAGACGCGTATCGCCATGCTGAGAGCTGAGAAGATGGATGAGCTCTTACAGATACTCGAGGATACGCGAAAGCTGTTGGGATAATCCTTATTTTAGAACCAATTCATCAGCGAGCGCAGATAGGCTGTAAGCTCGCCAGCCATCTTTTCATCCATATACACATTTGGATGCCAGTCGTTGCCGTACCATTCGTCGCCTGAGATTGGTGCCATGTCGAAACGGTAAATCTCTTTGTCGCCAGCCTTCTTAGCTTCGGCTGCAACTTCGTTGAGCAACTGTCTCTGCAACTCCATCTCCTTATCATAAAGCATGGTGCCGGTCAGGAACACAATTTTAGCTTTAGGATTATGCTGACGAACAATCTTGAGCAGTTTGTGATAGTTCTGCTTGAGCAGTTTCGCATCGTAGTTGGGTGTAGACAGATCGTTGGTGCCAAGGTTGATGCAAACTACGTCGGGCTGATAGCGGTTAAAGTCCCACTTTTCGCTTAAGAAGGTAGCCTCTTTGCGCAATTCTGGTTTCCATGCATAACCGATGTGCTCGTACTGTGCCAGCATGTTCGACTCTGGGTTGCCCGTCTTAGGACCATTGTAGTTGCGATATGCGCCAATACCACTGCGAGCTACTACCCAGTGCTGAGCATCCAGATTGCGTGCTGTGATAGATGCGTATGAGTAATAGTGATTTTCGGTAGCATAGTCAAAATGCTCTCTCTTATTCAATCCCTCGTTGCCATAGCCGCAAGTGATAGAATTGCCGATGAATTCAATCTTTCTTGAAGGCAGGGCAGGGGCGTCAACCAGTTTTTTGCCCTCGTCGAGTACAAATCCCCAGAACTCAGGGAAGAACTCGTAACCCTCGATGGCATACATCAGTTTCACGGTGTGCACGCCGTCGGCCAGGGCTGTGGCAAGAGTCACCAACGAGTCGCGCTCGCCGCGAAAAGCCACTTTGAATGGTTCGGCCTTATCTATCTGGGCCATGAAGTAGCCGCTATTGGGTTTGGCCATCATGCGCAAAGAAGTCCCCTCGAAGGCTGCACGTATCTGAATGCCGGGGAAGTTGAACGCTGGACGCTCTGGATTAGTAAAACTAATACGACCCGTGTACTGAATATGCTTATCAGTAGGACTGATGATTGCACCCTTGATGGGCATGGTCTTGATGGCCATCAGCTGTTGGCACATCATTGCCGTTAAGGCAAGAATAAGTACTTTTTTCATTGTATATTAAATATTAATTATTATATTTGCACTCGTTAACATCATCAAGGATGTGGAATAAGGCCGCATTTTCATTCGTCATAAGACAGTTTAATATGTTCTGCCCCCACTCCTTAACATCCGAATCCGGACAGTTCACTGGGCATTGACCCCGCATTTGCAATGATGGTTCCAAGATGTTTCGATGTTGCATATTATTTAAAATGTTATTGTTATGACTTACATTGGTATCGACGTCAGCAAGGACACTTTCGTTGTCGCTTATTCTCCAGACAAGAACAGCAAGACGAAGACATTCAAGAACACCACTAAGGGGATTCATGAGTTTATCAGGACTATCTCCAAAGAGGAGCACCATTGTGTCATGGAGGCGACAGGTAATTACAGTGCTCTGCTTGTCTATCTACTTTCGGAGGTAGGTGTTACGACAAGTTTGGAGAATCCTCTTAAAGTGAAGAACTTCGCTCGTGCAATGCTATCTACCGTCAAGACAGATGAGATAGATGCCCGTATGATTGCTCTCTATGGAGAGAAGATGCAGCCTGCGCCATACAAGCTCCGCAGTGATGCCATTCTCACCCTAAAGCAGAAGCGTACTGTCATTCGCCAGCTCAAGAAACAACTCATTGCCACAAGGAACCTAAAAGGCTCGATGGAGGTATTGCCGTTCTTCGATGCCAAGTGCAGGAAATCAGTCGAGAAAACTATTGCCTTCCTTGAAAAGCAGATTAAAGATCTCGAAGAAGATCTTGCAACTCTTGCCAACTCTGAGTACAAGAAGCAGATGGATCTGCTTACCTCTGTAAAAGGAATAGGCATCACCCTTGCAGCTGCACTCATTATGGCTACTGGCGGCTTCACTTACTTTGATAATGCCAAGCAACTCACCCGTCATCTGGGATTGTCACCGACTTATCAGCAGTCCGGTACTTCAGTCAATTTCAAAGGTCACATCAACCGCAACGGAGACTCTTCTCTAAGGAGCCAGCTCTACGTGGCAGCATGCTCGTCTATAAGATGCAACACAGAATGCAGAGCCTGTTATGACCGTTTACGGTCTAATGGCAAGCCTGGAAAAGTAGCTGTCATAGCAGTTGCTAACAAACTCATCCGACAGGCTTTTGCCGTTGTCACTCAGGAGAAACTCTATGTTGATGGTTACATATCTTCAAAAAAGTAACTCCTACATTCTCCCGAAGTGTATCAGGTTAGAAAATCCAATACCTGAAAACACCGAGGAGTATGGGGGCGAGAAGCCTCCATAAGAGGGTACGAATTAGCATAAAATGCTAAATATAGTTAACCGTATCCGTTTTTTATATTACAGTTCATATTAATTTGGTTTTTGCCTGCAAAAATACAAAAACTTTTTGTATCTTTGCGCCGTTAAACCATAAATATTTTAAATTATGCAAGTAATAGGAGTAATATTCGGTATTATTGTTGCATTGGCGGTTATCGTCATCGGTTATTTCATCTCAACACAGCGCTCGCTGGTTAGTCTCGATGAAATGTGTAAAAATGCCCTGAGCCAGATAGAGGTTCAGCTTAATTCGCGTTTCGATGCGGTGATTGCTCTGGCAAAGACTGCTGCGCAGTATGCTAAGCACGAGAGCGAGACGATTATCGAGACCATTCAGGCCCGTACAGGTAACACATCGGCAGCTACTCCTGCTGACATCAATGCCAAGGCCGATTTGCTGAGTCAGATGATGAGCCGACTGAATGTTGTGGTTGAACAGTATCCAGAGCTTAAGGCCAGCGATCTGTATGCTAAGGCTCAGGATGGACAGACCAAATACGAGGAAAATGTGCGCATATCGCGTATGGTATATAACGACACTGCCACTAAAATGAATCGTATGGTTCGCCAGTGGCCATCAAGTATCGTGGCTTCGATGCTCCATTTCGATGTAAAGGACTACCTTAAGGTAGACAACGAGCAGAAGAAGGAGTATCCAAACCTGGATGAAGCTTTCAAGAAGTAATAAATGACAGAAGATTTCGATATACGCGAAGAACGTTTCTCACAAGGGGAGAAAGACTTTGAGAACGCCCTGCGTCCGCTGAGTTTCAGTGACTTTAGCGGACAGAAGAAGGTGGTGGAAAATCTTGAGGTCTTTGTTGAGGCTGCCAAGTATCGTGGCGAACCTCTCGACCATACATTGCTGCATGGTCCTCCTGGACTGGGAAAGACTACACTCTCAAATATCATCGCCAATGAACTTGGCGTAGGATTCAAGATTACCAGCGGTCCAGTACTAGACAAACCTGGTGATCTGGCAGGCATATTGACTTCGCTCGAGAAGAACGATGTGCTGTTTATCGACGAGATCCACCGCTTGTCGCCTGTGGTAGAGGAATATCTGTACAGTGCGATGGAGGATTACCGCATCGATATTATGATAGACAAAGGTCCATCGGCACGAAGCATACAGATAGACTTGAACCCATTTACGCTGGTGGGTGCTACCACACGTAGTGGACTGTTGACAGCTCCTCTGCGTGCACGATTCGGTATCAACATGCACCTGGAGTATTATGAGCCCGAGACACTGCAGACTATCATAGAGCGCTCGGCAGGAATACTGGGCGTGCCCATCACAGAAGATGCTGCACTCGAGATAGCTGGTCGTTCGCGTGGAACGCCACGTATCGCCAATGCGCTGCTGCGCCGTGTGCGCGACTTTGCGCAGGTTAAGGGTAATGGTATGATTGATACTAAGATCACAAAGATTGCCTTGACAGCACTTAATATCGATAAGTATGGTCTCGATGAAATCGATAACAAGATTCTGCTCACCATCATCGATAAGTTCCGCGGAGGTCCTGTGGGTATCACTACCATCGCTACAGCTATCGGTGAGGATGCCGGAACCGTTGAGGAGGTTTACGAGCCATTCCTTATAATGGAAGGTTTCATAAAGCGTACACCTCGCGGACGTATGGTTACTGAGTTGGCCTACAAGCACTTTGGCCGCAACCCTTATGGAGGCAATATAATGCAACCTAATCTGTTTGATTGATATGAAGACAGGTATATTCGTTGGGAGTTTCAATCCCTTTACCATTGGTCACGATTCCATCGTGCGTCGTGCGCTGCCACTCTTCGATAGACTGGTAATTGGAGTGGTAGGCGACAATGTACACAAGCCCGATATGCCATCGGCCGAGGAACGTATGCAGGTGATAAGGGATCTGTATGCCGACGATGCACGCATCGAGGTTAAGCCTTACAACGGACTTGCAATGGACTTTGCTAAGGCCGAGAACGCCCAATTCATAGTGAAAGGTGTGCGTACTGTGAGCGACTTCGAATACGAACAATGGCAGGCCGACTTCAACCGTAAGTTGGGCGGCATCGAGACTATCCTGCTTTATACCGAGCCAGAGCTGGCCAGCGTGTCATCTAGTGCTGTGCGCGAACTACAGCACTTTGGTGTGGATGTGAGTGATTATCTACCTAAGAAAAAACTATACTAATTATGATAATATACGAGGCAGAAGGGGTAAAGTTCCCTAACATTATGAAACGTGAGACAACAGCTTGGATACGCAAGGTGGCAGCAAGCTATGGTAAGAAGGTGGGTGAAATCGGCTATCTGTTTGTAAACGACGACAAGATTCTCGAGGTGAACAATCAGTTCCTGGGCCACGACTACTACACTGATATCATCACCTTCGACTACACAGAAGGCAAGACTATCAGCGGCGATATCTATATATCTGTAGACACCGTGTTTACCAATGCCGATAAGTTCGGTCGTCCATACGATGAAGAGTTGCATCGTGTTATCATTCACGGCATTCTGCACCTGTGTGGCATCAACGATAAGGGACCGGGCGAGCGTGAGATAATGGAGGCTGCCGAGGATAAGGCCCTGGCTATGCTTGAGAAATAATATAATAGGTATTAAGATAAAAAGATGAAGAAGACATTGATTAAGACTGTGAGCTGCTGCTCACTTATTGTTGCTGCACTGACACTTACCAGTTGGGCAGCAGATAATGTGATGACAAAGGAGGACGGTATGACTGTTATCAACACTACAACCCTTGGTAAGAGTGTAGAGGGTTATAACGGCAATACTCCCCTGAAGATTTATATCCAGAAGGATAAGGTAGTAAAGATTGAGGCTCTGAAGAATCATGAGACTCCAAAGTACTTTGCACTTGTTAAGAAGGCTCTGCTGGAGAAGTGGAATGGCAAGAAGGTAAAGGATGCCAAGGCGCTTAAGGTTGATGCAGTTACTGGTGCCACATACTCTTCTGAGGCAGTTATTGAGAACGTAAAGTTGGGATTGGATTACTATCAGAAGAATAAGTAATGCAGCCTAGCTACGCTCTGTTTTTTGATATAGACGGAACCTTGGTGAGCTTTGAGAGCCACCAGATTCCGCCTTCTACTATTTTGGCCCTTACTCAGGCCAAGGCCAATGGTCATAAGGTATTTATAGCTACTGGTCGCCCGCCTATCATTATTACCAATCTTGGTGCTATAGAGCATCTGATAGATGGCTACGTTACTACCAACGGCGCTCTGTGTTTTGTGGGCGATGAGGTGGTTTCGTGCAAACATATCCCTGCCGATGAGGCACGACTGGTGGTAGAGGATAGCATCGAGAAGAACTATGGTGTGATAGTTATCGGCGAGAAGGATGTGGCTGTGCTCGATCCTAAGGGCGATGTAGATATGATTTTCCGTCAGCATTTGGCTGTCGAGAATCTTAACTTGGCCAAGCCTGTAGAGTACGTTTTGCAGCAGCGCATCATGCAGATTACGCCATTCTTCGACAAGGACTACGAACAGAAACTGATGCAACGACTGCCAGGTTGTACATCAGGACGATGGCATCCTGCCTTTACTGATATCACCGCCATGGGTGCAGATAAGGGCGAAGGCGTATTGGCTATGGCTGCTCATCTGGGCTTCGATCCAAAGTACACTATGGCATTTGGCGATGGCGGCAACGATACATCGATGATTCGTACGGCTGGCATAGGTGTGGCGATGGGTAATGCCATCGACGACCTGAAAAAAGAAGCCGACTTCGTGACTACTTCTGTCGACGAAGACGGCATTCTCAATGCTTTGCGCCATTACGGCCTTATCTAGCTTATTGCTTTTCTATCACTTGTAGTGCGCGTTTCACCATCTCGTTTTCCTCGTTGTAAACAGAGAAGTATTCGCTCATATCCCAGATATCACGTGCTATCAGCGCCTTAAGCTGTAGGCGCAGATATGGCAGCGTCTTCTGCAGTTCGGCATCGTCCTTGGGCTTAATCTTCTGTTTGTCGCCTTCCTTCAGGATTGCGTCTATCAGTGTCTGTGGCACCTCGTAGCGCTGCTTGTAGTCGGCAAACGATGTCCACTCCTTCTTAAGCTTCTTGCGATGACTGTCTACGTAGCGCAGATTCTGCTGTAGCACAATACTCTTGGCCGACAGCTCGCGATGGTAATTGGTGTAGAGCGTTGTGTCCAGAGGGATATACTCATCGGGCATGATGCCGCCTCCACCGTAGACTGTGCGATGCTGGCGCAGAGTCTCGTATTTCAGCGAGTCGGCAAAGTGTATGCTATCGGCATTGGTCAGCTCACCGCTCTTCAGGCGATTGATTACATCCATAGCGTAGTCGCGATTCTCACCTTTCTTATATGGTTTCTGAATGCAGCGACCTGATGGGGTGTAGTAGTGGGCGATAGTCAGTCTGATCATCGATCCGTCGGGCATGTCGAGCGGGCGCTGAACCAGGCCCTTGCCAAACGTGCGACGACCTACAACTATTCCGCGGTCCTGGTCTTGTATGGCACCAGTAACAATCTCAGCTGCCGATGCAGTGTAGCTGTCAACCAGCACTACCACCTTGCCGTCGCGCATCACACCGCCGCCATCGGCCTTGTACTCTGTGCGAGGCACCTTGCGGCCTTCGGTATATACTATCAGATCGCCACGCTGCAGAAACTCGTTGGCTATGTCGACGGCAGCCTTAAGATAGCCTCCGCCGTTCTCCTGCAGGTCTAGGATGAGGTGCTGCATACCTTGGTCGCGAAGGGTTTTCAGACCTTCCATAAACTCCTGATGAGTAGTGGCGCCAAAGTTGCCTATGCGGATGTAACCTATCTGCGGACGAATCATATATACTGCATCGACCGATTTTACAGGAATCTTGTCGCGTACAACGGTGAATGTAAGGCGGTCCTTTATGCCCTGACGGATTACGCCAAGCTTAACTTTGGTGCCTTTAGGACCGCGCAGACGCTTCATTATTTCCTCCTTACTCATCTTTACGCCAGCTATAGCGCTATCGTTAACAGATACTATTCTGTCGCCGGCTATGATGCCTACTTTCTCTGATGGGCCGTTGGTTACGGGTTGGATAACCAGCAGCGTGTCTTCGATCATGTTGAACTGCACGCCGATACCCTCGAAGTTGCCAGAAAGCGGTTCGTTGGCATCCTTTACCTCCTTTGGCGTCATGTACGATGAGTGCGGATCGAGCTTGCTCAGCATGCCTCTGATGGCATCTTCTACCAACTTATTCTCGTCAACATCGTCAACATACAGATTGTTGATAGAAATCTCTGCGATGTTCAGTTTACGCAATGGTGAATCATCACCATTATTGATGCGAAATTGAGCGTTGGCACTAAGTGTACCAAGGCTCAGCAATATTGAGAATAATACCTTATTCATAAATGTCTTCTTCAGGGCGGTCTTCTTCTACCACCAGGTTGTCGATAATAAAGTTCTGGCGCTCCATGGTGTTCTTGCCCATGTAGTACTCCAGCAACTTGGCTACTTGGTCTGTCTTATGCAGTGTTACCTGTTCCAGACGCATGTCGGGGCCGATAAAACCAGCGAACTCGTCGGGCGAAATCTCACCAAGACCTTTGAATCGGGTTATCTCTGGGTCGGGACCTAGTTCCTCGATGGCCTTCTGTCGCTCTTCGTCGCTATAGCAATAGCGAGTGATGAAGTCGCTCTTCTTGTCCGATTTGGCGTCAGCCTCGGCTATCGTCTTCTTGTTTTTTATCTTGGTGCGACGATTGCGCACGCGGAACAGCGGTGTCTGCAGCACATACACGTGGCCCTTCTTGATGAGCTCTGGGAAGAACTGCAGGAAGAATGTAATGATTAGCAGGCGGATGTGCATTCCGTCCACATCGGCATCGGTGGCTACTATCACCTTGTTATATCTAAGGTTGTCAAGACTCTCTTCGATGTCGAGTGCGGCCTGTAGCAGGTTGAACTCTTCGTTCTCATACACTACCTTCTTGGTAAGACCGAAACAGTTCAGCGGTTTGCCTCGCAGCGAGAACACAGCCTGAGTGTTTACGTCGCGGCTCTTGGTGATGCTTCCGCTGGCCGAATCACCCTCGGTGATAAAGATGCACGATTCTTCCTTGCGGTCGTTCTTTACATCGCTGAAGTGTATGCGGCAGTCGCGCAGTTTGCGATTGTGCAGATTGGCCTTCTTGGCGCGCTCTCGGGCCAGTTTGGTTACGCCAGCCATTGCCTTGCGGTCGCGCTCGCTCTCTTTGATCTTATTCTCGATCACTTCGGCCACATCCTGATGGATGTGCAGGTAGTTGTCAACCTCGGTCTTGATGAAGTCGCCCACGTACTTATTGATGCTTACTCCGCCGTCGGGCACCATCGTAAGCGAGCCAAGCTTAATCTTAGTCTGACTCTCGAACATAGGCTCCTCTACGTTGATGGCGATGGCTGCTACGATACCTGTGCGGATGTCGCCATACTCGTATTTGCCATAGAACTCCTTGATGGTACGGGCTATGTGCTCCTTGAACGCACTCTGGTGGGTACCGCCCTGAGTGGTGTGCTGACCGTTTACAAACGAGTAGTACTCCTCGCCATACTGGTTGGCGTGAGTAAAGGCTATCTCGATGTCGTCGCCCTGCAGATGCACTATTGGGTAGAGTGCATCGCTGGTCATGCGGTCCTTCAATAGATCTTCCAATCCATGACGCGACAGGATGCGGCGACCATTATACATGATGGTCAGTCCGATGTTCAGGTAGGTGTAGTTGCGAAGCATGTTTTCTACGATTTCATCGTGGAACTTGTAGTTAACAAACTTCGTTGCGTCGGGCTCAAAGTATATGTATGTACCATTCTCGTCGGTGGTTGGCTCTGTGGTGTCGCTCACCAGTTTTCCGCATTCAAACACAGCTTTGCGCACCTTGCCTTCGCGATAGCTGTGCACCTCGAAGTGGCTGCTCAGTGCGTTTACGGCCTTTACACCCACACCATTCAGTCCGATTGACTTCTTGAATGCCTTCGAGTCGAACTTACCACTGGTGTTAAGTATGCTTACCGATTCTATCAGTTTGCCCTGTGGGATACCGCGTCCGTAGTCGCGAACCGATATACGCAGGTTGTCTTCTACGTTCACCTCGATTCTATCGCCGGCTTTCATCTTAAACTCGTCGATAGAGTTGTCGAACACTTCTTTCAACAGCACGTAAATACCATCATCAGTTGATGATCCGTCGCCCAGTTTACCAATGTACATACCTGGGCGCAAGCGGATATGCTCCAGTCCGGTTAAGGTCTGGATATTACCTTCGTCGTAATTGACGGTTTCTGGATTAATCAGGTTGTTATCTTCACTCATAGATTCTTTTTGTAACATCTTCTGCGTTTATGTTGGGTGTGCTCCAGATACTGCCACTGGCTCTGCACCTTTTCGTTGGTCTCCATCTCTACGTTGGTTTCGCCCCACTTGAATCCGTACTTCTGGTAGCGTGGGATAAGGTCGTAGAACAGCAGTGCGTTGGCACCCTTCTGCTGATATTCGGGCAGAAAGCCTACCAGCATCAGGTCTACACACTCGGCCTTGTGGAACTTGAGTGCCTTAAGGCAGTGCCACCATCCAAATGGGAACAGACGTCCGCGGCGACACTTCTGCAGGGCGCGTGTCATCGATGTAATCGATATGCCCACGCCGATGATGTCGTGGTTGGGCGTGTTCCAGTCTTCTATCAGGCAGAGCAGGTCCATGTCGAGCATGGGGAAGTACATCTTCAGGTACTCATCTATCTGAGCCTCAGTCATTTGCGAGTAGCCGTAGAGGTGGCCGAACGACTTGTTGACCACATCGAGCACCTTTCGACCTATCTGCTCCTTGCCAAACACCTGACTGCGCTTGGGGTGCATAGGGTGTAGGTTGTAGCGCTTCATCACCATTTCGGCTATCTTCTTGTACTTCTCGGGCATGTCGCCCTCTGGCACTATCAGCTTGAACTCTACATAGTCGTTGTCCTTTTCCCATCCGCCTTGTTGCTCCAGGTGCTTGGGGTAGTAGGGGTAATTATATATGGTGGCCATGGTGCCCATCTGGTCGTATCCCTCGATGAGCATACCCTCTGGGTCCATATCGGTGAAGCCCAGCGGGCCTATGATTTCTGTCATACCCTTTTCACGGCCCCACTTTTCGGCGGCATCAAACAGCGCCTTGCTCACCTCTATATCATCGATGAAATCTATCCAACCGAAACGGAGACTCTTGCGCTCCCACTTTTCGTTGGCGCGATGATTGATGATAGCGGCTATGCGTCCGGCCACCTTGCCATCCTTGTAAGCCAGGAAATACTCAGCCTCGCAAAACTCGAAGGCGGCATTCTTGTCCTTCCTCAGGGTGTGCATGTCGTCGCTGAAAAGGTTGGGCGCATCATACTGATTGCCCTTGTACAGATCGTAATGAAAGTCGATAAAAGCCTTGAGGTCTTTCTTGCCTTCAACTTTTCTTATTTCTACTGCCATATTCTCTCTTTTGATTCGTTAAGCATAAAAACGATGCAAAGATAATAAAAAAGCAGCAAACGGCAAAAAATATTAAGATATTTTTCTGCAAACCAGTAGTAGATGACCCTTCTGGGCGCTTGTTGTGGCAAAAATATAGGTGTCGCCGCCATCTTTCAGTTTCAGTCGTTTGCGCAGTTCGGCTACTGATAGCGGGAAGTTGCGTGTGGCTATGTTGGCCTGCGTGATGCCAGCCAGGGTGGTCTTTAGTTCCTTCTTATTCATAGTGCTCATGCGCTCGATAGCGAAACCACGGCCAGGGAAGTCGGCGATGGACTTATCGGATAGGAACAGATGCGAGTTCTTATCGGGCTGACTCATGCCAAAGCGTGTGCTCAGCAGATGGAAACAGCCTGCTTTCATTACCGATGCATTGGGCTCGTAGAGGTATTGTGGTTCTGATGTTTGTAACGCAAAATTGTCGATTTTATCGGTATTGCTGTAGCTGAACACTTGGTCATCGTTCACGCAGAATATCTGTAGTGGTTTGCTGTTGCGCTCTACCACCAGCAGCAATTCCTTGCACTCATTGCCTACCGATACAATATGCACCTGGCTCACTCGGCCGATGTCTGATGCGGCCTTTTGCCAGTCGAGCATTGGTGATAGTTTTATCATCACGTGTGGCGCTTTTTCCAGCATTTCATCGATAATTTCCAGCACGTTTGGCGTGCAGTCGGCTATGCCGTAGGTGCGGGCACCGTGCTCGTCGCGACGGGCGGGGTCGATGAATATCAGGTCGGCATGGTCCAGCTGGTGCAGATAGTCCACACCATTGCCGTTTACTACCTTTATATGATTAAGCCCCAATACTTCGTAATTTACCGATGAAATGGCGCATAATTGTGGCATCTGCTCTATGTGGATGGCCTCTTTATAGCCCTCGGCCATAAACGCCATATCCACGCCGAATCCAGCCGTCAGGTCTACTATCCTGTCGCCTTTGCCAGCTATCTTTGCCTTATATCTGGCCGTCTGTTCGCTCGAGCATTGTTCCATCGACAAGTGGGGCGGGTAGGTGATGCCGTCGATGGCTGCCCACGATGGGATTTTTACTCGAGCCTTTTGCCGCCCGGCTATCTGGTCGAGTGCATACGCCATGTCTACCTCAGGATTCTTCTTCCCTAGGAAAGCCAACTGGCGTACGTCTTCATTGGCGTGCTGGCGTATAAACTCGAGTGTGGCTTGGTTCATCGGCAGTGTTATAGTGCTGCTATAAAGTCCTCAAACAGTCGGCGATTGCTGCCTGGGGTAATGATGTGGTGATTGCCTATCGGCTGAGTCAGGAAGTAGTTAGCCTGCTCATTATCAGCCAGTTGTATCACCTGCTGCGTGCGACACAGGTCGGGTTTGGCCTGATTGCGCACCAACTCTCCCTCGGCCACAAAGGATCGCTTAAGATCGCCCGATACCTTGAATACCGTCACTGCTCCCTCCTTCATATATCCACGTATGCCCACGCCTATACCACTCTCAAAGTGAGTGTCAAGTTCGTATCGCTCCACCATATTCAGCGGAATGGTGCAGTGGGCAAACAGCATCTCGCCCGTTTCTGGGTTTATCTGCGATGGATTGGCTTGAAATCCTGATACGCCAAGCAGCGCATTGGTGATAGCCATCGATAGCATTGCGGGTACATCGCCCTCGCAACCAGCCACCGTTCCCTCGCTGTTCAGCTTGGCCAGCGCCCAGCAACCAGTGTTCCTTACGGCTGTCAACAGGTCGAAGCATCGCAGTGTAAATCCGCTCAGTTGGTACTTTTCTGCTATTCCCTTCAGCACCTCGTAGATACGTTCAGGCATATCCTTGCCGTCGGCACCCTTTGCGCCCTCTATCAGTTCGTCGATGGGTATCTCTACCAGTTCTATGCCCAAACGCGCCTTTACAGCCTTAGGGTCGGCAGCGCTCGATATCAGCCAGTCTGATGGTTCGCCGATTATTCCGTATCGCGTGCCGGCCAGTTTGCGCTTAGCCTGATGCACCTGGTGTAGAGTGGTCAGTCGGCGTGCTATGTAGTCGGCACTACCGTGTATTATCTCGCCCTGCATGTAGTTCTGCTGCAGATACGACAGAATCTCCATCGATGCCGCCAGCGAGTTGCTTTTGCCCGATGTGAGCAGGTAGAACGGAGCCTGCGACTGCTGACGCAGCTGTGGCAACAATCGCCTGAAAATGCCCTCAGTGCCGCCCGTGCGTACATATATCACCTGCAGCGCATGCTGCCCATAGTCGCTATAGTCATTGCCACGAAGTGTATATTCTATCCCCAGACTACCCAGAAACTCCTGAGTAACCGCCGCCACAGCCTCCTCATCATGCAGCTCGGACGTAAGTGTGTAAATTGCTATATCCATAATTCAATTCTCTTTTATTCCGCTTGCAAAAATACAAAAAATACCCGTATTTCCGAACAAAATGTAAGCAAAATACCCTAATGCAGCCTGACTTAACTTTTTTTAAGTACTTCCCACGTGAGGGCGCAAAAATTCCCTCACGTGGGAACAAATACGAGATAGTGAACCCCGTTTATTTCTTAGCAACCTTCAGGTAACTCTTCAGGGCTTTTACGTAGGCCTCGAAGGCTTGTTGACCTTTGGGGGTGATGCGGCAGATGGTGCACGGACGCTTGCCTTTGAAGGTCTTTTCGACTTCGATGTAGCCCGCCTCTGAGAGTTTGTCCACCTGCACACTCAGGTTGCCTGCTGTAGCTCCCGTTTGCTCCTTGATGTATGGGAACTCGGCCTCGTCGGCACTGATGAGCAGCGACATTACGGCCAGTCGCAACTCAGAGTGCAATAGTGGATCTAGTGGCTGAAACGGCATAGGCTTACTTCTGATGTTTAACAATCATCCAGCCAGGGAGCGTCAGGCCGATGAAGGGGAATATCGCCATCAAAAGGTTGGGGGTGATGGCATTGAGAACGGACATATCAAACCAGCAGGCCAGTGTTTGTGTGACGTGGAATGCCTCCCAGAAGAATCCGCCCAAACCGCCAATGATACCACACCATACCATCCAGCGATTCTTAAGTATATAGCCATTGATGGTGACAGCCATGCCCATCATGAGCAGAATGATGCGAACGGGCTCGATGCGATTCTGAAAAAATATCTGCATGTTATCGAACAAAAGGGCATCGTGTAGCATCAGGTTGTTGAACAGGATTGACAGCACAAAAAACGGAACTACAAAGATGCCGAATGTCTGCCAGGTTTTATCCACCATGTTACCAATAATGCTGGCGGGCGCCTTTGGCTTGTTTCTTTTCACATAGCGCTCGATAGCCCAGCCAAATACAGGTATCAGCATGTAAAGCAGATAGAACAGCCAGTTGTTAGTGAGTAGGGTGCCAATAATGACAATGATGGCCACACCGACGATGCAAAAACCAGAGATAAGAAGCGTCATACCCACATCCTGGGATACCGACTTGCGGCTGCGCTCAATTTGTTCTGTGATAATCTCAAGACTGCGTTCGGCAGTCAAATTCATTGTTTCTTCCATTGTTGTTTTACGTTTTGATGATTAAAGAAATGTTGTTTAACTCTCTTTTGTGTCCCGTCTTTCCTCCTGCAGAAAGGTCGGACAAGGCACTTTTCATCCGGATTGTGCTGCAAAGATAAAATAGTTTATAATATAAACCAAATTATTTAATGAAATTCTTGTGTTTGTTAGGCTTATTTAACAGATACGAGGTTTCTCTTTTCAGCAAAAAGTTTGCTGATTACAGATACTTTCGTTATCTTTGCAGACGATTGAATTAGTTGAATATAAACCCTAAAAAAATAGATATGGCAAGTAATGCAGACTTTGTACAATATATCGCCGACCAGTGTAGTGGGGCGGGCGACATCGTGGCCAAGAAGATGTTTGGCGACTATGGTATATATTGTAATGGGAAAATCTTCGGTCTGATATGTGATGATCACTTCTATCTGAAACCTACAGACGAAGTGCGACCACTATTGCACCAGATCGACATGCGCCCGCCATACGAAGGCGCCAAACCTTACTTCTATATCGCCGACGTAGACGATCACGACTACCTGTCAGCCCTGGTGCGCGAAACCTGCCGCCATCTGCCCGAACCCAAACCTAAAAAGAAGAAATAATGAAGACCAAGTTAATTCTAGCTGCTATTCTTGCAGCTGCTAGCTGTATCCAAGTGTCAGCACAACCGTTTGCTAAAGAGAACTTTCCTGAAGGATCGTACTCGCCAGTAACTAACGTAAACCGCAACGGCTATCCGCGTGTGCTCAAAGATGGTAGCGTGATGTTTCGTGTAAATGCTCCTGAGGCGCAGAAGGTGCAGATAGACCTCTGTGGCACCAAGTATGACATGACGCGAGGCGAGGGTGGCGTGTGGACCACAACCACCAAGCCACAGGTACCAGGATTCCATTACTATTTCCTGATAGTCGACGGCGTATCGGTATCTGATCCTGCCAGCCAGACGTTCTACGGCTGCAGTCGATGGTCGAGTGCTATCGAGATAAATGAGGATGGATGCGACAACTTTGAGGTGCACGATGTACCACGTGGCGAAGTGCGTACCGTTTACTATTATTCTAATGTAGACAACTCGTATCGCCCACTGATGATCTACACGCCAGCCGGCTACAACGAAAGTAAGCAGTCGTATCCTGTGGTTTACATTCAGCATGGTGGTGGCGAGGACCATCGCGGCTGGATGGAGCAGGGACGTACGGCTCAGATTATGGACAACCTGATAGCAGCAGGCAAGGCTGTGCCAATGATTGTGGTAAGTGCCAACAGCAATGTACGTTCGCGTAATGGCGGTTTTGGTGGCGGCTATAGTTGGCAGGGCATGCAGAGTTTCCGCAGCGAGTTGATAGACAATGTGATACCGTTTGTAGAGAAGAACTATCGCACTAAGAGTGATCGCGCGCATCGAGCCATGTGTGGTCTCTCTATGGGTGGTGGTCAGTCGTTCTATATAGGTCTGCGTTCGCCCGAGGTGTTTGCCAACGTGGGAGTATTCTCAACGGGTATGTTCGGTGGCATACAGGGCGCATCCAAATTTGACTTGGAAAAGGAGGTACCCGGCATTCTGAGCAATACGAGTGGCTTCAATAAGAATCTCGATGTGTTCTTCATCAGCTGCGGCGAGCAAGATCCACGCATCAGTCACACTCGCAACATCGTGAAAAAGATGCAGGACGCTGGCATAAAAGTTCGTTTCAACTCCTATCCAGGCGACCACGAGTGGCAAGTATGGCGCAAATCCCTCCAAGAATTCGCCCAGTATCTGTTTAAATAACCAAAATTTGTTCAGATAGAAAACAAAAAAGAGTTAGCAATTTGCTAACTCTTTGATTGTTAAGCGCTTCAGGATGGGCTTGAACCAACGACCTTCGGTTTTGGAGACCGACATTCACAACGAATGCCATTCCTCTCGCTTCTAATTCATAATAACATATTTGGTAAACACCAGTATCAGCATCATGAAGGAAAAGGCGAAAGCCCAATATTTACTGGCGCACTTTAGCAATGCGGTCGAAAAATGCATCTGCTCGTTGGATGTGGCATACTTAATTAAGACAACTGCCATAGTGAACAACAATGCTACATAGAATGCGCTGCCTACCATATAGCCCCACCCCATAAACTATCTTTTATTTATTGATTGACGGTGCAAAGATAACTACTTTCGATGACAAAAAGGGTTAACCGAACGTTATTTTTTTGTTAAATACAAAAAAATCCCAACCTTGCGATTGGGATTTAAGCGCTTCAGGATGGGCTTGAACCAACGACCCCCTGATTAACAGTCAGGTGCTCTAACCAACTGAGCTACTGAAGCAGTGCTTTCTTGTAAGCGGGTGCAAAAGTACGAGGTTTTTTTGAAACTACCAAATATTTTTGGAAAAAAATGACTAGAAACCTTAATTTTTTTCATTTTTCCAACAAAAATGCACGTTTTTCGAGGTAAATCTGTAATTTTGCACCCAACAACAACATTAATTCGCAACGTTATGAAGAAACAAATAATCATAGCTCTGTGTGCAATGGCACTGTCGGCCAACACAGCGATAGCTCAGAAACCTAGCGACCACAATTTTGAGGTGGCTAAGCAGTTGGACATACTAAACCATGTGTATAAGAATCTGGACCTGCTCTATGTGGACACGCTGAACCCAAAGACAACCGTGGGCACAGCCATCAACGCCATGCTGCGCAGTCTGGACCCCTATACCGAATACTATGCGCAGGAGGACACCAAGAACCTGCGACAGATGCTGACAGGTAAGTACGCGGGCATAGGCGCCATCGTGCGCAAGCACCAGAAGCTGGACCGTGTGGTTATCGACGAGCCCTACGAGAATATGCCTGCCGCTGAGGCTGGACTGAAGAAGGGCGACGTGATACTGAGCATCGACGACTCGATGATGACATCGAAGGATGTGGGCTATGTGAGCAGTCATCTGCGTGGCGAGCCAGGCACCACATTTGTGCTGAAGGCAATGCGCCCAACGACAGGCAAACTGATGAACTTTAAGATAACCCGCCGCAACATCAAGTTGCCCGAGTTGCCTTACTACGGACTGAAAGACGGTGTGGGCTACATAGTGCTGAACCAGTTTACTGAGGGGTGCGCCAAGGAGGTGCGTCGTGCATTTGTTGACCTGAAGAAGCAGGGCGCCAAGCAGTTGATATTCGACCTGCGCGGCAATGGCGGCGGATCGGAGCAGGAGGCTGTTGACATACTGAACATCTGGTTGCCCAAGGGCGTAAAGGTGGTTGAGAACCGTGGCAAGATACGTCAGGCCACCAAGGCTTACGAGACCAGCGTGGAGCCTGTTGACACCATGATGCCAATGGTGGTGCTGGTTAACAGCGAGACTGCATCGGCCAGCGAGATTACCAGCGGAGCACTGCAGGATTTGGATCGTGCCATTATATTAGGTACGCGCACGTATGGAAAGGGGCTGGTACAGATACCTATCGACCTGCCATACAATACTAACATGAAGGTAACGACATCGAAATACTACATCCCCAGCGGCCGCTGCATACAGGCCTACAACTACAAGCGCGGCATGGGATATCAGGAGCATATCCCTGACTCGCTGACCAAGGTGTTTTATACTCGCAACGGTCGCGAAGTGCGCGATGGCGGCGGCATAATGCCCGATGTGGAACTGAAGGGCGACACCATTCCCAACATTGCATACTATCTGAGTGCCAGTGGTCAGGATTCTACCGAGGTGATGTTCGACTACGTGGTAGACTACATATCGAAGCACCCACAGATAGTTCCAGCAGCAGAATTCCACATAACTGATGCCGACTGGCAGGAGTTTAAGAGCAGGGTGATAAAGAGTGGTTTTACCTACGATCCAGTGAGCAAGAAGCAGCTGGCCGAACTGGTTAAGACAGCTAAGTTTGAGGGCTACTACGACGATGCCAAGCAGACATTCGACGAGCTGGAAAAGCAGCTGAACCACAACGTGGCCACCGATCTGGACAAGCACGAAAAGGTGCTGCGCCAGGTGCTTGAGAGCGACATTATATCGGCCTACTACTATCAGCGTGGAGCCATCGAGGCCGGACTGGCCTACGACAAGCAGATGAAGGAAGCCATCCGACTGCTTAAGAATCCTGAAGAGTACAAGAAAGTGCTTCAGCCCAAAAAGCAGAAGCAGACAGCCCAGCTGATACAGCTACAGAAGAAATCGCCCGTAAATATCACTAAATCAGAGCCTAAACCAATGATTTTTAGTGATTTAGCATAAAAAAGTGGCGAAAAATTTGGCGGATTGCGGAAATATTCGTAATTTTGCACCCGTTCAGCGGAATGAGGGGCTCGCAAGAGTCTCTCATTCTTATATTTAATAACTGATAGATGATAAATAAGGAAATTGTAAAGACATTGACGGAAGAGTGGTTGCAGGGCAACGAGTACTTCCTGGTAGACGTGAACTTTGCGGCTGATGACCGCATAGTGATTGAAATCGACCACGCCGACGGCGTATGGATCGAGGATTGTGCAGAATTGAGCCGATTCCTGCAGGAGCGCCTGGGCGAGGAACTCGGAGAATACGAACTGGAAGTGGGCAGTGCCGGACTGGGACAGCCATTCAAGGTAGCCCAGCAGTACATCAACCACATCGGCGACACACTCGAGGTGCTGCAGGCTGATGGCAAGAAGGTACAGGGTGTGCTTAAGGCAGTAGACGCCCCAAGCTTTACCATCACCGTACAGGAAAAGCAGAAGCAGGAAGGCAAGAAGCGCCCAGTGCTGGTTGACGTAGACAAGACCTACCAGATGGACGAAGTGAAGTACGCAAAATATTTACTCGCATTCAAATAAAAAAATAATAATACAATGGCAATCAAAAAAGACGTGAAGGGCCCCTCAATGATTGAGACCTTCCAGGAATTCAAGGAGACCAAAAACATCGACCGCACCACACTGGTGAGCGTGCTGGAGGAAAGCTTCCGCAACGTTATCGCTAAGATCTTTGGTTCGGACGAGAATTTTGATGTGATCGTTAACCCCGACAAGGGCGACTTTGAGATTCACCGCAACCGTGTGGTAGTACCCGACGGCGAGGTGATAGATGAGAACAAGGAGATCGAACTGAGCGAGGCTCAGAAGATTGAGCCCGACTACGAGGTAGGCGAGGAAGTATCTGAGGAGGTTGAGTTTGCCAAGTTTGGCCGTCGCGCCATCCTGAACCTGCGTCAGACACTGGCTTCGAAGATTCTGGAGCTGGAGCACGATTCACTCTACCAGAAGTACAAGGACAAGGTACACCAGGTAGTGAGCGGCGAGGTTTATCAGATTTGGAAGCGCGAGGTGCTGCTGGTTGACGATGAGGGTAACGAGCTCCACTTGCCAAAGGCTGAGCAGATTCCATCAGACAACTACCGCAAGGGTGAAACCGTACGTGCCGTAGTAAAGGAGGTGCAGAACGAGAACAACAATCCTCGCATTATCCTGAGCCGTACCAGCCCTGAGTTCCTTGAGCGTCTGCTCGAGGCCGAGGTTCCTGAGATTCAGGACGGACTTATCACCATCAAGCGTGTGGCCCGTATCCCTGGCGATCGCGCCAAGGTTGCCGTTGAGAGCTACGATGACCGTATCGACCCAGTAGGAGCCTGTGTAGGTGTCAAGGGTAGTCGTGTGCACGGTATCGTTCGCGAGCTCTGCAATGAGAACATCGATGTAATCAACTACTCAAGCAACACCCAGCTGTTCATCCAGCGTGCACTTAGCCCAGCTAAGATTTCAAGCATCAATCTGGACGAGGAGAACCACAAGGCAGAGGTTTACCTGCAGCCCGAGGAGGTATCGCTGGCCATCGGTCGTGGCGGTATGAACATCAAGCTGGCTTCGATGCTTACAGAGTATACCATCGATGTATTCCGTGTACTTAACGAGGGTGAGGCCGATGAGGATATCTACCTGGATGAGTTCTCTGACGAGATAGACCAGTGGGTTATCGATGCCATCAAGGCCATCGGTCTGGATACAGCCAAGGCTGTGCTCAATGCTCCACGTGAGATGCTGATTGAAAAGGCTGACCTGGAGGAGGAGACAGTTGACCAACTGCTGGATGTGCTTAGCGCAGAATTCGAGTAAGATTAAAGAATTTGAAAATTGAAAAATTGAAGATTAATGGGTGTTAGATTAAATAAAGTATTAGGAGAACTGAATATCGGACTTCAGACAGCTATCGACTATCTGAAGAAGAAGAATCTGGGCGACATAGCCGACGCTACCGTAAACACCAAAATCAGCGACGAGCAGTACAACGCGCTGGTTAAGGAGTTTAAGGGCGACAAGGACGTGAAGACCCAGGCCGGTATGATTTTCCCCAAGAAGGAGAAGAAAGCTAAGCCAGAACATAAGTCTGAGCCCGAAACGGCAAAGGGCGAGGCTAAGCAGACATTTACTCCGCTAGGAAAGATAGACCTGAGCACAGTGGGCAAGCCCAAGCATCAGGAAGAGAAGCCCAAGGCCCCAGAGGCTGCTGCACCTAAGCAGGAGCAGAAGCCAGCTAATGTTCAGCCTGCACCACAGCCAAAGCCCGAGCCCAAACCCGAGCCCAAGCCTGAGGTGAAGCCAGAACCAAAGCCGGAGCCCAAGCCTGAAACGGAAGTGAAGAGGCCTGAGGCAGCTGCACCAAAGCAGGAAGAGAAACCTGTTGCACAGCAGCCCAAACCAGAGCAGAAGGCCGAACCAAATCAGGAGGAAAATAACGCTGATTCATCAATCTTCACACTGAAGAGTGAGAAGAAGATGGCGCCAAACTTCAACGTGGTAGGTAAGATAGACCTCGACTCGCTGAATCAGAGTACTCGTCCTAAGAAGAAGTCGAAGGAGGAACGTCGTAAGGAGCGCGAGGAGAAGCAGGCCCAGATGCACGGCGAGAAGAAGAAGCGCGAGCGCATACACGGCGGCAAGGAGCGTGTTGACATCGAGGCTGCAGCCAATGAGAACAACAACAAGGGTGGCAACCAGAACAACAATAAGAAGAACAAGGGTGGCAACCAGAACTTCCAGGATGGAAACAATGGTGGCGGTAAGAAGAACAAGAAGAACCGTCCTATCCAGAAGCCACTGGAGGTAGATGATGAGGCAGTAGCACGTCAGGTAAAAGAGACACTAGCCCGACTCACATCTAAGAATCAGAATAAGAAGGGTGCTAAATATCGTCGTGAGAAGCGTGACGCAGTAGCTGAGCGCATGAACGAGGAGATGGCAGCCGAGGCAGCACAGAGCAAGGTACTGAAGCTGACTGAGTTTGTGACTGTATCAGAGCTCGCAACGATGATGAACGTTGGCGTAAACCAGGTTATCGGTACATGTATGAGTATCGGTATCATGGTGTCGATCAACCAGCGTCTGGATGCTGAGACCATCAACATCGTTGCCGAGGAGTTCGGATTCACCACCGAATATGTATCAGCCGAAGTACAGAACGCTATCACTGAGGAGGAGGACGATGAGAACGATCTGATCAGCCGCGCTCCTATCGTAACAGTGATGGGACACGTAGACCATGGTAAGACATCGCTGCTTGACCACATCCGTAACACCAACGTTATTGCTGGTGAGGCCGGTGGTATCACACAGCACATTGGTGCCTACAACGTAGAGCTGAAGGACGGTCGACAGATTACATTCCTGGATACTCCTGGACACGAGGCCTTCACCGCCATGCGTGCCCGTGGTGCCCAGGTTACTGATATTGCAATCATCATCGTTGCTGCTGATGACTCGGTGATGCCTACTACTAAGGAGGCCATCGCCCACGCACAGGCTGCCAACGTACCTATGGTATTCGCTATCAACAAGATAGATAAGCCAGGAGCTAACCCCGATAAGATTCGTGAGGACCTGGCCAATATGAACCTGCTGGTAGAAGAGTGGGGTGGTAAGTATCAGTGTCAGGAGATTAGTGCCAAGAAGGGTATCGGTGTAGAAGAGCTGCTTGAAAAGGTGCTGCTCGAGGCCGAGATGCTCGACCTGAAGGCTAATCCTAACCGTAAGGCCACTGGTTCAATCATCGAGTCTTCGCTCGACAAGGGTCGTGGATATGTATCAACAGTAGTTCAACGAGCGTAACCAGCGCATTGAGACAGCTGGACCTGCTGAGCCAGCTATCATTCTGGGACTGAACGGTGCTCCTACTGCAGGTGACTCGTTCCACGTAATGGAGAGTGAGCAGGAAGCCCGCGAAATCGCCAACAAGCGTATCCAGCTGCAGCGTGAGCAGAGTCTGCGTACCACCACCAAACTTGGTCTCGATGAGCTGTCGCACCGTATCGCTCTGGGTGAGTTCCACGAGTTGAACATCATCGTTAAGGGTGATACCGACGGATCTATCGAGGCTCTCTCTGACTCGTTCATCAAGCTGAGCACAGAGAAGGTTCAGGTTAACGTAATCTCTAAGGCTGTAGGTCAGATTTCTGAGAACGATGTGATGCTTGCTTCTGCATCAGAGGCTATCATCATCGGATTCCAGGTACGTCCATCGGCCGATGCCCGCAGAGCTGCCGATCGCGAGGGTGTTGAAATTAATACATATTCTATTATTTACGACGCTATCGACGATGTGAAGCAGACCATGCAGGGTATGCTCGACAAGGTTAAGAAGGAAATCATCTCTGGTGAGATTGAGGTTAAGCAGGTATTCAAGATATCTAAGGTTGGTACCGTTGCCGGTGGTCTGGTTACCGATGGTAAGGTTCACAACAAGGATAAGGCCCGCGTTATCCGCGATGGTATCGTAATCCACACCGCTCCTATCGACGCTCTGAAGCGTTACAAGGACGATGCCAAGGAAGTGGCAACCGGACTGGAGTGTGGTATCTCGCTGGTTAACTTCAATGATATCCAGGTAGGTGATATCATCGAGACCTTCACTGAGATTGAGGTAGAACAGAAACTGTAATAATGTCAGAAAAGAAAAATGAATTTGTACGTCAGGTGGCTGAGCAGAAGTATGAATTTGGCTTCACCACCGACGTACATACAGAAATAATCGAGAAAGGGCTGAACGAGGATATCGTTCGGCTCATCTCTGCTAAGAAAGGGGAGCCCGAGTGGATGCTCGAGTTCCGCTTGAAAGCGTTCCGCTACTGGAAAGAGCAGCAGGAGCCTAAATGGGGTCATGTACATGTGCCAGAGATTGATTATCAGGCCATTAGCTACTATGCCGACCCGTTGGCCAAGAAACCTGAGGGCGATGGCAAGATAGATCCTGAGCTAGAGAAAACCTTTGATAAACTGGGTATTCCCCTCGAAGAGCGACTGGCGCTGAGCGGCAATACTGCCGTTGATGCCATCATGGACTCTGTGAGTGTAAAGACTACTTTCAAGGAGAAGTTGCGCGAAAAGGGTGTTATCTTCTGCTCTATCGGCGAGGCTATCAAGGAGCACGGCGATCTGGTACGTCAGTACCTGGGCACGGTTGTACCTTACAAGGATAACTTCTTTGCTGCGCTCAATTCGGCTGTATTCAGCGATGGTTCGTTTGTTTACATCCCCAAAGGTGTTCGCTGCCCGATGGAACTGAGCTCATATTTCCGCATCAACGCAAGGAATACTGGCCAGTTTGAACGTACACTGATTATTGCCGACGATGATGCTTACGTATCGTATTTGGAAGGTTGTACAGCCCCAATGCGTGACGAGAACCAGCTGCATGCTGCAATCGTAGAGATTATCGTGATGAATCGTGCTGAGGTAAAGTACTCAACAGTACAGAACTGGTATCCAGGCGACGAGAACGGTAAGGGCGGTGTGCTGAATCTGGTAACCAAGCGTGGCGATCTGCGTGGTGTTGACAGTAAGTTGTCGTGGACTCAGGTTGAAACGGGTAGTGCCATCACATGGAAGTATCCATCGTGCATACTGCGTGGCGATAACTCGCAGGCGGAGTTCTACTCGGTAGCCGTAACCAACAACTATCAGGAGGCTGATACGGGTACAAAGATGATTCATATAGGTAAGAACACCAAGAGCACTATTATCTCAAAGGGTATCTCGGCTGGTCACTCCCAGAACTCGTATCGCGGATTGGTTCGTGCTGCATCAACAGCCGACAATGCCCGCAACTACTCTAGTTGTGACTCGCTGCTATTGGGCTCTGACTGTGGTGCACACACCTTCCCATATATGGATGTGCACAACGATACAGCGGTGTTTGAGCACGAGGCTACCACCTCAAAGATATCAGAGGATCAGCTGTTCTATTGCAACCAGCGCGGTATCCCCACAGAGCAGGCCGTAGGACTAATCGTAAACGGTTATGCCAAAGAGGTGCTGCAGAAGTTGCCTATGGAGTTTGCCGTTGAGGCTCAGAAACTTTTAAGTGTATCATTAGAAGGAACTGTAGGATAAAAACAATATGATTCAGAAACTATTTGGATTTGATCCCTCCACAATGACATTGCGCAAGGAGGTTATCGGTGGTATCACCACATTTCTTACGATGGCTTATATATTAGCTGTCAATCCAAGCATCCTCTCTGCAACAGGTATGGATGCTGGTGCTGTGTTTACTACCACATGTATTGCAGCAGTAGTAGGTACATTGGTAATGGCTATCTACGCCAAGTTGCCATTCGCATTGGCTCCTGGTATGGGATTGAATGCATTCTTTGCATTCACCGTAGTGCTTACTATGGGCTATACATGGCAGTTTGCACTTACCGCAGTATTGATAGAGGGACTGATATTCATCCTGCTAACAATAACAGGCTTGCGTAAACATATTGTTAATGCTATACCCTTGGTACTGCGTCGAGCCATCAGTCCCGGTATCGGATTGTTTATCGCGTTTGTAGGACTGAAGGGAGCGGGTATCGTAAGTGCCTCAGAATCAACATTCATTACACTGGGTAATCTGCACGATCCCGCTGTGCTGTTAGCCATATTCGGCATTATCCTTACTTCGGCTCTATTGGTAAGAAAGGTTACTGGGTCATTGCTCATCGGTATTCTGGTAACCACAATCGCAGGTATACCTCTGGGTGTTACCAATTATTCAGGCATCATGTCTACACCCCCATCAATCGCGCCTATCTTCTGGCAGTTTGAGTTCCACAATATATTTACGGTAGATATGGTGGTTGTAGTACTCACCTTCCTGTTTATTGATATGTTTGATACTATAGGAACTCTGATTGGTGTATCAAACCGTGCAGGCATGGTGGATGACAACGGTAACGTAAAGAACTTGAACCAGGCCTTTATGGCTGATGCTATCGGTACTACCGTTGGTGCTATGCTGGGAACGTCTACAGTAACTACTTATGTAGAGAGTGCCTCGGGTGTAAATGTAGGTGGTCGCTCTGGACTCACCAGTCTTACAACAGCCATTTGCTTTGCAGTTGCACTGCTCTTTGCACCGCTGTTCCTTGCTATCCCAGCCCAGGCTACAGCCGCTGCGCTGATCTTGGTAGGTGTGATGATGATGCACGACATCCGTAAGGTTGACTTCAGCGACTATGTTACGGCTATACCATGCTTCGTATGTATCGTGATGATGCCGCTTACATATAGTATATCAGATGGTATTCTGATGGGTGTGATTTCGTATGTGCTTATCCACCTACTGTCGGGTACAATGAAAGATAAGGATGAGCGTAACAACATGAATTGGGCCACAATCCTGTTGGCTGCATTGTTTGTTTGCCGCTACGCATTCCTATAGTTTTTTGATCGTAGAATAAAGAAATAATATGTTAGAGGTTAAGAACTTACACGCCAAGATTGGCGATAAAGAGATATTAAAAGGCATCGACCTCGTGATAAACGATGGCGAGACACATGCCATAATGGGACCTAATGGTTCTGGAAAATCTACCTTGAGTGCTGTGCTTGTGGGCAATCCACTTTACGAAGTGACTGAGGGTGAGGCCTATTTCAACGGCAAGAACCTGCTTGAGATGAAGCCCGAGGATCGTGCCCACGAGGGACTGTTCCTTTCGTTCCAGTACCCCGTTGAGATTCCTGGCGTGTCGATGACCAACTTTATGAAGGCCGCCATCAACGAGAAACGCAAGTATCAGGGTCTGGAGCCAATGAACGCTGCTGAATTCCTGAAGCTTCAGCGCGAGAAGCGTAAGATAGTAGAGCTCGACTCTAAGCTAGCCAACCGTTCGGTTAACGAGGGCTTTAGCGGTGGTGAGAAAAAGCGCAACGAGATTTTCCAGATGGCAATGCTTGAGCCAAAGCTCAGTATCCTCGATGAGACCGACTCTGGTCTTGACGTTGATGCTATGCGTATTGTGGCTGAGGGTGTAAACAAACTGCAGACACCAGAGACATCGTGTATCGTAATCACTCACTACGATCGCTTGCTCGAGATGATCAAGCCTCAGTTTGTACATGTACTTTACAAGGGTCGCATCGTGAAAACTGGTGGTCCAGAACTGGCTGTTCAGATACAGGAGCACGGCTACGATTGGATTAAGGAAGAAATAGGAGAAGAATAATGGGTAGCGAGCAACAATACATAGAACTCTACGAGCAGGCACGCGAGATGATTATCAAACATGCCCCAGAGTCGATGAACGTGGTGCGCGATCAGGCTTTTGAAGATTTCAAGGTTCAGGGCTTCCCATCAAAAAAGGTGGAGAGATATAAGTACACTGATATCCAGAAACTCTTTGAGCCCGATTTTGGTGTAAACGTAAATCGCCTGCAGATACCCGTAGATCCCTATGAGGCATTCCATTGCGATGTGCCAAACCTGAGCACAAGTCTATACTTCGTGGTAAACGATATGTTCTATCACGATGAAAAGCCAAAGGGACATCTGCCAGAGGGCGTGGTTATCGGTTCTATGCGAGATAATCCAGAGTTGGTTAGCAAGTACTACACCAAGTTGGCTAAGACTGGCGAGGACGCTATCACTGCGCTTAACACTATGCTTGCGCAGGATGGTATGCTGGTTTATGTGCCTAAGAACGTGAAGGTAGATCGTGCTATCCAGGTGATTAATATACTGAAGGCAACACCACAGAACGCTCAGCGAGTAGTACCCGACTTGATGGTAAATCGTCGTGTACTGATTGTGCTGGAAGAAGGTGCTGAAATCAAGATGCTATTCTGTGATCACGCAGCCGATGATCGTAATTTTCTGGCCACACAGGTCATTGAGGCCTATGTAGGCGAGAATGCTTCGCTTGACCTGTATTGCATGGAGGAAACTCATCACAAGAATGTGCGTGTAAGCAATGTATATATCGACCAACAGGCCAACAGTCGTGTTAATCACAATGTTATCACCCTGCACAATGGCATAACCCGCAACAAACTCGACCTTACTTTTTCGGGTGAAGGCGCCGAATGCCAGTGTTATGGTTGTGTGATAGCCGACAAGCAGCAGCACGTGGATAACAACACGCTGATAGTGCACAAGGTGCCTCACTGCAACTCGCAGGAGTTGTACAAATACGTACTTGATGATAAGTCGACTGGCGCTTTTGCAGGCCGAGTGTTGGTAGAGCATGGTGCCCAGAAGACCACATCGCAGATGACTAATCAGAATCTTACTGCAACCAAAGAGGCACGTATGTACACACAACCTATGCTGGAGATTTATGCCGACGATGTGAAATGTGCTCATGGTTCAACGGTTGGTCAGCTTAACGATGCGGCTTTGTTCTATATGCGTCAGCGTGGTATCTCGTTGCAGGAAGCAAAGGTTCTGCTACAGAATGCATTCATCAACGAGGTTATCGACCACATGCAGTTAGAACCTCTTCGCGATCGTTTGCACTACTTGGTTGAAAAACGATTCCGCGGAGAGCTGAACAAATGCTCAGGATGTAAACTCTGCAAGTAATAATGTTTAATGTTTAGCGTTTGATGTTTAATATAGATAAGGTACGCAAAGATTTCCCTATTCTGGGTCGTGAGGTATACAATAAGCCGCTGGTTTATCTAGATAATGCGGCCACCACACAGAAACCACTGATGGTACTGGACGCCATGAGGGATGAATACCTCAATGTGAATGCTAACGTACATCGTGGTGTTCATTACCTCTCGCAGCAGGCTACCGATCTGCACGAGGCGGCTCGTGAGGCTGTACGTGGATTTATCAATGCCCGCAAGATAGAGGAAATCATTTTTACGCGTGGAACTACAGAGGCAATAAACCTGGTGGCTCAGTCGTTCTGCGAGAGTCAGATGCAGGCTGGCGACGAAGTGATTGTGACAGAAATGGAGCATCACTCTAACATCGTAAGTTGGCAACTTCAAGCGATAAAACGGGGAATTATTGTAAAACATATGCCCATCACCGATGATGGTGTCCTCTGTGTAGATCAATTGGAATCGCTGATTTCATCGAAGACAAAAATCATCAGCGTGGCTCATGTGAGCAATGTACTGGGAACGATTAATCCTGTAGAACAGATTATAAAGATTGCACATGCACACAACATCCCCGTATTGGTTGATGGTGCCCAAAGTGCACCTCACTTCAAGGTGGATGTACTGTCGATGGATTGCGACTTTTTTGCCTTTAGCGGTCATAAGATGTATGGTCCTACCGGTATAGGCGTGCTGTATGGTAAAGAGGAATGGCTAGAAAAGTTGCCTCCTTATCAGGGTGGTGGCGAGATGATAGATAAAGTGACTTGGGAGAAGACCACTTTTGAACGTTTGCCGTTTAAGTTTGAAGCTGGTACTCCTGATTATGTAGCAACCCACGGACTTGCAAAAGCTATCGAATATATCGATTCCATCGGCTTCGATGCCATCCAACAACACGAACAAGAGCTCACCCGCTACTGTATGGAGCAGCTGATTACTATCGATGGAATGAAGATTTATGGCCCGATGGATGCTGCTAAGAAAGACGCAGTCGTATCATTCAACGTTGGCGATATTCACCATTTGGATATGGGTACATTGCTCGATCGGCTTGGTATTGCTGTCCGCACAGGTCATCATTGCGCTCAGCCATTGATGGATAGACTGAAGATTAGCGGTACCGTTCGTGCATCGTTTGCACTTTATAATACTAAGGATGAGATAGATACGCTGGTAGCAGGTATACGTCGTGTGGCTCAAATGTTCTGATTATGTTGCTCAACAAATATTACGAAGGCAAGATAGAAGCTGGTTGCGATGAGGCAGGGCGTGGTTGTCTGGCCGGTAGTGTGTATGCTGCTGCTGTCATTCTGCCCGAGGGTTATCAAAACGAGTTGCTGAACGACTCAAAGCAGCTGTCAGAGAAGAAGCGTTATCAACTTCGTGAAATCATCGAGCGAGATGCTGTAGCTTGGGCTGTAGGTATCGTTACACCCGATGAAATCGATAAAATCAATATTCTCAACGCTTCTATATTGGCTATGCATAGAGCCCTTGATCAACTTAAGGTACGTCCTGAGGCTGTCATCGTAGATGGTAACCGATTCAAGCCCTATAAAGAACCTGCTGATGGCAAGCAACTTCCTCACACCACTATTGTTAAGGGTGACGGAAAATATTTGGCTATTGCAGCCGCGAGCATTTTGGCCAAGACCTATCGTGATGATTACATGAACCAGTTGGCCGAGGAATATCCTCAATACGACTGGCTATCAAACAAGGGTTATCCCACAAAGAAACATCGTGAGGCCATTAAGCAGTTTGGCATCACACCATATCATCGCAAGAGTTACAATCTGCTAGGCGACGGTCAATTAAGCATCGACTTTGGAGATTTCTGATTTTTTTCTTTCTTCTTTCGAAGAAATTTTGTAATTTTGCACCGCAATTTAGGAACGTACGTTTAAATTAGTAATAAGATTATGGCAAAGAAAGCATTATTGATGATTCTCGATGGATGGGGAATCGGTAAGCATGGTAAGGGTGACGTTATCTTCAACACACCAACTCCTTACCTCGATCTGTTAACAGCTACTTCAGCTCACTCTCAGCTTCAGGCATCTGGTGAAGATGTTGGTCTACCCGACGGACAGATGGGTAACTCTGAGGTAGGTCACCTGAACATTGGTGCTGGTCGCATCGTATATCAGGACCTTGTTAAGATTAACCGCGCTTGCAAGGACGGTTCTATCGTTGAGAATCCTCAGGTAAAGGCTGCTTATACCTATGCCAAGGAGAACAATAAGAAGCTGCACCTGATGGGACTTTGCTCTGATGGTGGTGTACACTCAAGCCTCGACCATCTGTTCAAGCTTATCGAGGTGGGTAAGCACTACGGACTGAAGAATCAGACTTTCGTTCACTGCTTTATGGATGGTCGTGATACCGACCCCAAGAGCGGTAAGGGCTTCATTGAGCAGGTAACCAAAGTTTGTGCCGATAACGATGCAGCTATCGCATCAATCGTTGGTCGTTTCTACGCTATGGACCGCGATAAGCGATGGGAGCGTGTAAAGGAGGGTTACGATCTGATCGTGAATGGTACTGGTAAGCAGAGCACCGATATGGTAGCTGCTATGCAGGAGAGCTACGACGAGGGTGTAACTGACGAGTTCATCAAGCCAATCCACAATGCCGCAGTTAACGGTTGCATTGAAGAGGGCGATGTAGTTATCTTCATCAACTTCCGTAACGACCGTGCTAAGGAGCTCACAATCGTGCTCACTCAGCAGGATATGCCTGAGCAGGGCATGAAGACTATACCAGGACTGCAGTATTACTGCATGACTCCATACGATGCCAGCTTTACTGGTGTAAACATCCTCTTCCCCAAGGAGAACGTAGAGAATACACTGGGTGAATACCTCTCACAGCAGGGTAAGAAGCAGCTGCACACCGCAGAGACAGAGAAGTACGCTCACGTAACATTCTTCTTTAACGGTGGTCGCGAGCAGCCATACGAGGGCGAGGATCGTATCCTGGTTCCAAGTCCAAAGGTTGCCACCTACGACCTGAAGCCTGAGATGAGTGCTTTCGAGGTAAAGGATAAGCTTGTTGCTGCTATCAACGAGGCTAAGTACGATTTTATCGTAGTTAACTTTGCTAATGGCGACATGGTAGGTCACACTGGTATCTACAACGCTATTGCCAAGGCTGTATGGGCTGTTGACAACTGCGTAAAGGATGTAATGCCGATAACGCTATCAACGCCGATGGTACTCCAAATACTGCTCACTCACTTAACCCCGTTCCTTTTATCTATGTAACCAACAACAACTCGGCTACTGTTAAGGACGGTCGTCTGGCCGACGTGGCTCCTTCAATCCTGCACATCATGGGTCTCGAGCAGCCTGCCGACATGACTGGTGAGAATCTGATTCAGGACAATAAGTAATGAATGTTCAGATAGAACCAAGCTGGAAACAGCACTTACTTGGTGAGTTCGACAAAGACTATTTTGTCGGGCTCACCAAGTCTGTTCGTGCAGAGTATAGTCAATATACCTGTTATCCTCCAGGTAAGCTGATATTTAATGCCTTTAATCTGTGTCCGTTCGACAAGGTGAAGGTGGTGATTATCGGTCAGGATCCATATCATGAGCCAGGACAGGCTCATGGACTGAGTTTCTCTGTACAGGATGGTGTTCAGTACCCACCATCGCTTCAGAATATCTTTAAGGAAATACAGGCCGATCTTGGTACGCCAATCCCTACATCGGGTAATCTTACCCGGTGGGCTGAGCAGGGTGTGTTGCTGCTCAATGCATCGCTTACCGTTCGTGCTCATCAGGCCAACAGTCATTCTTCGCTGGGTTGGCAGAAGTTTACCGATGCCGCTATACAGGCGTTGGCCAAGAACCGCCAGCATCTGGTGTATATGCTGTGGGGAGGTTATGCCCGCTCTAAAGCATATATGATTGATAAACAGAATAATTTGGTTCTAGAGTCTGTTCACCCATCACCCCTAAGCGCCAATCGTGGTGGTTGGTTCGGCCAGCATCAATTCTCACGCTGTAATGCTTATCTGGAGCAGAACGGCCAAAACCCGATTAAATGGTGAATATGAATCAGTTGCCCCCCATTATACAAGTAGGCGATGTGTTGCTCTCGTCGGAGATACTGACGGAGAAGTTTTGTTGCGACCTGAGCGTTTGTAAGGGTGAATGCTGTGTTGAAGGCGACGCAGGCGCCCCTGTTACGATGGAGGAGATAGCTGCAATCGAAGACTGTGTAGGCGATGTGTGGGACGACCTTTCGGCCTCTGCTCAGGCCGTTATTGACAAGCAAGGTGTGGCCTATACCGATCAGGAAGGCGACTTGGTTACTAGTATCGTTGGTGGCAAAGATTGTGTGTTTACCTATTACGGCGACATTGAGGACTGGAATACCCATCTGCCTATAAAGAACTGTTGCCTGTGTGCATTAGAAAAGGCTTACAGAGCAGGACGTACCCACTTCTGCAAGCCTATTAGTTGTGCTCTTTATCCTATCCGCGAAAAACAACTTGGCGAGGGTATTGTAGGTCTTAACTATAACCGCTGGAATGTTTGTAAGATGGCCATTGCCAAGGGTATTCAGGAAAACCTTTACCTCTACCAGTTTCTTCGCGATCCCCTTATCCGCCGCTTTGGCGAGGCTTGGTATAAGGAGTTGCTTGATACCATCAGCCTGCTTAAGGAGCAGGGTTACTTATGATTTTCTGTACTCTGAAGGTGTAACCCCCACGTGTTCCTTAAAATACTTGCCTAGGAAACTCTGATTGGGGAAATTCATCTCATTGGCAATCTCTTTGATTGTTTTTGTTGAATTCTTCAGCAGCACTCTTAGTTCCATAGTAACATAGTTCTCTACCCATTCTACAGCAGATCGGCCGCTTACGCGCTTAACTGCTTCTGACAGATATTTGGGTGTAATGTTCAACTGTTGGGCATACCATGCTACACGACGTTCCTTTCGGCAGTTTTCCTCAACCATCTTCAGGAAGTTTGTAAACACCTTTTCTGAACGACGAAGCGACTCATCGAAGTTTTTTACTCTGTAGATTACGTTACCCACATCGTAGAACATTGCAAGCATCAGTGTACGAATCAGATCCTTACGAAAGTGGTTGTAGTTATCTGTTATCTTCTGTTTAACCACCTGAAAGTAGTCCTTAAATGTTTCTATTTCATCGTCTTCAAGTTTCATCACAGGCTGCATTCTAGCCACAACAAACAGCGAACTGATGTCATGAACCGATTTGATTATTTCGTGAAAGAAGTCAACGCTCATCATTATACAAAGCCCCTCCATATCCTCCGATGGCTGATATCCGTCAATCACGTGGCGCTCGCTCACTACCAGCATTTCGCCAGCATGCACTGTCACCTCTTGGGTGTTCATCCTGTATTTTATGCGACCTTTTGTGCAGAGACCAATTAGGATGAAGTTCATCTTTCTTGGTTCGCTGGGCATTGGGGCTTTGTTTATCTGGTCGGACAGCAACAGGTCATTGCCCAGACATACCGATCCTTCCCAATCCTTTGCCTTTCCAAACTCTGTGGTTTGTATTGGTGCTATTTTCTTCTTCTTTACCATGTCTTGATGTTTTGTTTCTGTCCAGCTTTTAGTTTAACAGTTTTCTGTTGTCCATTATATAATAAGGTGATGGTGCCTGCTTTCTTGGCTTTGATGCTGCAATCGCGCACCTTACCGTCTTTCCATTCAAAGCTTACCTCATATCCGCCGCGGGCACAGAGTCCGCTAACGAACCCTTCCTTCCAGGCCTCAGCGGCTGCGGGAAGAAGTTCGATTGTAGCTTGTCCGTCTTTCAGTGTCGACTGCATTAACATTTCGCAAACACCTGCTGTACCACCAAAGTTACCATCAATCTGGAAGGGTGGATGAGCATCAAACAGGTTGGGGTAGGTACCACCGCCCTTGTGCCAAACTTTCCACTGTGAACCTTTAGAACCGCGTGGAGCGATAGGTGTGAGCAACTTCTGATAGATGTGGTAGGCCTGTTGAGGTTTGTGCAAACGTGCCCAGAGGTTGATGCGCCAACCTGTACTCCACCCAGTTGTCTTGTCGCCCTTGATTTCAAGAGAACGCTCTGCAGCCTTTTGCAGAGTAGCATCAGTAAGATGATTTCCAGGATAGAGACCGATAAGGTGGCTCTGATGGCGATGCTGGAAATCCCAGTCGTCCCAGTCGTAGTACCACTCGTTCAGGTCGCCCATGTGGCCGATGGTGTATGGGTGAAGCTTGGCCAAGGCCTTCTCCATCTCCTTGTTCTTCTTTCCAAGAATCTTGCCTGCTGCAATTGTATTGATAAACAACTCGCGGATGATGGCTAGATCGGCAGTACCACCATAGCATGTGGTGCCGTGATAGCCTTTGTCGGTCTTGTACTCGTTCTCAGGTGATGTACTTGGAGCAGTAATCAACTCGCCTGGTTGCTTTGGGTTTTCGATAAGCCAACGCAGACAGAATAGTGCTGCACCATTCATCAGCGGATAGGCTACATTGCGCAGATACTCTTTGTCCTGAGTAAACTGATAGCGCTCCCACAGGGTGTTTACCAGCCATGCACCACCCATGTTCCAGTTACTCCATTCCGGGCTTTCGTTCTTCTCGCCCACAGGATTGGTCATAGCCCAGATGTCACTGTTATGGCTAGAGCACCAACCTTCACCTATATTATAATAGTTCTTGGCGGTGTACTTTCCGTTGGCAGCAAGTCCAGCAATAAAACCATCTAGAGGCTCGGCCATCTCGGCCATATTAGCCACAAATGCAGGCCAATAGTTCTCTTCCAGATTGATATTTACGGTATAGTTTCCACGCCAGGGTGACCATAGTTGTGGGGCCCAAAGTCCCTGCAGATTAGCTGGCACATTCTTGGTTCTCGACGATGAAATGAGCAGATAACGTCCGAACTGGAAGTACAGTTCCTCCAGATATTGCGACTGGTCGCCGCCGTTGGTGTAGTCAAGCAGCAGCTGGTCAGTAAGCCTGCGGTCCTTGGCACCTGGCAAATCGTTCGAGTTACGATTATTTTTGTTCAGACAAATCTTTACGCGGTCGTAGATGGCCTTATAGTCAGCCAGATGGCGGGCATAGAACTCATCGAAACTGTAGTTCTGAGTGTGCCACATATTGTTGGTCACAGCTTCTAGATAGTTTGCACCTTCCTTTACGGGATGTTTGTCGAATCCGTTAAAGCTGGTCTCGTTTACGATGTAGATAATCGCCTCCTTGGCTTTGGTGATGGTGAGCGATGAGTCGCTGGCAGCCATCTCTCCGCTGTCATGGTGAGCTGTCCTAAGCCGCTTTTTACCTGATGGGGTACCTGGGCTGTAAGTGCAATCTGGCAGTTGATATCTCCGTGCAGTCTGATGGCAATCAGCTTGTCGGGATTAGAGGCAAAATATTCACGAGTAATCAGCTTGCCGTTTCGCTGATAGCTATCGCGAACGATGGCCGAATCGATATTCAGTGTGCGTTGATAATGCTTTATCTCGCCTAGATTCAGGTCCTTGATGTGCAGAGTGCCTAGTGGTTGATAATACTGCGAGTTTGGTCCTTGTACGTGCAACTGCAGCGAGTCGGCCAGTGCATAGTTCTCCTCGAATAATGCCTTGCGAATAGCTGGTATCCACTTGTGTGCATCAGCATCCAAGTTGCGGTCTACTGGCTTTCCTGTCCATAGTGTGATGTCGTTCAGATAAATGACGTTGTCGTCAGTACTTCCATAAATAAGAGCGCCTAGTTTGCCATTGCCGATAGGCAGAGATTCCTCGAAATAAGTAGCTGGTTTGTCGTACTGCAGTACCATCGGTGCCTGCTCTTGAGCCATTGCTGTAAGGCATGTTATAGCCGATAATAGTAGGTAATTTCTCATATTTTTTTCGTTTTTATTGTATTCTGTTTGCAAAGATACAAAAAAGTTTGTATATTTGCGCCATAAAAACCGATAAAATTAATAAACCTATGCAGTCTATTAGAACATTAAACGATATGATTGTCTTTCTCCAGCAGCGTGGAGACAAGAAGAAGGTTGCAGTAGTTTGTGCCAACGATGCTTCAACCAGATATGCCGTTGAGAAAGGTAAGGAGATGGGTTTTATCGAGCCGATATATGTTGATGGCGATGATAAGGAAGAGTGTGCCCGTCGTGCTGTTGCACTATGTAAGAGTGGCGAGGCTGATATTCTGATGAAGGGTTTGGTCAATACCGATGTGCTGCTTAAGGCGATATTAGATAAGGAGAATGGCATACTTCGTCCAGGTCATGTGCTCACCCATGTGGCTATGGCAGAGATACCTAAGTACGAGAAGTTGCTATTCTTTACCGATGCAGCAGTTATCCCAGTGCCCACCGAGGCTCAGCGCCGCCAACAGATTCATTATATGAATTATGTGTGTCACGCACTGGGCATTGAGGAACC
This sequence comes from uncultured Prevotella sp., assembly GCA_900317405.1. GTDB lineage: Bacteria > Bacteroidota > Bacteroidia > Bacteroidales > Bacteroidaceae > Prevotella. The sequence goes on from ONGP01000030.1 coordinate 50,517, forward strand.
GCGTATTTCGCTCATCCATTGTGCTGAGAAGGTAAGCGCCAAGACATTCCCTTATACTGTAGATTATCTGGAGATTATCGCTGAGGCTCAAACGGGTAAGTTCGGCCGATGTATCATCGATGGTCCGCTTGACCTTAAGACTTCGCTTGATAGTGTCAGTCTGCGTGAAAAGGGTATCCATAGCGTTATCGATGGTCAGGCTGATGCACTTATCTTTCCAGACATCGTGGCTGGTAATGTGTTCTACAAGACCATCACCTTGTTTGGTTATGCCAAAACGGCTGGCGTGCTACAGGGCACTCAGTGCTGTTGTGTGCTCCCATCGCGAGCCGACAGCCCTGATTCAAAATACTATTCACTGGCTTTAGCTGCTATTTAATGAGGATATTAGTCATCAATCCAGGTTCTACTTCCACAAAGATTGCCGTCTTTGAGGACGAATCGCCAATTTTGGTTCGCAACATCGTTCATAGTGCTGACGAACTTGCGCATTTCGATGATGTAATCGAACAGCAGGACTTCCGTCGACAACTGGTGCTCGACGAGTTGCGCCAGGCCGACATCCCTGTTGAGTTCGATGCAGTTATCGGCCGAGGTGGTTTGGTAAAACCTCTCGAAGGCGGTGTTTATGAGATTAATGACCTGATGATTAAGGACACCCATAGCGGTATTGCCCTGCATAACCATGCTTGCAATCTTGGTTGTCTGATAGCTCATGAGATTGCTGCAACCATTCCCCATTGCCGTTCGTTTATTGCCGATCCTGGTGTTGTTGATGAACTGAACGATTATGCTCGTATTTCAGGCTCACCGCTTATGAATCGCATCTGTATCTGGCATGCACTCAATCAGAGAGCCATAGCCCGTCGCTACGCGTCCGAGATAGGCAGGGAGTATGAGGATCTTAATCTGATTATCTGCCACATGGGTGGTGGAATATCTATAGCAGCCCACGAGAAGGGACGTGCAGTTGATGCCAACAATGCACTCGATGGCGAGGGGCCATTCTCGCCCGAGCGTGCTGGTTCTCTGCCGGCATCCGATCTTATCCGCCTGTGCTTTAGTGGCAAGTACAATGAGAAGCAGCTGCTTAAGCGCATTGCCGGCAAAGCCGGACTGAATGCCCATCTGGGCACCAACGATGTACGCGAGGTGCTGCGACGTATCGAAGACTATGGCGACGAACATGCCAAACTCATCCTCGACGCAATGATTTATCATGTGGCAAAGAATATTGCTTCAGAATCTGCAGTGCTCTGCGGACAGATTGACGCCATTCTGCTTACGGGCGGTTTGGCTCGTAGCGAGTATATCGTAAGTCGCATTCGCCAGCGCGTAGGTTTCCTGGCTCCAATCCGCTGTTTTCCAGGCGAAGACGAAATGGAAGCCCTGGCCCTGAACGCCCTAGCAGTACTACGCGGCAAGCGAAGAGCTAAAGAATATAAGTAATAACGATGATACGATGCAACTAACTAGATTAATCAGAAGCAGACTGTCAGTAAAGATTAGTCTTATGGCAGTTTCGGCTATGGCTGTTTTGCTCATAGCCTCGATGATAGTTATGTTGTTTTATTCTAGAAAAAACGTTAAGGATGAGGCTTTGCAGAAGGCTATGCAAACGCTTGATGGCACTGTACAGAATATCGACAATATACTGTTGAGCGTAGAACAGGCTACTGGCAATGTTTATTTCAGTATGCTGCCTCATATCAATGATCCTAAGGCTGTTAAAACCTATAGTCGTAGATTGGTTGAGAGTAGTCCTTATATTACTGATTGCAATATCACTTTAGGCAAATGTTCCAGCACGGAGCAACAATGGTTTATTAGGCCGGCCAAGGTGGGTAACGAGCCGCTTATATGTTTTAGTCTTCCGCTTTATAGCTACGAAGGAAAGCCTCTAGGTGATATATGTGTAGATGTATCGTTAGGTCTGCTATCACGTATTGTGGCTGAAGCCAAACCATCGCAGAATTCTTATTGCATTTTACTCGACAGTCTGGGCGAGTTTATCGTGCATCCCGATGCAGATAATCTTATGAATAAGTCGGCTATCGAGATGTCTGAAGGGAATAGTGATTCTTCAATGGGCAAGGCTGTTAGAGCTATGATTTCCGGTCAGACGGGTTATATGCCATTTAGTTTGTGGGGCGAAGACTTCTATGTATTCTATAAACCCTTTACACGTGGCGATATTCGTGGTCGTACGGCTGGCAAATTGGGCTGGAGCGCAGGCATAATATATCCTGCCGATGATATCTTTGGCGATTACAACAACCTGATCTACTATGTGCTTGCTATTACCATAGTAGGTTTGCTGCTGATGTATCTGCTAAGCTATGCCATCATCCGTAGCCGACTTAAGCCGCTTGTGATGCTTACTAAAAAGGCGCAGTATATTGCCGAAGGCAACTTCAACGAGGCTATCCCCGATAGTAGACATATCGACGAAATTGGTCGACTGCAGGACAACTTCCAATTGATGCAGCAGTCGTTGGCCAGTAATATTGGCGAACTTGAGGAACTTAAGAATACTCTGCACGAACGAGGAGAGGGATTGCGTGCAGCTTACGATCAGGCCAAAAAGGCCGAGCGTATGAAGACCTCGTTCTTGCAAAATATGACAAACCAGATGATGGCCCCTGCTGAGGCTATCGAGAAGGATGTTGAACAGCTGTGCGGCAAGTCAGAGCACGATCCTGCCAAGTTGGTTGCCGATATACAGCAAAACGGTAAAGCAATCACCGAACTGCTTAAGAATCTAATCTCGATGTCGGACGATGAAATGAGAAAGGAGGCCGCCGATGATTAATATTCGTCGATCATTCTCTAAGAAACTCAGTGTTGCGCTTTTTCTGCTGGCAGTGCCCATATTTGTGGTGTCGCTAGGCGTATTGTTCACCCAATCGCGCCAGATAATTCGCAACGAGGCTATCGGCCACGTCAACAGTGTGCTTGGTGCAACAATGCAGCAATTGCGTCGTAATCTTATCACCATCGAGACGGCCACCAATGCAAACCTGTGGCAAGTAGAACAGTCGTTTTCTCCCGATTCGATAATCCACTTCACTAATCGTATAGTAAGTATTAATCCACACATCGATGGTTGTTCCATCAGTGCCGAACCTGATGTTTTCCCTAAGTACGGTCGCTTTTTCTCGGCTTATACCGTAAGAGAACCAGACTCTATTACTACTGTGATCGAGGAACCGTACGACTACTTTAATAAGATATGGTATAAGACCCCGCGCGACCTTCATGGTCCTTGTTGGGTGGCTTACTACGATGAGGCCGACTCGCTGGAACTTACCCTCGATGGTATGGTGGCGTCGTACGGCCGACCGCTATACAGAGCCGATAGCTCCTTTGTTGGCGTCATTTCTACCGATCTCTCGCTGTTGCGCCTTTCGCACTCAATGTCAGAGATGAAACCATATCCTCACTCGTATTTCATGATGATAGATGAGGAGGGTCGCTACTTTGTTCATCCAGATTCTACACGCTTGTTCAAGCAGACCATATTTAATGGTGCCGACACTCGTAAACAGGCCGATGTGATAGTGTTGGGACACGAGATGACTAGTGGCAAACAGGGCAGCATGATGGTAAATATAGATGGTGCCAACTGCATTGTATGCTATCAGCCTGTGCCTGGCACACCGTGGAGTTTGGGTATTGTCTGTCCTGATAGCGATGTGATGGCTGGCTACCATAAACTTACGTATATCGTTGTGACGCTTCTTGTCATAGGTCTGTTGGTTATCATCCTATTGTGTTATAGGGCTTTGGGCCACACCATCAGTCCGCTATATCAGTTGCTCGATAAAACCCAGATTGTTGCCTCGGGCAATATGGAGGTTTATATCCCCCGTACCACACGTACCGACGTTATCGGCCGATTGCAGAATAGCTTTGCCTCTATGCTAGAGTCGCTCAACTTCCACATGGGCAGTGTGCGCTATATCAGTGAGCAGACTCAGCGTAAAAACGAGGAACTGCAGCAAGCCACCCAGATGGTTCAAGAGGCCGACAGGCAGAAGACAGCCTTTATCCAAAACGTTACCCACCAGATACGTACTCCGCTTAATATCATTATGGGCTTTACTCAGGTGATTAGCGATACTGGTAGCAGTGTGCTTTCTGACGAGGATAAGAAGAGTGTTACAGATACGATGAGTCATAATGCCAAGCAGTTGGCACGTATGGTCCAGATGCTGTTTGATAGCTCCGACACAGGACTCTCTCAGGAGTTGGAAAGTCATAAGAACGACCATGTGTCGTGTAACGAAGTGGCTCGCGAGGCGGTCAGCTTTGTCAGGTTGCACTATCCTGATGTAAATATTAATATGGAAACCCAGTTGGCCGACGATTTCTGCATACAGACCAATCGTCTGTATCTTATGCGCACACTTCGCGAGTTGCTATACAATTCAGCTAAGTATTCCGATGGCCAGCATGTAGTATTACGCATCTCGCATACTGATGAAACTATCAACTTTATAGTAGAAGACACAGGCAAGGGTATCTCCGAGGCTGATAGTGAACTGCTGTTTAAGTTCTTCACCAAGGTCGATGACCTTTCTGAGGGTCTAGGCTTGGGCCTTCCGCTAGCCAAACGTCACGCCCAAAACCTTGGTGGCGACATTACCTTCGATTCCACTTACCACACCGGCTGTCGCTTTATACTTACTTTATTTAGATAAAATATCAGGAAAAAGTGGGCTATTTTACGTATAAGTTTTATTTAATAAACAAAATGTAACAAATAGAAAAGTCCATTTCGCTAAATAGTGGTATCTTTGCAAGCGGAATTTAATCTAAAAGCCAAATTTAATTTTTTATTAATATCAGTAACTAACAAAATTTTAAAATTATGAAAATGAAAAAGTTTATTTCGCTTGCTGCTGTAGT
>ONGP01000033.1 GCA_900317405.1 uncultured Prevotella sp.
TCTTGTTGCCATAGTGCGAACCTTTGCTTTGGGGGCAAAGATACAAAGAAATTCCCAAATTCGGGAATTAATTCCCAAAATAACACAAATTTAACATTTTTACAACCACCTGGATGGCAGGTACCAGTCTCCTTAGCAGCTTGACAATTTTGACAACAGTGGTGACACAATTTTGAATTGTTGCGACACTGTCGCGACAATTTGCTCATTAGGAAACAGACTTGTTTAGTATATGATACGCTGCTAACACTTAATTCAACTTGTTGGGGGATACAAAGGATAGTAATATTTATGCAAAGATGCGTACTTTCTTGCCGTATTAAAGAAAATTTGCAAAATATACTTGCAAAAAGGCTATTGAAAGGTGTATATTTGCAGGCGATTGATAATAAGTAATGAATAATTAATGAATTGATTAATTCATTTTGACAGATTTTGAGTGAGGTGCCAGCAGCGATGCTCGCACCTCGATTTTATACTCATTAGTCATCATCGCTTATAATTTTGGTAAATCGAAAATGAAGCGGGTGCCGTCGGTATAGGTCTCGTCGAGCCAGATACGGCCGCCTAGCAGCTTTACTATGGATTGACAGATGGACAAACCAAGGCCCTGCAGCTTCTGGTTGTCGCCCAACTCGCGGAACGTTTCAAACACGTGCTCTCTACGCTCTGGCGGTATGCCTCGGCCGGTATCGGTGACACTGGTACGCACACTGTCTTCATACTCGGTAATGGCAAGTGTTATCACACCCTTGTCGGTGTACTGTATAGCATTCTCAAGCAGATGGCGCAACAGGGTCTCGATGCCTTCATAATTGGTCTGCACGGCATAGTCGTCGGGCAGATCGCTCTCGAAGAACATACGCACGCCCTCCTTGCAGCGTGGACGCATAGTGTCCACCATGTGTCGGGACAGATGATTGGGCGACAGGGTGTAGTTCATGGGCAGCGACTTCTTGCTCTCATAGAGCGACATCTCGGCCAGTTCGTCTATCAGCTTGGTGATGTGCTTAGAACTATCCTTTATCAAACCACGAAGCTGTTCGCGTTCTTCGGACTGCAGCTCATAGTCTGAGTTAGCCAGAATGTCGGAGAATCCCTCGATAGGATTGAGCGGTGCACGCAACTCGTTGGTGATATTGGTGATAAACTCGTTCTTCATATCGAATGCCTTCTCAGCTCTCTTTTTCTCCTGCTCTAGCTGGACTTTCTCCTTTTCGAGTCTCTTTATACGCGCATGGTGCTGCCATATCACCAGCGCCAGTAGTAGCACTACGGCGATACACAGTATGTATACCAACCAGTGCTTAAGCTGCGAGTTTTCGTCCTCCAGCAACTTCTGCTCCAGCTTCATGCGCTCGTTGTTCATCTGAACGTAGCAGCTGGCCACTACATTGCCGTGCGACACCAGTACTATAGAGTCGTTTATCTTCTTAAACTTGGCCATCATCTCGTAGGCCTTGTCGTTGTTGCCCATGAGATGATATATCACAGCCATGCGCTCGGCTTTCTTGTCGGGCGAAAGGTCCTGGCACAACTGCAACGCCCGCTGGTAGTTGCCATGCAGTATCTCGTAGTTGACCTCTACCACGGGCTCTATGGCTGCTATGCCGTCAGATTCCTTAAGCTGCATAAGCACGTTGTAAATGCTGTCGTACTGCTGCACATTGTTCTTGTTGAACGCAAACTGACTCAGCCTGAACAGCGCCCTACCCTTGTGTATCGGCGCCACATTGGGCTCTGCCAATATCTTGCGCGCATACATCAGGCCTGCCTTCTGATCCTTGCGATGGTTGGCTATCTTCATAAGCTCCTGCAGATCGTCGCCCGCACTCTCGTTGGGGAAGTACTTATGACGGAAGTCGACAGCACGTTTGTATGCTTCTTCGGCAGCCATATAGTCTTGCTTCTGCAGTGCAGTAGCGGCACGGGTGTGTAGCGCTACGTAGTTGCCCCAATGGCTGTTCTGCTCGGCAGCAAAATGTGCTATCTGGTCGGCTATCTCGTCGGCCTTGGCATAGTTCTGGCGCGTGGACTCGTAGTCGGCCTGATTGCCCCAGGCGGTGTAGAAGGTGCGCTCATCGCCCAGTTGCTGACAGACATCCTTTAGCTCGTTAGAAACTTCGTAAAATTTTTCTCTTTCGGCGGTACTGATCAGGCGCAACATATGTGCCTTGAGCCTCATCACGTCTTTTTCATTATAAGACGACACTGCCGTACTGGTAAGACTTACAAAAGTTAATAGTAACAGGATAATACTCTTTTTCATATATGTCTGTTATTTTTACCACAAAATCACTTGTTTAGGCTAATATCACGAGGGCAAAGATACAAAAATTTTCGATAAATTGCTTGTATTAAATAATTTTTTTTCATATCTTTGCAGTGTTTTACCTACTCTATTACCTAATGATATGTTAAGATTACTGCTATTCATACCATGTTTCATACTATTGGCAACCAGCGTTTGTGCTCAGGGCGACAGCCTGACTCGATACACTGATGGCAAGCCACTGGTGTACGAAGACGCTGTAAACTTCTACCCCTTCGCATATATAAATAAAGGTGGCAAACCCGACGGATATAACGTGGCACTGGTAAGGCTGCTGCTCGACGAACTGAAAATACCCTATACCATAGAGCTTAAGCCTTTCCGCGAGGTGCTGAACGACATGAAGACAGGGCACTGCGATCTGACACTAGGCTTGAAGGCCATGCCCAACAGCGAGCTAGGACTATATGGACGAACATCGATAGCACTGCTGACCCAGAGCGTGGCAACGCCGAAGAGCCAGAGCGTGGCCATCAAGACATTTCACGACCTGAGTAACAACAAGGTGACTGTAAGCGAGCATAGCATATGCCTGGACATGATGCAGGACTATGGATGGGCCGACAATGCCATAGTGAGCCGGGATATGGTAAGGGAGATGATAGTGCTAAACACCAAACAGGAGGGACAGGTGGTGTGGAACACGGCGGCGCTGAAATGGATTATACGCGAAGAGCATCTGGACAATGTGATGATTACTCCGGTAAACATGCCGCACGTGGACTATACATTCATGTCGAAGAACCAGCAATTGCTGGACCTGCTGGATAAAACCTACTCGCGACTATATACCGACGACAAGATGGAGGCACTGGAGAGCGAGTGGTTCTATCCCGACCGTGTGCCGCTGAGCAGTCCGCAGTGGCATATAATCCTGCTAATTGCAGGCCTGGTGCTACTTGCTGTTGCTGCCACAGTGCTGGTATGGTTTGCACTGCAGTACAGGCGCATGCAGAGCAAGCAGGCACTGCTGGAGGGCAAGCTGACACAGATAGAGAACATCGGCCACCTGCGCATCTGGACGTATGAGGTAAAATCGCGCAAGTTTTATTATTACAACGAGCTGGGGCATGTTATCGGCACCTACAGTCTCGACGCATTCTCGCACCGATACAGCCGCGAGGACTTCTGGAAACTGCGCGAAGCACTGGAGCGACTGGCCAGCAGGCATAAGGACGCACACGGCCGAGAGGAGCAGGAACTGACTCTGGAGCTGCAGGCTATGGACACGGACTATAACGACAACAGACTGCACACGTTTATGGTAGACCTGTCGGTGCTGCGCCGCAGCCGCAACGGCAATCCGCTGGAGATAGTTGCGATAAAGAAAGACGTGACCGAAGAACACCAGCTGAAGACGGCCGACAACGAACGCATGCTGCGATACTGGTCGATGTTCTACAGCACCGACTCGGGTATACTTTTCTTCGACAATCAGGGCATAATTCGCAATGCTAACTCAAAAGCCTGCGAACTGCTACAGCTGGACATAGACACGCTGGTGGAAAGCCATGCTGACCTAAAAACATTATTCCCAAACAAACTGACTATGCTGCGCTATGCTAACGGCTACCATTCCACCATCAACGGTGTGGACTATGAAATGCGTACCGTGAAGGATAGCGACGGCGAGTTGCTAGGCATATTCGTTTTCTGCGTATGAAGTACAGATACATTACAGCCATCATACTACTGCTGGCCGCAGTACTGCAAGTGCAAGGGCAGGCACTTACCGACCGCTACAACAAGAATCACCCCGTGACCATAGTGTGTAGCCGCAGCGACAAGCCATATGAGTTTAAGGGCGGTTTTGGTGCCGCCGAGGGCACTCATGTAGACATAGCCAGAGCCGTGCTAAGACAGATAGGTGTGCCATGCACATTTGTGCTCAGGACTGAAGATGACCTCAAATCGACATTCGAGAACGGTGAGGCCGACTTGATATTCGCCGACATAAGCGATTACGACAAAGGGAAGTACTACTTTAGCGAAGAGGTGGTGAACTACAGGCGTATACGTCCCGACTCTATCGTAGAGGTGCATCTGGTGGGCAGAGACCGCCAGCTGGTGGAACAGTTTGACGACCAGTTTATGCGACTGAAACTGCGTGGCGACATACACTCCATATACAACATATGGATGCACCCAGAGCGCCACGAGTCGCAGCCATCGCAGGCACCGCTATGGATAGGTATCATAACACTGGTGCTAGCCGCAATACTGGGTGTGGCATGCTATGTGGTAAAAATCCGCACCATACGCGGCAACCATCACGCTAACAGGCTCGACATAGCAATATCAAAGACCGGACAGATAGGACAATACTACCAGCCCGACGATGACCGTCTGAAGCAGGAAATGATATGTAGATACAAGACACTGTTCAACAATCCATTTGTAGCCATAGCATTCTACGACAAGAACGGCAATCTTACCGAACAGAACGAGGTGCTGCAAAACATAGGTACGGGCAAAGTATCTAACCACATTCAGCCATTATACAATGCCGAAGGCGAGGTAGCTAACTACTTCGTTACACAGTGTATAAAGGACATTGAGACTACTTGAACTTAAACAAGTGTACAAAGCCGGTTGTCTGGAACACGTCGTAGACCGTGGGTTGCAATCCCTTAATATACAGTTCGCACTTATTGGCACTGCAGCGCTGGCTTATGGCCATCAGCATGCGCAGTCCGCTACTGGATATGTAGTCCAGACGTGTACAGTCTATCACTATCTCACAGCCCACGTAGTCGTATAGCGGTTCAACCTCCTTTTCGGTCTGTGGGGTTACCGATGTGTCGAGACGTCCGTCGAGAATCAGGGTTACACACTTGTTGTCGTCTTTTCTGATTGTTGCTTCCATATCTATACTGTTTTTATCTTATTTTCTCTCTTCCTTTTTTCAGGTCTTTTGTCATAGTGAGCACATTCTGGTTGCCCCTGCGCTCGTAGCTGAATGTATCCATATAGTGACGGATAAGGTGTATGCCAAGTCCGCCCACAGTGCGCTGATTGGCAGGCAACGTCACGTCGACCTCTTCTACCAGAGTAGGATCAAACGGACGGCCGTCGTCATACAGCTCGAAGGTTATCGTGTCGTCATCGGCCACCACTTCGAGCAGGATATTGGCGCGTGTACCCTCGGGATAAGCGTAGTTCATAACATTTACCACAGCCTCCTCGATGGCCAGATTCACACCTGCAGTAGTGAGTTCGTTGAATCGCATGTCTTCGCAAATACTGCCCACGAAAATGGCCAGAGCAGGCACCTCCTGCACATCGTTTACAAGCGAGATACCACGACGATAGAGCCTGCGGTCGTGACTGCCATTATACTTGATGGCCAGCAGCGATATGTCGTCGGCCTGAGGTATGTAGTTTACAAACTCGCGCTCGGCCAGTCGGATAGTCTGCACAAAGGTGCGCGAATCGGGGCGCTCGGCCGAAAGGCGCAAAGCCTCTTCACACATGCGCTCCTTGCCAAACTGCTCGTGGTCTACAGTCTCGGCCTCGGTATATCCATCGGTATAAAGAAACAGCGTGGTGCCCTTATCCACCAACGAGCGCTGCTCGCTATAATCCCAATCAGGGCGCAAGCCCAGCGGTATGTTATTATCGCAGTTAAGGAATCGGGTATGAGCACCGCCCACCAGCACAGGGGGTTCGTGGCCGGCATTGGTGTACGACAATCGGCCTGTGGCCAGATCGAGCACACCCATAAACAGAGTAACAAACATGAACGAGTCGTTGCTCTGACACACCGAGCGATTGATAGACTCGACAATGAGCTTGGGCGACGTATGGGTCATCGACGCACTGCGGAACATGCTACGGGCCACAGCCATAACCAGCGCCGCAGGCACGCCCTTGCCTGCCACATCGCCTATACTGAAGTAGAGTTTCTCGTCGCGGATAAAGAAGTCGAAGAGGTCGCCGCCCACCTTCTTGGCCGTAACCACCTCGCCAAAGATATCGATATCGGTGCGCTCTGGGAACGGCGGATAGACCTTAGGCAGCATGCTCTGCTGGATGTCGCTGGCAATCTTCAACTCCTGCTCCAAAGCTGCATTCGAGGCTGTGGTTTGCCTAAGTTCCTCGATATACTGCGTGAGCGAGCCTTGCATGTCGCTAAAGGCATTGCGCAGTGCATCTACCTCGCGGGTCTTAACCTCGGGCAGCTCAACATCGAAACTTCCTTCGGCCACCTTTTCGGCTGCGATCACGAAGCGGTTCAGCGACAGCATATTCTTCTTGATAAGATGATGGCTAAGGAAGAATGCTATCAACAATCCGAAGAAGAACACTACTATAATGATGGCAGCAAGCACGTTTCCGCTGTGATAGATAATGGCCGCAGGGACGACGATAACCACCGTCCAATCGGCATACTTTACAAACGAGTAGAACACCCACGAATCGATGCCGTCGCACATCAGGCGGCATGCCCCACTCTCGCCTTTCATCATCTTCTGGGCCAGCTCATCGTCGAGTGTATTAGAACTCTCGGCAGTAGTTTCCTGGAACTTACGTTTCAGCACACGCTGCTGGTCGGGATGTATAAGATATGTGCCATCGCTATCGATAATAAAGCTATACGACTGTTCGGAGAACCCCTTTTCGAAACGTTCGTGGGTTTCGCTATCGATACGCTGGTGGCGCAGTCGCAACCACTCCAGAGATACGTCGGCTCCAAGTATGCCCACCTTTCGCCCCGTACGATCGTGAATGTGAGTAGTGTAAGTAGTAGTTAGTTGTTGCGATGAGGCACGGTCGAAATACGGTGGAGTCCAGTCGCCTTCGCTACTCTCGAATGATGCCTTATACCACTTGTGCACAATGAAATCGGGATGCAGCTCGTTCATCTGTCTGCCATGAATATTGTCGGCAGAATCGCGCCAGGCATAAATCTCGTAGCTACGACCGCGAGAAGGATAGAAATCGGGCTCGAATATAAGTCGGCAACTCGACATATAATTATTCAGCTTCACCATACGTTCAAGGTGCTGCTGCAGCATATCGGGGCTATCCAGGTCGCGCTCTATATCATTGAGACTATTGATGGCTGCCACATATACATCCGACAGCACACCACGAATCTTTTCGTTCTCGTGCAGGATGATACCCTCGTAACGGCTCTCGGCCTCTCTGGCCAGCGCCTCTCTGGTTACACCATAAACAACAGCCATAATTACTGCCGACATAATCAGCAGTACTATCATAATTCTAAGACTTAATCGCCACGCAAAAGTTTTTTTTCTCATCGTCACGGTATCATATTCCTGGTTCCGCTGCAAATATAGGAATAAAATTCGAAAACAAAGCAAATTTTGCGCATTTTTTTTTATTATTGTACGTTATCGCGTAAAAAGCGGATGGCAAAGCTCTTAAATTATATTAATTTTCGAGAATAATATTCATACATTGGGGTAAATACATTATTTTTGCAGACAGAATATATGTGTTTAAGTAAAAAACTTTATGACTGGAAACTTATATAATACTACTAGACTATCCGTAACTAGAACTATAGTGATAGTACTGATGGCGCTATGCGGCACTGCTGTGTGGGCTGCCGACGGCGTGAGCGCTACTACACAAAAAACAGATAGCGTAAAGCAACTGGAGAAATGGCAAGTGGTGTTTAACTGGGTGGGAGAACATCTGGATTCGCTGGCCGATTCGTATCTGGCCAAGAGCGGCAAAATACTTGACCCGGACATAGTGCGCGAAGAACTAAAGAGCATTGGCTACAACGGCCTAAACGTAACCGACTATATATTGGGCAGCCGACAGATAGATAGTCTGGTACTGATAAAACTGTTGGACCGTGCCGAGGTCGAGAACAACAAGACGATATTCTTTATGATGGGATCGACCGGCGCTGGCAAGTCGACGGCTCTGCGAAACAATCCCGACCTGAAACAGATGGTGAACAATGTGGGACTAGTATATGATGGTGCGTTCATAAGTATACCATCATTCGAGACGCGACTGAAGATGGTGCAGGAGCGCGGATTTAAGGCCAGCATAATATTTGTGCACAACGACGCGGAGACGGGATTTACCAACACGATAAAACGAATGATAAAGACCAACCGATCGATGAGTCTGTACTACTACGCCTACAGCTATCCGCGATTCCACGGACGCATAGCATATCTGCTACGCGAGCACCCAGACGTGGATCTGTATTGTCTGGACAACAGCCAGAACAAGGGCGGAGAGCGCGTGAGCCATGACGAGGCGCTGACGTGGGACTACACCATAAGCAAGAGACTAATGAGCAAGCTGTATAAAATAAAGAACAGGTTTGTAAAGTCGGGCCTGCTGACGCCCGAGCAAATAGAAGCCCTGGAAGCAAAATAAAAACCGTAGGGAAGGAAAACTATTACTGCTAAATATTTATACCATAATTCTGCTTAACCTCGCTCATCACGAAGGTGCTCTCGATGGCGCCTACGGTGTCGATGTCGCCCAGCTTGTTGAGCACAAACTCCTGATATTGTTTCATATCGCGCGCGCGTACCTTTAAAAGGTAATCGTAGGCACCGCTGGTGTTGTAGCACTCGGTTACCTCGGGGATGCGCATGATGCGACGCGTGAACGAGTCGGCCAACTCGTGGTTGATCTGCGTGAGCTTAACCTTGCAGAACACCAGCAGGCTCTGGTCCAACTTCTCGGGATCGAGCACGGCTACATACTTCTTGATGTATCCCTGACGCTCAAGACGCTTTTGGCGCTCGAAAACGGGCGTTGGGGTGAGATGAACGGCATCGGCCAGCTCTTTTGTGGTCAATTTGGCATTTTTTTGCAGCGTTTTCAGTATCTGCAGGTCGGTTTCGTCTAATTCCATCGGCAATTTTACATTAAAAATTAAACATGAAACATTAAATTTCAGAAATATATTCTGTTTGGGGGCTTTGAGATGGCCCGAATTGGAACTTTATTCTTTATCGGCTGCAAATTTAGGTATATTTTCTGAATTACACAAGAAATTTGGTAGATTTTTCTAAAACCATTAATTTTGCACCCAGAAAGTTTAATCAATTAAAAATAGAAAGGAAACAAGTTATGAGTACAAGTAAGAATTATCGTTTCGAGACACTTCAACTGCATGTAGGCCAAGAACAGGCTGACCCCGCTACCGACGCCCGCGCCGTGCCCATCTATCAGACCACAAGCTATGTGTTCCACAACTCGCAGCACGCTGCCGATCGTTTCGGACTGCGCGATGCCGGTAACATCTACGGCCGACTGACCAACTCTACACAGGGTGTGTTTGAGGACCGCGTGGCAGCACTCGAGGGTGGTGTGGCAGGACTTGCAGTGGCCAGTGGTGCAGCAGCTATCACCTACGCTCTGCAGAACATACTGCAGAATGGTGACCACATCGTAGCAGCCGACAATCTGTATGGCGGTAGCTACAACCTGATTACCCACACGCTGGCCACTCAGGGCATTAGCAACACTATCATCAACGTGAACGATCTGGACGCTCTTGAGGCTGCTATCAAGCCTAACACCAAGGTGGTGTATGCCGAGACATTCGGCAATCCTAACAGCGACGTACTCGACCTGGAGGGTGTGGCTGCTGTGGCTCATAAGCACGGTATCCCATTCATAGTAGACAACACATTCGGAACTCCATACCTTATCCGTCCGCTTGAGCACGGTGCCGACATCGTGGTACACTCGGCCACTAAGTTCCTGGGCGGTCACGGTAGCTCGCTGGGCGGTGTGATAGTAGACGGCGGTAAGTTTGACTGGAAGCAGAACGACAAGTTCCCCACCCTGTCGAAGCCCGATCCATCATACCACGGCATAGTATTTGCCGACGCTGTGGGCGCAGCTGCCTTCGTGACACGTATTCGTGCCGTCATCCTGCGCGACACCGGTGCTGCCATCTCGCCATTCAATGCATTTATACTGCTGCAGGGCGTTGAGACACTGAGTCTGCGTGTGGAGCGCCACGTGGAGAATGCGCTGAAGGTGGTAGACTTCCTGGCTAAGCACCCCAAGGTGGCCAAGGTGAACCATCCTGCACTGGAGAGCCATCACGACCATAAACTGTATCAGAAATACTTCCCCAACGGTGGTGGCTCTATCTTCACCTTCGAGATTAAGGGCGGACAGGAAGAGGCATGGAAGTTTATAGATGCACTGCAGATATTCTCGCTGCTGGCCAACGTGGCCGACGTGAAGAGTCTGGTGATTCACCCCTACACCACCACCCACTCGCAGCTGAGCCCTGAGGAACTGGCCGAGCAGCACATCACGCCCTCAACCATCCGACTAAGCATTGGTACAGAACACATCGACGACATCATCGAAGACCTCTCGCAGGCATTCGACAAGATCTAATAAAAACAAACGAGGCTCGCTGACTAGCGGGCCTCGATTTTTTGTTTTACTTATTAAGTTTGATACTCTTCCAATCTCCAGTAAGGTCAGACGAGCATGTAACTGTAGGAGTTTGCAGCTTGCGGTTGAGTACTACCGACTTCTGTTTTACGTTGTCGATAATGTACTGTCCCAGGTCGCCAAGTGTAACGTTACCCTTTGACGACTGCAACTTCTTGAGCAGATAATAGGTAAACATGCCGTGTCCCTGATCCTTGTATGGGAATGCGGTCTGGTCGTCGCTTGCAGCACTGAACACAATCAGATTGCCAGTAGGACGCTCCTGACGGGCTACCAGGGCCACACCACGTGCATTGGCCATCAGCGTGCCGCCCTCGCCAGTAGATCCGCTGAAACATGCATCGAGGAATACTACTACCTGCTTGGCGCCAAGACCTGACAGCTCGCCGTAGAGTTTCTTAAGTGGATAGCAAGCTTCGGTCTGCGATCCGTCGGCATCGATTGGCAACAGGAATGCATCGCGGGTAGACTCGTTAGGAATTCCGTGTCCGGCATAGTAGAATATCACACGGATATCGTTATAAGCACTTGCGATATTAGTGATATCCTGCACCGCACGAATCATCTTTCCGTAAGTAGCATTAGGATACTGCAGAATGTTCTCCTTAGGCAGACCTAGTGTCTGTTCGCAGTACTGGGCAAACACCCTGCCATCGTTGCCTGCCATAGGTACGGTAGGCACGCTAGTGTAATCCTCGTTGGCAATAATCACAGCAAATGTCTTCTCGTTATGACCCTTGCCCTTAGGAATGTTTACGTCAACATCAGATACACCTACCACAACCTCCTTCTTACCTATCTTAGCCTTGTTTTCGCTACCCTTAGAGTTGGCCAGCATGCCGTAATCTATCTCGGCAAAGTTAGCGTCCACCTGGGTCTCGTTATAGGCCAGTGCCTTCTGGTTGTTATAGGTATAAATCTTGCCGGCAGGAGTAGAGAATGTGAGACCGGCCAAAGCCAGTTTGCGGTTTGAAATCACAAAGTTCTGATTGTAAACCTTCACGCTGCTCCAGTTTTCGGCAAAGTCGCGTGCCTCATTATTTTCGCGTGGCACAGGCAGTACGATGTCGCCATAAGGGGTTTCGATAAGGAACGACTGGTTCTCGGCATCGTAGGGCTTGATCTGCAGGTTGTGTATGTCCATCTGCTTGGCAAAGCGCTGCACATACTCGTCCATCAGAATCTTCTGCAGTTCCTCCTGCTTTTTCTTGGCAGTCTCCTCGTTCACTCTCAGCTTATACTCTTCGATAGTCTCATAAGGATCCTTCACCTTCCACTCGTTCATGCTCTTCTCGATAGATGCCTTGGCAAACACATCGAAATCGGGCACGCCCTTGTAGATGTCAACAAACTCTTCCTCGCTCTTCTTGCGCTGCGACACTATTGCCTCGGCCTCCTTGAGGAACTGTAGCACGCGTGGATGCTGCGACACATCGGTTACGTCCATATACTCCTTAAGATACACGATGGCATCATCATACTGTTCGGCATTGTAGGTGCGGGCTGCAACGAAGTACACCAGCTGCGGATAGTAGTTATCCTTACGCAGCCCCTCGTTCTGCATCTCCTTCATCATGGCAACGCCAATGGCTGTCTTGGCAAACACCATGGCCAGCGAATCCTTGTGCTCCTGCGAACTGTGGCCCGCACCGCCCTTAAGGAACGGATAGAGCGAGGTTAGCACAGATTTGCACTTGTCGAATCCGTCGGCACCACTTGGTGTGGCTGTCAGGATAGCCTTATATGCCCTGGTGCACTCAAGCGCCTTTACGTAGATCTGCTCTTTCGTAAACGACGTGTCGGCACGCATCAGCATAAACTGTTTGTACATCGCGTCGGCATCTGCCATCGTCTGCGCCTTGGCAGACAATGAGCAGATAACCATCATAGCAATGTATAAGATTCTTTTACTCATATATTACATTTAAACTGTTTAGAATGCATCTACAAATGTGTACTGCACATTGATGCGACGATACTTACTGCCTTTCTGGCTCGAAACCTCAATCAGGTATTTGTAATCACGCTGCATCTTATTAATGTCAGTAATCTCTTTTTCAATCCAATCTTTAACACCGAGTGCACGTGCGAAAGCCAGCTGCTCGTTGGTGGCAATACCTTCCTCGCGGGTAAGCGACAGATTCATAGGCTCACCATTCTTATATACGGTCTGAGACGGATATTCGCCATACTGTCCGTTGTAGGCTATCGGACGATTAATGGGCGAAGCATCGGCAGTACCTGTAATCTTAATGATAACCTGCTTGCCCTCGGCCAGATATTTATTGAAATCCTGCTCAAAGGCCTTCTTCATAATCTGCAGCATCAGCACGGCAGCCTTCGACTCTTTAGTAACGTAGCGACCAGGCTTGAAATCGTCGCGAGCAGAGAACTGCTCTTCTACTTCGTAGGTAAGACCTACGTTATAGTTGATAATACTACGACCTGAAGCATCCTTTGCAGTTTCTACACCAGAGTTTACAGAGATATGGGTATGGTCTGTGATAACCTTGTCGTCCTTGGCCAGATTTACCATATCGTCCATAATAGCAGCAAGATTGGTTTCCTTCATCTGGGCCTCGCTCAGTACATTCAATGGCAGATAGTTGCCGTCGTTGCGAATCTCATTGAGCGACATCTTCTGCAGGTTGTCGAATGTGTAGGTCTTGCCTGTAGCAGGGTTATACACTTCGGCATATACAAGTTCGAAGCTGTCGTCAGGATGCAACGTGTACTTCTGGTTCTTCAACTGAAGATTATTTGCGCCATAGAGCGATGCTGCCTCTTTTTCATCCATATCCAGGTAGAAGTCGGGCATTGATGTGGCGTGAACGGCCAGTTTCTTCAGCACGGGATTATAGTCGCCAAAGCTTATCTCTGTAGGTTGCAGCATGTCGGCAGCCATCTTGGTAGAGATCTCGTACTCTAACTTACGGGCCTGAGCGGCACGTGCTTCATCGCTGATACGCAGCTGGTATTCCTCCAGGGTCTCGTTAGGCATCTGCTTGAGCCATGTATCCATTTGCTCCTTCAGATTACTGGTCATCATCTGATAGTTGGTCATCGTGGGTTGCACAGGGTCGGCAACCGTAATGGCCGGGGCATTATACTTATGTCCGAAACGATAGTTGATACCCAACATTGCTACAAGACCTTTTTCTTCCTGATAGGTAGCCCCCTTTGCGTGGCTTGCCATATTGTTGGCACTCACTTCGAATGAGAGACCAAAGTGCTTTGAGAGCGTCTGGTCGGCACGCAAACCTACGCGCAAGTTCAGCGATGCATTGTGCTTCCAATTCTCCTCGGGTGTCTCACGGTCGAAAGTATAGGCCATACCCACACCACCAATCAGGTATATGTTCAGCGGACGAGCAGTCTGACGTGAGAACATATGGGTGACATTCAGCAGCATATCGGCATTACCGTTTAGATAATTAAAGTCGTACGATGGACTCGACTTGGCTTTCCAACCACTGAAATGCAGACGGAAACCTACAGGCTGTGTGAGATAGCCGTATGATACAGCCACCGCTGGCGAAGTGAGTTTGAATAACCTATAATCGCCAAAGGTAGTACGCAGACCACCCTGGGCCTCTACGAAATGGTACGACTTAAGTTGTTGCGCATCCTGGGCCGAGACGCTAAGCGTCAAGGCCATCAGGGCTGCTGTCATGATTAATTTTTGTTTCATAATTCTGATAATGCTATTAAATGGTTAGGTTTTAGAATGCATCTACGAATGTGCAGTGTACGCTGATGCGGCGATACTTACTGCCCTCTTCCTTCGATACTTCGATGTGGTACTCGTAGTCGCGGTTCATCTTCTCGAATGATGACAGCTCCTTCTCGATATAGTGCTGCACACCGATGGCGCGGGCAAATGCCAACTGCTCGTTGGTGCCGATACCGTCCTTCTTATTCAGGGTGATGTTGTTGAGTTCGCCATTCTTATATACAGGCTCCTCCTCATACTCGCCATAACGTCCGTCGTAAGCGATGGCACGGGCGATAGGTGATGCATCGGCAGTTCCCTTGATGGCGATCTTTACGCGCTTGCCCTCAACGGTATACTTGGCAAAGTCGCCCTCGAACGCCTTCTTCATAATCTTAAGCATCGACATGGCTGCACCCGACTCCTCGGTGTTGTAGCGTCCTGGCTTAAAGTCGTCGCGAGCAGAGAATTCCTCTTCAACCTCGTAGGTAAACTCTACGTCGTAGTTGATGATGTTCTTACCATCAGCATCGACTGCGGGCACAGCGTTGGCGTTAACCGAGATGTGAGTCTTGTCAGAGATGGTCTGCTCCTGGATGGCCTGACTGATGATATCTTCCTTGATGTCCTGCAGAGCTGTCTCCTCCATATTTGTGGCACGGATAACCTCGAGTGGTACGAAGTTAGCGTCCTCGTTCATCTTAGCAAGGCTCTGGCGTGCCAGGTTATCGAAGATATAGGTCTTGCCGTTTGCGGGGTTGTAAACCTCGGCATAAACCATCTCGAACTTATCATCAGGATTCAGTCCGTACTTAACGTTCTTGAATTGCAGCTGGCTGTTGGTCTCGAATTCGCCCAACTCGTTGAAAGGTACATCCAGGAAGATGTCGGGCATCGAGTTGAAATGCAGGGTCAGCTTCTTGGTTGTGGTGTTATAGTCGCCCACCTGGAAGTCGCTTGTCTCAAGCAGTCCTGTAGCCATCTTTGTGGCAAAGTCGCGCTCAATCTCGGCGGCCTTCTGTGCGCGGGTCTCATCGTTCACACGTTCGCTGTATGCCTCAAGAGTCTCGCCTGGCATCTGTTTCATCCACTGGTTCAGTTTCTCGTTCAGTTCAGTGTTCATCATCTTGTTGAGATATGGTTTCATACCTTCTACCTGACGGTAAACAAGTGCTTTGTTTGCATTATAAACGATAAATGACTGATTGTCGAACTGGCTGTATACGAATCTCATGTCGCTGGTGCCACCAAGATTGTTGTCGATGAAAATACGCTCTGTAGGATCGAGCAGATTAACCGCTGCTATACGACTGTCTGATGTCAGAACCAGTGCATATTTTCCATCCTGGTTACCCTCTACTGCAATAGCCTTACCAAGGTCGTCTACGGTAGTCTTAGGTTCAAAGGTGCTTGTCTCGTATACGGTCAACTTTCCATCGGCGGTAAGAACCATCAGTTTGCTATTGTTCTCGCCGAATTCAAAGTCGTTAATCTTGCTGCTCATATTCAGCGTCTTGCGTACAGTGCCGCGTTCGGCATTCAGCACCTCAAGTGTGTTACCGTTGCTGCATGCCAGGAAGAAATTGTTGCCGCTATACTTCATCTTAAGCGGAACGATATTTGATTTGTAGCTCTTGATTACAGCCTTGCCACGTGTGTCGTAGAGGAATATATCCTTGCTCTCGGCTGCAACGGCCAGTTGCTTTGCATCCTGACTGTAAGCGATAGCGCTGATACTATTGTTCTTAAGCTTGATTTTTCCTATTCTCAGGTCCTTTTCCTGCAGGGGGTAAATCTCTGCATATCCTACTCCCTTTTTTGTCTTGATAAGACTTGCCAGCGAGCTGTATGCTGGATTGATTCGAATATCCTTAATCGAATCGTCAGCGGAATTCAGGTCGTTACCATTGTTTGCATACACGTTTTTGCCGTTGTAGTAGAACACGCCAAAACTGTGGTTGTCGAATCCTTGCGGCTGCTGTTTCTGTTTAAGTTCACGGAAGAATTGATTCTGTGCCAAGCACACGCCTCCCTGCAGGAGTGTCAAGATGAGTAATGAGATTACCTTTTTCATTGTTGTCGTTATTTAAATAATATTTAAGTTTTATTCGTTTATGGCAGCAAATATACAAATTAATCGTTAAAAACAAACATTTTTATCACAAAATTTGCGCTATTCAAGGAAAATCTTTACTTTTGCAGCATTCTTATATATATAAATAGGTAAAAAATGAGAAGAATTCTATTATCTGCAATACTATTCCTGGTATCGGTATTAGGAGTTTTTGCCCAGAAGACCCTTACTGTCGATGCCGAATACACATATCGTGCCCCTGAGGATGTGGCCCTGTCGCAGGCCAAGCGCACAGCCCTTGATCGTGCTAAGATTCAGGCTATTGCCGAAGCGTTTGGTACTATCGTGAGCGAGTCGAACACACTCCGCATGAGCAATAAGAACGGACGGAGCGATGTGGATTTCATGTCGATCAGCGGTAGCGACGTGAAGGGCGAGTGGATAGAGACTATCGGCGACCCACAGTATCAGATAGAGTATGATGGCGAAACGCTGGTGGTTACAGCCAGGTGTAAGGGCAGAATCCGCGAGATTGTGGCAAACGAGATAGACTTCAAGGTACAGATACTTCGAAATGGTACCGAAGATCGTTTTGAAGACGACACCTTCTTCTCGGGCGACAATTTCTACGTAAGTTTCACATCGCCAGTATCAGGTTATGTAGCCATCTATCTGGTCGATATCGGCGATATGGCTTGTTGCCTGTTGCCTTATCGTGCTCAGCAGGATGGTATCTACAGCGTAAAGGCCAATGAGCGCTATGTATTCTTTAATGTAGAAGAGGCAGCACCTGTAGAGAAACCCATTGTAGACCTGTATCGTATGACCACCCAGTTCCGTGTAGAGCAGAATCAGGTTTACGTTATCTTCTCGCCACAGCCATTCGTTAAGGCTGCCGATGCAGTGGGTAATGGTCAACTGCGCGAATTGAAGGGATCAGAATTCCAGAAGTGGTTGGCCAAATGCCGCAAGCGCGATGCAAGCATGAGCGTAAAGATGTTCCCGATAGTAATCAAGAAACAAGAATAACAACAATCGAGGCCCGCTAGTCAGCGAGCCTCTGTTATAAACGATATGAGCAACAACGATACAAAATGGGTGGCCTGCTGGGGCAATGCCACATCTATAACAAACCGCAGCGAGGCTATCTATGCCAAGAATCTGACACTGCGATATCCGGTAAGAATGCCTTTCAGCGGCAGTAAGTTGAGATTCCGTTTCTCTAACCTCACCGGTACCGAACCTGTTACGCTAAACAAGGTGCTGGTGGGCCACACGCCTATCACTTTCGAAGGCAAGACCAGCGTTACGCTGATGCCTGGCAAGGAGACAGAGAGCGACGCTATCAGCCACGCAGTGAATCGCGGCGACACGATAGAGGTGAGCATGTATATGGCCGACTACACACAGATGAACAGCGGCACACTCATCACAGGTCCGCTGTCGAAGGGATTCTATGCGTATGGCGACTTTGCCGAGGCCGACGAGTTGCCACTCGACCTGACGCGCCACACCAACTGGTTCTACTTCCTTAACACCATCGATGTGCTGACATCGGCCGACAATCGTGCCATCGTTTGCTATGGCGACTCGATCACAGCCCAGTCGTGGCCCGACTATATGGCGCAACTGGCATTCGGATCAAACGCTGCCATCATACGTAGAGCCGTGAGCGGTACCCGAATACTGCGTCAGTACGACTGCATAACATATCAGGCGTACGGACTGAAAGGTGCCACACGATTCCCCATCGAGATGAATGTGGCTGGCGCAACAGACGTGATTATCCAGCACGGCATCAACGACATAATCCACCCCGTGGGCGAGGATGTAAACCCCTTCCGCCCGTGGAGCGACCTGCCTATGGTAGAGGAGATGGAACGTGGCGTGGAGGACATATACGTGAAACCCGCCAAAGCCATGGGGCTGAAGGTGTGGAGCGGCACCCTACTCCCTATCTACGGATGGCGCACATATAATGAGGATCGCGACCGCATGCGACAGGAGTTTAACGAGTGGCTACGCACATCGCCCATATTCGACGGATGCATAGACTTCGACGCAGCCGTACGCAGCAATACCAATCCCAAGGCCTTTGCCGAGGGATACGACAGCGGCGACCATCTGCACCCCAGCGAGCGAGCCTATGAGGCTATGGCTCAGGCTGCTGTGCACAGAATGACGATACGCCACATGCCCCGCTACGATCACGAGGAACAGTACTAAGAAGCGTTGCTATTATTCTATTACCGAAATTCTCATTTCGATATCATCTACAGGACGGTCGGCACGGCCTGTGGCTGTGTTCTGAATCATCTCAACCACATCAAGCCCCTCCTCTACTTCGCCAAACACAGTGTATTGGCCATCGAGATGGGGTGTGCCGCCGATAGTAGAGTAAATCTTGAGTTGCTCGTCAGTAAGTCCTGATTTACCCACCTTACTCTCGGCTTCGGCAACCAGTTTGTCCTGCAGTTCCTGCAGACCTGCGCGATTACGGTCGCGACGCATCTGCATGATTTCGGCACGATGCTCGGCAGCAAGCGCATTAAAAGCATCCTGAACTTTCTGCATACGCAGTTGCTTGGAGAACTGACGAAGCTGACCCTCGTTGTACACATCGCCCCAAACAATATAAAACTGTGAACCGCTACTGCGGCGCTCAGGATTGACCTCGTCGCCCTGACGTGCTGCAGCCAATGCACCACGCTTATGGAAGATGCCATCCAGGATCTCTGCCTGCAGGGTATAATCAGGTCCACCCACACCCAGCATTTTGCCAGCAGGTGCACCTTTTGAGTCAGGATCGCCACCCTGAATCATAAAGTTCTTGATTACTCGATGGAACAGTGTGCCATCATAATACCCCTCCTTTGCCAACTTTACGAAGTTGTCGCGATGGATGGGAGTCTCGTCGTAAAGGCGAACAACAATGTCGCCCAACATGGTTTGAATCTTTACCTTCATATATCTTATTCGTAATGTCTTATTCTTACATCGATACCATCAGCTTTGAGCATACCTGGGATGCCACTTACATCAGTCTGTCCGTAGTGATATGGGAAGACCACCTTGGGCTTGATAATTCTAGCTGCCTTAATCAGCTGCTCGGGTGTCATTGTATAGGGTTGGTTACAAGGCAGGAAAGCTACGTCGATATCCTTGATGGCTGACATTTCCGGGATGTCCTCAGTGTCGCCAGCGATGTATATTCTCAACCCGTCGATGTTAAGGATGTAGCCGTTGTCGCGTCCCTTGGGGTGGAACTGCGTGTGCCCCTCGGTGTAGTTATAGGCAGGGACGGCCTCGATTGTGAAGTCATCAGAGATCTGCAGCTTATCGCCATTCTTCATCACCTGGCCAGAGCCATACATGTCGGCACAACGCTTGTTGGTAATAAAGCGAGTGTTTCCGCCAGAAAGCAACTTGATGGCCTCCTGATTGAAGTGATCGAAATGCTCGTGAGTAACCAAGAGGTAGTCGGCCTTTGGCATAGCAGCATAGTCAATAGTTTTGTTACCCAACTTTGTCACAGGGTCAATCTCAATCTCTTTGCCGTCATACTGAATGCGGATGCTGGCATGAGTCAGGGCATGGAACGTAACAGTCTTACCACTTTTAGTCTTGAAATTATCGGTCTCAAAACTCTGTTGGCCACAAGCTGTAGTAAGCCCTAGTGCGGCGAATAAGCAAGTCAAAATCTTTTTCATATCACTCTTCTTTCTTAAAGTATTATAATCTTGGGTGCAAAAATACAAAAAAACATGGAGAATTATGTATCTTTGCACGAAATTAACATGAAAGCCAATGGCTTGGACTTTTGAACGTGATTTCTATGTCAACAAGACAAGCGGCACGACAAGAATGGTGGAGAAAGTACCTTCACTCAATGTAGAAGAGGAAGCTGGAACCATCAACTTATATGACTATCTCAAGTAATAATATATTTTGAATATGAAGAATTTAAACGAAAACTTAACGAACAGATCGGCTGAGGAAGCCAAGGAGTCATTAAAGCCTACCAAAGAGATATACTTTGCCGGAGGTTGTTTCTGGGGAACAGAGCATTTCTTTAAGCAAATTGAGGGTGTGGCAATAACAGAAGTAGGATTCGCCAACGGACATACGGAAAATCCAACATATAAAGAGGTATATACTGACCAGACGGGATTTGCAGAGACTGTCTTTGTGAGATTCTATCCCGATGTGGTTAGTCTTGAATTCCTGTTGAAGATGTTCTTCAAGGCCATCGACCCGACTAGCCTCAACAAGCAGGGACATGATGAGGGTACACGCTATCGCACAGGTGTATATTATACTGACCCAGCGGATTTGGCCGTCATCGAGAAAGTGTTTGCCGAAGAACAGAAGAACTATGAGCAGCCCCTAGCCGTAGAGAAACTGCCTCTGCAGAACTTCTACACAGCCGAGGAGTATCACCAGGACTATCTCGACAAGAATCCTGATGGATACTGTCATCTGCCTCTGGAGCTATTTAAATTTGCGAGACAAGCTAAAGAGAAAAAATGAGCAGGATTATCAGGGAAGCTGATTTGGCGGAAGTGACTGAAATTATGCATATTATGGATGCTGCAAAAGGGATTATGCGGCAATCTGGCAATATGCACCAATGGGGTGATGGCTATCCGTCGGAGGCTGTTATTACCGCAGATATAGAAAGGAATAGCGGTTTTGTCATCGAGGACAATAACGAAATAGTCGGCTACTTTGCTTTTTTACAATCCCCCGAACCTACTTATGCCAAGATATATGAAGGCGAGTGGATAGATGATTTACAGCCATATCATGTAGTCCATCGAATAGCCAGTTATCCTGATGTTCATGGTATATTTAGCAGCATCATGGATTTCTGCTTCTCTCACGACACGAACATCCGCATAGATACACATCGCGACAACAAAATCATGCAGCACAACATTTTGAAGCACGATTTTACCTATTGCGGCATCATCTATCTGCAATCAGGCGACGCAAGACTTGCATACCAAAAGATATATAATGGCTTGGAAACTGAAATATCGCTGTAAGCAATGCGGCTACGAGGCCGAGGTGTACGAGGGGCGTGGACTCTTTCGGCAGGAGATTACGGCCGTATCATGCCCCGACTGCCACACTATCCAGAACCTGGTGGTGGGTGGCATCATTGCCGACGTGGCACCATCGTACCGGAGCGAGGTGGGGCGCCTGTGTTTGCAATGTGGCAGCGATAAAATCAAGGTGTGGGATAAGCATACCTGCCCACGATGCCAGGGCGAGATGGAACCAACTAATGAAAAAGAGTTTTGGACGTAATATGAGAAAAGCAAGTAGACAGATGGATGCCGCCTTCGCATTGGAGGTGTTGGATAAGGCTCCATACGTAACAGTAAGTATGACGCGACCCGATGGGACACCTTACGGATTGCCCCTGTCGTTGGCTCGCACAGACGATAGAACATTCTATTTCCATTGTGCTTTAGAGGGCGAAAAACTGGACTGCATAGCACACTGTCCGACGGTATTCCTGTCGGCAGTAACTAAATGTGCGCCTACCGTTGGCCCTAAAGATGGCAGCTTCACGCTACAATACAAATCGGCCACTGCTGTAGGTAAGGCAGAGCTGGTGACAGACAACGAGGAAAAGATAGCGGCATTGCGAGCCATCTGTCAGCGTTTCCTACCCCACCACATGGATGCTTTTGACGATGCCATCGCCCGCAGTATTGAAAGAACGGCTGTAGTAAAGATCACCCTCACAGAACCTCCCTTGGGTAAGCGCAAACAGTACGATAAACAGGGCGAGGAGATGAAGTATGGAAGAATGGAATAAGGATTAGCATGTTTTGTGAAATAAAGAGTTAAGTTATGACACCACAAAAACAAAGAAATGAGCAACTGGCTCAGACGATTATTAAGAATCTGAAGCGTCGCCATATAGAGGGTTTCTATTGTGCGACGGCAGAAGAGGCCGTAAAGAAAGTTTCGGAACTTATCGCCGACGGAAGCAGTGTGACATGGGGCGGTACGATGACCGTACGCGACTTGGGTATCCCGCAATATCTTAAAGATCGTGGTACATTGAAGGTTTTGGACCGCGACCTGGCAGAAACGCCCGAAGACAAGCAAGCCATCTATCTCAAGGCGTTCTCGGCCGATGTGTATCTGTCGAGTGCCAACGCTATCTCGGAAGATGGCGTTATAGTGAATATCGATGGCAACGGAAACCGTGTGGCAGCCATCACCTGGGGACCTAAAAAGGTTATCTTCGTTATCGGTCTGAACAAAGTGGCTCAGAACGTAGAGGCTGCACTCGCAAGGGCACGTAGCACGGCATCACCCATCAACGCAGCCCGATTCAATATTAAAACGCCTTGCCATACGGATGGCGTGTGCCATAACTGCAACTCGCCGGAGTGTATCTGCAACTACGTTCACTTTCTCCGTAACTCGCCCCAAGGTCGTCATGTAGTAGTGTTGGTAGGCGAAAACCTCGGATATTAATATGTTTTGTGAAATGACAGACTAAATTATATGAAGAAGATAATCAACCCTTGGCGCAACCATGAGGGATATAACTGTTTCGGTTGCAGTCCTGAAATAGCACTCATCGCTCTGACATCATCCGGCATACAGATCCCGTGAAAACAAAGTTGGAAATAGAATAACAAAAATAGAATTAAATAGAACGTTATGTTAGAACATATTGCAGATTTTACCGCTTGGCCAATACTCACGGGTATTTTCATCGGCTACATTGCCAACCGCATTATGAGCGGTGAGGGCAAAGGATGCTGCATGAACTTCGTCATAGGCATCGTTGGCAGTTATGTAGGATGGATTTGGAAGAAACTGTTTGATTGAGTATGATAACCATCGACACAACAAATATGTGTTCACACCTGCAGCGCAAGCTATTCGAAAAGGAGGGCCAATACCATTCTCTATGGATAGCTATGCAGGATGATCCAGAACTGACTGCCATAGTCCGTTCTCGCCAGTTACATATTTATCGCAATGGAAAGAAAGTGCTGATACTGGCAGGTAAGTCCGCGCCAAAGATTATCAGAGAGGACCCGATTTGTGAGTTGTTACAAGTTGAGAGAATCAAGTGGATGGAGCAACGTTTCAACAAAGCCCTGGCTGCCATCAAGGATGGATCTGCTGATTCACTGAAGGCTATCAAAGAGGATGTTGCCGAACTCAGCAAATACTATGGTAGTGAGTTGTGGAAACTGGACTTTGCTGCTGATGAAACAGGGAATCTTCCCCCAGACCTCAAACGCGGAGTTCTATCAGAAGATGGCATTTGGAACCTGCTTGAAGACTATCGTAAAATTCAAAAGAAAAAGCAATGAAGAAGCGGAAAATCAAGTATTCAGCTATATTCTTTCTCTGCTGGTTTGCACTTTTAGTCATTCTGGTTGATGGAGTTTTGAAGTTCGAGACACTGGTTGATTATTGTGGGTCGTATGCATTCGTAGAAGCTGCATTATTGTTATTGGTTATCCTACCAACAATAGCTGTTTATAGATTTACAAAAGATATATGATCCGAGATTTTATTGCTATCGATTTCGAGACAGCCAATCGGGAGCCATCAAGTGTCTGCTCAGTAGGCGTAGTGATGGTACGTGGCGGGCAAGTGGTTGACAGTTTTTATAGTTTAATCCAGCCCGAGCCAAACTACTATAATTATTGGTGCCAACGAGTTCATGGGCTGAGCCAGCAAGATACTGACGATGCACCCGTATTCTCAAAAGTATGGCAACAATTGGAGGAGCAGATTGCAGAAATCTACTCATGTCCAATTGCTACCCTACCCTTCGTGGCTCACAATGCACGCTTTGACGAAGGATGTCTGAAAGCAGCTTTCAAAGTCTATCAGATGGACTATCCTGACTATCATTTCTACGACACCCTCACAGCAGCCCGTAGGCAATTTGGGCGCTCCCTACCCAACCACCAGCTACACACGGTTGCAGCCGCGTGCGGCTACGACCTACAGAACCACCACCACGCACTGGCCGATGCCGAAGCATGCGCTGCTATAGCCCTATATATCCTGTAGAATCATGCCGCTCGACTTAGCCGCTTACATAAATGGGTGTAACCCCTCGTGGCCAGCACGACATTATGGCCTATGAGTGCGCCTTCATCGATGATGATGCCGCCTTGATCCTGGAACTTGCAGCCCATGTTGATAAAGACGCGCTCGCCAACCACGGTGTTCTTTCCGCAGTCGGTGTGGAACGGTGGAAACATCCCAACACTCTTCGGCACCTCACGTCCCCAAAGTTGCTCCAACAGGTTATGTAATTCTTCGGGCGTGTGATACTTGCCGTTAATCTCTGCCGTAATCTGCAAAGCCTCTTGGGAAAGTTTATGAAACATCATGTGAACCTCAGACCCGCCTTCAACGGGCTTGTCAGAGGCCATGTAATCCCTGAACTCTTGTATCGTCATTTTATTTCAGATTTGTCTTGAAGAATTCCTCCATCTTGTCGTATGGAATCTTCCCGTTCTTGTCGTCGTAAAGGTCGGTGTGGACAGCATCGGGGATAATCATCAGCTCCTTGTTGCCGATAGTTATGCTTTTGCCGTCTGGATTCTTGCCCGTCATCTTTTCGAAGGCGTACTCAGAGAAGTAGCGGCTGTGGGCCTTCTCGCCGTGGATGAGCAGGACGGGCGACTCAATCTCGTGTGCCCAGGCCAATAGGGGCTGGTTGAGGAACGACTGACAGCCTATGACGTTCCAGCCGTCAGTGGAGTTGCCGCTGCGCTCGTGGTAACCGCGTGGGGTCTTGTAATAATCATAGTAGTCCTTCACAAAGAAAGGTGCATCCTCAGGTAGTGGATCAACCACACCACCAGCACGCTTGTAAGTTCCGTTCTTGAAGTCCTCGGTGCGTTGTGCGGCGATGGCTTTGCGCTTCTCCATGCGCTGTGCCTGGGTGTCCTCGCTCTTGAAGTAGCCCTCCACATTCACTTTGCTCATGTCGTACATTGTCGAGGCAACGGTGGCCTTGATGCGGGGGTCGATGGCGGCAGCATTCACAGCCATCCCGCCGAAGCCGCAGATGCCGATGATGCCAATGCGCTCAGCATCCACATTTTCCTGATTGCTCAGGAAATCAACGGCAGCGAGGAAGTCCTCGGTGTTGATGTCGGGCGAAGCCATACGGCGAGGCTCGCCACCGCTCTCGCCAGTGAACGAGGGGTCGAAAGCGATAGTCAGAAAACCACGCTCGGCCATGTGCTGGGCATAGAGACCGCTCGTCTGCTCCTTCACGGCCCCAAACGGTCCCGTGACAGCCAGCGCAGCTAACTTGACCGTTGCGCCTTTCGGCGTGTACATGTCGGCAGCCAGTTCGATGCCGTAACGGTTCTTGAACGTGACCTTTTTATGGTCTACCTTGTCACTCTTGGGGAACGTCTTGTCCCACTCCTGAGTCAATGTCAGTGTTGTATTCATATCCTTTTCGTTTGTAGTTTGTTTGTTCGTGCAAGCTGCGAGCATCCCGCCCATCAGCACTGCGGCTAATAAGACTTTCTTCATACCTTATCGTGCATATCTTTTGATTCCGTTTTCGATGTATATGCCACGGGCAGGAGCTAGCGCCAGCCGTTGACCGCTGAGGGTGTATATATTCCCCTTGCCCTTTGGAGAGGGGTTGGGGGTGAGGCCATTGATGCCTGTTGTGTTGCTGAGCGAAAGCGTAACGCTAATATTGCTCTCGCCAGCCTTGAGGAACGTTCGAAGTTCGCTCTCCGACAGGCCGTCAATCTTTCCCAAACTGGTGTAGCTCCACGAGTTCGTGCCGTAGAAGATGCAGATATTCGAACCATTGTACAGGATGACGTCACCTGGTTGCGCGTTAATCTGCTCGTTGCTTGTGGGTAGTGAGAAGCCCAGCGCTCCCCATATCTCAAAGCCTCCGTTGCTGTTCAGCGTCACGGTGACGGGAGCCTGCTGCAACTTCTCGATAAGCGTCTTTGTTGCTTGATTGTCGACGAGCGTTACAGTCTGTGTCTGTCCGTCGATAGTAATATACATCTTGTTCATAGCAGTTTGTTTTTCTGCGAAGTTCAGCGTCGGCAACCAGTTCAGAATCAGCGAGGCGCGGTTACTATGATTGCTGGCATTGATCCATAACGCATCGCCCATCCAAGTGCAGTCTGGAACCAGTCGCTTAGCATCGGCCACCACACCGCTGATGCCGCTGCTGTGACTTGACACAATCAGTGCCACATGCTTGCCTGCCATCTGCGCACCGTAATTAAATAGGTACGTTTGCATGATAGCCGCCATCTGGCTCCACCACAGCGGCGTGACGATGATGATGTTCTGGTACTGCGAGAGATCAGTGACACTCACGGGATCGATGGCCGGATAACTCGCCGCCTCGTTGGGTGCAGCCTTAATGGCGTTCAGCAGCGCCGTGCCAATAGCATAGTTGTTTGCCTCGTACTTCTGCGTTTTGTCGGCAGGTTCAATACGCATCACATCAGCCTGTATCTGGCTCGTTAGGGAGGTCACTATCTCGTGACAATTATTTGTATAACTGTAGTACACCACAAGCGTCTTACCCACGTTCTCCACCGTCTGTGCCTGTACCTCACTGTCCTTCGTACAGCAGGTCAGCAGCATCGTCGCCATTAACAATAGTATCTGTTTCATTACAAACTCTTCTTTAGCACGTCAATTACTTCGTCGCGCGACAGGATGTAGTAACCGCCCTGGCAGATGGGGCAGGCATCGGCCATACCCTCGATTTGTTCTAACTTGGCGCCGCAGTCGGTGATGTTCATCGCCAGACCCAACTCTCGCATCCACTGCTCCATCGTCTCCAGACCCTCGATGGCCACCTGCTCGTCTGTCTTACCATCAATAGAAATGTTCCATACGTTGACAGCCAGGCGCTTGAACTTGGCGACTGCATCCTCGGACTTGCTGATGAGCAGACGGTAGTAGGCTCCGCTGACGGCAGCGAGTGTATGTCCGTGCGTAGCGTCGGTATAGGCGGCCACAGCCTGACCAAGCATGTGAACCATCCAGTCGGTAGCCTTACCTCGGTCGATGAGCGTATTGAGTGCCCAGGTTGCTGTCCACATGATGTTCGAGCGAGCCTCGTAGTCCTCAGGATTCACGATAGCCTTGCGACTGCTGGCGATGAGTGAGCGCATCAGACCTTCTGCGATATAGTCGCTGGTGTTGTCGTCGGTGCCAGAGAGATACTGTTCCAAGATGTGGCTCATGATGTCGTAGATACCAGCCACCATCTGATACTTGGGAACGGTAAAGGTGAAACGAGGATTGAGGATGGAGAAGTCGGGGTTGCGGAAGTTATAGAACAACTTGCGATTCTCC
>ONGP01000039.1 GCA_900317405.1 uncultured Prevotella sp.
ACCTTCAGCCTCGAACATCTGACGGAATGCGAGACGACCAATACGGCCA
Source organism: uncultured Prevotella sp. (assembly GCA_900317405.1). GTDB lineage: Bacteria > Bacteroidota > Bacteroidia > Bacteroidales > Bacteroidaceae > Prevotella. The sequence goes on from ONGP01000039.1 coordinate 50, forward strand.
AAACCGTTAATTGCTACTTTTGTCATTTTACTTAATTATTTAAATGGGTTATACCTATAAATTACTAACTTTTTTACCTCTAAATCGAAAATTTTTCTGATTTCGGATGCAAAGTTACAAAATAATTTCTATATTTGCACCATAAATCAATTAAAAATAAAGTAAAAACTTAAAATCGAAAAGTGAAAAGTATGAAAATCGAAGGTGTAAATCCGACGATTGCAAAATACAGATTACAAATCGACATTGAACATTAAACATTAAAGATTAAACATTAAACGTTATACATATTAAAATTTAAAGCTTATGGGATTTATTAAAGAATTCAAGGAGTTTGCCATGAAGGGCAACGTGATGGACATGGCTGTCGGTGTTATCATCGGTGGTGCGTTTGGTAAGATCGTGACCTCTCTGGTGGGCGATGTGCTGATGCCTGCAATCAGTCTGGCTACCGGTGGTATCGACTTTACCAACCTGTTTATTAACCTGAGCGACGATGTGAAGTACAAGACTCTGGCCGAGGCTCAGGAGGCTGGTGCATCGGTACTTGCCTATGGACAATTCCTGCAGAACATACTCGACTTTGTTATCATCGCATTCTGTATCTTCTTGATGCTTAAGGGTATCAACAAGCTCAACCGCAAGAAGGAAGAGCCAGCACCCGAGGCTCCAAAGGGACCATCACAGGAGGAACTCCTCGCAGAGATTCGCGATCTGCTGAAGAACAAATAATAAAACAAAGAATCCCCACTCGCTTTGAGTGGGGATTTTAATTATGGCTGACTAATTTAGTCCTTCCGTCTTTCGTCATTTATCGTCAGCAAATATACGATATATCTCCGAAAGTTGCAAGTGCCATTTTGGATTTCACGGACAATCAGGCTAAATTTTCACCAAAATCCACCAATTTAACTAAAATTAAACCTCACTCCCACTCGATCGTGGCGGGTGGTTTTGACGAGATGTCATAGCAAACGCGATTCACTCCGCGTACCTTATTAATAATCTCGTTAGATACCTTAGCCAGGAACTCGTATGGCAGATGTGCCCAGTCGGCTGTCATGGCATCGGTTGATGTCACAGCACGCAGAGCTACCGGGTGCTCGTATGTGCGCTCATCGCCCATAACACCTACACTGCGGACTGTAGAAAGCAGGATAGCTCCAGCCTGCCAAACCTGATCGTAGAGAGATACTTCTATCTCCCCATCCTTCATATCGGCAGGTATACCAGCGGCCAATACCTTGCGGGCCTCTTCGCCAGAGAGTTTAACCTTGAAATTGCGAAGGCCCTGAATGTAGATATCATCTGCATTCTGCAGAATCTCCACTTTTTCACGAGTGATATCACCAAGTATGCGGACAGCAAGTCCTGGACCTGGGAACGGGTGACGTGTAATCAGGTGCTCAGGCATACCCATCTGTCTACCTACTCTACGAACCTCATCCTTAAACAACCACTTCAGTGGCTCGCAGAGCTGCAGGTGCATCTCCTTGGGCAGTCCACCTACGTTGTGGTGACTCTTAATTACCTTACCTGTGATATTCAGGCTCTCGATACGGTCGGGATAGATAGTGCCCTGACCCAGCCACTTGGCATCGGTAATCTTCTTTGCCTCGGCATTAAACACCTCTACAAAGTCGCGACCGATTATCTTACGCTTCTGCTCGGGATCGGTTACACCAGCCAGATCGCTGAAGAACTTCTCGCTGGCATCTACGCCTATCACGTTGAGTCCCAGCACCTTGTAGTCTTCCATCACCTGGGTAAACTCGTTCTTGCGCAGCATACCGTGGTCAACGAAGATACAGGTCAGACGGTTGCCGATGGCCTTGTTAAGCAGCACAGCAGCTACTGATGAATCTACACCTCCCGACAGACCGAGAATCACACGGTCGTTGCCAAGCTGCTCCTTGAGTTCAGCAACAGTAGTCTCAACAAACGATGCAGCACTCCACTCCTGCTTACTTCCGCAGATGTCTACTACGAAGTTCTTCAGGAGCTGTGTACCCTGCAAAGAGTGGAATACCTCGGGGTGGAACTGCACTGCCCATACAGGCTGTTTGGTGCTGGCAAAGGCTGCATTCTTCACGTCCTTAGTACTGCCTATCACCTCGAAGTCGCTTGGGATGGCGGTGATGGTGTCACCATGACTCATCCACACCTGCGAACCCTTCTCGAATCCCTTGAACAGAGGGTTGTCGAGATTGATAGTCTCCAGGTTGGCACGTCCATACTCGCGAGAGTCAGCTTTCTCTACCTTACCACCCAGGGTGTGACTGATGAACTGGGCACCATAGCAGATACCCAGCACAGGTACACGGCCAACAAACTGTGAAAGGTCGACCTTGAATGCCTCAGGATCGTGTACTGAGTAGGGCGAACCACTCAGGATAACACCGATCACCGATGGGTCGTCCTTAGGGAATTTGTTGTAGGGCAGAATCTCGCAGAAGGTGTCCAGCTCGCGCACTCGGCGACCAATCAGCTGAGTGGTCTGCGAACCGAAATCCAAAATAATAATCTTCTGTGTCATACTATATAATTAATAATTTAGAATTCTAAATTCAGAGGGAGACAAACTCCTCCGCTTTTTCCAGGGTGTCCAGCTTACCTACATCCAGCAGGCGCAGGTCCTTGGCCTCGTAACCCTTTATCAGATTATCGCCACATGCCTTCAGGTAGAAGTCCATGATGGGGAATCGCTCAGGCCACTCATCCAGCAGTGGTGCCAGCGATGGGTGGAACACGTGGATGCCCGAGAAAGCAAGCTTTCTTAATTGAGAATTCTTGGACGAGCCAAGCGGCCGCTCGACCTGTGGTCGCTTGCAAGGCAAGAAAGCCGAGCGAAGATCTGAGAATTGAGAGATGGGGCCTTTGAGTTCCCCTGTCTCGATGTTGGTCCATCCATGCAGGCGCATGTCATTGTCAAACATCAGATAGCGTTTGGTCTTGCGCTCGCTTACTACCAGCAATGGGGCATCCATTGGCAGGGCGTTCAGGTCGAGATTGCTCAGGATATCCACATTATGTATCAGGATAGGCTCTGACGGGTCGAACAGTGGCATGGCCTTCTTTATGCCTCCACCTGTCTCTAGCAACTGGCTTGTCTCATCGCTTATACGGATATCCAGACCAAAGTTGTCGTTGGTCTTTAGATAGTCTGTTATCTGCCCGGCAAAGTGGTGCACATTTACCACTATGCGCTCATAACCTGACTGCTTAAGTTTCTGGATTACGTGCCAAATGAGCGGCTGCCCCCCTACCCTCACCATTGCCTTTGGCATGGTGTCGGTCAGTGGCTTAAGGCGTGTGCCAAGCCCTGCTGCAAATATCATTGCTTGCTTCATTTGCGCACTATGCTTTATTTGGGTTGCAAAGGTAGCAATTTTTTCGGAGATAAAAAAAGAATTGCTCCAAAATATTTCATTTGGAGCAATTTTATCTTTCATTATTACATCATACGTGGACCACCGAAGCCTCCGCCACGAGGACCTCCGCCAAATCCGCCGCCACGAGGACCACCACCGAAGCCTCCGCGACCGCCACGTCCGCCAGGACCACCAGGGCCACCGAATCCCTGACGTCCAGCCTTACCTCCAAAGAGGTTCAGACGATAGATTACGTGCAGCATGCCATAGCTTGTGATAGCGTTGTAGCTGGTTTCGCCTGTCTGCAGTGCAGTAATCGTACGACTTACAGTCGACTGCTCGTGCAGGATATCGTACAACTGCAGTGAGATGGTGAGTGGCTTACCCTTCAGGAAGCTCTGCGAAATCTGTGCATTCCAGATGAGCTCGTTGGTGTTCATCGATGCATCACTGTATCCGCGACGGCTCTGCATGTTCATGTTGGTGGTGAGCGATGTACCCCAAGGAGCAGTAACACCAATCATACCTCCGTATGAGAACTGCCATGTGTCCATATTGCTGTTCTTCTGCAACTCGCTGCGCGAACGCATGTAGTTGAGCGATCCGTTGAGCTCAATCTCCAACCAGTCGTTACGGAAGCTGGTAGCCAGACGCTCACCTACTGTCAGCGATGTGGTAACACTTCTCTGCGACTCAGCGGTAAGGCTTGTGCTAACAAAACCTACGTTGTGGTTATATCCCAAGTTGGTGAATGTGTTTACATTGAAATAACCGGTAGAGTCGATAGAGGTATTAAACATGAATCCCATGTTACCGTTCCAGTTACCGTTGATGTTCTCAGGACGTGTGATTGTTCCACCACTTCCATCTGTATTATAGGTAGTCTTGTTGGCAATCGAGTTAGATGTTGTCGAGAAGTTGATGAATGTCATCACAGCACGCTGGTGCTTCTGGAAGTAGTCGTTGTAGAACAGCTGGAAGTTCTGTGTGAACGATGGCTTCAGACCAGGGTTACCAGTGGTGATACGCAGTGGGTTGCTGTCATCATACACATCCAGCAGGTCGCTTATCGAAGGCTGCTGACTACGTCCACGGTATGTGAAGCGGAGCTGACCGGTCTGTGACTTCTTCCAACGGAAATCAAGTGTTGGAGTGTAGTTGGTCACGGTGCGTGTGGTGTCAGCACGGTATACTCTGCCGTCCGACTTGGTGTAGTCCTGCAGGAAGTGCGACTTCTGTGGGATCACCTGGAAACCAACGTTGAAGTTGTATGCCTTGCGAACGATACGCAGCATTACCTCACCTGTGTGGGTATAGTTGGTATACTCAGAGAACTTGCTCAGCTTCTCATCCTTATAATAATCCAGTGGCTGAGTCAGAGCATTCAGGTATACATCCCAGTTGCGATATTCAGGGATGATACCGGTATAATTCACGTCAGTAAGGCTGTAAGTCTTACGATCGCTCTTGGTGAAGCTGTACTGATAGTTATAGCTGAACTGCAGATATACCTGACGTGCGATAGGCTCGCTATAGGTCAGTCGGGCACTGTATCCCCATCTGTCCTGTGGTGTTACACTGTAGCGGTTGGTCATATAAGTAGAGTCGCCTGTCTGCATGTAGTTCATCACCTGGAACAACTCAGAGAAGTTGTTCGACATCGACTTGCTTGCACCCTCGCTCCAGTTGGCATTCAACTGCAGTGTGATGTTACGACCGTTGTTGCTCAGTCGGCGGTTCAACTGCAACATACCTCTCAGGTTCTTAGAGTCGCTATAGCTGATACCATCCGCTGCGCTATAGTTCTGAGCGATACCATACTTGCTTGCGATAGTATATACATCAGCCAGTGGGTCAGTGCTATAGTCAAACGGATTCTTATCGAAAGTTGCACTATTACTGATACTTGCACCGTCGTTAGTGCTGTAGCTGAAGTTAGGACGGAACATGATGTTGGTCATCGAGTCTGGCTGCCACTCTATTCTCATCTGTCCGTTCCAGCTGTCTGAGCGAGAGAAGTTGCGGTTCAGATTGTTGCGGTACTGCGAAGTCTGCTCGTTGATAAAGTTTGTGCTGTTACCTTTTGCATAGGTATCGCCATTGCTGTGGTTCCAGCGCACGCTACCGTCAAACTTAAACTTCTCTGTCTTTTCGTAGTTCAGGTTCACACCAGTCATCTTGGTAGCAGTGAGGCCTTGGCGTCCACCACCAAATCGGCCTCCTCCACCACCACCTGGGAATCCCATATCATTTGTATTATTTGCGTTGGTCATCAGGAATACCTTCATGTCATTCTGCATCACACCGCCGAAGATACGGCCAGAGTAGCGGTTCTCAGTACCTATACCCAGGTCGGCATTCACCATCACACCCTTGTTCATACCAGCCTTGATACCGAAGTCGAGCACTGTCTCTTCCTCGCCATCCTCAATGCCTGATACACGGGCCAGGTCACTCTTCTGGTCGTATGCCTTGATGCGGTCGATGATATTTGTTGGCAGATTCTTCATGGCAGTCTTGGTGTCGCCAGTCATAAACTCCTTACCGTCCACCAGAATCTTCTTAACCTCCTTACCGTTAATCTTGATAGTTCCATCGTCGCTTACCTCAGCACCTGGCAGTCTCTTCACCAGCTCCTCAACTACCGATCCCTCTGGAGTACGGAATGCAGCGGCATTATATACAAAGGTGTCGGCCTTCAAGGTTACCTTCGAAGCACGTGCAGTAACTGTAGCACCCTTCAGCATGATAGCATCGGGACTCAGCGAGATGGTACCGGCATTGTAGCCCTTGCCATCCTTAAGAGTAAACTTCTTGGTGTAGGTCTTAAATCCCACGTAGGTAATCTTCAGTGTGTAGGTTCCATCGCCAGGAGCTGTCACACGGAATGCACCGTCGGTATTTGTCACTCCGTTGGCTACAACTTTCTCGCCCGAAAGAATAGAGGCGGTAGCCTGGATAACAGCGTCTTGAGTATCCTGCTCAATCACTTTACCTTGTACCACGCGCTGTGCGTGTACTGACAGAACCGCTAGCATTGCGGTGGTCATCAATAGAACTAATCTTCTCATTTTCTACTTTTTTCTATGTTTTTTTGAAAGTTTGACGCACATTCAGAAAAAAAGTTTAATGCATACACTACTTTTTTGTTATATTTGTTACGTTTTATAAAAATTATGATTATCTTTGCACGCAGAAAAAAAATCGAAATTGTCAACTGGACAACCAGAAAATGAGTCAACAGAAAGTAATTTTATCCCAGCAGTTGGATGCTACGCTCAAAGAGGCTATCTCTGAGTGTGAGCGCGATATGATATTCGTGTTGGCCGATGAGACCACAGCCAAGTGCTGCCTGCCTGTTGTCAGTGCTTTCGATTATCTTAAAGGTGCCAAGGTCATCATCATCCAGGCTACCGATACCCATAAGGATCTTGATTCGCTGAGCCATGTCTGGCAGGAGTTGAGCGAGGGCGGTGCCACACGTCATACCTTATTAATAAATATAGGTGGCGGCATGGTTACCGATCTTGGCGGTTTCGCAGCTTCTACATTCAAGCGCGGCATCAACTACATCAATATCCCTACCACCCTGCTGGCTATGGTCGACGCTTCGGTAGGCGGTAAGACGGGTATCAACTTCTGTGGACTTAAAAACGAGATTGGCGTTTTCAACAATGCCAAGAGCGTTATCCTCGATACAGAATTCCTGAAGACTCTCGATACCGAGAACATGCTCTCTGGCTATGCTGAGATGCTTAAGCACGGACTTATCTCGAATGCAGAGATGCTTAACGAGCTGTTGGCATTCGATATCGAGAAGCCCAATCTGGAGCAGCTCCAGCGCATGGTGGCCGATTCAGTAGCTGTCAAGCAGCGCATCGTGACCGAGGATCCTACCGAGAAGGGTATCCGCAAGGCGCTTAACCTTGGTCACACCGCAGGTCATGCCTTCGAGTCTTTTGCCCTCAAGCACAATCCCGTACTGCATGGCTATGCTGTGGCATGGGGACTGATAGTAGAACTTTATCTGAGTGCCATCAAGACTGGTTTCCCAAGCGACAAGATGCATCAGACAGCCAGATTCATTCTGGAGCATTATGGTAAAATGAACATCACGTGCGATGACTACCCCACACTGTTGGAGCTCATGACGCACGACAAGAAAAATACAGCTGGCATCATCAACTTCACGCTTTTGGGCGGTGTGGGCGATATCCTCATCAATCAGACGGCCACGAAGGATGAGATCTATGAGGCGTTCGACTTCTATAGAGAGAGCTAGCTTAGATCGTATGTGTGATTAACCAATCAACTTAATAGACCTAATCATATTACTAACTAATCAGGGTAGGACTGCTCGCGAGAGTAGTCCTATCTATTTTTTTGTTCTTCTGTTCTTTTTATCTAGAAATAAGCTCGAGGATTTTTTTGCGGGCGGGCTTGCCCGTTTCGGTTAGTGGGATCTGGTCTATGTGCTGGTATAGTTTCGGGCGATGATACTTTGGCAGGTGCTCTTCGCAGATGGCTTTCATCTCGTCTGTGTCACCTTCTGTCAACAGCACCACTATCTCTCCGAATTTCTCGTCTTTCTTCTTACTTATTATATAAGGTACGCGTGCGTAAGGTTTCAGTTCGCGCTCCACCTCTTCTATCTGTATCTTTATTCCACCAGAACAGATTACATTGTCCTTGCGCCCAAGCACTCTGAATCTGCCGTCTGGCTTCAACTCTACTATATCATTCGTTATGAGCGTGTCAGCACAAACCTCTGGTGCATCTATCACCAGACAACCTTCGTCTGTGGTGCTGAGTTTTACCGTGGGGAACGGTACGTACCATTCTGATGCCTCAGGGCCGGAGATACGTCGCAATGCGATATGCGACAGGGTCTCTGTCATGCCATAGGTGCTCCATACTGCATTGGGAAACGTCCTGAGTTCCGCCTCCATAGCATCATCTATAGCCCCACCACCTATAATCAGATGTCTGATTGCCATCAGTCGCTCCTTCTCCTCAGGCACCTGCAATGAGTTATACACCTGCATCGGCACCATCGCCGCAAAGTCAATGTACCAATGTTTCTCTCGGCTTTGCCGCTTGGCTTGTCCAAGAATGTCAAGCGGATGCCCGCAGGGCTCCACTTCTATCAACTTGAGCCCTCGCTCAATTGAGCGAACTATCATCATCTTGCCAGCGATATAGTCGGTACTCATACATAGCAGTGCTGTATCGCCAGGTTTCAGTCCCAGGAAGTCACAAGTTATGCGTGCAGAATTCAGCATCCTGCGCTTCTCCACCATCATACGTTTAGGCTCCCCGGTACTCCCCGAAGTCTTCACCTCCACGTACTCCGAATCATTATACCACTCCTCAATAAACTTCTTCATCTTCCACACCGCGCAGCCTTATTTATGTTCTTATGTTCTTTTTATCTAAAAACAACATATCACCCTGGATAGTGAGTGGCATGGGGATATTATCAGTGAACAGCTGACCAGTGCCTAAGCCTTGCGGCATGGTGATATGGTCGCCATATACATCAGCGGCAAACTGGGCGATGGCATTCAGTCCGATGTTGCTTTCGAGGGCTGATGTTATCCACGAGCCAATGCCCAGGTCCTTGGCGATGTTGATCCACTCTCTGCATCCCATCATGCCACCGTGTAGCGATGGCTTCAGGATGATGTATCGTGGTTTTATTATCTCGAGCATGTGGCGTTTCATCTCAGGATCGTTCACTCCTATCAGTTCCTCATCGAGTGCGATAGGCAGTGGTGACTCTCTGCAGAGTTCCGCCATATATGCCCACTGACCTTGTTTGATGGGTTGCTCTATCGAGTGGATATTATACTGCGATAGCAACTCTAGTTTATACAGTGCCTCATCGTATGTAAAACCGCCATTGGCATCCAGTCGCAACTCCACTTCATGATGCGAGAAACGCTCACGGATACGTTTCACCAGATCAAACTCCTTCTCAAAGTCGATGGCACCTATCTTCAGTTTCACGCAACGGAAGCCCAGTTTCAGTTTCTCCTCCATGCGCTGTAGCATCTCCTCGTAGTTACCCATCCACACCAGTCCGTTGATGGGGATGCCGATCTCACCTCGCGAAAAGGCATTGTCGAAAAGAATACTTCTGCCATCTTCCTTATTACTTCTTAAATCAAGCAGTGCCATCTCCAGACCGAACAGCATCGATGGATAGTCGCGCATGGCGTCATAGTCTATCTCGCCAGTCTCGCAAAAACGTTCACAGGCACGCTTCAGCAAAGCCTCATAATCCTCATCAGGCATTGCATCGCAACTCAGGTCGGGCAATGGTGCGCACTCACCCACTCCATGCTTATCACCATCGCTCAGATGTATAAGCCATATCTTGCGAGTTAAATAAACCCCGCGAGAAGTCCCCGCGGGTTGCTTAAAATGGAGCACTCGCTCCTCTATCTCGTACTTCAATTCTTTAATTTTTTAATTCTTACATTTTTACATTCTTCCTACGGAAGTTTAGGATATTTCTTGAAGTTTGGTTTGCGCTTTTCTAGGAAGGCTTTGCCTCCCTCTTGGGCTTCATCCAGGAAGTAATACAGCATGGTGGCATCGCCGGCAAGTTCCTGTATACCAGCCTGTCCATCCAACTCTGCATTCAGTCCGGCCTTGATCATACGCAGGGCCAGTGGCGAACGTTCCATCATGGTCTCAGCCCACTCCACACACTCATCTTCCAAGCGCTCGATGGGCACTACCTTGTTAACCATTCCCATCTCCTCAGCCTCCTTGGCTGTGTACTGGCGGCAGAGGAACCATATCTCGCGGGCCTTCTTCTGACCTACTATACGGGCCAGATACGAAGAACCAAATCCCGCATCAAAAGAACCAACCTTAGGACCGGTCTGACCAAAGATAGCATTCTCCGAGGCGATAGTCAGGTCGCACACCAGGTGCAACACATGTCCGCCACCTATGGCATAACCGTTCACCATCGCTATCACAGGCTTGGGCAGTCTGCGAATCTGCATCTGCACATCCAGCACACTCAGTCTGGGCACACCCTCTTCGTCTACATATCCACCACGACCTTTCACGTGCATATCACCACCACTGCAGAAGGCATGCTTCACGTCAGCCAGAGTCTTACCCTCGGGCACCTCACTCATAGCTCCGGTAAGCAGCACCACACTTATGTCCTGCATCTCGCGACACATCGCAAAAGCCTGACTCAACTCCCAAGTAGTCTTGGGTGTAAAAGCGTTACGATATCTCGCACGGTTGATGGTTATCTTCGCGATACCGTTATATTCCTCAAAAAGTATTTCCTTAAACTCTCTTATCGTTTGCCAGTTTCTCATTTTTCAATATCTGATAATATGATTTAATAATACGCTCATCCTCCACTGGATCGGTAAAGATCTCGAGCAGAACCGGACGAGTAGATTTCTTGTTCAACAGCGAGTCGATACCCTTCTGCATCTCCTCCATATTGGTAGCCTTCAGGTAGCGTATGTTGTTCTGCTTACAGATGCCCTGGGCTGTAGTCTGATGCGCACCCGAGATAAAGCTGTCGCGAACAGGACTCTTCTCCAGTCCCTTCAGCATATTGAAGATGGCGCCCTTACCGTTGTTCAGCACTATGATGTGCAAGTTACCGTTCAGGTTCTGGTTCCACAGAGCGTTCTGGTCGTAGAAGAAACTCAGGTCGCCCAACACGCACAGCACCTTCTCATCGCCGGTGACTATCGAACAGCCTGCCGCAGTCGACAGTGAACCGTCGATACCGTTCACACCACGGTTACAGAACACATAGTGCTTGGCATACATGTTGGCCAGTCGGATAGGACTGCTGTTGCCATAGTGGATATAGCGATAGATGGCCTTGCCTAGCTTATCCTCAAGATACTTCACTGCCGCCATCTGCGAATACTCAGGTTCGAACTTCATTGCACGATAGGCTGCCAGACGGGTAGCCTGGTCCCAACGGGCCTTGAATGTAGCTGTAGAACTGATGGCCTTAAACTTGATGGCGTTCACCAGGTCTTCGATAACATCAGCCGCACTACCCTCTATCACACCATACAGTTGCATCGATGTGTCGTGTATGCTGCCATCCTCTGTCACTGCCCAGATGTGCACATCCTTCAGTCCGCGCAACCATTTCTTCATGCGCTTGCTCACCAGTGTGTCACCCAGATACAGCACAAAGTCGGGCTGATATGCAGGGTTGTCGCCAAGCACGTGTATCACCTCGTCGAAGTTGGTTCCGCCCTTGCCCACACTCAGCGACTCGTGTACCACCACAGCACACTGCGAGAGCATGAAGAGCTCCTGCGGAATCAGTTCCTCTGTCGACATCTGTCCTATCACCACCATTGGCTTCTTGGCCGCGGCAAACTGTCCTGCACACTCCAGTGATATCAGCGACTGGTTACATCTCGGTGTCAACAGTCGTATCAAGCGCTCCTCAGGCAGTTTCTCCACGTTGTATTCAAACAGCGGTTCCGATATAGGCACGTTGATGTGCACAGGGCCGCAACCATGATGGCGGGTCTCGTTCAGAGCCTCGTTTATCAGGCGATTGCAGTACCAGTGCATCTCGTCGTCGGTTGGCTCTGGCAAGCTCACAGCCTTCTTAACAAATCGTCCCAGTGCATCCTTCTGTGGCAGAGTCTGTCCGTCCAACTGGTCTATCCACTGCTCAGGTCTGTCGGCCGAAATCACTATCAGCGGCATGTGCTGATAGTAAGCCTCAGCCACAGCAGGTGCCAGGTTCAGCAGGGCAGTACCCGATGTAACGCAAACCACCACTGGTCTGTGCAGCACCTGAGCCATACCCAGTGCATAGAATCCCGCACTGCGTTCATCTGTCACAGGATAGCACTCGATATCAGGACACTCGTTCAGGTTGTGTACGATAGCCGAGTTGCGACTACCAGGACAAACCACTGCGTATCTCACTCCATGAGCCACCAACAGGCTGGTCAGGATATTTACGTTTTCCTTACTGCTATACATATATTAATCTTTTCATTGTTTCCATTTTTGCTTCGGTCTCTTGCCACTCCTGCTCCTCGGTGCTGTCTTTCAGCAGTCCGCCTCCAGCATACAGGTGACACTTATTGCCTTCAATATTCATACACCTCAGCGATACATACAGATGGGTGTCGTCCATATTCAGCGGCCCCATAAATCCGCTATAGTATCTGCGTGGTGTATGCTCGTTCTTCACTATGAAGTTGAATGCTTCGCGCTTGGGCAGTCCGCACACAGCCGGTGTGGGATGCAGTGCCTGCAACACGTCGCCTATATGATCGTTGTCGGCCAACTTAAACGTGAAGTCGCTCCTCAGGTGCACCAGGTTGGCAGCACGCACAGTCCTTGGACCCTCCTCTCTGAAGTCGCCGGTAAACTGTTCCAGACACTCCGTGATGTATGTTGCCACTATGCGTTGCTCCTGAATGTTCTTTGTGCTCCAGGTCAGAGTCTCGCCTTCGCCATTCAGTTGGTCGCCCTCCAGTTTCATTGTTCCTGCCAGTGCGATGGTGCGCCAGTCATGGGCCTTGCCGTCCAACAGTATCTCCGGTGTGGCAGTGAGCCAGCATCCCGTCTGTGGAGTCTCCACCAGAGCGATAAACAATCGTGGGTACATCTCGCATGCCTTGTAAAACAGGTCCATCTTCTCCACGCCCATAGGCATCTCCTCATCAGCACATCTCGCCAGCACTATCTTCCTGAAATTCCCATTCTCCAGTTGCGAGTGATAATTGGCAAAATCGATTTTATAATAATCAGCCCCCTTTTTTATGTTTCTTAAACTTATGTTTCTTATGTTCTTATTATCTAAAAAACCGTTCTTATTATCTAAAAAACCGTTCTTGTTATCTAAAGAAACCCGTTCTGGCTCCCCTTGGATAAGCACCACAGGCTGGTCGCCCTTCACTTCAAATGGCGCTACTACAAAACCTTTTTTACCATTCAAATCAGTCAAAGAATTCAGCTCCACTGGGTCACCTGCTTTCTGGCGGATGATTGTGGCGTGGTCTTCATGGGGTAGTCGGTATATCGCGTATGCTTGCATCACTTCTTCTGTTTGATTACATAGTTAGTTACTCGCACACTCGATATCAACTCACCCGCAGTGTCCTTTATTTCCACATTCCACACGTGCAGCGTTTTTCCTTTGTGCTGCATCTTGGCGTATGCTGTCACGGTGTCTCCTTCTACCACAGCCTTCACATGACTCCCGCTCACTTCTATGCCCACGCAGGCACATCCGGGACATAATGCCGACGATGCAACACCTGCCAGATTCTCAGCCAGAGCCAGCGATGCGCCACCACTCAGAAACCCGAATGGCTGACGATTTCGCTCATCAACTTTCATTCTCGCCATACAAGTATCAACCTCGGGAGTGGAAATAAACTCCATCCCGAGGGCTGTACTTAAATTCGGCTTCGCATTAATTATATCTACTATCTTATCTACGTTCACTTTTTTGTTCTTCTGTTCTTTTTATCTAAAACTACTTAAACAGCGAGTACTCCGGTACACTCCATGCCAGTGCACTGGCACCAAGCACATCACGCTCGCGGTCATCAAGCTTTGATACCAGCATCTTTACCTTTCCTCGCAGGTTGCCGAACACATGGTCCTCAAACGACTGGCATGTAGGATCAATCAGCCACTTGCCGGCATGCGATATGCCGCCTGTCAGGATGATGGCCTCAGGGTCTACTATCGATGCATAGTTGGCCAGTCCCAAGCCCAGGATTTCTCCTGTACGGCGATAAACCTCGATGGCCAGCTCGTCGCCCTGGTCGCAACACTCCTTGATGGTACGTGGCGATATCTTCTCCAGTTCACGCATCAGCGATGGTTTGTCGCTTTCTGCCATCACCTCGTGTGCCGTGTTTATTATACCATTGGCACCTGCATATGCCTCCAGACATCCATCGTGTCCACATCCGCACTTACGTCCGTGGTTCACCACACAGGTATGTCCGAACTCTCCTGCATAACCGTTATGACCGGTATGGTCATCGCCAGCCGAGAAGAAACAGCTGCCCAGTCCTACACCCAGACTCAATATGATGAAGTTTTTCATACCGTGTGCACATCCGAAGGTATACTCACCCAGAGCACTCACGTGGGCATCGTTCGATAGTCCCACTGCCAGACCGATGCGGTCTCTCAGCATGGCACTCAGTGGCACGATACCCTTCCATGGCAGGTTGGCAGCATTCTCAATACATCCTGATACCGAACTGGCACTAGGCGAGCTCACACCTATCGAACGTATGGTCTCGTAGCCGCCGTTAGCCTCAACCATGTTAACGATCTTGTCGCTCAGGGCTGTCACGAAGTTGTTCACATCTGGATAGTCGCTGGTCAGGAAGTACTCCTCCGCCAGTATGTTTCCACGGATATCCACAATTGCATAGGTCGTACTCTCATTACTGATGTCTACGCCCACCACCTTTGTTTTAATCTGATATTCCTCCATATCTTATTGGTCTAGTTATATTACTTAAACAACGAATATTCCTTCACGTCCCATGCCAGAGCGCTTGCACCCAGCACGTCTCGCTCACCTTCCTTCAGGATCGATACGAGAATTCGGGTCTTGTTCTTGATGTTGTGGAACACGTGCTCCTCAAACGATGCACGCATAGGTTTCAGCAACCATTTTCCGGCCTGGGTCATGTCGCCGGTCAGTATGATGGCCTCAGGATTCAGCACCGAAGCATAGTTGGCCAGGCCCAGTCCCAGTATTTCGCCAGTACGACGGAACACCTCGATAGCCACCTTGTCGCCCTTGTAGCAGCAGTCGGCTATGCTCTTTATGCTCAGCTCTGTCAGCTCGCTCAGCATTGTGGGCTCCTTGCTCTCTGCTATCAGCTCCTCGGCAGTCTTTATCACTCCCTTCTCCGAGCAGTATGTCTCCAGACAACCTCTGTTTCCGCAACCGCACTGTCGTCCGTTTACCTCCACACAGGTATGTCCCACCTCACCTGCAAAACCGTTGTATCCCAGGTGTGGCTGACCGTTTGAGAAGAAGCAGCTGCCCAGTCCGCCGTGACTGATTGATACCACCACAAAGTCCTTCATGCCGTGTGCACTGCCGTACGATTTCTCGCTCAGAGCAGTGATATGCGCATCGTTGGCCACAGCCACAGCCAGTCCCAGCTGGTCTCTCAGCATCGCAGCCAGAGGTATCACACCCTTCCAGGGCAGGTTGGCAGCATTCTCTATGCAACCGGTCACCGAGCTCGAGCTGGGTGCACTCACACCTACCGAACGTATCATGTCGTAGCCACCGTTCTCCTCAACCAGTGCCACCACCCTTTCGCAGAGTGCCGATACATACTCGTTTATATCCATGTAGTCGCTTGTCAGGAAGTAGTCCTGTGCCACTATCTCACCCCTGATATCAACCACAGCATAAGTGGTGCGGTCCACGCGGATGTCGATACCAACCACACGGGTCTTTATTTTATCTACAGTTTCTACAGCGTCTCTTCTGTTGTCCATTTCCATAACTCTATTATTTATTTAAATAGTGAGTATTCTCTTACCTCCCATGCCAGTACGCTTGCGCCCAGCACATCGTTCTCCACGCGGTCGTCCTCTGATATCAGGAACTTTATCTTGCCGCATGTATTGTGGAACACGTATCTGTCGAACATCTCCTTGGCAGGCTCGAACAGCCATTTTCCTGCCCTCGATATGCCTCCGGTAAAGATAAACGCCTCGGGGTCTACCATCGATGCATAGTTGGCCAGCCCCAGGCCCAGTATCTCTCCTGTACGGCGATATACCTCGATAGCCAGCTCGTCGCCCTTGTCACAGCACTCCTTGATGGTACGTGGCGAGAGCTTCTCCAGGTCGCGCATCATCGATGGCTTCTGCGACATCTGCATCAGCTCCTTGGCAGTAGCTATGATACCCTTGGCAGCAACGTATGTCTCCAGACAGCCCTTGTTGCCGCAACTGCACTGGCGACCATCATTTACTATGCACGTATGACCTATCTCACCGGCAAATCCGTCGTTGCCCTTGTGTATCATTCCGTTCGAGAACAAGCAACTGCCTATACCGCTGCCCATGGTCATCACCACAAAGTCGCGCATGCCCCTGGCCAGTCCGTAGGTATGCTCGCCCAGAGCCCTCACGTCGGCATTATTAGCCACAGCCACAGCAAATCCTGTACGGTCTCTCAGCAGAGCTCCCAGCGGTATAACACCCTTCCAGGGCAGGTTGGGCGCATTCTCTATGCTGCAGGTCATGAAGTTGGCGCTCGGTGCACTTATTCCCACCGATCTTATGCTGTCATACCCACCGTTATGGTCTATCAGGTCCATCAGCCGCTCGCTCAGAGCCGCCACAAACTGGGTAGCATCAGGATAGTCCAACGTCGGGAAACTATCCATCGCTATCACGTCACCCCTCACGTCTACAATGGCGTAGGTAGTGGCGTCAAGACTGATGTCAATGCCTATTACACGTTTCTTAATTATCTCTTGTTCCATCAAAGTGTCTTCAGTTATCGTGCAGCAAATATATACTTTTTTTTGGTATTGAGCAAATCTTTCCTATTTTTTTTGCAAATATTTACCCGAATCTTGCATTTTTCGAGAAATTTCCGTAACTTTGCACCCATAAAATTGAAATATTCGAATATTAAAGATGAACATTTTAGAGTTAAGCGAACAGGAAATCGGAAGGCGTCAGAGCCTTCAGGAGCTCCGTGCGATGGGTATCGATCCA
>ONGP01000057.1 GCA_900317405.1 uncultured Prevotella sp.
AACAGCCGACGAGATACATGGCGACAACGGCCCAGTAGAGGTAGCCGAGAAGGGCACGCGCGTGTCGATAGCCGTCACCGATAAGATTCGTCCTAGCGATAAGCTCTTTAAGTTAGAACAGGTTGACTCTAACCTCTAAATTCTAAATTAATTAGGGTCGCATCACTGCGACCCTAATTAATTTCCAACCAATTACTAATCACTATACTAACAAAAACCTATAAATGTATGAAAAAACTAACTTGTATAAATTCTATCGTTTTTTATTTCTGGTGCAAAGGTAAGCACAAAAGTTCAACTGCGCAAATCCGTTCAACGAATCTGCGATTTTAATCTGCGAACACCCTTATCCGTTATGCCTTGTGGTTATAATGCCTGATAAGAAGTGCCACACCAATGGTAGCAACTACGAATTCTGCAGCAACAATGCCTACGTATACCATACTTAAATAAAACTGTTGTGCCTCATGCCCTTACATCGAGAGCCTCGGCTGGTTTCCATGTCAGGCTGGTCTTCAGACTTGCTCCACTCTCAAGCGCCTTCTCATCTGCGTGTGCAGACAATGGCCTGGTTGCTTAAGAGCCATAATGGAGTTCACTGCTGCGGGACAGTTGGAGATTCACACTCACATTCCCAATTAAGCACAGCTACGTGCACCTCACAGGGCGGCCATCTGTGTTTCAGATCCGCACTGCAAAGGTACAACAATATTCCGACCCCACCAAATAAAATTAAGAAAAAATATACCTCCCAAAAAATTAACGGATTTTAATGCGGAATATGTTTGGTAAAGACGTGGAAATTTAGTACCTTTGCAGGCAAATTTTATATGCTATGACAATAAATGAGATACAAGACGAGATAATCGAGGAATTCAGTGGTTTTGACGACTGGATGGATAAGTATCAGCTGCTCATCGACTTAGGCAACGAGCAGGAGCCGCTGGACGAGAAGTATAAGACTGAGCAGAACCTGATAGACGGCTGTCAGAGCCGCGTATGGTTGCAGGCGGACCTGGTGGACGGCAAGATTCACTTCAGTGCTGAGAGCGATGCGCTGATAGTAAAGGGCATAGTGGCACTGCTGATACGCGTGCTGAGCGACCAGACACCAAAGGACATACTGGATGCCGATCTGTACTTTATAGAGCAGATAGGACTGAAGGAGCACCTGTCGCCAACACGCAGCAACGGACTGCTGGCGATGGTGAAGCAGATAAAGATGTACGCGCTCGCGTTTAGTGGGATTAAACATTAAACATTAAAGATTAAACATTAAAGATTAAACATTGTAATAATTAAGGGCCTTTATGATACAGACTGTAAAGAAGCGCGACGGGCGCATAGTAGGATTTAACGAACAGAAGGTGATGGCCGCCATACGTAAGGCCATGTTGCACACTGACAAGGGCGAGGACGAGCGTCTGCTCTACCAGATAACTGACCGCATAGCACAGCGAGGCGAGAGCCAGATGACGGTGGAGGAGATACAGGACCTGGTGGAGATGGAGCTGATGAAATCGAGCCGCAAGGACGTGGCTCAGAAGTACATAGCCTATCGCAACCAGCGCTCGATAGCACGTAAGGCTAAGACTCGCGAGGTATTCCTGGACATAGTGAACATCAAAAACAATGATGTGACACGCGAGAACGCCAACATGAATGCCGACACGCCTGCCGGCATGATGATGAAGTTTGCCAGCGAGACTACCAAGCCGTTCGTTGACGACTATCTGCTATCGGAGGAGAGTCGCAATGCGGTGGAGCACAACTATCTGCACATACACGATAAGGACTATTACCCAACGAAGAGTCTGACCTGTGTGCAGCACCCGCTGGACAACATACTGCACCACGGATTTACTGCCGGACACGGTGCATCGCGCGCTGCCAAGCGCATAGAGACGGCCAGTGTATTGGCTTGCATATCGATGGAGTGCGCACAGAACGAGATGCACGGCGGACAGGCCATACCGGCATTCGACTTCTATCTGGCTCCATTTGTACGCATGAGCTACATAGAGGAGCTGAAGGCGCTGGAGGAGCTGAACGGCGAGGACTACAAGGAACTGTATGACGAGCCGCTGATGGACTATCTGAAGGCTCCGCTGGACGGACTGACTGGCAAGGACCGCGCACGACAGCACGCTATGAACAAGACCGTGGCGCGTGTGCACCAGGCTATGGAGGCGTTTATACACAATATGAACACTATACACTCGCGCGGTGGTAACCAGGTGGTGTTCTCGAGTATCAACTATGGTACCGACACGAGTGCCGAGGGCCGATGCGTGATGCGCGAGATACTGCTGAGCACATACGAGGGTGTGGGCGACGGCGAAACGGCCATCTTCCCCATACAGATATGGAAGAAGAAGCGCGGGGTGAACTATCTGCCCGAGGACCGCAACTTCGACCTGTATCAGTTGGCCTGCAAGGTTACGGCACGAAGATTCTTCCCTAACTTCCTGAATCTGGACGCATCATTTAATCAGGACCCAGACTGGAAAGCCGACGACCCAAAGCGATACGTGCACGAGGTGGCTACGATGGGATGCCGCACACGTGTGTTTGAGAATCGCTACGGCGAGCGCACCAGCATAGGTCGCGGAAACTTGAGCTTCTCGACCATCAACATAGTAAAACTGGCGCTGGAGTGCCGCGAGGAGCAGGACGAACAGAAGCGCATAGACATGTTTATGGCCAAGCTTGACCAGATGCTGGAGATAACTGCCAAGCAGCTGGACGACCGATTCCAGTTCCAGAAGACGGCATTTGCCAAGCAGTTCCCACTGCTGATGCAGTGCCTATGGGTGGGTGCCGACAAGCTGAAGCCAATGGACACCATAGAGAGTGTGATAAACCAGGGTACACTGGGTATAGGATTTATAGGACTGGCCGAGGCGCTGGTAGCGCTGACCGGCAAGCACCACGGCGAGAGCGAGAAGGCGCAGGAGCTGGGACTGAAGATAATAACATACATGCGCGACCGCGCCAACGAGTTCTGCGACCGCTATCACCACAACTACAGCATACTGGCTACACCTGCCGAGGGACTGAGCGGTAAGTTTACGAAGAAGGACCGCAAGGAGTTTGGAGTGATACCGGGCGTGACCGATCGCGACTACTACACCAACTCTAACCACGTGCCCGTGTATTATAAATGTAGCGCGCGCCACAAGGCAGAGGTTGAGGCTCCATACCACAACCTGACACGTGGCGGACATATATTCTACGTGGAGATAGACGGCGACGCCACACACAACCCACAGGTGATAATGAGTGTGGTAGACATGATGGACCAGCTGGATATGGGGTACGGCAGTGTGAACCACAACCGCAACCGCTGCATGGACTGCGGCTACGAGAATGCCGACGACCATCTGGAGAAGTGCCCAAAGTGCGGCAGTACAAACATCGACAAGCTGCAGCGCATAACTGGCTATCTGGTGGGTACCACAGACCGCTGGAACAGTGGTAAGCTGGCCGAGCTTAACGACCGTGTGACCCACATAGACCACAGCGCACAGGAGCAGGAGCTGTTTTAATATTATCGCCTACGGATTATACGGATTTTACTGATTTTTTTCTTCGCAGAATAAATAATTAGTATAATTCGTAAAATCCGTAGGTAAAAAAAGAATATGATCAGAGTACTTGATGTCATAGAGGATACAATGGTGGATGGGCCGGGATTCCGGACATCCATCTATTGTGCTGGGTGCAGGCATCAGTGCCCTGGCTGCCATAATCCGCAGTCGTGGGATTTTGGTGGCGGGCGCGAGATGAGCACCGAGCAGCTGATGAAGATAATTGAGGCCGATCCATATGCCAACGTGACTTTCTCGGGTGGCGACCCTATGTATCAGTGCGACGGATTTGCCGAACTGGCTCGGGCCATACACAGCCGCACCAACAAGGATATATGGTGCTACACGGGATTTACATACGAGACACTGATAACACGTGCACAGCGCGAACTGCTATACGAACTGGACGTGCTGGTGGACGGACCGTTTGTGGAGCGACTGAAAGACCCCGACCTGCTATTTCGTGGCAGTTCGAACCAGCGCATAATAAACGTGCCCGCATCGCTATACGAGGGGCACGTGGTATTGTGGAAACCTGATGTAACTATCTAGTCTATACCCTGAGCAGCACGCTCAATCTCATATTTTTGTAGTTTCTTGATGTAAAACTCGCGGAAGTCGCGATAGTGATAGTATGGTGCCATATCGGTAGGTATGGGCAGACGGGCCTCGTTCTCGTTGAGCAGCACCTTAAGCACTACGTCGGTATCGTTCTTGTCGCGACGATAGAACACAAACTGGATGTTGGCCGCCATGGGGAACACCTCGAAGTTGATCCATCCGTCGGTATCGAGTGTCTCCAGGTCGTGCATCTCGCGGCCATAGCCGTTAAGGTCTAACAGGCAAGCCAGCGGCAGGATGATAGTCTCGTGGCCGAATCGCAGTGTGGCACCCGGGTGAGGGCGGATGATGCAGCTATCGGCATCTTCGATTATGCGCTTGAGCAGATTGCGCTGGGTGAAAGGCTGGTGCCCGCCATTGTAAGGGTTGTGGCCAAAGCTGAGATACCAGAAGGCATTGGCCTGCAGCCAGTTGTTGTACAGCTCGTCCTCGGTATATACATCGAAGAGGTTGAACACATCGCGCATCTCGGTACCCTGCACGCTCGAGGCTATCTTGAATATGGCCTTGTTGAGTTCGAAGGCGTCGACCTCGCGATTGTAGTAGGCTGTGTCGTTGAACAGCTTGGCCATAGCGGGCTTGTGCACCTCGTACTTGGCGCAGAAGTCCTTGTAGGCCTGTTGAGTCTGCTTGGAGTAGCGCTGCTTGTAGAGAGCCGAATCCTGCAGATTCATAAAGTACATGTCGTGCTCGGAGGCATCGGCATTGAAGATAAGTTTAGGATTATTCTTGGCCAACTGCAGCAGCTCGTTCTGCATAGACAGGATGCAGCGGATGACCACAGTGCTCTTGGCCTCGATGACAGCACGGCCCTTGAACACCTCGGGGAAGCGATCGAACATGCGCTGTGCTATCTGCTGGTGCTGAATGGCGCCTAGAGGTGTAAGGTCGCCATATCGGCCCTTGGCATCTTCGCGCAGATATCCCAGCTGGGTGAGTGCCCTGCGGCCCAGGTCGGTAAGTTTGCCGGCCTCGTCGGCCTTCAGCAGCACATTATACGAATAGTCGTACTCGCTGGCCTTGATGAGGTAGCGCGAACCATGACGGGCATAGGTGCTGATGTAGAATGGCTTATAGCCATGGGGGGCTGGTGTCAATGCTTTAGTGGGGCCCTGATAAGCATAGTAGTTACTGCCTGCCTTAAGCAAATCGTGTTTCAACTCCTCGCGCACGTTTTGGGCGCAAACATAGGCCGATGATAGTGCCCATAGGGCAAATAATATCACTTTTCGCATAGTTTTTTCTCCTTTTCGGTGCAAATATACGAAAAAAACATTATTTTTGCAAAAAAATAGCGCATAATATGGCAAAAAATTTAAAATGGCAGGATGAATACTGGCTACTTTTGCTGCAAATATACCTGCAGAAGCCCGTTGGAATCAAGCCAATGTACAGCAAAGAAATGGTAGACCTGAGCATGGAGTTGCACATAGCACCCAACGTGCTCTTCAACAAGATGTGCCAGATAGCAAATCTTGAGACACCACGTATAGAATACTTCTGGGAGCTGTATGGCAACAACCCCAGAAAGCTGAAGCGAGCCGTAAACATGTTGCGCGAAATGTGGGGATTCAACAATGCACTCGCATTCTATGAGGGCGTGGAGACCCAGGAGAGTTTTGAGAAGGACTTCAAGCCGATATCGGCCGACAGTGTGCTGACACCAGTGATGCTGACACTGATACTGGACCTGTACTTCCGACTGACACCTATCACTATGGTGGAGGAGACGCCCGAGGTGCAGGAGATAGCCAAGATGATGAAGATTAAACCACAGGAGGTGGTAGAGGCAATGGAGGCTTTCCAGCACTGCGACCCATACCTGAATCGCAAGGATGTGATGATGGGCGACCTGGCTCTGGCCTGTCAGCAGATATGGCGCAAATACGGCAATGCCAATCCGGAAGACCTGGCATCGTATGCCGAACAACTAAAAGATTACTTCAAGTGAGTATTAAGAATACACAGATACAGGAACAACTACAGCAGCAGAAACTGGGACAGACATTCTCTCAGCAGCAGCTGTTGCAATCGTCGCTGATAGAACTGCCAGTGGCGCAACTGGTTGACCGTATCAACACTGAAATGAACGATAACCCCGCCCTTGAGACCGAATCGCCCTACGATGACGACACCATAGCCACAGAGGAGGGCGACTTTGGAGGTGGCAGCGATGCCGAGGGGGCAGAGGACTTCGAGGCTGCCACAGAGCGCGAGGAGCGACAGAGCGCACTGGACGAGGCACTGAGCGGTATAGGTCGCGACGACGAGGAACTGCCTGTGTATCAGAGCGGTAGCTCGTATAGCGAGGATCGCGAGGAGATGGTGTATGGCGAGACAGAATCATTTTACGACCAGCTGAAAGAGCAGGTGGGCGAGATGGAACTGACCGACAAGGAGCGCGATATAATAGAATATCTGATAGGATCGCTCGACGATGACGGACTGCTACGCAAGGACCTCGCAAGGACCTGTCGATAGTAAGCGACGAGTTGGCTATCTATCACAACATAGACGCCAGCGAGAAGGAGATAGAGCACGTGTTGCTGATACTGCAGGCCTTCGACCCTGCCGGCATAGGTGCACGCTCGCTGCAGGAGTGCTTGCTGCTACAGATAGAGCGACGCGACCCATCGAAGCTGCGCGACCTGATGGAGCGGGTGGTGAACGACTACTTTGAGGCCTTCACGCGCAAGCACTGGGACAAGATACAGGATGACCTGAAACTGAACGACACCCAGGCCGAGGCCCTGTTCCATGAACTGAGGAAGCTGAACCCGCGTCCAGGTGCATCGCTAGGCGAGACAGTAGGCAGGAGCATGCAGCAGATAACGCCCGACTTTATCGTGGACACTCAGGACGATGGTACCATCACGTTTACACTGAACAACGGCGAGGTGCCCGAACTCAAGGTGTCGCAGTCGTTTGTAGACTCGATGAAGGAGTATCAGCAAAACAAGGACCACCTGAGCAAGCAGACCAAGGAGGCACTGCTATATATTAAGAAAAAGGTGGATGCTGCACAAGGATTTATCGAGGCTGTGAAGGTGCGCAGGCACACACTGACAGTGACAATGAGGGCTATCATACAGCTGCAGCGCCAGTTCTTTCTGGATGGCGACGAGGCATCGATGCGCCCGATGATACTGAAAGACGTGGCCGAGAAGGCCGGACTCGACATATCGACCGTATCGCGAGTGAGCAACTCGAAATACGCTCAGACCCGTTGGGGAACATTCCCGCTACGACACTTCTTCAGCGACGGATACGTGACTGAGAGTGGCGAGGAGTTGAGTACACGACAGATAAAGGCTGCCCTGCGCGACCTGGTGGATGCAGAAGACAAGCGTAAGCCACTGAGCGACGACCTGTTGAAGGATTTGTTGGCCGAGAAGGGATTCCCCATCGCACGACGCACAGTAGCAAAATATCGCGAACAGCTGGGTATACCCATAGCACGACTAAGAAAATGAGCAGAGAAAAGAATATAATTTTGGCGGCACGCGTGGTTAGTATGGTGTTTACACCGTTCTATCTGCCTATAGTGGGACTGATGGCCCTGTTCTTCCTGAGCTATCTTAGTTTGATGCCTACAGCCTACAAGTTGCAGGTGCTTACGCTGGTGTATTTCTTCACCATCCTATTGCCTACGGTGCTTATCCACCTGTATCGCAAGTTTAACGGTTGGAACCTGATAGAACTGGGACATAGGGAGAAGCGAATGGTGCCTTACGTAATCTCCATTCTGTGCTACTTCTTCTGTGTGTATCTGATGGACATACTGCATATCCCGCACTTTATGGGTACCATCGTATCGGCAGCCCTGGCCATACAGATAGTATGCGCACTGATAAACGTGTGGTGGAAGATATCTACCCACACATCGGCCATCGGCGGTGTGGCAGGAGCGCTTTTCGTGTTTGGCGAGTTGTTCGGGTTCAACCCCGTATGGTGGTTGTGCCTGGTGATGATTCTGGCAGGAGTGATGGGCACCAGCCGTATGATACTGCGCCAGCACTCGCTATCGCAGGTGGTAGCCGGATTCTGGGTAGGCGTAATCTGCTCAGTGCTAGGCCTGCTCTATCTATAATGTTTAATGTTTTCTGAAATTTAATGTTTAATATAATATGAAGCCACTAGTAAGTATTATCATGGGTAGCACAAGCGATCTGCCCATCATGGAAAAAGCCTGCAAACTGCTCGACGAGATGCAGGTGCCTTTTGAAGTTAATGCCCTTTCGGCTCATCGTACTCCCGATGCAGTAGAGGAGTTTGCACGTACCGCTAAGGATCGTGGTATCAAGGTTATCATCGCAGGTGCCGGTATGGCCGCTGCACTGCCTGGTGTGATTGCTGCATCGACCACCCTGCCAGTAATTGGCGTGCCCATCAAGGGTATGCTGGACGGACTGGATGCCATGCTGTCGATAATCCAGATGCCCCCAGGAATACCCGTGGCTACTGTAGGTGTGAATGGTGCCCAGAATGCAGCTATACTGGCTTGCGAGATGATGGCTCTGGCCGATCAGGACCTGGCCCAGCGTCTGGCTGTGTACAAGGGTAATCTGCGTATCAAGATCGAAAAGGCCAACGAAGAGCTGGCCACAGTAAAATACCAGTTCAAAACAAATTAAAATGTATAGCAGACGACAATCATCCGAAACCCGTGTCGGAGGTATCGGCATAGGTGGACAGAATCCTATCCGCATCCAGTCGATGGGTACGGTGGATACTAATAATACAGAGGGGTGCGTGGCTCAGGCCAAGCGTATCATCGACGCTGGTGGCGAGTTGGTACGTTTCACCACCCAGGGCACTCGCGAGGCTGAGAACATGAAGAACATCTCGGCTCAGCTTAAGGCCGATGGATACAACACTCCGCTGGTGGCCGATGTGCACTTTACTGCCCACACAGCCGATGTGGCAGCACTGTATTGCGAGAAGGTGCGCATCAATCCAGGTAACTACGTAGACCCAGGTCGTACATTCAAGCATCTGGAGTATACCGACGAGGAGTATGCCGCTGAACTAAAAAAGATAGAGAAACAGCTTGTGCCATTCCTTAATATCTGTAAGGAGCACCACACAGCCGTTCGCATCGGTGTGAATCATGGTTCGCTGTCAGACCGCATCATGAGCCGCTATGGCGACACTCCTGAGGGTATCGTAGAGAGTTGTATGGAATTCCTGCGCATCTTCCGTCGCGAGAACTTCAACGACGTAGTGATCAGCATCAAGGCATCGAACACAGTAGTAATGGTAACCACCATGCGACTGCTAGTTGAGACGATGGACAAGGAGGATATGCACTACCCACTGCACCTGGGTGTGACAGAGGCTGGCGAGGGCGAAGACGGACGCATAAAGAGTGCTGTAGGTATCGGAGCACTGCTTACTGAGGGTATTGGCGATACCATCCGTGTGTCGCTCTCAGAGGAGCCTGAGTGTGAAATACCTGTAGCTCGTAAACTGGTTGACATGATACCAGAGTGCACAGCTCTTCGTGAAAAGGCCGAGGCGAGCATCAAGGATGATACCATCACTGGGAGACACTGCAGCTGAAGGCCGCTATGGCCGTAGGTGCCCTGCTCATCGATAAGAAGGCTCACAACCTCTCAATTCTTAATTCTAAATTCTCAAATGAGAAGTTGATAGAGCTTTCTGACGCCATCCTGCAGGCAGCTCGTATCAAGTTCACCAAGACAGAGTATATATCATGCCCTGGATGCGGACGTACACTCTACAATCTGCAGGAAACCATCGCCAAGATTAAAGCCGCCACCAAGGATCTGGTAGGACTTAAGATAGGTATCATGGGATGTATCGTAAACGGTCCTGGCGAGATGGCCGATGCCGACTATGGATATGTAGGCGCT
>ONGP01000044.1 GCA_900317405.1 uncultured Prevotella sp.
ATGCAGAAGTTTACTACCAGCAACCAGAACAGCGTCCAATCAATCCACGTGCGCTTATTTCGAAGCCAGAATGCCATGGCATAGAATGGGAAGGTGATAATATAGGTATGCGTTTCAGGACAATCGCTGAACAGAATCATAAAACCAGTCAGCACCCCAAGCGCCTGTACTTTAAATCTAAACTCTCTCCATCGTTTGTATCTGAAGAAGAAGGCTACAGCCAACAGTGAGAATACAATTATCTGTACCATTCGGTAGTTAGGCAGCAGCAGAGGTTTCATGCCACGCGCAAAGAGAATTCCTACGAAGTCGGAGTCGCTATGGTGACTTGCTATCATGTCGAACATCTGTTGATAAAGCACAAATGGATTATCGAAGTTCGGGTTCAGTAATGGCAGACACACCAACAGGCAACCGAACACCAATGCCAAGCCCAGATTGCGCCATACCTTCGGATAGCAGAACAATATAGCCAGTTCGGCCGCTCCATACACCTTTGTTGTGGCAGAAATCATAATCAGCAGCACTGCCCAGACAGGTTTGTTGCGTTCCAGCAGTATGAATGCAAAGA
Source organism: uncultured Prevotella sp. (assembly GCA_900317405.1). Taxonomy (GTDB): domain Bacteria; phylum Bacteroidota; class Bacteroidia; order Bacteroidales; family Bacteroidaceae; genus Prevotella. The sequence continues at coordinate 572 of ONGP01000044.1, forward strand.
TATAGATATAAGCTACAATGATGTTATGCTGGTAGCAGAATACCGTCTGTAGGATCACCGACAATAGGAAAAGGAATATCCAGTGCTTGTATTTATCCAGCTGTTGTGGCAGCATTTTTATAGCCAAGGCAAACAGACTATAGTTACCTATATTCCACACATACGGGCCTAACCACCAGGGCAGATAGAATATGGGGGCGAACAAGACGCTGAACACGGGCGAATACAGAAAGTAGATGGCATGTGCCTGGGCGTACTCCATGTTGTAGGGCGAAAGTCCCTCCCAGAACATACGTGTTGAGTCCTGGTAGTCGAAATAATTAGTATTTCTCCCTCGTGCCACCTCTAGGGTTGTGGCCAGCAGTACCACTGCCAACCCCAGAAAAAACACACATGTAGGGTTTGAGAAGAACCACTTTACGGCATTTAATACTTTCTTCACCATCGCGTCACTTTTCAAAGTTCAACTTTTCCGAAACCAAGTAGGTTGGACGATGCTTCACCTCGTCAAAGATGCTTCCTATATAAACTGCGATTATACCAACTATCATAATCAAGATACCAGCAATAAACCACATAGATACGAACAGCGTTATCCATCCGCTTATCTCCTCGTCCATACACATGGTCTTTATCACAAGCACGATTGCAGCTATTATAGCCAGCAGTGTGATTAGCGTGCCGAAATACACTATGAGTCGCAACGACTTTGTAGAGAAACTCACGGCTGTGCTCACTGCCAGTTCTATGCGCTTCTTTATCGAGTACGACGACTTCTTTCCATCAGTTCTTACAGCATGCTCCACGTCCACTTTCGCAGTCTTGAAGCCCACCCATTGTGTCATCAGCGGGTAGTAGCGGCGATAGTCGCCCATCTGGGCCATAGCATCTATCACCTTATGACTAAAGATGGCAAACTCAGCCACAGCCTTGTCCTGCTGGGTGTCGGTTAGGAATCCCATCAGGCTGTTGAACACCTGCGAGCCCTTAGTCATAAAATATGTATCAGGCCTGTTCTGGCGTGTGGCGTATACTATGTCGTAGCCCTCTTTGGCCTTCAGATACAGGTCGCGAATCTGCGACGGCGGGTTCTGCAGATCGCAGTCAAGTGTTACCACATAATTGCCTTGTGCCACGTCGTAACCGGCATTCAGCGCACTCTGCTGTCCGAAGTTACGGCTTAGGAACACACCTTTCACATGGGTATCGTTAGCACATATGTCGCGAATAATCTCGCGACTGTTGTCAGGACTGCAGTCCTCTACCAGTATAATCTCATAGCTATCGGTGAGCTTCGACACAGTTTCCGTAATCTGCTCAACCAACTGGCGTAACAAAGTGGGAGCACCATAGCAGGGGCTGACAACTGATATTTCCATACACTTATCGTTATTCATTGTTATTACTTGTTTGTAATTGGGGCTGATAATCCTTCGTCAGCATCTCGTAGCAAAGCTTAAGCCACACGATGGTTACCGGCAGCGCTTTCAGGGCATAGGGCTGCACAAACTCCTTGCGCAGATAGGCCGGGAAGAGGTCGCTGGGCGACATGCTCGACAGTATGAATACAAACACCATCAAGGCCACATCCCATTTACTGCGCTTCCATGGAGCTGCCGTGTACCACACCACCACACCTATCAGCGGTGTGATATATCCGCTCGACTCGCTACCTGTAGAGAATAGTATGATAAACATCAAGGACGATGCAAGCACCGTCTGGCGGAAAGCTACATACTTATATTGCGAGAATCGCAGGTAAGGCAATGCAAACAGCACCATGCCCGGCACAATGAGCCACAGGTCGTTGAACCATACTCCCGATATACGATGCACCATGCCCAGCAGCGAGATGTTATTCATGATGTTCACCGTATTCTCGGCATTCTTGTTCATCAGCGAGATATACCATTCATGATACTGGCTCACTATATAGTCCCATCCATGGAAGAAAGGCATTGGCGCCACAAACATCACGATCGCCCAGAATATCAGGGCTACTATTAACTTCCCCTTATGTTTCGAGAAGAAGAAAAACGCCAGTCCCACTATGCTGTAAGCCTTTACAAACGTGCCTAGCATTATGAAGAAAGCAGCCCAGAAGTCCTTCTCCTTCTCTATCAGGTAGTATGATAGCAGTATGGTGGCCGCTATGGCTATGTTGAACTGCTGCATATATAGTGCAGTCAGCATCTCGTGCGCACAAAACCACAGTATGAACAGCTGCTGGTATTTGGTAAACTGCGACTTGCGTATAGCCCAATATAGGAACAGCGTCAAAGCAATACCCCACAACAGCAGTCCCACCCATTTAGGTCCGATGGCAAATGGGGCAAATAGCAGCGAGAATACCGGTCCGTAGTGGTGCAGGTCGGCATATTCCTCAGGATTGGGCAGATACAGATTCCATCCCCTCACGGCATTCCAGAACGAACCGCGATAGATATCGTAGTTGTTGGCGCGAGTCATCTTCATTAGCCACATTATGATAGGCAGAAGCATCCACAGCCCAAACAGGGTGCGGTAGTCGCGTAGGAATGGTTTCTTTAGAAAATCCACTAGTTGTTTCATGCCTTTTTTATAAGCTTTACTATCTTCTGTATCTCGTCGTCAGTCAACTCATAATATAGCGGCAATCTTACCAGCGTATCGCCATAACGGTCGCAGTTTTCCAGCACCCTGCCGTCATGCTTATCCTTATAGTAAGCGCTAGAGTGCAGAGGCAGATAGTGGAACGTGGTCTGCACGCCGTTGTTCTTCAGATAGTTCATCAGTTTTGTGCGCTGTTCCAAGCTCTCACATAGCAGATAGTACATGTGATAGTTGTTGGTAGCATATTCCGGCAGTTCGGGGCGTGTAATGCCCTTGGGCAGATTACCCTTCAGCGCCTTGTCATAGCTCTCCCATATGTGGCGTCGCTTACCCTGTATATCGTCCAGCTGCTCCAGCTGTGCCCACAGGAAAGCTGCATTAAACTCAGAAGGCAGAAACGATGATCCGGTGTCGCACCATCCGTATTTGTTCACCATTCCGCGATAGAATTCTGCTCGATTGGTCCCTTTCTCCCAGAGTATCTCCGACCTGCGCACAAATCTCTCGTCGTTAACCACCAGCATACCACCTTCGCCACAGTTTATGTTCTTTGTCTCGTGGAAAGAGAAAGCAGCCAAATGTCCGATGCCTCCCAGTGGTTTGCCCTTATAATACGAGTCGATGGCATGTGCAGCGTCCTCCACTACCAGCAGGTTGTGTTTCTCGGCCAGAGCCATTATGCTGTCCATGTCGCAAGCCACACCGGCATAGTGCACCACCACTATCACCTTGGTCTTCTCGTTTATCAGTGGTTCTATATCCGCTGCAGTCACATTCGGATTGTCAGCGCCACTGTCAGCAAATCGTATTACCGCGCCCTCGCGGATAAATGCAATGGCCGACGACACAAACGTATACGAGGGCACAATCACCTCGTCGCCTGGTTTCAGTTCGCACAGCATGGCGCACATCTCCAGCGCGTCGGTGCCCGATGTGGTAAGCAGGCACTTACGGAAACCATAGCGTTTTTCGAAGAAACCATGACATAGCTTGGTAAACTGTCCATTGCCCGACATAGTAGTCGACTGGCACACCTCTTGTATATAACTAAGCTCACGACCTGAGCAATAAGGCTTATTAAAAGGAATCATACATTTATATTTCTAACAATTTGATTGCAAAGATACAAACTTTTTTTGTTTTTCAATAATTTTTCGCCCATTTTCGTTTTTTTTGTTTAACTTTGCAATCAAAATCAATATTGATGCATCAAAAGAAGGAAACACTCGGACAGATAATGAGGTTTGGTGTCGTGGGCGCGGTGTCTACGGCCCTCCACCTCTCCATTTACTGGCTTTTACAGCATTTCATCAATGTCAACATAGCCTATTCGGCAGGATATTTCTTAAGTTTCCTGGCCAATTATTACCTCTCAGCCCACTTCACGTTCCACGAGCGCACTTCGGCTCGCAATGGTGCGGGCTTTGCCGGAGCACACGTCTTCAACTACTTTCTGCAGATAGCCCTGTTCAATTTCTTCCTGTGGATAGGTGTTCACCGCCTGCTGGCCCCGTTTGCAGTATTAATGATAGCTGTGCCCACAAACTTTGTCATTGTGCGTTTCGTATTTAAACACTTCTCACGTAAGTCATGACTACACCCCAACTTAATATAGGTATCGATGCCAAGCGCATAGTTCGCAACGGCACAGGTCTGGGCTCTTACGGCCGCACACTGGTCAACGATCTTGCCCAGTATCCCCTGCGCCTCAACCTCTATGCCCCCGACCGAGGGCGCGATGACCTGCGCACTCAAATCGCCGATCGCCCCAACGTTGCCTTCGTCTATCCCCCCTCTAAATTCTCAATTCTAAATTCCGGTCTCTCAAAGTCCTATTGGCGCAGTCGCGGCATCGTAGCCGATCTTAAGCGCGATGGCATCCAGCTCTATCACGGCCTTTCGGGCGAGTTGCCCATAGGCATCCGCCGCAGCGGCATCAAGAGCGTAGTCACCATCCACGATCTAATCTTCCTGCGCCATCCCGAGTTCTACAATCCCATCGATGTGCAGATATACAAGTGGAAGTTCCGTCAGACCATAAAAGAGGCCGATCATATCATCGCCATCAGCGAGTGCACCCGTCGCGACATCTTAGAATATGGAGGCGACATGGTTTCCGAATCCGACATCACCCTCATCTACCAGTCGTGTGCCCAGCGCTTCAGCACGCCTCTAACCTCTCACCTCTCCCCTCTAACTTCTCAATTGGACCGCTACGTCCTGAGCGTCGGCTCCATCGAGCCCCGCAAAAACACCATGCTTGCCCTCAAGGCCCTGCATCATCTGCCTGGCGATATATCGCTGGTGCTTGTAGGCCGCCACACTGCCTATACCGACAAACTTGTGCAGTATGCCCGTGCCAACGGCCTTGAGCATCGCCTGCGCATACTCCATGGTGTGCCCGATGCCGATCTGCCCGCACTCTATGCCGGTGCCGAGGCCTTTGTCTATCCCAGTGTCTACGAAGGTTTTGGCATCCCCATCATCGAGGCCATCCGTTGCGGTCTGCCCGTAGTAGCCTGCACAGGCAGCTGTCTCGAAGAGGCCGGCGGCCCCGATAGCCTCTACGTCGCCCCCGACGATGCCGAAGGCATGGCCGATGCCATCCGCCGCAGCCTTAAGGGCGCCGATGGCCGCCAGGAGCGCATCCAGCGCAGTATGGACTATATCCAGCGTTTCGATGGCAAGGATGTAGCCGGCCAGGTCTTCCAGCTCTATCAGCAACTACTTTAGATCCTCCAGCGCAGCTGTATGTCTACATCTGTCTTACTTGAGCGATCTATCTCCTGATAGCTGCTGCTTATTTTTGTGCGGTCAAAATAGTCGGTCACACCTACCTTTGCTGTAAGCATCAGATTTCGTCCTGCATTTGCTCTCAGCATCAGCCAATAGCGTATGCCCTCGCCATAAAGCTGCTGCATAGAGTAAGTATATAGCGGACCGCTTTCATACAGATACACACGGCTGTCATAGCTGTCGGTATGAAAGTATCCCGCCCCCACATTCACCCTCAACCATCGGTGAGTGTATGCCAGGCTCTCGCTAATCATTGCGCCCAGCTCCGATTCTCCCGTAGCCAGATATCCCGCATCCAGTTGTGTTCTGCTACTGAAGTTGTCATTTGCATATTCGGCTATCAGTCGGGTGCGATGCTCTTTGTCGTCAGCCTTCAGTCGGTATCTTGCTGTCAGCCGCCAGTTGCCTGTGTTGTGGGCACATTGTATCAGATAGTCCATCTGATGCGTGGGCCCCTCTTTGCGATATACAGCCCATGGATGATAGGCATAGTCGGCATAAGCAGCCAGTTGCCATCGTGGCGACGGTTGCCATTGCATACCCACGTACACCCCACTCTCGTTTTGCACACGCCCTCCGTCGCTATAGCTCTGCGCATCTAGCGATGAATATTGATAGCTGTAGTATCGCTGCAAAGCCATCAGCCTCAGACCATTGTTCATCGCATAGCTCACTGTGTTTATAGTGGCTATATGTCCGTTGCCATCTGTTGCCGTTTCACCGTTTATTGCCAACTGATGGCGGGTGTAACCATAGTCTATGCTTGCATTCATAAACTCAGTACCCTCGGGTTTGTACCAGTTGTATGTCTGCGTCTTGTTGGGCGTCAGTCTTCTGTCCAGATGTACGTATAGCGCGTTCAGCCCCAGATGCAGTCCGCGGGCATCATATCTCAGTTGTCCGCCCGTCTTCAGCGCGTGTAGATTGTTCTTCTTGTCCATCTCAGTTTGGGTGCGATGATAGCCAGTAGTCACTATTGTCTGCGCATCGCCCTCCTTGTTCAGCGTTGCGTCCATAGGGGTATACGATGCAAAGGCTGTCAGTCGCATGCTTCGTGCCAGTCTTAAAGTAGCGCCTACCCCCTGCAAGTATCCCATTGTTCGCGACGAATGAGCCCTCAAGATGTTTGTCTGTCGCCCCAAGTTCTGCAGCATGGCAATCTTACCCAGTGCAAAACTATTGTTCATCACCATTCCCATGCCCATACTCACGCGATAGTTGCCCAGCACCAGAGTCTCCAGCCTACCGAGTTTTTTCATTTCCAGGTATGGCGAATAGTAGTCGTAGCCATATTTGTTTTTATCCTTAAAGAAGGGCTCGCCAGCATCCTTCGATGCAACAAGCCCCAGTTTCATTTTGTCTCCTATTTTCATCTGATATCGCAACCAGTGGCGATACTTATCACCCAGATAGCCCTTCCTATCGCCTTTGCGCTCATACATTGGTATCTGCGCCGATGCAGTCAGTTCGTGCTTAGCGTGCATCGCCATTTTTGGCTCATCGCCTGCATACACAAAGCACTGTAGCAGTTGTCGCTCCTGCGGTCCTATCTCTCGTATCATCATCAGTTCGGCCATCGATTTCATCGAGCCATAGCGATACAGATACTCCATTATAGCCTCCACCTGCTGTGCCGACAGAAAAGGCAGCGCCTCAAGCTCTTCGCGAGTCGTTCTGTTAATATTTATCGGATTCTGTTCCAGTTCGCACAGCATCTCATAATTCTGCTGCCACCCCTCATCAGCCATATCCTCTGCCGTCATCACCTGCCCCAGCACCGTTTCCCATCGATGCCCATCCTGAGCATAGCTACCCAGGGATATGATAAATAAAATTAATAAAATTCTATATCTCATTTGGTTTATCGTCTCTTTATCGGAGTGCAAAGGTACGACGTTTTTTTGGAAGTAGCAAATAAAACGCATATTTTTTAGAATTCTACAGTAAGAAATGCCACCAACCAATGTATCCGTTTGGCGCCATACTAATTTATATATCTTCTATGGGTTGTCCGAGTCGTTTCTAAGACATTTTCGAATCAGCTCTACGAGTTGTTCGACTGATACTTTAGGGGATGAGGGTATCATCGGAACGATCGCTTCGAATCATCGGAACAGGCTGTTCGACTCATCGGAGCAAGCCATAAGTGCCACCCTAAGTTTAGAATCAAACAAACTTATATTGGGTTATTAAATAAAAAAAGAAGATTTCTTTGCCATTTCGACAGAAATGACTAATTTTGCACCCGAAATGAAAAGGTTGATGGTTTCCATAGGGTTTGCATGCCTGGCTATCGGCGCTGCGGCGCAGGAGGCTGAGCAGAGGTTGACCGCCGAGCAGGTGCTGGCGGAGATGGACTCGCCTACGTTTGTGCCGACCGTAAAGGTGGGAAAGGTGCTGCACGAGGGCGACAGCATACAGTATATGGAGATGAACAACGTGTATGTGTATCCGCAACTGACGTTTAAGAACAAACGACAGGCTTCGCAGTATATGCGACTGGTGACAAACGTAAAGAAGGTGCTGCCGATAGCTAAGGAGGCGAGAATGATGCTGATAGAGACTACGGAGTATCTGGAGACACTGCCCAACGACAAGGCTAAGGCCGAGCACATGAAGCGCGTGGAGGAGGATATATTTAAGACATACAAGCCGAAGATGAAGAAACTGACGTACAGCCAGGGCAAGCTGCTGATAAAACTGATAGACCGCGAATGCCACTCGAGCAGCTATGACATGATAAAGGCATTTATGGGACCTATACGCGCAGGATTCTGGCAGGTGTTTGCCTGGGGATTCGGCGCATCGCTAAAAAAAGAGTACGACGCTGAAGGTGTGGACCGGCTGACAGAGCGCGTGGTACTGATGGTGGAGAGCGGACAGATTTAGCTCAAGATTTTTACAATTGTTATATATTAAGGGTGCAAATTTGCGGAAATATTTTGTAATATTATAAAATTTGCTTAACTTTGCACTCGAAATAAATATATTTTTTGTGTGGAAAAAACTGAGTTTACTCTTTTAAATAAGATTGATACACCTGAGGATTTGAGAAAACTGAAGGTGGACGACCTACCACAGGTGTGCGACGAACTGCGTCGAGATATTATTAAAGAGGTGGCGGTAAATCCGGGACATCTGGCTTCGAGTCTGGGTGTAACCGAGATTACTGTAGCACTGCATTACGTATTTAATACCCCCGAAGATAGAATAGTTTGGGACGTGGGTCATCAGGCCTACGGCCACAAGATACTGACCGGACGCAGGGAACAGTTCTGCACCAACCGCAAGCTGGGCGGAATAAAGCCCTTCCCATCGCCACAGGAGAGCGAGTACGACACATTTGCATGCGGACACGCCAGCAACTCGGTGTCGGCTGCACTGGGTATGGCCGTAGCGGCCGAACTGGAGGGAAAGAAGGACCGACACGTGGTGGCTGTGATAGGCGACGGTGCACTGAGCGGCGGACTGGCTTTTGAGGGACTGAACAACGTGTCGAGCAGCCCTAACAACCTGCTGATAATACTGAACGACAACAACATGTCGATAGACCGCAGTGTGGGCGGAATGAAGCAGTATCTGCTGAACCTGAGCACCAACGAGACGTATAACGCCATAAAGTTTAAGACTGCACGATGGTTTAACCGCCACGGCATGCTGAACGACGACCGCAAGAAGGGACTGATAAGACTGACAAACGCCATGAAGAGTGCAATATCGCACCAGCAGAACATATTCGACGGTATGAACATACAGTACTTTGGCCCGTTTGACGGACACAACGTGAAGGAACTGGTGCGCATACTGAGTCAGCTGAAAAATATGACGGGCCCAAAACTGCTGCACCTGCACACCAAGAAGGGACACGGATATGCTCCGGCCGAAAAGGATGTGACCGTTTGGCACGCACCAGGAAAGTTCAACCCAGACACGGGCGAACGACTGGTGGACAACGACCCCACAAAGCCACAGAAATATCAGGACGTGTTTGGACACACACTGCTGGAGCTGGCCAAGCAGAACCCGAAGATAGTAGGTGTGACACCTGCCATGCCCAGCGGATGCTCGATGAACATAATGATGAAGGAGATGCCCGAAAGGACATTCGACGTGGGTATAGCCGAGGGACACGCAGTGACATTCAGCGGCGGTATGGCCAAGGACGGACTGCTGCCTTTCTGCAATATCTACAGTGCATTTGCGCAGCGTGCGTTCGACAATATAATACACGACGTGGCTCTGCTGAACCTGAACGTGGTGTTCTGTTTTGACCGCGCCGGACTGGTGGGCGAAGACGGACCTACACACCACGGCGCATTCGACCTGACATCGCTGCGACCGATACCTAACCTCACTATATGCTCGCCTATGGACGAGCACGAGCTGCGCCGACTGATGTATACGGCACAGCTGCCCGACAAGGGACCATTTGTGATACGCTATCCACGAGGCGGCGGCGAACTGCAGGACTGGCGATGCCCGCTGGAAGAAGTAAAGGTGGGCACAGGCCGCAAACTGCACGACGGCGACGACGTGGCTGTGCTTACAATCGGACCTATGGGTAACAACGCCATGCGTGCCATAGAGCAACTGGGCAGCGAGGCCAGCGTGGCTCTGTACGACATGCGATTCCTGAAGCCTATCGACGAGAACATACTGGAAGAGGTGGGCAAGAAGTTCAAGCGCATAATCACAGTTGAGAACGGTGCGATAAGAGGCGGATTGGGATCGGCCGTGCTGGAGTGGATGAACGACCACGGATATACACCTAAGGTGAAGAGACTGGGACTGCCCGACAACTTTGTGGAGCACGGCACGGTGAAGGAACTGCAACACATCGTCGGTATCGACGAAGACGGCATAAAGAAAGCTATTCTGGAGTCATGAAGATAGTAATAGTAGGTGCAGGCGCCGTAGGTACTCACCTGGCGAAACTGCTTTCGAGAGAACATCAGGACTGTGTGCTGATAGACGCCGACGAGGAGCGACTGGCCAAGATGAGCGAGTATGACGTAATGACATACTGCGCATCGCCCACCAGCATAAAGGCTCTGAAAGAGGCCGGCACGCATAATGCCGACCTGTTTGTGGGCGTTACACCCGAAGAGAGCCTAAACATCAACGCATGTATACTGGCACACGCACTGGGTGCCAAGAAGACGGTGGCTCGTATCGACAACTACGAATATCTGGCACCGAGTCTGCAGCCATTCTTCAAGAATCTGGGACTCGACTCGCTGATTTACCCCGAGGTGCTGGCAGCTATCGACATAAACAACGGACTGAAACTGTCGTGGGTGCGACAGCGCTGGGATGTGCACGATGGCGCGCTGATACTGCTGGGCATAAAGCTGAGAGAGCAGGCCGAGATACTGAACCAGCCACTGAAGGACCTGTGCGGCCCCGACGACCCCTACCACATAGTAGCCATAAAGCGCGGAGGAGACACCATAATACCTAGCGGTATGGACGAACTTAGGGTGAACGACCTGGCATACTTTATGACCACCAAGGAGTATATACCATATATACGCAAGATAGTGGGCAAGGAGCACTATACCGACGTGAAAAACGTGATAATGATGGGCGGAGGAAAGACCACAGTGCGTGCGGCACTGACCACACCCGACTATATGCACGTGAAGATAATAGAGAAGGACGCCAAGCGATGCGAGCGACTGAACGAACTGCTGGAGAACCAGGACACTATGGTGATACACGGCGACGGCCGAGACCTGGGACTGCTGGAGGAGGAAGGAATACGCAACACCCAGGCATTTGTGGCGCTGACCGAGAATGCCGAGACCAACATCCTGGCCTGTCTGACAGCCAAGAAGATGGGAGTGCGCAAGACTATCGCAATGGTAGAGAACCTGGACTACGTAAGCATGGCCGAGAGTCTGGATATAGGAACTATCATCAACAAGAAGACCATAGCCGCCAGCCATATCTACCAGATGCTGCTGGACGCTGACGTGAACAACCTGAGATCGCTGATGATGGTGGACAGCAATGTGGCTGAATTTACCGCTGCCGAGGGATCGAAGGTGACAAAGAAACCGGTGAAGGACCTGGGTCTGCCATTCGGTGTGACTATAGGCGGACTGGTGCGCAAGGGACAGGGTATGCTGGTGAACGGTAACTCGCAGATTGAGGCGGGCGACTCGGTAATGGTATTCTGCCACGAACAGAAGTTGAACAACATAGAAAAGTACTTCAAGAAGAACACGGTATGGTAAACTTCCGCATCATCAGTAAGATCATAGGCTCGCTGCTGTTTATCGAGGGGCTGTTTATGGGATGGTGTGCCCTGATGTCGTTTGCATATCATGAAGACGACCTGATGGCATTTCTGATATCATTACTGGTAACATTCGGAAGCGGATTCTTCTTTCTGTACCTGGGGCGCGATGCCGACAACAGTCTGAATCGCCGCGATGCATACGTGGTGGTGACTGCCGCATGGGCGGTGTTCTCGTTCTTCGGTATGTTTCCGTTCCTAATCCATGGCAGCATAACGAATATCACAGACGCATTCTTCGAGTCGACATCGGGATTCACCACGACTGGAGCAACAATCATAGACGACGTAGAGATACTGCCGCACGGCATACTCTTCTGGCGATCGCTGACACAGTGGATAGGCGGATTGGGAATAGTATTCTTTACCATCGCCATCCTGCCATCGCTGGTGGGTGGTAGCGTAAAGGTGTTTGCCGCCGAAGCTACAGGACCCATCAAGGCCAAGATGCACCCGCGACTGAGCACTACAGCCAAATGGATATGGAGCATATACTTCATGCTTACCATAGCCTGCGGACTATCGTTCTGGGCAGCTGGTATGGACTGGTTTGAGGCAATAAACTACTCGATGACAACCACTGCTACCGGAGGTTTCTCGATACACAATGCTGGTACATGCTTCTATAATTCGCCATCTATCGACTATATATCGATACTATTCCAGTTTCTGGCAGGTATCAACTTCACCTTATTATATGTAAGCATATTCAAGATGAGGGCGAGTGCACTGTTTAAGAACTCGGAGTTTAAGCTGTATATATGTATGGTGCTGCTGGCCACATTGGGCATAATGAGTGTGCTGCTGATAAGGATGAACTATCCGTTGGAAGAGGCGTTCAGAAATGCACTGTTCCAGGTGGTATCGTTTACCACTACCACTGGTGTGTTTAACGACGAAGTGGGAGCATGGCCACACATCACGTGGATAATACTGGGCATAGTGATGTTTATAGGAGGCTGTGCAGGCAGTACTGCCGGAGGATTTAAGTGTGTACGAGCCGTGATGACACTGAAGGTGCTACGCAACAACTTCCGACAGATTATACACCCCAACGCTGTGCTGCCAGTGAAGATTAACGGTCAGAGTGTGGCCGACGCACGTATCACAGCGCTGTTTGCATTCTTCACGCTGTTTGGACTGATGATGATTATCACCACAGGATTCATGATTATCACAGGTGTAGACCCAGTGAACGCCATCACAATAGGACTAAGCTGTGTGAGCAACGTAGGACCATCGCTGAGTAACCACGTAGGACCAGTGATGTCGTGGGTGGGCATGGCCGACTATGTGAAGTGGGCACTGTGCCTGCTGATGCTGATGGGACGTCTGGAAATAATGACGGTGCTAGTGCTGTTTACACGCAGCTTCTGGAAAGAGAACTAACGAAATAATATAACTTAAAAAACAATGATTAAATTTAGACCACTAGTGAAACAGATGATATGGGGCAGCGAGAGCTGG
>ONGP01000063.1 GCA_900317405.1 uncultured Prevotella sp.
GAAATTCAGGTTACCATATACGGTACCATCGTTCTTAGAGTACTGGATAGCCCAGATACTCTCCTTACCATTCTCGTACTGCTCCTCAGGACGGAAGTTATTGAACAGGTCGGGCTCCAAGCCATAACCGGCATAGAGGGAGGTATTGGTATATTCCACCACCTTCTGCAGGTCGGTATCGCTAATGCTGGTAACCTGGTTGCTGTTAGCATCATCCTGATGGTATGCCTTATAGAGATATACCTTAGCAAGGAAAGCAGCGCATGCAGCTTTGGTGGGGCGGCCTTTTTCTACCTGTGTGACAGGAAGCACAGCATAGGCATCCTCCAGATCGTTGATGATCTGCTGCCAGCCTTCGTCGTTGGTATATTCTGTGTTCGAGAGGTTGTTGTAATCCTCTTCTGTCATGTTAGGTTTGTTCACGAAAGGAATCTTCTTGAACAGGCGCTTCAGCTGGAAGTGACCATAGGCACGCAGGAACTTCATCTCAGCTGTACGCTGTATGATGGTATTAATTGTTCTGATCTGCACTTGCCAAGACATCGAGCGACAGGTTGACACGACTCAGATAGTTATAGAAACGTGTCCAGATAGAGCTGAATGGCCAGTCGGTGGTCATCACACCAACACTCTTTTCCAAACGGTGGAAAGGTTCACCATCAGAGAAGTCTGAACCGCCTACATAAGCATCGTCAGAGCGGGTATCGTAGTTCCAGAGTGAGAATGAAGCATTCATGTCTTCAATCGTTACCAGTCCGGCATATGCTGAGATCAGCAAATTATCGATATACTCAGGGTTCTTCACCTCGTCCTGAGTCAGCGTAGCCTGCGGTACCTGTTCCTCCAGGAACTTTGAGCAGCCAGTTGTTAAAGGTAAAAGGGCAAAAAGGGAAAAGGGTAAAACCGCTTTAGCCAAGTTCCTTACCTTATCGAATATTATATTTGTCTTCATAATCGTTTTATTTTCTTTTTACTATTTCTACTATTTACCTTTTAAAACGAGACATTCACACCGAATGTGAGATTGAGCGGAATAGGATAGTTGAATCCTGGATTCTCAGGATCTGCACCTGTGAACTTGCTGCTCTTGATAGTAATCAGGTTCTGAGCCGAAGCATAGAGACGAATACGATCCAAATGGAGTTTATTGACCACTTGCTTCGGCATATTGTAACCAATCTGTATAGTACGCAATTTAGCGTATGAGCCATTCTCGATATAATAAGAAGATACACGACCTTCGTTGTTAGTATCCGATGTGGTGAGTGCAGGAATATTGCTATTAGGGTTAGCAGGTGTCCAAGCATCGAGCAAGCGCACACCCTTGTTCAGATAAGGAACATTAATGGCAGAGTTTGCCCAGAAGTCAGTCTGAGACTTATAGCCTCTACAATCTACATCAACGCCCTGAACGCCCTGCCAGAACATGGTCAGATCCCAGTCCTTGTACTGCAGGTAGATATTGAGACCCCATGTAAAGTCGGGTGTCGGATCATAGATCCAATCCTGGTCTTCCTCGGTGATACGACCATCACCGTTTAAGTCCTTATAGCGGATGCGGCCTAATCCTGCGCCTTCTTGTACAGCATGGTTGTCGATCTCATCCTGGCTCTTGAAAATACCATCGTAGATGTAGCCTACTTGTGAGTACATCGCATGTCCCACAACGCTCTTCACACCATTACCGCCATATGTACCCTTAGCAGCTACTGTCTCTGGCAGTTTAGTGATCTCATTACTATATTTACTGATATTTCCGTTGATATCCCATGAGAAGCCGTTAGGTAAAGCATGACGATAGCCAACGGTGAATTCCCAACCATTATTCTTTACCTCACCGGCATTGATCCACTGGGCAGCGCCTTCACCCATAGCAGCAATACCATCCATCAGCAAGAGGATGTCCTTGGTCTTCTTATTATACCAATCGAAGCTGCCATAGATCTCATTTCCTAAGATACCGAAGTCAAGACCAATATTATGCTGTGTAGTGGTCTCCCACTTAATATCATCATTACCACGCTGGTTGCGCACATAGCCGTTAGGAAGGTCGTAACCACCATTTGTACCATTGATATCGTAAGAAGTACCTGCCTGTCCGCTTCCCCAAAGACCAGTGGAGATCACTGCCTTGTAAAGCGTATAGCGTGCTGTGTTTGAGATTTCCTGGTTACCAGTCTGTCCCCAAGAGTAACGCAGCTTCAGGTTGTCAAGCCAACCCTTTGTACCCTCCATAAATTTCTCTTGTGAGATACGCCAACCTGCACTGACTGAGGGGAATGTACCATACTGCTTGTTAGAACCGAAGCGGCTTGAGCCATCACGACGAATGGTAAAAGAAGCCAAGTACTTGTCGTCATAAGTATAGTTGATCTTACCGAAGAAAGAAACCAATGAGAAGCCTTCTCCGAAGCCATCTGCCAGTTGACGGCCTGCGCCAGCTGACGGCCACATATAGTCAGTATTCAGAATAGCAAGCTCATAACGCTTGGAACTATACATCTTATAGTCCTGACGGTTCACCTCGGTACCGATCATGGCATCACCACGATGCTTGCCGATCTCCAGATTATAGGTTGCAATGGCATTCCACATCCAACGCATGTTGTGCTCCTGCTTACCCTCTACAGCACTGTCAGTACGCATCACCTTACCATTAGGAATGGGATAGGTAAAGAAACGCTGTTCCTTCTGCGTGTAGTCCATACCGAGTGTAGTACGAATCATGAAGTTCTTGAATGGTGTAATGGTGAGGTGTACATCACCGAACATACGCCACTGGGTATATTCGTTGTCTTTTGCATTAGAAATCATGCTCAACGGGTTCTCACGTTCTGAGTAAGCACCAAGAGCCTGTGCATATTTGCCGTTCTCTGCATAAATGGGGAAGTTAGGATTGAACTCCAACGCGTGCTCCAGCACACCACCAGGTGCGTCGACACCCTTCGTACGATTGACTGTGAAGTTCTCACCAATAACCAAAATATCCTTGAGAAGTTTGTAATCTGCATTAGCACGAGCTGACAGGCGATTGAAGTAAGTGTCCTTGATAGTACCCTGGTTATTGTAATAACCCATAGAGAAGAATGCAGAACCCTTCTCAGAGCCATTGCTGACAGACAGATTATACTGCTGTACAACACCGGTGCGTGTAATCTCTTTAAACCAGTCGGTATCACCTGCACGTACAGAAGCATTTTCATCCAGGTACATGTTCATGGTCATTCCGTTCAGAACAGGATTACCCTTTGCGTCGTAGCTCCAGTCGTAGTTATAGCCTAGGTTATTATTACTGGGGTTCAGACCATCGTTGACACTTGCCTGCCAGTAGGCCTTACCCCACTCGCTGGCATTCATCGTCTCAATCTTATTGGTATAGAAAGAAGCGGCAATACTTCCGTCGAAGTTAACCTTTATCTTACCATCCTTACCTTTCTTTGTGGTGATGATGATCACACCGTTTGCAGCTCGTGAGCCATAGATGCTTGCTGAAGCGGCATCCTTCAGGACCTGGATGCTCTCGATATCGTTACCATTCAGCTCATGCATACCAGCCTTGGTGGGCACACCGTCGATGATATAAAGCGGGTCGTTGTCGTTCAAGGTTCCGACACCACGGATACGGACAGTAGCAGCACCAGAGGGATTACCGTCGGCTGTGATGTTCATGCCTGGCACACGACCCTGCAAAGCTTTCATTGGGTTGTTTTCATTCTGCTTTGCCATCTCGTCAACGCTTACCGTCGAAATGGCACCAGTCAAATCGGCCTTGCGCTGGGTGGTATAGCCAGTAACCACCACCTCTTGCAACACTTCGGCATCATCTTTCATCGTAACCTTCATGTCCTGCTGTGCAGGCACTTCCGTTGTCTGGTAACCGATGTAGGTAAAAACGAGGATGGCGCCCTCTTTGACTTTGATTGTGAAGTTACCGTCGAAGTCGGTGATTGTACCGTTCGAGGTTCCCTTCTCCATCACTGTGGCACCGATAACCGTTTCGCC
This sequence comes from uncultured Prevotella sp., assembly GCA_900317405.1. Taxonomy (GTDB): domain Bacteria; phylum Bacteroidota; class Bacteroidia; order Bacteroidales; family Bacteroidaceae; genus Prevotella. The sequence continues at coordinate 4,003 of ONGP01000063.1, forward strand.
TTTTGCGTCAACGACGGTACCTTTGATCTCCGTCTGCGCGTACATGATCGTACTGACAGACAAGAGAACAAAACTCAGAAAAAGTTTTTTTAGTTTCTCCATTGTCGAATTTTAATAAAGTTAGTACTCTTGTGAATTTAAATTTTTGCCGCAAAAGTACAACTTTATCATACTCGTGAATAGAAAAAATCGTTCATAACCTCGCAAAAATGTTTCATGAAACAATCGTTGACTATTATGTATAAAACGTCAACACCCCTTTATATAAAGGGAAAGAGCGGAAGTTACTCCGCTCTTAGTTCTGTTGGATACTTACCAAAGTGTTTTTTAAAGCAAGTTGAGAAATAACCAGGGGTACCAAAGCCCACCTCATATGCAATCTCGCCAACAGTCTTCGTGGTCGATGCCAGCAATGCGTATGCCTGTTGCAATCTCATCTGCCGTAACAGTTCCACAGGTGTCTGTCCTGTAATGGTCTTCACTTTCCTGTAAAGCTGCACACGGCTCAGCCCCATCTCCTCGCTAAGATCATCCATCTTCAGATTGGGATTCGACATGTTCTTGAGGATAACCTCGTTCAACTGTTCAGCAAACAACATGTCCTGACTCTTGGGAGCAGGCAACTCTTCTTCTGGCGTAACGAATATCTTGTGAAGGCGTCGGTTACTGGCATCTGTATAGAACAACGTCTGCTCCACATTCATGTTCTGACGTTTACGTATGTTCTTCTTCGTCAGCCACAATGCAAACAGTATCATAATAATAGCCAAGATCAGAACAGCGATAGTAACAAAACTGCCGATAAGCACCTTACGCTGTGTGTCATAAAGCACCATTGAGTCTTCCAGCTTGTCGTGAATGGTCACTAAATCATCATCCTGCTTCATCAACTCTGAAGCCTCTGTTATGACCAGATCTACATTGTCGGGCGTGACAACAAAACCCAGTAACGGGTTTTCGCGTTCATAAGGCCTCTTAGTCAAAATATCAAGTGCAAGCCTTATAATCTTTTCGCCATGAGTAGGATAATAATAGGTACCTATCTGATGCCCCAGTTTTACATACTCCAGTCCCTCG
>ONGP01000035.1 GCA_900317405.1 uncultured Prevotella sp.
AGCCTCAACAGTTACATCGAACTGGTGAGCGTACTCAACAACCTGCTTTGTCAGAGCGATATTGTCCTCGTAAGGCAGTGAAGAACCGTCGATCATAACTGAAGAGAAACCATTGTCGATACAGTCCTTACAGAGCTCGAAGGTATCACCGTGGTCGAGGTGCAGAACGATCTCAGGATGCTCACAACCGAGCTCCTTAGCGTACTCTACAGCACCCTTAGCAAGGTTGCGCAGGATTGTGCCGTTAGCATAGTTACGTGCACCCTTAGAAACCTGCATGATAACAGGTGACTTTGTCTCAACTGCAGCCATTACGATAGCCTGCATCTGCTCCATTGTGTTGAAGTTGAAAGCTGGGATAGCATAGCCACCGGCTACTGCTCTCTTGAACATCTCGCGAGTATTTACGAGACCTAAATCCTTGTAATTAACCATATTATTTAAAATTTAAAATAAAAATTGTCCGTTTTGACGCCTGCAAAGTTACGAAAAATATAGCTAATAGGAAAAACTGAAAGGCGAAAAGTTTGCTCTTCACCTCTCAATTTTTTATTTTATTTGCAATCAGACAGTTTTTATAGCCTATTTTGCAAAATTCACTTTGCACTCTACACTAGCGTGTGGTCGTCGAAATACTTCTGTACGTCGTCCTTGTAGTTGTCGGAGATAGGTATCTGTATACCATTGAACACTATCTTGAAACGCTCTACCAGCGGAGTCTCGGTCATGTGAACGATGAACGAGCGGTGGGTACGAAGGAATTCAGGCTTGGGCAGATACTCCTCAAGCTTCTTCATCGACATGAGCGACATAACCTTCTCGTCGTTCTTAAGATAGAAACGTACGTAGTCCTTAAGTCCCTCGATATACAAGATATCGTCGAGACATACTCGCTGCAACTTGTAGTCGCTCTTGACGAACATAAATCGGTCGCGGCGATATACATCCTGTCGCTGAGCCACATTAAACCACTCCAGAGCCTTATCTGTGGCTTTCAGGAAATCGTTGTACGATATTGGTTTCAACAGATAATCAAGTGCGTTAACCCTGAATCCCTCGATAGCATACTGGGGAAACGCAGTAGTAAAGATAATCCTAGTCTCCCTAGGCAGTATCTTGGCAAACTCTATGCCGCTAAGTTCTGGCATCTGGATGTCGAGAAACAATAGCTGAACTGGATTTTCGCGCAAGTCCTTCATAGCCTGGACGGCGCTGTTGTAGGTACCTACCAGATTCAGGTACGGTGTTTTCTTTGCATAGCTCTCCAGCAGGCCTGCTGCCAGAGGCTCATCGTCGATAATAGCACAAGTAATAATCATAAATCTATATGTATTGCTGATGTGTAAATAGTTCCGTCTTCGTTAGTTCCCTTTACCCACTTATAATGGTTGGGGTAAGCCAAATCCAGTCGGCGCTGAACCTGATTCAGACCGATGCCATGACCACTGCGGTCCTGGTTTGACTTGGGATGATTAGAGTTTTCGATACGACAGTTGATGTCGTGATCGGTTGCATTAATTTCAATATGTACAAAGCTTTGCTCAGTGGGACTGACGCCATGCTTAAATGCATTCTCGATAAGCGAGATGAAGATGAGCGGAGCAATCCTTACTCCAGGCACTTCGACGTTGTGAGTGAATGTCACGTCGACATTTGCTGAGAGTCGTATCTTCATCAAGCTGATATAGTTCTCGAGGAACTGCAACTCATCGCTAAGCGCCACGCTGCTCTCCTGATTATCGTACAGCATGTGGCGAAGCATCTTAGAGAGCTGTTGGATAGCATCCTGCGCACGCTCCTGATCGATAGCGGTCAGGGCATAGATGTTGTTCAGCGTGTTGAGCAGGAAGTGGGGATTGATCTGCGAGCGTAGGTTGTAAAGTTCGGCCTTGGCACGGGCAGCCTCGCTCTCCTGCAGTTTCTGGTCGGCGGTAAACCACTTGCGAGCCAGAGCCAGAGCAGTAGAACCACCGGCAAAGATGGCAAAGTTAAGGCAGTCGCGCAGAATGTTGGTAACGTCGCTTATGGCATCGTCAAAACGCACATGAACACCATAAAGATTGTTGGCATAATCGGTCCAGTAGTGCAGGGCAATACCAAACGTGGTTATCATCACCAGGTTTATCAGCAGGTCATACCTGTGCTTGCCAGCTACGAAGAACCTAGGAGCCAGATAGAGATAGTTAGCATAGAATATGATCATCAGCATCAGTGGCTGCATGCAGTACATCAGATACTGAACAAACTTGATTCCTGTGCCTCTCCAAAAAGTAAGAGGCGACAGGAAAAGGAAAGCCCACAGGGCAACGTGGCACAAGCCTGCAATATGCTTATTCATGTCTTATAGCTTCGATTGGGTCCATGTTAGCTGCCTTTTGTGCTGGGATGTAGCCAAAGAGTACACCGATGAACACACATACCAGGAATGATACGTAGATGCTCCATGCGGGAACACTCGACGGCATGCCGAACGAGGCCAGGAATGTGCTGGCGCCCACGCCCACTATCACACCTATCAGTCCGCCCGTAAAGGATATCAATACCGACTCGATGAGGAACTGCAATGATATCACTGGGCCTGTGGCGCCTACAGCCATACGCAGTCCTATCTCCTTGGTACGCTCGGTTACGCTTACCAGCATAATATTCATAATACCGATACCGGCTACAAGCAGCGAGAATGCTGCAGCTACCACCAGAATGATGGTAACGGTATCCATAGTGCTCGACATGGTCTCCATCATCTCAGCCTGCGAACGGATGGTAAAATCGTCGTCGGCATCGTCCTTGAGCTTGTGGTTGTCGCGCAGCATCTGGGTCAACTCCTCGATAGCCGCATCAGAGAGTTCCTCGGTAACAGCCGAGCAGACTATGCTAGAGAAGTAGGTTTGCGCAGCTATACGCTTCATCACTGTGGTGTAGGGAGCAATGATCACATTATCCTGGTCCATACCCCATGAGTTGTAGCCCTTAGACTTAAGTACACCTATGATACGCATAGGAATAGACTTGAAGCGGATGGTCTTGCCGATAGGATCGACATTGTCGCCAAACAGTTCTTTCACAATAGTGGTACCCACCACTACTACCTTGGCGGCCTTCTTGATGTCCTCCTCAGTAAAGCACTCACCCTCTTCTACCGGCCACTGCTTGATGTCGAGATAGTCTATCGACTCGCCATACATCGAAGCATTGGTATTGTTGTTGCCATAAATGGCCTGGCCACTGGCAGTAACCTCGGGCGACACCTTGGTAACAAACTTCTTTTCACGAACGATACGCTCGTAGTCGGCCATCTTAAGTGTCTGCATGCTCGACGGGTCTTGGCGCACACCACCTCGCATGTCGGCACCTGGACGGATGGTAAGCAGGTTGGTTCCCATAGTAGAGAGTTCGGCACGGATACTCTCCTTAGAACCCTGACCGATGCTCATCATGATGATGACCGCTGCCACTCCGATGATGATACCCAGCATCGAGAGGAACGATCGCATCTTGTTATTTGCCACCGCCTTCAGGCTTACTTTAAATAGATTCAGTATATTCATCAACCTTTAATGTTTAATGTTTAATCATCCTGCGGAGCAGGCAGCGCAGCAAGGGCCTCAGCTGCCGACTTGATATTAGTATTGATAGTATCCTCGCGAATCTTGCCGTCGCGCAGATTGATGTTGCGGCTTGAGTATTCGGCAATCTCAGGGTTGTGAGTCACAAATATGATAGTGTGGCCCTGCTTGTAGAGTTCCTGAAACAGCACCAGCATCTCGAACGAAGTACGAGTGTCGAGGTTACCAGTAGCCTCGTCGGCCAGCAGCACGGCGGGATCGTTTACCAGTGCACGGGCAATAGCCACACGCTGCATCTGCCCTCCCGACATCTGGTTTGACTTGTGATACATACGGTCCTCGAGTCCTACTGCTTTCAGAGCATTGATAGCCTTCTGCTTGCGCTCGGCAGCCGAAACCTCAGAGTTGTACATCAGTGGCAGTTCCACATTCTCCAGGGCTGTGGTCTTGGCCAACAGATTGTAGTTCTGGAACACGAATCCTATCTTGCGGTTGCGAAGCTTGGCGCGCTGGAGCTTCGACATGGTGCGTACAGACACACCGTCGAGCAGATACTCGCCGCTGGTGGGCGTGTCGAGACAGCCTAACTGGTTGAGCAGTGTACTCTTGCCTGAGCCCGATGTACCCTGAATGGTAACGAACTCGCCCTCGTAGATCTTGAACGAGACGCCCCTCAAGGCCTTAACCGTCTCACTGCCCACCTGGAAGTATCGCTTCACATTCTGCAGTTCGATTACTACTTTTTTCTCTTCTTCCATATTATCTCTTTGGGGCACCGCCACCGTTTTGTCCACCTTGCTTGTTATTGTTGTTGTTTCTTGGGCGTGGCATGAATGGATTGCTTGCCTGCTGCTGTTCGGCCTCGGCATTTCCACCATTAATATTAAAGTCGGTAAGTACCTCGGTACCTTCCTTAATACCACCAGTAATCTCTGTCATCATACCGTTGGTGGTACCAATCTCTACCTTATGAGCCTTGAATACAGAGCCCTCCTTGGTCCACAACTTGTGGTCGCCCTCGCAATCCTCGATGGTTTCACCCTTCTGCAAGAAAGCCTCGTTGGGTTGGAATCGCAGAGCCTTAGCTGGTACAGCCATCACGTCATTCTTCTCGAGAGTGTAGATGGTAACGTTGGCTGTAAGACCTGGCTTTAGCTTCAGGTCGTTGTTGGGGGCAGAGATTACTACCTCGTAGGTTACCACATTACTCTCGGTAGTAGCCTGCTGGCGAACCTGAGTAACCTGGCCCTCGAAGTGATCATCTGGGAATGCATCGACAGTAAAGCTTACGCGCTGACCTTCCTTCACACCGCCTATATCAGCCTCGTCGATATCAGCAATCACGCGCATGTTGGTAAGGTCCTGTGCGATAACGAACAGCTCAGGGGTATTGAACGATGCAGCCACAGTCTGTCCCTCTTCTACCGACTTAGACAGGATAATTCCGTCGATAGGAGATGTAATAGTAGCATAACCCAGATTGGTCTGAGCACGCTGCAAGCTCTCCTTAGAAGTATTAACCTGCTCCTTGGCTTGCAAATACTGCAGACGGGCGCTCTCAAACTCGTCGGCACTAACCAGGCCCTTGTCATGCAGTTCCTTATACCTATTATAATTAGAGAGCTGATAGTTGAGCGAACTCTGTGCACTGCTCAGGTTGGCCTTGGCAGTGTTCAACTCACTCATCAGGTTGGTACGGTCGAGCTCAGCTATCACCTGTCCCTTCTTTACTACGCTGTTATAGTCAACATACAGATGACTAACGATACCAGACACCTGGGTACCAACAGTTACGCTGGTAACAGGCTCAATAGTTCCAGTAGCAGTGATGCTGGTCTGGATATTGGTCTTCTGCACCTTAGCAGTGTCGAAGCTAATCTTCTCCTCCTTCTTGCCACCAGTGCACTTAACTAATGCAAAAATGATGATCACGGCTACCACGCCGATTGCAATCCATCCTTTCTTACCGATCTTTTTCATATCTCTATTAATTCTAAATTCTTACTTATTACTTCAATATGTTTCCTGTCTCGTAGAAATGCAGCATCTGCTGATTGTAGATGGTCTGATACTTAGACTGCAGCTGGTTTTGCTGAGCCGAAAGCAGATTATCCTTGCCAGTCATCAGTTCTACGATATTCTTCAGTCCCAAGCGGAACTGCTCCTGCAGCAGGTCGTAGCTCTGCTGCTCGCTCTCTACTGTAGCACTGGCAGCCTTGTACTTCTGCTGATTGGTTTGTGCGTTCAACCAGTAGTCCTGTATTGTAGAGTACAGCGTCTTCTGCTGGTCGAGCAGGTCGAGCTGTGCGGTCTGCTGCTGTATCTTAGCCTTGTTGACAGATGTCTTGGTAGAACGTCCGTCGAAGATGGGCACGCTGACTGATACACCTGCCATAGCATCGAAGTTGGTCTTAATCTGCTTACCCCAACCGTTGCCACTCAGTGAGTTTGAACTTGTGCCCAGACTACCACTCATACTGATGGTGGGCATCCATCCAGCCTTGGCTATGCTCAGACTTACGTCGCTGCTCTTGATGGCAAGCTTTGAGCGCTCTATCTCAGGGCGAGTAGTAAGCGCCTGCTCATAAACATTCTGAAGCGATGGAATATCCTCCATCACCATCTTGTCTGTAACCTCAGGGATAGCTACGTCAAACTCTGTCTCATCAGTAATCTCGAGCAACTGCTTAAGCTGAAGCTTGTAGGTAAGCAACTGGCTGCGTGTCTCAACGATGTTATACTCGTCAGTGGCTCGCTGTGCACTGAGCTGTGCCAGGTCGGCCTTACTCATCTTGCCCACATTTACCATCTCACGTCCACGCTCCTCGTTCTTCTTGGCTGTCTCAAGCATCTGCTCGCTCACCTTCACGTTCTCATCAAGATATAGTATCTGTGTGTATATCTGAGCTATGCGCTCCTGTATAGAGTTTGCAGTCTCCTTCGTCTGCAGGTCAGCCTCATCCTCAGCCAGCTTATTCAACTTTATGGTATTGGTATTGCGCCCGCCGTTCCACACAGTCCACTGGGCGTTAACCGCATACGATCCGTTGTAATACGTTTTATCAACCTTTGTGTTTACAGTTCCGTTTGTAACAGTAGCAATGCCTGCATCTTTCCAAGGCTGGTAACCCACGCTCTGGTTGGTAGATGCATTCACTGTAGGCAACAGCGCACTCTTCGATCCTTTCAGGTCTTCGGTAGCGCTCTGTTTCTGTAGCTTCGACTTCTGCAGAGTAATGTTATTTTCCATCGCATAATCGATACATTCCTGCAGAGTCCACTTCTTCTGTGCCGACGCCGAAAGCGCCAACATCAGTGCACCAAATACTAGAATTCTATTTTTCATCTCCAACATAATTGATTTCGTCGGCAAAGATACAAAGTTTATCGACAACCACCAAATATTTTATACGAATATTTAGCGGTTAGTAGATTTTAACCGCCAAATAGTCGATAAAAATACGCCGTGTTAAATTCTTTTTAACTATTGGATATTGCCCAACTGCTTAATTCTGCGCTCAAAACTCTCGCGATTGTCGAGTGCTCCATTCTTGATACGTGCACGATAATTATATATGGTGTTCACGCTGTAATGCAAGAACTCAGCAATCTTCGACGAGTCTTCAATACCCAGTCGGATAAGTGCGAAGATGCGTATTTCTGTTGTCAGTCGGTTGTCCTCCTTGGGGTGTATCTGCTGTTCGGGCTGCAGCAGCGCATTAAAGTCATTAACGAAGTTGGGGAACAGATGCAGGAACACAGAGTCGAAGTTCTGATAGAGTTCCTCTAGTTCCTTCTCCTTGAGCTCGGTCGACTTAGACATGCGGAACAAATCCTCAAGTTCTTTGTTCTTCATCTTCTTGTTCACCATCTTGCGATAGTCGTCGAGCTTATCGATATACTGCGAACACAGACTCATAAATCGGCCGATATACTCTTCCTTTACACGATTGCTCTCAGAGAGTTGAGAGTTGAGAGAAGAAAGTTGAGAGTTAAGGGTTGACAACTCCTCTGTCTGCTCGGCCAACTGACTGTTGGCACCAGCCAGTTCGTCGTTCTTATCCTTCAGTGCCACTCGTGCAGTATCAAGCTGGCGATTGCGACGATGCAGGAAGAATAGCACTCCCAACAATAACAGCAACAACAGACTGATAGCCACCAACGTAAGTCGAAGTTGGGTGGTAGTCTTTTCGCTACTGCTCTTGTAGTTCTTTGCAATATGTGTAAGCAGCGGGGCAATCTGCCAGTTACGCTGTCTCGATCCGTAACGGTTGGCACAGTCGCTGGTGAAGGCAATGTAGCTAGAAGCCTTGTCGATGTCACCATTCAGCATCAGTTCGTTAGCCAGTTCCCACATCGAGCCCTGGTCCATCGCCGCATTGCGTATGTCGGCCAACACCGACTCTACCAGCCAGTACATCATCTGTTCGCGGTCGCCCTGCAGTTTGTATTCTATGTATCGATACAGTGCCACCATGGCGTATGGGTGACTGCCAGGTTCAACCGTCTTAAGCCATTGATCGTTTATGCGCATTGCCTCGTCGAGTTTCCCCTCGCCCTGAGCCTGCTGCTCACGACGCAGGAAACATGTCTCGTAGGTAGCAGGCAGTGTTTCCAACATCAGTTGCTTGTAGTAGTCGGCCTTGCGCTGGTACACATTCTTCATATGCTCCAATCGCGTGTAGTAAGCCAATTCGCTATACACATTGTCGTAGGCCTCATAGTATATTCCCAGCGACAGCGAGTCGATTCCTGCAGGACGGATAGAGTCAAGGATATCGAGCGCTTCGTCGTACATACCTATATTAGAACACCTGATAGCCAACTGCGAGCGGCACTTAACCGATGCCGAAGCATCGCCAAGTCCATCGGCCAGAGCTATACACTGACCAAGAAAGTATATCGCCGAATCGCTGACAAACGGGCGATAAAGCTCGTACAACTGGTAGTTTCGCTCGTACCTGGCCCTAGCCTTACTCTCCAGACTCAACGCCCTGCGCACCTCGCTAATCTTCTTTTCGTGCGCAGCCACGTAGTCGCCCGAATGCTCAATAGCATCGTCTATCTGTCGGCAATAATCATCTATATTCTTTATCCCATCAGCCCGCACCACGCAAGCCAATGTAGTTAGTATAGCAATTAGTAGTCTTTTCTTCATTGTTTTTTACGCCACTCTTGGGCTCTTATTTTTATATTTTTAGCTAAGCACTCGCTGTAAAGCCACGGTTCACAACTATGTATGTCGCCTACGTTGATAAAATCTTTGTAAGCTGGATATTCCGACCCGCTATAGCCGCTGACTACCAGCACGTGGTACTGGGGCGACAAGGTAACGGTGATAGTATCGTGAAGTGTAGCTGGTGTGGCATCTGTGCGCCAGTTTACGGGGTTGATACCCATAATTGTGTTGGAGATGACGGGGTTGATGTATTTCACATCCTTCACTGTGTTGTAGCAGATGGTCACTCCTGTATCTGTCTCGCCCTGCGCAGCCTTTATGTGCTTGGTTTGCAGCGTGTCATCGGGCGTAACCTTGTAGCCCAGCACATAGGCGGCAGCCAACTGGCTGTAAGTCTCGTCGTCGATGTGCTTAAGCAACTCCACCACAGCCAAACCTCCCTGACTGAAGCCAGCGATAATGAGCGGACGATTTTTGTCGCGAGTAGCCTGAAAATGATCGAAAGCAGCCTTCACATCGTTCATCGCCAGTCGGGCACGATTCATGGTACTGTCTTCATTGTTCATCATAAAGGCCTCGATAGTGGTATGACGATAGAAGGGAGCGTAAAACCGATTGCCAGGCGACATATAGGCTGCCACCTTATCAATCTCGAGTGTGCCCATATGCTCACGATGCACAGGATTCCACACATCGGCGTAGTGACATACCCTGCCGTCATCGGTAGTCCAATCCTCTTCCCATGTAGATACTACATAGAATATGTCGGCACCAGTAGCTGTTGTGTCACCATCGGCTATGGTCCACATTTTACTGTCGTTATAGTCGGGTGCCTTGGGGATATATACAGCCACCTTGTTGCGGCACGATGATGTGCTACAAAGCAAGAGGATGACTGCAAATATCCACACAAACAGTTTTTTCATTATCTCTTTTTACTCAATATACTTCAATATTATGTCTACAATCTGGTCTTCTGTCTTGCCGTCGGCGGTTATTACTAGGTCGTAGTTTCGGGTGTCATAGCGCGATGTCTTGGTGAACTCCTTAATATAGTTCTCGCGCATCTTATCAATATTCTCGATGGTCTTGATGGCCTGTTCGCGAGTCATGTTCTGTTTGCGCATCACACGCTCAATGCGGAACGGCATAGAAGCCTGGATGAGGATGCTAAGATGGTTGGGATGATCGCGGAACACATAGAAACCCGAACGACCGGCAATCACGCACGACTCCTCTGCAGCGATATTTTTAAGTATCTCCTGCTCAGCTTCAAACATGTCGTGGGTGGTAGGCTGTACAGGTTTGTCGCCAGGCACAGCCAGAATGTAATTGCTGGTTACGGCCATACCTTCGCTAGCAAATAGAGAACGCTTGAGTTCGGCCAACCAGTTATGACTGCGGCCTTTAAGCTTCTCAATCTCCTCAACGCTCAACGAGTATCTTTCCTCAAGTGTCTTGATGAGTGCCTTGTCGTAGAATTCCACGTGAAGCCTCTCAGCCAACTTGCGACCAACAGTGCGACCACCACTACCTAGTTCGCGATTGATGGCAATTACAAATTTCTCGTTCCTCTTCATATCGTTTTAGTTTTTAGAATACGTTGACAAAGGTAAGGTATTTTATCGAAAGAACCAAGAAAATTGGCGATTTTTTTTAAGAAACCAGAAAACAAAACGGAGCCGGCATCACTGCGGGCTCCATTTTTTTGTGCAATCGATGGTAAAAAATCGGTTATTCGAACTACTAATTACTAACTAATATCAACTATGTATGTACCTAAAACAATTATTTGTATGAGTATGAAACCAATTAAAATTTATTGAAGCGTAAATGCGAATTTTGCGGGCAGCTGGTTCGAGGCCGTTCCGATAAGTGCCTCATACTTGCCTGCCTCTGTGCGCCAAGCGCCGGTAGCCTCGTCGTAATAGCTCAGAGCGTCGGCACCGATGGTAAGCTCTACGTTGTGAGTCTCGCCTGGCTGCAGATATACCTTACGGAATGCCTTAAGCTCCTTCACTGGACGGTCTATCTTGCTGCCCTTGGCTGTGATGTAGAGCTGCACAGTCTCGCTACCTGCACGGTTGCCAGTGTTGGTTACGGGGACAGTGATGGTGAGCTGGGTGGTGGGTGTTAGCTCTTGTGTGTTAGCTGTAGCTTTGCCCACCTTAAAGGTTGTGTAGCTCAGACCGTGTCCGAATGCAAAGAGAGGTTTAATCTTTCGGCTGTCGGTCCAGCGATAGCCCACATAGATGCCCTCCTTGTATTCCTCGTCGATAATCTTGTAATCCTCGCGCCATGTGCCAGGATAGCTCTTGGTAGCGTGAGCACCACACTGATCGAGCGATGCATACCATGTGAATGGCAGTTTGCCCGATGGGTTCACGTCGCCAGCCAATACTGATGCGATAGCCTCGCCAGCCTCGCTGCCGATGAACCAAGCCTGAACCACAGCAGGCACCTTCTGTATCCAAGGCAGCACAGCACCGTTACCCGATATGTTCACGTAAATCAGTCGTGGGTTAACCTTCAGGATGGCCTCTATCACCTCGTTTTGAGCATAAGGAAGGTCGTAGCTCTGACGGTCATGACCCTCGCAATCCTGATAGTTGCTCTTGTTCAGACCGCCTACGAAGATTACCACATCAGCCTGGCGAGCCTTCTCTACAGCCTCGGCTGTAAGTTCCTCCTGACTGCGGGTCTCGTAGAGCGAGCGACCAACGGTCACACCATTGTAACTCTGAACGGTATCGCCCACGTAACCACGAGCGAAGTCCACATCAGCGCCGGCAAAGCGAGCCTTGATACCATCCAGAGGCAGGATTTCCTTCTGAACCTTGAGCGATGAAGATCCACCTCCCACGGTCATCATCTTGATAGCGTTCTCGCCTACTACCAGTATGCGCTTGGTAGTCTTCAGGTCGATAGGCAACAGGTTGCGATCATTTTTCAACAGCACGATGCCTTCCTGCGCGATTTTCAGAGCAGCATCATAGTGACTCTCGCTACAAAGGAACCCGTATGGTTTATTGCGTTTCATGGTGGTGCGGTAGAAAAGGCGCAGCACTCGGCGCACCTTCTCATCCAGCTCCTTAGTAGTGTACTTTCCTTCCCTGATCAGCTTCTTGTATGGAAGCGCCATATAATAATTGTCGTATGCGTTGGTTGCACCCATTGTCAGACCATCGGTCCATGTTCCAAATTCCAGGTCAAGTCCGTTCTTTACGGCCTCGTCGGTATCGTGACAGCCGCCCCAGTCGCTTATCACCACGCCGTCAAAACCCCAGTCCTTCTTCAGAATTTTGTTCAGCATAGTAGCATTGTGACAGTTGTGCTGGTTCTTATATAGGTTGTAGGCACCCATGATACTCCATGCGCCACCCTCCTGCACAGCTGCCTTGAATGCGGGCAGATATATCTCGTGCAGTGCGCGATCGCTTACTATCACGTTCACCTGATGACGATACTCCTCGTCGTTGTTCAGAGCGTAGTGCTTTACGCAGGCAGCCACACCCTTCGACTGCAGTCCCTGCACGTAAGGCACCACCATGCGCGATGCCAGCCAGGGGTCTTCGCCCATATACTCGAAGTTACGTCCGCCCAGCGGGGTGCGATAGATGTTCACACCAGGACCCAGCATCACACTCTTGCCTCTGTACAGCGCCTCTTCGCCCAGACTCTCGCCATACAGGCGTGCCAGTTCCGGGTTCCATGTAGCTGCCAGACAGGTTAGCGCCGGGAAAGCCACACACGAGTCGTTGGTTTGTCCAGCCTGCTCCCACTCGTCCCACAGCACGTCGGGACGTACTCCGTGAGGACCGTCGTCGGTCCACAGGTCGGGGAATCCCAGTCGCTTTACGCCAGGACTTGAAAACTTACTCTGCGCGTGGATCACGGCAATCTTCTCGTCGAGCGTCATGCGACTCAGTGCATCGTCGATGCGCTGCTCTAAGGGTTTACTCTCGTCGAGATACACGGGTAGACTCTGTGCCTGAGTGGTGGCTGATGCGCCTAACAGGAGTGCTGACATTACTAACTTCTTCATTATTTATTTCTTAATTCTCAATGTTCAATGTTCAATCTTCAATGTTCAATGTTCAATCCTTCATCCCCATGCTCTGGATATACTCCGTCTGGGGTTTGCAGTTCTCAAAGCGGCAGTTCTTGGCAAACTCGCTGAGCAGCTGGCGGAACTGAGCCTGATCGGGACGCGCCTCGCGCCATTCCTGATAGGTGTTGCGCGATGTCTCCGAGTACTTCACCACGATGCTGTCCCACCCTTCTGGGCGCTGGATAGCCATCATACACGAGTTGTCCACCTTCTTGTATGGCCAGAACGTATAGCCGATGTTGTTCTGCTTCAGCACCTTCACAAAGTCGGCCTGCCACTCCATCGTGTTGTGTCCGAACTCACCCATATACATAGGGCGGTTGATAGAGTCGCGGAAGTTGATGTAGTGTGTGATAGCCTCCTTGGTGGCTGGTCCGCCGTAGCGATGACATGTGTACATCAGCTTGTCGTCGTAGCTGGCATCGTCCAGCATCCAGAAGAAACTGTTCCAGTGGGCTCCGCCCAGCAGTATTATGTGGTTCTCGTCAACCTTACGGATAGCCTCTACAGTCTTTTTGTACAGGGGCTGCAGCAGCTTGTACAGCTCGTAGCGGTTTTCAAAGTAGTGAGCTATGGGCTCGTTCATCAGTTCGTAGCCCAGTATGGTTGTCTCCTGACGATAGCGGAATGCTATCTGCTGCCATATCTTGCAGAACAGCTCCTGACTCCTTTCGCTCTCAAACAGCCATGGATATCCGTGTCCGTCGTCGATGTTGTCGCCAGTCTGTCCGCCAGGGCAGTCGTGCATGTCAAGGATCAGATACAGACCGTTGGCTTTGCACCAGCTCACCACCGAGTCGATGCGCTCAAATCCGTCCTTCGGGCCTGTCAGTCCCATATAGTCTTCATCGGTAAAGAGTTTGTAGTTGAACGGCAGGCGGATGGTGTTAGCACCCTGCTGCGCGATAAAGTCTATATCGGCCTTAGTCACATAGTTGTCCTTGAACTGCTTCCAGAAGTCTGCAGTAGCATCGGGGCCCACGGCCTCCTTCATCATCAGGTCGATCATCCATGCTGAATTGGTACGTCCGAATCCGAACATATATCCTTCGGGGTTAAGCCAGTTGCCGAGATTGGTTCCCTGTATCAACAGCTTCTCGCCGTTGGGTTTTATCAGGTCGTGGCCCTGCACGGTCACAAACCCTTTCGCGCCCTTTTCCCCGCTGCCTGCAGTACAGGCAGCGAGCAAAAGCACACAAATATATAAGAGAGATTTCTTCATCACTATTTACTTTTTCTGGAATACACGAATGTAGTCTACCTCCATAGTGCATGGCAGCGCACTCTCGTCTACGCCCTGAGCGCCGCCCCAGTCGCCGCCCCAAGCCAGGTTGAAGATGATGTAGAATGGGTCGTCGTAGGGCCAGTCGTCGCGACCAAGACCACGGTTGTCGTAGCTCAGCTGTACCTGTCCGTCAACATAAGTAGTGATATTCTTTGCTGTCCAAAGAATAGCATAAGTGTGGAACTCGCCCTCAGCACCTGGGCATTTCATCTCGTGAGTAACCTGGGTGTTGTTTGAATGAACATGCGCATTGGCGTGCAGACTTGATGACACGTAGTCGGGGTGATAACCTACCTCTTCCATGATATCAATCTCGCCATCGGCAGGCCATGAGCGGAAGTTTACAGGCATCATCCAGAAGGCAGGCCATGTGCCCTTACCCTTTGGCAGCTTAATCGATGCCTCGATGTAGCCGTACTGCCAACCGCTCTTCACCTTAGCATACACACGTCCTGAGTAAACCTTGCCGTTCTCCTTCAGAGCAGTGATGCGCAGTGCACCGTTCTTAATCTGTGTAACCAGCGCTCCGTCGGGAGTCTTGTGGTTAACGTAGTTCTGTAACTCGTGGTTAACCCAACCAGAGTTTTTCACCTCGTGAGTCCAGTCGGCGGCGTTCAGTTCCGTACCCTCATCAAACTCATCGTGCCATACCAGCGAGTAGCCTTCAGGGGCGTAGTATGGAGATTTCTCCTGCGCAGCCTGGTTGATAGCGATGCTCTTACGAGCAGTACCCGACATAATGACAACGCTACCTGTACGCTCAGTGGTATTAGGATTCTCGGCAACGGTTATAGCCACCGAATTAGATGAGTAGTTGGCTGTGGCCTTTACAAAGTCGCCTTCGGCATAGGCTCCCCACTGATTGCCAGTGGTAGTTACGTTGATGGTGTAGCTGCCTCCATCGGCAGGTGCGCTGATGCTCTCTTGCGATACAGTGATCGTGGGCACAGCTGGTTCGGAATCATCGCTGCCCCCACCGCAGCCCATCAGGGCCACGGTGAGCGAAAGCAATAGAGTGTTAAACATGTAACGTTTCATTAATTATTCAATTATTGAGCTTTTTCAAAGATAATATCCTTAATAGTAATCTGAGTACCGATAGGTGAACCACCGAAGTCGAAGAACAGCGACAGTGCATGAGCATCGTTCTTAGGAAGAGTTACACCAGTTGCCTTGTAAACGTATGGCTCGTCGGCCTTTACGTTGTGCTGAGCAGCGAAGTAGAAGTTATCATCGTGCTTGCTGGCATCGTCGGTCTCTGTCAGTTTGATAGTTACGCCATTGCAGTCGTTATCTGCAACCAAAGTACACTGGAAATTGTATACATCATTCTGAGCTGTTGCAAGAGTGGTGTTGATTGGGAACTGTCCCTGCCACTGGCTGCCACCCATACCTTCAGGGATGGTGAGTGTCCACTCTTTGCCATTGTGGCTCCATGTGGGATCGCCAATCTGGCTCCAACTGTCGTTGGCAAACCAAGGTGTTACGCTGATAAACGCGTCGCCTGTATCAACACTCTTCCACAGGTTGTTGGCATCGTCATAGTTCATCTCCACGCTCTCTTCGAAGTATATCTTGCTAATCTTGATGTTAGCACCGATTGGCGAACCACCGAAATCGAAGAACAATGATAGTGCGTGAGCGTCGTTCTTAGGCAGCGTTACGCCCTCGGCCTTGTAGATGAATGGTTCATCAGCTTTTACATCATGACGATCAGCGAAGAAGAAGTTGTCATCATGCTTAGCTTCATCATCTGTCTCGGTAAGTTTGATAGTTACACCTGGCAGATCAGAGTCTGACTCAAGTACTAGATAGAAGTTGTACTTCTTGTCCATCTTAGCTGTGAGTGTGGTGTTGATTGGGAACTGACCCTGCCACTGGCTGCCACCCATGCCCTCAGGTATGGTGAGGCTCCACTCGCCATTCTCGTGTTTCCAAGTAGGATCGCCTATCTGACTCCAGCCGTCGCTAGCAAACCATGGTGTTACGCTGATGAATGCATCGCCAGCTTCTACAGCAGCCCAGAGGTTAGAGCCTGATGCAGGATCCCAGTCCATAGTTGGTTTATCAGGATCGTCGCCACCGCTTGGAACTACTGTACCGTCATCGTCGGCGTGGTTCTTCAGCACGATGTTAGAGATGCTGATGTTGGTCTCGCCTGTAGCGTGTCCGAAGTCGGTAGCCAACTTCAGGTTCGACATATCCTTACCTGCTACGTCGCTCTTCCATACTACGTAGTCCTGACCAGCCTTCAGGTCAACATGCTCCTCGAGGATAGCGTCTGTATCGCCCTCGTCGGTCAGCTTGATGATTACGCCATTGATGTCCTTATCGGCATTCAGAATAACAGAGAAGTCGTAGTTGGTAGCTGCGTTAGCATTCAGACCTGTATGGAAGTGTACCTGAGCCTGCCAGTCGGCATAGCACTCGTTGAGTACTGTGAAGCTGTAGTCGTTGTTACCACCCTTGAATGTAGCCTCGAGTGCAGCAGTCTGCTCGTTGCCCCAACTTGGATCAGGATTGTAGTAGAACGACATTACTGGTGTGATGCCCTTCCACATATTGAAGTCGCTGTTTGCATCGAAACCGCTCTCCTCTACGTTGCGTACGTCGGCCTCTGATGTCAGGATAAAGCGCCATGCGATACTGCGGTCAGGAGTCTCGTAAACCAGCACAATCTTCTTGGCTGTCAGCTCCTCTACGCGGAACTTAGGATCGGCATACTGAGCGTCGCTCGAGATGTATGGGAAAGCTGTGTTGGCAGCAAGCTGTATGTACATCTGCTTGCTCACGTTGCCCTCGGCATCCTCCCAGTCGTAGCTCTCAAAGCTCCAGCTTGAAGTCTGGTTGCCCACTGCTACATCTACGTCGGCATTATCGTTCTGGGTGTTCCACTTGGTTACACCCTTATTAACATAGGTGTTACCGTCGGCACCAGCATTATAGGTGAATGAGCCGCCCTTACGTGTGTCGGCAGTGAATGTGATACGGTCGTCGTACACACCAAAGTCCTTCTTGTCGTTTGGCTGTGCGCTCCACCACTCCATTCCGGCTGTTCCGGCAGGGCCGCAACCCATGTGACCCACTTCGCGGTTGGCAATACGCCACTCCTTGTCGCAAATCTTACGGAAGTAAGAGCTGTAGTCAATTTTAGTCTCATTGAATGTGAAACTCTTGCTTATAGAACCCTGGCTGAATCCGTTGCGGTTACCTAGTTTCATCTCGATGCTGTATGTGCCAGCCTCTGGGTTGTTGTAACCTACCTCCTGCAGGGTAGAGTATGATGTACCATTCAGTATCCAGATGGGATATGTGCCAGGCTGTGGAGTGTATGTGGCAATCATCTGGTTGGTCTCCTGGTCGACGCTGATCTGGAAGTCAACGCCACTTACCGATGGGATACCATTGGGGTCTGCGCCGTCGAATTTGTCGGGCGAGCAGGCGGTCATCATCACACCTGCCATCAGAGCTCCTATCGAATATTTAATCAGATTCTTCATAATCATTTTAATGTTTAATCATTAATGTTTAATCTTAATAATTGTTCTGCTTCAGCGTTGGGTCAGCATCCAGCTCGCTCTGTGACAGAGGAATGTGCTTCTTGCTTGGTGTCCAGGTGTTAGTGCGATAGCCGTATGTATCGGGCACAAGCTTCAGAGTAGCCTTCTCGGTAGCACCGCTGATACCCTCAGCACGTACAAGGTCGAAGTAACGCTTACCCTCACCGCAGAACTCCAGGTGACGCTCGTTCAGAATGTCGTCGATAGTTACGCCGTTGAGTGCAGCCAGTCCGGCGCGCTCGCGAACCTCGTTTACATATCCAGCAGCCTCCGATGCGCTTCCGCCAGTCTGCAGAATCAGCTCAGCAGCGTTAAGCAGAGTCTCGGCATAACGATAGATGCGCTTGTTGTTATTGTAGTTCAGGTTCTTTGATGTTGGGCAGTCCTGATTGTTAGCGCTCTGTGGGCGATACTTGCCGTGCCAGATGTGAGTGTCCTGATAACGCTCGGTGTATGTGTAGCCACGAACGTCCCAGCAGGTTACATCGCGACGCTTATCGTTCTCGGCATACATATTGTAAGCCTCAAGTCGCATAGGCAGGAATCCCCAACCGTCGTTACCGCTGTCCCAGCCTTCGCCGCCACCCCAGCCGTTAGGCGAGCAGAGTGTTGGGAATACTGTACCACCAGCGTGCATTGATGTACCCCAGTCGCGCTGTGCGTTGTCGTCGTCGTAGGTAATCTCGAAGATGCTCTCAGCGCACATCTCGCCGCTCTCTGCAAACAGATCGGCAAAGTCAGGATTCAGCTTATACTGGCTGTCGGCAATAATCTGCTTCATGTAGCCCAGGGCTGTGGGATAGCGTGCAGAGTCGTTCTGATACATTACCATCTCGGCATACAGCATGTAGGCCATAGCCTGGCTTACGCGACCCTCGTTGGCAGCATCCCAGCGCATTGGCAGCACGCCCGATGCGATGATATCCTCGAGCTCAGGCATCAGGTTTGCATAAATCTCATCAGCAGTCAGCTGTGGGGCTGTGTAAGGCTCGGTCAGGTTCTCCAGATAGAAGGGAACATTGCCGTAGTAGTGCCACAGAATATTATAATAGTACACGCGAAGCAAACGGGCCTGCATCTCGTAGCTCTGACGGTTCTTTTCGATACCACCACCCCACGAGCAATACTTAATCACGTCGTTGCAGCGCTTGATACCGCTGTAGAAGTCGCCCCAGAGGGTTCCCAGTGTGTTGTTGCCGTCGCCCTCAAAGTTGAAGAGCTTGTGCCAGTGCTGGTTGTCGCTGATGCTAGCACCACCTACCCAGAAGTCGTCGCCCAGTATCTCGGCGTCGCAAGTCAAGTCGTTATAGGCTGTGCCGTCCCAGTCGGGCCAGTGCAGTGGAGCATAAGCCGAGGTACAAGCCTCGCTCAGGTGCTCGTCGGTCATATAATACTCCTCCAGAGGCTCTCCGGTAGGATTCTGTACCTCAAGGAAGCTGTCCTTACAAGCAGTAAGCGATACGGCCACTGCTCCAGCGAACAATACTTTATATATCTTGGTATTCATAATACTTCAATTCTTTAATTTTTCAATTCTTTAATTTTTCAATTCTTAAAGTGAGAGGTTGAATCCTACAGTAAAGATGCGAGCCTGTGGATATACTCCGTAGTCTACACCCATCGATGTGCTGCTGGTACCGATTTCTGGATCGAATCCCCAGTACTTGGTCCATGTGAACAGGTTTTCAGCACGAACGTATACACGGAAACGCTCTACGTTTACACGCTTGGTCAAGTTGCGTGGCAGTGTGTAGCCCAGCGAGATGTTCTTCAGGCGCAGGTAGCTGCCGTCCTGTACGTAGATGTCGCTGCAAACCCAGTTCTTGCTGTCACCAAGCTTCAGCATAGGTATCTTGTTAGATGTGCCCTCGCCTGTCCAGCGCTGCAGCACCCAAGTTGGATAGTTACCCGATGCGATATCCTGTCGCCATGTAGCGTCGAAGATGTCGGCACCGCTCACGCCCTGGAAGAATACGTTGAAGTCGAATCCCTTCCAGTCTGCATTCAGGTTCAGTCCGAATGTCCAGTCGGGTGTTGGCTTACCTATCTTGGTACGGTCGTCGCTGGTGATGTAGCCATCCTCGTTTGTATCTACAAAGATCAGGTCGCCAGGCACTGATGATGCGTGATATTTAGCATTGTAAGCATCGGCCTCAGCCTGATTCTGCAGCACGCCGGCAGTCTTGTAACCATAGAAGTATGGGAAAGGCTGTCCGTTCTCAGCACGTGTGCCACCATCGCTGAACTGCGAGATACCATAGTTCAGGAAACCAGTGTCGTTACCCAGGTTCTTCAGGGTGTTCTTCAGGTGCGAAGCGTTAGCCTTGATAGCAAAGTGTGCATCGGCGATGTTCCACTTGTAGCCCAGTTCAAACTCTATACCCTTGTTCTCCATGTCACCCACGTTACCGATAGGCTTGGTCTCACCTACATACGATGGGATAGGCATAGTCATCAGCATACCGTTGGTCTTCTTGATATAGTAGTCAACGGTGAATGTCAGCTTGTTGTTCCAGAATCCGAAGTCAAGACCCAGGTCGGTCTGCTCTGATTCCTCCCACTTCAGGTTCTCGTTAGCCAGTCCGTTAGCCTTCGAACCGTAGTTCATCACGCCCTGACGTCCGAAGTAGTAGTTACTGGTACCACCAGTAGTGGTCAGCACGGTGTAGCGGAAGTCACCGATGTTCTCGTTACCGTTCTTACCCCAGCTGGCACGGAACTTCAGGTTGGTCAGCCAGTCGCGTGTGTTCTTCATGAAGTCCTCGTTCATGATGTTCCATCCGATTGAGAATGATGGGAACACACCATACTTATTATTGCTACCGAAGCGGCTTGAACCGTCGCGGCGGATAGTGCCCTGGAACATGTACTTCTCGTCATAGTTGTAGCTCACGCGGGCAAAGAGCGATGCCAGGTGGTGCTCAACGTATGGGCCACCCCATCCGCCTACCAAACTCTTCACACCAGTAATCTTGCCGTCGGCATCTACAGTTGTTTCTATGTCGCCGCCAGTGGTGTAGTTGATGTATGGCTTATTTACGTTTATCAGATTCCAGTGCGAAGCACCTACGTTGTCGCCGTAGTACTTCAGTGCGCTCTGGCCCAGCACTACTCCGATGGTGTGCTTACCAAACTCCTTGTCGTAAGTCAGCGTGTTCTCCACCTGCCACTGAGTGCTGTTAGCCTTCTCGGCCGATGCCGATGTGTGGTCGCTATTGTTGTTGCCGCTCAGGTAGTACTTGCTCAGTGTGGCACTCTCGCTGCCCCAGAAGCTCTGCTCAGCGCTCCAGCTGAAGTGGTACTTCAGGTTGTCCCACAGCTGCAGGTCGATGCTGAACTTAGGCATGAACTTGTGGCTCCAGCCCTTCGATGGGTTGCGCTGCATCAGGGCGATTGGGTTGTTCTGCTCCTGATAGCTACCCACAAAGTTAGGGATGGTGTAAGGATCGCCGTTAGCGTCGCGATACAGGTCGTATGCAGCGTAGCGGTCTATCATCTCCTGAGCCACGTCGCCCTTCAGTGTTACGGGCAGTGTAGGAGCCAGATACAGAGCCGAACCCAGAGGCGAGCCCCATGTAGAGTTGGCGTCGATACCTGTGCTGTGTGTACGCATATAAGAAAGGTTAGCGCTGATGTCGAGTTTGTTCAGGAATGAGCGCTCCTTTGAATCATCGAAAATGTTGAACTGATTGTTAGAACGGATGGTCAGACGGTCGTAGTTACTCTGTCCGTAGTTACCACCTACGATACCCTCCTGAGTGTAGTAACCCATTGAAAGATAGTAGTTTACCTTCTCGGTAGCACCGCTAACCGATACGTCGTGCTGACTTACAGGTGCGTTGTCGTTGAACAGCAGCTCCTGCCAGTTGGTGCCGTAACCGTTAATCTTCTGGCCGTTAGCGTCGATCAGGTTGTATGGGTCGGCATACAGCGGAGCCTGTCCACCGTTCACGTACTTCTCGTTCTGCAGTATAGCGTAGTCGGTAGCGCTGGTCACGTCGCGACGCTTCCATGCTGTCTGCCATCCGTAGCTGAAGTTGTAGTTAATCTGGGCCTTACCCATCTTACCCTTCTTTGTGGTAACCAGGATAACACCATTGGCAGCACGCGCACCGTAGATAGCACCCGATGCAGCATCCTTCAGCACCTCGATACTCTCGATATCGTTGGGGTTAACACTCTCCAGACCGTACTGGTCGGCAGGCATACCATCGATAATGTACAGCGGGTTGGTATCATTAATAGTACCTGTACCGCGCACGCGTATCATCGACTGCGAACCTGGCTGACCTGAAGCCGATGTAACGTTAACACCAGCTGCCAGACCTTTCAGAGCGTCGTCGGCACGTAGTCGTGTCTTACCCTCCAGATCCTCAGCGCTCACCTTGGCGATTGATGCTGTTACCACGCTCTTTTTCTGCACACCGTAGCCGATAACCACTACGTCCTGCAGTGTCTGAGCGTCTTCCTTCATCACCACGCGCATGTTGTTTGTAGCTCTTACTTCCTGAGTTACATAGCCAATGTAACTCACCACTACGGTAGCTCCCTGATTCACCTTGATAGTAAATCTACCATCAAAGTCGGTGATAGTACCGTTCTGGGGATTACCCTTTTCGACGACTGAGGCACCGATAACGGCTTCGCCCTGATCGTCAACCACAGTGCCCG
>ONGP01000045.1 GCA_900317405.1 uncultured Prevotella sp.
CGATGACTCGAAGCGATCGTTCCGATGATACTCTCACCCCCTAAAGTATCAGTCGAACACCTCGAAGAAGCTATCCGGATAGCGCGTAGAGACGACTCGAACCACTCATAGATTGACAAACTGCCAATGTTTAATTTTTAATGTTTAATGTTTAATGTATTATGAGTCAGAAGTTCGTTAAGATCAAGAACAACAACAAGAACAACGTGAAGACCTATGGCAAGTATTACGCCAAGGCCGTGTACGACAACCACTTTGTGGGCACCGACGAGATTGCCGACTTCATTCAGAGTCAGGCATCGGTAAAGAAGAGCGATATCAAGGCCGTGCTGCAGGAGCTGGGCGAGGCCATGAAGCACTTCTTCGAGATGGGCCAGAAAATCAAGCTGGAGGGTATCGGAATCCTGAAGGTTGGTTTCTCGAGCATCGGTGTGGCAAAGGCCGAGGACTGTACCGTAAGCACCATCACTACGCGTCGAGTGCTGTTTCAGCCCGAGACCGAGCGTGTGGTGGTAGGTCAGCAGAAGACCCGCAGTGGCGCCATCCGTCAGAAGTATGTAAATGCCATCAACCTGCTGAAGGATGTGGCCTTCGAGGAGACGCACGACAATGCGATGAATCCCTCAACCCCATCATCTACAGGTGGTAACACCTCGGGCGGCGGAAATACCAGTGGTGGCGGCAACACCGGTGGCGGTGGCGATGACAGCGGCATGGACCAGAACTAATCTGTTATTTTAACCATTAAGATCCGTAGATAAATTATGAAGATTAGAATTAAGGCATCAACCATCGTTAAGCTCCTGCAGATTGGAGCAGCCATTGTAACCACAGTGTTTGGAACATTAGTAGTGCAGTCATGCGGTCGATAACACTGATAGTGATTCATTGTTCGGCAGTGAAGCCCGACCAGCTGAGTTCGGTCGCTCAGATCGACTCCTGGCACCGCGACCGCGGATTCAAGTTCGGCGTAGGCTATCACTACGTTGTCCGTCGCGACGGTAGCATAGAGACAGGTCGCCCTGAATGGATGGTCGGTGCTCACTGCTTGAACCACAACAAGTACTCCATCGGAGTATGTTATGAAGGCGGGCTCGACGCCCGCGGTCAACCAGCCGACACCCGCACGGCCGCTCAGAAGGCCACGCTACGCCAGCTACTGACAGACCTCCATCGCCGCTATCCGCGTGCAGTGATCGTTGGACATCACGATCTTAACCCCCAGAAGGAGTGTCCCTGCATCAAAAACGTAGCTCAGGAATACGCCGACTTGCAGCCTAAGTAAAACCAATCCCTCCCCGCTCACACATCGAGCAGGGAGGGATTCTAATTGCTAAGAGTGAAGATTTCTTTCAAAAAACTTGCAAGTTACAAAAACTTGTCGTAACTTTGCCGCCAGAAATATACAATGATTATAGATATGACAAAAGATATAAATAAAACAACTCCAAAAGAAAAGGAGAAAAAGGTGAATAAAACATGGGAGGCTTTCGGGAAACTGAAGGGAGCCTTTACAATTATTGACCCTAAATTTCTCCTATAAGCATGCGTTACTTACTAGATACTAATATTTTTATTTATGCAGCCATTGACCGCGATTCGCTTAGTAAGGATGTAATAGCGATTCTTGAAGACTACGAAAATACTTTCTTTTTAAGTGCTGAGAGTGTTAAAGAAATGATTGTCGGATTCAATAATGGCGGTATTGTGTCTCGTTTTTGGAGTACTGCTGCTGAGATGGTTGAAGCCATCAGAGAGCAATTCTATATTAGGATTCTTCCTGTTGGCGAAGAGCAATTGGATACTTATGCTCGTTTAGAAATTAATAAAGCTGAGGATCATAAAGATCCGTCTGACCATATCATCATTGCGCATGCTATTACCAATCGTATGCCATTGATTTCTAGTGATCATAAGTTTAAGTTCTATACAAAACAGGGGTTAGATCTTGTATATAACAAGAAATAAATACTCTTTTTGACACCAACGAATAACTAAAAGAAATCCCCTCAAATTTGAGGGGATTCTTATTTTAGTAAGTCATCATTGGCTCCAGGCCTTTGGCTTCTTCTACCATTTTGGCGATTTCGCTTACTGCGGGTACTCGGCCACAGATGTGGAACTGGGCGTTGATCTCCTCTAGCTTGGGCTGGAGGTTCTCGGGTACACGATGACGGAACTCCTTAACAGTGTCAACACCTGCCTTCTCGAGCAACTCGGCAAACTGGGGTCCTACACCATTTACACGGAACAAGTCTGCATGGTTTGTCCAGCGTAGAATCAGCTTCTCGGGGATACCAGTGGCCTCAGCCAACTCCTTGCGTCCCTTAGGGGCAGCACACTTTGCCAGCAGTTCACTAACCTTGTTGATACCAGCGGCAATCAGTTTCTCGGCGTAAACGTCGCCAACACCTTCGATGTCAATAATCTTGTAATCCATAATTTAAAGTTTTAAGTTAATGGTGAATAGATTTGTTGCCGCAAATATAGTTATTTTTTGCTATGGTTGTTACGGATTATACAGATTTTTATTAACTTTGCAGCAAAATTAACAAAAGATGATGGTTGTATTGTATATTGTAATAGGTATAGCGGTAGGCGCCGTGGTGCTCTATCTGCTGATGGACCGCCGTATGGACGCTCTGCGCATTGCGGGCGGCAAGGCTGATATCGAACTGAAGATGAAGACCGAACAACTGGCCGAGAAGACCAGTCGCGTACAGCATCTTGAGTCCGAGAACAGAGACCTGCATGCCAAGGTCGAATCGCAGGGGCGTGAGCTGGAGCTGCTACATCAGCAGATGACCGAGGAACTGCAGCGCAACGAGGCGCGATTCAAGAATATGGCACAGCAGCTGCTGGAGCTGAGCGCTTCTAAGCTCAAGGAGTCGAACACCGAGACCATGTCGGGCATCACTCAACCGCTGAAGGATGCGATAGCCAATATGCAGAAGGCCATCAACGACAACCAGAAGGAGAGTGCCGCCCATTCGGCATCGTTCCGAGAGCAGATGCTGATGATGATGCAGCAGACACAACAGCTGGGTGAGAAGGCTGAGAGCCTGACCAATGTGCTGCGCCGCGACAACAAGGTGAGCGGAAACATGGGCGAGATAATACTGGGCGACCTGCTTACTTCGCAGGGGCTGACCGAGGGTATACACTACGAGGTGCAGGCCCGCCTGCGCGACGAACTGGGACGTCCCATGAAGCACGACGAGACTGGTAAGGAGATGCAGCCCGACGTGATACTGCACTACCCGCAGGGACAGGACGCTATCATCGACTCAAAGGTGTCGCTGGTGGCCTATGAGAAATACGTGAATGCAGAATCGCCTGAGGATAAGGACCGCTATCTGCAGGAGCACATCAAGAGCGTGCGCCAGCATGTAAACGAGTTGGCTCGCAAGGACTATTCTAAATACGTAAAGAATGGTCGCGACGTGATAGATTTTGTGATAATGTTTGTGCCGTTCGAATCGTCGCTGCAGTTGGCACTGGCCAACGATCCTACGCTGTGGCGCGAGGCTTTCGAGAAGAAGGTGTTTGTGACTGGCGAGCAGAACCTGCTGGGCATCCTGCACATGATACACATAGCCTGGGTGCAGAACCAGCAGGCCGAGAATCAAGAGAAGGTCTTTGGACTGGCCGAGCAGTTGCTTGACCGTCTGGGTGACTTTGTTCAGCGTTACAATGACCTGGGAACAAAGATAGAGGCTGTGCAGAAGGCTTACGACAATACCAACAACAAGCTCATCACCGGTCGCCAGAGCGTAACCCAAAAGGCCCAGGAACTCATCACCCTAGGTGCCAAAGAAAACCCCAACCGCAAGATACCTATGCCTGAAATCGGAATATAATGATTTACGTAAGCGAGGATATATGGGACTTTGATCTGGAGGCGGCGCTGAAGGATATTTCGGATCAGCGGCGCGAACAGGCCCTGAAGTTTAAGCACGAACAGGGACAGCGACTCTGTGTGCTGGCTTATCAACTACTGAAGGAAGGTCTGCAGAAGGAGTATGGATTGACGGACAATCCTATCTTCGAATACAACGAACACGGCAAACCTAGCATCGTGGGGCATCCTGAGATATACTTCAACCTGAGCCACTGCAAGGAGGCCGTGGTCTGCGCCATCAGCGACAAGCCCGTAGGCGTGGACGTGGAATCCCATCGTGAGTTTAGTGAAAGTCTGATAAACTACACGTTGAACGATGAAGAAATAGCAGAAATGGCAAAAACCGATAACCCGGCTGCCACTTTCATCCGCTTTTGGACCATGAAAGAGGCAACCTCAAAACTCATCGGCACCGGCATAACCCACGACGTAAAATCACTTATCGACACTACAAAATATAAATATACCACCGTCGAGCGACAGCGGTATACTTATACTATTTGCGAGAATATTTAATTACTTTATTAGATTGCCGAGGATGTCGCGGGTGAGTTCCTTGGTGATGGTGCGGGTGGCGGCACTGGTGGCGTTTTTGGCTACTCGACCGGTGGTAGAGGTGCGCGACTTGGTCTTCTTGCCTGTCACCTTGTCGCTGACGTAGGTGCCAAGGATGGCGGCGAAGGTAGAAGTGATGGCGGTGAGGACGGCCTTGAGCACCTTACTCATCATACCTGGCTTTTTCTTCTCGGCTTTAGCCTCTGGCTGAGGAACCTCTATCTCGGTCTGTTGCTGCTCTTGCTCCTGCAGGGCACGGTCGGCTTCGGCCATCAGTACCTCGAAGGCGCTCTCGCGGTCAATCGGAGTATCGTATTTGCCATAGATGCGACTCTGTTTGATGATGTCGAGGCGCTGACCCTCGGTGACGGCACCGATCTGTGAGAGTGGGAACAGTATCTTGGCGCGCTCAACGATGCTTGGAGCGCCCTTCTCGTCGAGGAAACTAACCAGTGCCTCACCCGTCTCGAGGTTCATGATAGCCTCGTCGGTCTTGAAATCGGGGTTAGGACGGAAGGTGTCGGCAGCGGTTTTTACAGCCTTCTGGTCCTTCGGGGTGTAGGCGCGCAGGGCGTGCTGCACACGGTTGCCCAACTGACCAAGGATGTTCTCTGGAATATCGGTAGGACTCTGGGTGATAAAGTAGATGCCTACCCCCTTAGAACGTATCAAGCGGATTACCTGTTCGATCTTGTCGAGCAGGGCCTTGGATGTGCCATCGAACAGCATGTGGGCCTCGTCGAAGAAGAATACGAGCTTCGGCAACTCCATATCGCCCACCTCGGGCAGGGTAGAGTAGAGCTCTGAGAGCAACCACAACAGGAAGGTAGAATATAGCTTGGGCTGCATCATCAGTTTGTCGGCAGCCAGCACGTTCATTATGCCCTTGCCTCCCTCGGTCTGCATCAGGTCGTATATGTCGAACGATGGCTCGCCAAAGAACTTATCGGCTCCCTGGTTCTCCAGCTGCAACAGGGCGCGCTGGATGGCACCGACGGATGCTGATGATATGTTGCCGTATTTGGTAGTGTACTCCTTGGCATGCTGCGATACATAGTCGAGCATGGCGCGCAGGTCCTTAAGGTCGAGGATGAGCAGTCCGCGCTCGTCGGCTATGCGGAACACGATGTTGAGCACACCGTCCTGAGTCTCGTTGAGTTCGAGCAGGCGCGACAGCAGCTGTGGGCCCATCTGACTGATGGTGGCACGCATGGGGTGCCCTTGTTCGCCATATACGTCGAAGAAGCGTACAGGACAACTTTGGAACTCAGGATTCTCGATCTGGAACTCGGGTAGACGCTTCTCGATGAAGCCGCTCATCTTACCTACCTGTGAGATACCAGACAGGTCGCCCTTCATGTCGGCCATAAAGCAGGGTACGCCTGCCTGACAGAATGTCTCGGCCATCACCTGCAGGGTGACGGTCTTACCTGTACCTGTGGCTCCTGCAATCAGACCGTGGCGGTTGGCCATCTTACCTGTGATACTTAGTGCTCCGTTAGAGCAGTGGGCTACATAAAGCCCTCTTTCCTTGTCGTACATACGCTTTCGTTTTTAGGTTTTTCTATTTGCTGCGACAAAAATACAAAAAATCCCGTCAACTTGACGGGATTCTTTATATTTTTTTTAATTGTATTTCAAAATTTGTCCTGGACGCAAGCGGATGTTCTTTCCGATGTGGTTCAGCTTGCAGAGCTTGTCGACTGTGGTGTGGCACTTGCGAGCGATGGCCTGCAGGGTGTCACCCTTCTTTACCTTGTGGAAGTGTACATTAGATGTAGCACGTGCGGGTGTAGAAGAAACTGCCAGGTCGAGATCGTCATCGCTAGTGGTTACGCTACCACCTGCACCACGCAGGCGTGTAGCCTGAGCTGACTCGGCAGCATAGTGCTTGCGGTTGAAGTTGTAGAAGTCGCCTACAACATCCTGATTGCGGAAGTCGAACATCAGAGCTGGGTTGAGGGCTACACCGCAGAGACGTGTCTCGAAGTGCAGGTGTGAACCTGTGCTACGACCGGTGTTACCACCAAGACCGATAGGCTCACCAGCCTTAACCTCCTGATTCTCAACAACCAGGTGCTTTGACATATGACCATAGATAGTCTCCAGACCATTGTGGTGGCGGATAACTACATACTTACCATAACCCTTAGGCTCGTACTTAACGATACGGATCTTGCCGCTGAATGCAGCGCGGATGGTATCGCCAATGTAGACCTTGATGTCGAGACCCTTGTGCTGGCGTCCCCAACGAGAACCGAAGTTAGATGTAACTACACGGCTATCTGTTGGCATATGGAAACCTCTCAGATCAATACGGAATGAATCGGGGAGGGTAGTTTCGCGATGAGCATATACGTTGTTCCAGTCCTCATAGAGGTCGGCAGATGGATTGTATTTTTCCTCCTGCTCGATGATTCGCTTAAGAACCATTGAGTCTACTGCCTTCATCTTGCGGTCAACTGGTGCCTGCTTAGCCAACAGATCCTGAGCGGCTACTGGAGTCGCTACAAATGCTGCAAATGCCAACACGGCCAGTTTCTTTATATTACTTATAATCATAATCAATTTTAATCCTTTTTAGTTGAGTTAATTTCAAAAATCCGGTGCAAAGGTACTAATAATGAATGAAAATCCACAATATATCAGTGTTTTTTGTTCACTTTTAACACTTTACACGCTTATTTTTTTATTTTTTGAGCTCAATATTGCCGTTTAGGTCGATTCTTGCCTGACTCTGCGGAAGGTCGATTTCGCTGAGATTTTTCATCTCGTGAGCCACGCTTTTAGTCTTGTCAGTACGAGGTCCGATGCCCCGGGTCTGGATGAAAGAATGTATCTTACCATGCTTGAAAGCACCTTCCTTATCAACGGTGATTTCTACTATCGGAGCATAGCCGGAGATGCCGGTCAGGTTGACATTGTATGGGGTGCAGAAGTTGCCAAGGCTATATGCGATGAAGCGACCTTTGTAGACCTCAACACCACGAACTACGTGGGGGCCGTGGCCGTAGACAACATCGGCGCCATGGTCGACACAGAAGTGGGCCAGCTGACGGAGCGAACCGCGATTCTCGCCTAGGAATGTCTCGGGACCGAAGGGCAGTCGTCGTCTGCTTTTGCCCTCGGCACCACCATGAAACGACACTATGACCAGATCGCAGCGGCGCACCAGATCATCAACTATGCGACCAACAGTGGTAAGGTCGAGGTGCTTGATGGTGTAGCTGTTATGGCCGAATGCGCAGAGGCCGATGGTGAGTCCGTTGCGCTCGATGGCGGTGCTCTCTACGCGACCATCGATGCCGGAAAACAGGATGCCCTGCGACTTAAGTACATTCTCGGTAGACTCGATACCCTCCAGACCAAAGTCGTTGGCGTGATTGTTGGCCATGCTCATGAAGTCGAAACCGGCCTCGCGGAGCAGATGACCATAGCTGGTGGGTGTGCGGAATGCGTATGAATTGGGGCCAGTGCCCTTGGTGCTGGTTCCGCCATCGCAGATAGCACCTTCCAGATTTCCTACTGTAAGGTCGGCGGCCGACAAGATGTCCTTGGCATCCTTAAAAAGGTCGCGCCCCTCGTGAGCTGGTAGCATGATGCTTGGGAATGTGGTGCCCATCATCACATCGCCGGTCATGGCGATAGACAGATCTTGCGCATGACCTGCCATCGAGCATGTCATGAACGTAATCATGAATAGTTTTCTTATCATAGATAGGGTTTATAGTAGAGGTCTGCGTGCTCCTACGTAGCGGTTGGCATAGCCAGAATCTGTAGAGTTGCTGATCTTCACACCACTGCTGGTACTAGCGTGGATAAAGGTGAAGGTCTGCGTAACAGGATCAACATCGACCACGATGCCGACATGGCCTACGCCACGGCCAGAACGTGGACTGGTAAAGAATACCAGGTCGCCACTCTGCAGTTCATCGCGGGTGATGGGGATATTGCGAGCATACTGGTCTCTAGAAGAGGCTCCAATAAATACATTTGTCTGCTGCTTGAAAACATAGCTGGTGAAACCGGAACAATCGAATGCGCTAGGACCCTTGGCGCCTGAGCGGTAGCGGGTGCCGATATGCGAGAACGCCTCGCTCATAACCATCTCTGTGCGCTCAAACTCCTCGTTGAGATCGTCCTGAGTACCGTAAATGAAATCGAAATTGCCAATCTCTGCCTCTTCTTTGCTATCATCTGACTTCTCATCAGGATTAATCCTTCCAAGAGCATTGTTGCTCATAGAAAGCATAATCATCAGTGCAAAGATAAACAATTTTTTCATTTGGTTACTATGTTAGAAAAAGATTTCGAGTGCAAAGATACGACATATTTATTAATTATGTGCACGATAACACAGTATCTTAACATAGTTTTAGGAAATAGCCGCCCAATTAATATTTGTTTTACGAAGTTGGCGCAGTCGGTTCCATAACATGCTGAATTTAGCGGAGTTACACTCTGGGTCCTCGTCGATGATCTTCTGTGCTTCGTCGCGCGCCATCTGTACTATCTGTCCGTCGCGGGCTATATCGGCTATCTTCAGGTCGAAGGCCATACCGCTCTGTTGTGTGCCTTCCAGATCGCCAGGACCGCGCAGTTTCAGGTCGGCCTCGGCTATGCGGAAACCATCGTTGGTATCGCACATGATGTCGATACGTTTGCGGGTGTCTTCGCTCAGTTTGAAGGGGGTGACGAGGATGCAGAACGACTGATCGGCACCGCGCCCCACACGACCGCGGAGCTGGTGCAACTGGGCCAGGCCGAAGCGCTGGGCCTCGAGGATGACCATCACCGATGCGTTAGGAACATTCACACCCACCTCGATGACCGTGGTGGCCACAAGTATCTGAGTTTCACCACGTACGAACTTCTGCATCTCTTCCTCTTTGTCCTTAGGTTTCATACGTCCGTGTACCTTGCTTAATCGGAATTCGGGGAATGCCTCGCGCAGAACCTCGAATCCGTCCTCCAGGTTCTTCAGGTCGCTCTTGGCGCTCTCTTCGATGAGTGGGAACACGATGTAGACCTGTCGGCCTTCGCGTATCTGATTGCGGATGCCATCGTAGAGCGACGTCATGCGCGAGTCGAACACATGAGTGGTGCGGACGGGTTTGCGACCAGGTGGCAGTTCGTCGATGACGCTCACGTCGAGGTCGCCATATAGTGTCATTGCGAGTGTACGGGGGATAGGGGTGGCAGTCATCACGAGTACGTGGGGCGGGTTGGCGCTCTTGTTCCACAGCTTGGCGCGCTGGGCCACACCAAAACGGTGCTGCTCGTCGACCACCACAAAGCCCAGGCGGGCAAACTGTACGGTGTCCTCGATAACGGCGTGGGTGCCAACAAGTATGTTGATGGTTCCGTCCATCAGTCCGTCGAGCACTTCCTGTCGGCGCTTGCCTTTTACTATGCCAGTGAGCAGGGCCACACGCAGATTCATATCCTTAAGGAATCCCATGATGGTCTGCAGGTGCTGCTCGGCAAGTATCTCGGTTGGTGCCATGATGCAGGCCTGGTAGCCGTTGTCGATGGCAATGAGCATAGACATAAGTGCCACAAGCGTCTTACCGCTACCCACATCGCCCTGCAGCAGACGGTTCATCTGTCGGCCGGAACCCATGTCCTGACGTATCTCGCGTATCACGCGCTTTTGTGCTCCGGTGAGTGGGAAGGGCAGGTACTGACTGTAGAATGTGTTGAACACATCGCCGACTTTAGAGAAAACATAGCCGCGATACTTGCGGCGCTGGTCGCTCGCGTACCTTAATATATTAAGCTGGATAAAGAATAGCTCCTCGAACTTAAGTCGCAGTCGGGCTCGCTCCAGGTCCTTGGCGTTTTGGGGATAGTGGACCGTGCGCAGGGCAAAGTCGCGCTCTACTAGATGAAGTGGCTGATATATGAAGTCGGGGATGGTCTCGGGCTGGGGTGGGAGCTTCTCGATAAGCGTCTTGGTGAGTCGCTCGATAGCACGCGAGTTGAGCCCGCTCTTCTTCATCTTCTCAGTCGTGTTGTAATACGGCTGGAGCCCCATAGCCGAGAGGTCGACCTTAGAAGCATCGTCAAGGTCGGGGTGTGTGAAGTTGATGCGGTTGTTGAACACAGTGGGTTTGCCGAACACCAGATACTGCACACCTATCTTATAGTTCTGTTTGGCATATTTGCCGCCATTAAACCATGTTAGGTCGCAGATGCCTGTGCCATCGCTGAAGTGGGCTACCACGCGCTCCTTGCGCGGACCCATTGCGAAGGTCTCGAAACTCAGGATGTGTCCCACCACCTGAACAAACGGCATGTCGCCAGTGAGTTCGTGGATGGTGTAGACTTTGGAACGGTCGACGTATTTGTACGGATAATACTCAAGCAGGTCGCCATAGCACTCAATGCCAAGCTCATTGCTCAGCATCTTTTTGCGGTTAGGGCCTACGCCAGGCAGGTATTTTATGTCCTGTGAGAGTATATCCATTCTATATCAGAACCTCAGCGATTTTGAGATCGTAGGGGGTGGTAATCTTGATATTTTCGCGATTGCCTTCTACCAGCGTTATCTTGTGACCGAATGCTTCGACTACCGAGGCATCATCAGTAAAACCATCGTTGTATGGTTGACGATTGGCGGCCTTAAGCAGCTGTATGTCGAAGGTCTGTGGTGTCTGCACCAATCGGTAATGATCGCGAGGAACAGTCTTTGATAATTGAGAATTGAGAATTGAGAGTTGAGAGTCACTATCAATTAACTGTCTGACGGTTTCGACGACAGGAATCACGGGGATGACGGCCTTGGCGGTGCGGGCAGTCTCGTAACAATTCTTTATCACCTCGATGCTGGGGAATGGGCGCACACCATCGTGCACACCTACCACGCCCTGTGCATCATCGGGCACCTTGGCCAATCCGTTCTGCACAGAGTGGAAACGTGTCTGTCCACCGTTGGCCAGTGTGTATTCCACGCCGAAATGATATTCGTGGCAGAGCTGATGCCAGTACTCCTGCTGTGACTCGGGCAATACCAGGATAATCTGGATGTCCTTAGAGTACTCGCGGAATCGTTCAAGCGTGCGCATCAGTACGGGCTTACCGCCAATAGGCAGAAACTGCTTGGGAATATCGCTCCCCATGCGCAAGCCCTTTCCGCCTGCTACTATAATGATATAATCCATTATTTCTGCATCAAGTGTTTGAAACGCATGCCCTCGGCTATCTGGCCAGAAGTCTGCTTGTCGACCAACTGAGAGAGAAGCTCGTAAGCATATGGGAATGCTGCAGCAGGACCCTCGGCAGTGGTTACGTTGCCATCTACTGTCACCAGGTCGGCTGTGTATGTAGCACCGTTTTCGGCCAGAGCCTTCTCGAATCCAGGATAGCATGTGGCCTTCTTGCCGTCAACTATGCCCAGTGGAGCAAGTACCACACCAGGAGCAGCGCAGATGGCAGACACCTTCTTGCCGGCAGCAAACTGAGCCTTGACAGCCTTGCACACACCATCGTGCATATACAGATTGCTGGCACCTGGCATACCTCCAGGCAGCATCAGCAGGTCGGCATCGGTATAGTTGCCCTGCTCAAACAGTATGTCGGCCTCGATGTTTACGCCGTGAGCCGACTGAACCAATGGAAACTCAGAGATGCTAACCGTTGTAACGTCAACACCTCCACGACGCAATACGTCGATAGGAATCAGAGCCTCAACATCCTCGAAGCCATCTGCCAGAAATACATAAACTTTTGCCATAATCTATTATATTTTAATCATTCTGAGTGCAAAGATAATAAAAAATCTGCATAATCCGTATAATCCGTAGGAAAAAATAACTATCTTTGGCAGCGCCGAAGATACTCACGCTCGAAAATTCTCAAATTAATTTGGAATTTTACTCACTAATTCGTATCTTTGCACCCAAATTCTTAACTTATTACATTACTATTATCAAACTATGATGAAGAAACTTTTAACTTTAGCCGTTATGGCAATGTTGGGCACAAGTGTGTTTGCCCAGGCTAAGTATCCGTATCTGGATACCAAGCTCAGTTACAAAGAACGTGTAGAAAATCTGTTGAGTCTGCTAACTCCTGAGGAGAAGGTGGGACTGATGATGAACAAGTCGATATCTATCGACCGTCTGGGCATCCCCAGCTACAACTGGTGGAGCGAGGCTTGTCATGGTGTTCGTCAGGGCGGATATACCGTTTATCCCCAGCCTATCGGCATGGCTGCTGCATTCAATGCACAGCTTTTCTACGATGTATTCTCGCAGGTATCAGATGAGGCCCGTGCCAATTGGAACCGTACTGACCACAACGATCCTAAACTGTTCAACGTGCCCATGGGTGTGGTTTACTACCCAGGCAATCCTGAACTCACATTCTGGTGTCCTAACGTAAACATCTTCCGCGACCCTCGTTGGGGCCGTGGCCAGGAGACATGCGGCGAGGACCCCTATATGAATGCTGTACTGGGTGTGCAGACCGTGCTGGGTATGCAGGGCAACAATGATAAGTATTTCAAGACTCACGCTTGTGCCAAGCACTATGCTGTGCACAGTGGACCGGAGCCACTGCGCCACTCAATGAATGTAGAGCCAACCAACCGTGATTTGTGGGAGACATATCTGCCTGCATTCAAGGCACTGGTAAAGAAGGCAAATGTACGCGAGGTGATGTGTGCCTATCAGCGATTTGAGGGCAAGCCATGTTGTACCAGCGACCGTCTGTTGATTGACATCCTGCGAAACAAGTGGGGCTACGACGCTATCGTACTTACTGACTGCGATGCCATCAACAACTTCTACAACAAAGGTCAGCACGAAACTCATAAGGGTCCGCTTTCTGCATCAGTTGATGCCGTACTTAACGGTACCGACCTGGAGTGCGGAAAGGTGTTTATGAGCCTGGTTGATGCTCTGAAAAAAGGTATCATCAAGGAGTATGTTCTCGACGACCATCTACGCAAGACCTTGATGGGACGCTTTGAACTGGGAATGTTCGATCCTGCAGAGATGTTGCCATGGGCAAATCTTGGTCCTGAGGTTATCAGTAGCGAGAAGAATGATGCTATGGCCACTCAGGCTGCACGCGAGAGTATGGTATTGCTCGAAAACAAGGGCGCAGTATTGCCTCTCTCAAAGAATATCAAGACTCTGGCTGTGCTTGGTCCTAACGCCGACGATGTAAACATGTTGAATGGTAATTATGGCGGAACTCCTACCGAAGCTCATCAGCACTCACTGCTGTCAGGCATCAAGGCTGCTGTGCCAGG